>NZ_JBQFTL010000012.1:0-1136 GCF_056538625.1 Ruegeria sp. BF8 | reverse complement strand
GGCACGATTGGCCACGTTGACCACGGCAAGACGACGCTGACCGCAGCAATCACCAAGTATTTCGGCGACTTCAAGGCGTATGACCAGATTGACGGTGCGCCGGAAGAGAAAGCGCGCGGCATCACCATCTCGACCGCCCACGTGGAATACGAGACCGACAACCGCCACTATGCGCATGTCGACTGCCCCGGCCACGCTGACTATGTGAAGAACATGATCACCGGTGCGGCGCAGATGGACGGCGCGATCCTGGTTGTGAACGCCGCTGACGGCCCAATGCCGCAGACCCGCGAGCACATCCTGCTGGGCCGCCAGGTTGGCATCCCGAAGATGGTCGTGTTCCTGAACAAGGTTGACCAGGTTGACGACGAAGAGCTGCTGGAACTGGTTGAGATGGAAGTTCGCGAACTGCTGTCCAGCTACGACTACCCCGGCGACGACATTCCGATCATCGCAGGTTCGGCTCTGGCCGCGATGGAAGGCAACAACCCGGAAATCGGCGAGAACAAGATCCGCGAACTGATGGCGGCCGTTGACGAGTACATCGACACCCCCGAGCGCGCTGTTGACCAGCCGTTCCTGATGCCGATCGAAGACGTGTTCTCGATCTCGGGTCGCGGTACCGTTGTGACCGGTCGTGTCGAGCGTGGTGTGATCAACGTTGGCGACGAGATCGAAATCGTCGGCATCCGCGACACGCAGAAGACCACCTGCACCGGTGTCGAGATGTTCCGCAAGCTGCTGGACCGCGGTGAAGCCGGCGACAACATCGGCGCCCTGCTGCGCGGCGTTGACCGTGACGGCGTTGAGCGTGGCCAGGTCCTGTGTAAGCCGGGCTCGGTGACTCCGCACACCAAGTTCGAAGCCGAAGCCTACATCCTGACCAAGGAAGAAGGCGGCCGTCACACTCCGTTCTTCGCGAACTACCGTCCGCAGTTCTACTTCCGTACGACTGACGTGACCGGCACCGTGACCCTGGCCGAAGGCACCGAGATGGTCATGCCCGGCGACAACGTGTCGTTCGGCGTTGAGCTGATCGCCCCGATCGCCATGGAAAACGGTCTGCGCTTCGCCATCCGCGAGGGCGGCCGCACCGTCGGCGCCGGCGTCGTGTCCAAAATCATCGAGTAAGGCGC
>NZ_JBQFTL010000011.1:2500-5941 GCF_056538625.1 Ruegeria sp. BF8 | reverse complement strand
TTTTGATTTTGTGGATTTGGTTGCGGGAGCAGGATTTGAACCTGCGACCTTCAGGTTATGAGCCTGACGAGCTACCGGGCTGCTCCATCCCGCGACACTTTGGGTTGGTCTGTTGCCTATTTGGCTGATTGCGACCTTGTCGTGTTTTTTGATCGTTTTAGAGAGGGGGGATTTTTCTAGGTTTGGCGGTGACCTACTCTCCCGGGGCTTGAGCCCAAGTACCATTGGCGCTGCAGTGCTTAACTTCCGGGTTCGGGATGGGACCGGGTGTTTCACTTGCGCTATGACCACCAAACCGAGGAAAATCCCCGTCGCTCTTTTTGCTTTGCAAAAAGGCGAAGCGCGGGAGGCGGCGTATTCGCTTGCGAATGCGCGTTCCCGCACGGTTGTGTCACCCCTTGCGGGGTTTCACATCAATCAACGTTGTCCAACTCAAGGTCAGTGTATGCTTTTGGTGATTTGTCTTTCTGTTACTGGATCAAATCAAGCCTATCGGGCGATTAGTACCGGTCAACTGAACGCATTGCTGCGCTTACATCTCCGGCCTATTGACGTGGTGGTCTTCCACGGCCCTCAGGGAGACCTTGTTTTGAGGGGGGCTTCCCGCTTAGATGCCTTCAGCGGTTATCCTGTCCGATCATAGCTACCCTGCACTGCCGTTGGCACGACAACAGGTCCACCAGTGGATCGTTCACCCCGGTCCTCTCGTACTAGGGGCAACTCCTCTCAAGTCTCCTACACCCACGGCAGATAGGGACCGAACTGTCTCACGACGTTCTAAACCCAGCTCACGTACCTCTTTAAACGGCGAACAGCCGTACCCTTGGGACCTGCTCCAGCCCCAGGATGAGATGAGCCGACATCGAGGTGCCAAACACTGCCGTCGATATGGACTCTTGGGCAGTATCAGCCTGTTATCCCCGGCGTACCTTTTATCCGTTGAGCGATGGCCCTTCCACTCGGGACCACCGGATCACTATGGCCGTCTTTCGACTCTGCTCGACTTGTCAGTCTCGCAGTCAGGCTGGCTTCTGCCATTGCACTCAACGAGCGATTTCCGACCGCTCTGAGCCAACCTTCGCGCGCCTCCGTTACGCTTTAGGAGGCGACCGCCCCAGTCAAACTACCCGCCACGCAGGGTCCCGGATCCGGATAACGGACCGCGGTTAGACATCAAGAATGCAAAGGGTGGTATCTCAAGGGAGGCTCCACAGGAACTGGCGTCCCTGCTTCGAAGCCTACCACCTATCCTGCACATTGCAGTCCTGATGCCAGTGCGAAGCTGTAGTAAAGGTGCACGGGGTCTTTCCGTCTAACCGCGGGAAGCCTGCATCTTGACAGGCAATTCAATTTCGCTGAGTCGATGTTGGAGACAGCGGGGAAGTCGTTACGCCATTCGTGCAGGTCGGAACTTACCCGACAAGGAATTTCGCTACCTTAGGACCGTTATAGTTACGGCCGCCGTTTACCTGGGCTTCAATTCAAGGCTCTCACCTCTCCTTTTAACCTTCAGGCACCGGGCAGGCGTCAGACCCTATACGTCGTCTTGCGACTTCGCAGAGCCCTGTGTTTTTAATAAACAGTCGCCACCCCCTGGTTTGTGCCCCCAGCCCCTAGTTGCCTAGGAACCGGGCCTCCTTCTCGCGAACTTACGGAGGTATTTTGCCGAGTTCCTTCAACATCGTTCTCTCAAGCGCCTTGGTATGCTCTACCAGTCCACCTGTGTCGGTTTAGGGTACGGTCTGATGGAGGGCTATTTCCAGGAACCACTCAGCAGCCCAATCAATCCGATAAGATTGAACTACACCTGTGATCCGTCACATCCTCCTGGCCTAGGAATATTAACCTAGTTCCCATCGCCTACGCCTTTCGGCCTCGGCTTAGGGGCCGGCTTACCCTGCTCAGATTAGCTTTAAGCAGGAACCCTTGGACTTTCGGCGAGAGTGTCTCTCACACTCTTTGTCGCTACTCATGTCATCATTCTCACTAGTGATCTCTCCACCGGATGGCTCACGCCCCGGCTTCATCGAAAGATCCTCGCCTCCAATATCCCCGAAGGGATCAAGGAGGCATGGATCTATGTCACACTACGCTCTGCTACCATGCCTTACGGCATCCTAAGCTTCGGCTCATGGCTTGAGCCCCGTTACATCTTCGCCGCAGGACAACTTGTTTAGACCAGTGAGCTGTTACGCTATCTTTAAAGGATGGCTGCTTCTAAGCCAACCTCCTGGTTGTTTTGGTCGTCCCACCTGCTTTCCCACTTAGCCATGAATTGGGGGCCTTAGCTGTAGGTCAGGGTTGTTTCCCTCTCCACTACGGACGTTAGCATCCGCAGTGTGTCTGCCATCTAGTACTCCCGGGTATTCGGAGTTTGGTTAGGATCAGTAAGCCTGTGGGGCCCCATTACCCATCCAGTGCTCTACCCCCCGGGGTATTCGGATGACGCTCTACCTAAATAGATTTCGCAGAGAACCAGCTATCTCCGAGTTTGATTGGCCTTTCACCCCTAGGCACAGCTCATCCCGATCCTTTTCAACGGATGTGGGTTCGGTCCTCCAGTGCGTGTTACCGCACCTTCAACCTGGCCATGCCTAGATCACTCGGTTTCGGGTCTGATCCCACGAACTCATACGCCCTATTAAGACTCGCTTTCGCTACGCCTACACCTAACGGCTTAAGCTTGCTCGTGAGACCAAGTCGATGACCCATTATACAAAAGGTACGCCGTCAGCTCGCTAGGAGCCTCCGACTGATTGTAGGCGTTCGGTTTCAGGTACTGTTTCACTCCCCTCGTCGGGGTGCTTTTCACCTTTCCCTCACGGTACTGGTTCGCTATCGGTCAGCAAGGAGTACTTAGCCTTCGAAGGTGGTCCTCCGATCTTCAGACAGAATTTCACGTGTTCCGCCCTACTTAATACGTCCGTCAAAGCTTCGAATACGGGGCTGTCACCCGCTATGGCCATGCTTCCCAACATGTTCTTCTCACTTATCCGGCTCGGCTGGTCCCCGTTCGCTCGCCGCTACTAGGGGAGTATCAATTGATTTCCTTTCCTCCGGGTACTTAGATGTTTCAGTTCCCCGGGTTTGCCCTTAAAACCCTATGTATTCAGGTCTTAAGTACCTGTTTAAACCCCATATTGAGTATCAAAGATAACAATATGAAGCTTTCAGGTGGGTTGCCCCATTCAGAGATCCATGGATCAAAGCTTATTCTCAGCTCCCCATGGCTTATCGCAGAGTATCACGTCTTTCATCGCCTCTTGCTGCCAAGGCATTCACCAAACGCCCTTCTCGCGCTTGATTTGATCCAGAAAGAGAAAGACTTGATATTGGCACTACCGCCTATTCGGCTACTTGAGTGCGTTTGACCGCACACAACCAAAGCTGCGCTAGTAATCAAATCAATCGCGACCGCCCAGCTGGTAACTAAAGGCGATC
>NZ_JBQFTL010000010.1:0-11425 GCF_056538625.1 Ruegeria sp. BF8 | reverse complement strand
CCTCGGGACTGGTTTTGAAGTACTTGAAAGAGGCAGGTTTGGTCATGGGCAAAAGCTACGCAACCGTCCTGCCTGCCTCAAGACAAGTTCTTCTGACAAGACCGTTGAAATCCCAAAGTCCGCCGCTCAAAAACGCCAAACACGCTAAGTAGTATGACGGCGAACGCCAAGACTGTTGTCAGGTATCTCGACACCATTGTCACCCCGAACAGGTCGTCAAAAAAGAGCTCTCACCCAACGAACGAGTGCGACACCCAAAGCCTTTGTGGAAACCAGAGCAAGATCGCTCTTCTTGGACGATCAACAATGATGAAAGATGCCTCAAGATCATCATCTTGGCTTTCAATCTATCAGTACAGATAGATTCGTCCTTTGCGATTTCCCGGCCTCGTCCGTCTGGGAAGCAAGCGGCGGAAGGGGCGCACTCCATGAAGTGACGAATAAAAGTACTCCGACCACGGTCACACAGGTCGCACCGGCGACTTGGGCAACGCTTTCAAAGCGTTGGTGGGTGGCTGCATTCGCACCGATCCGCTGCGCAACCTTCGCGCGCCCCCAAATGGCCGCCACGCCGATCAGAGACATGGAAATCGCCATGCCCAGCGAAATCGCGGCCACCATGGCGATCGCAGGCCATACAAGGTCATTTGCAAACCCGAACAGCATTACGATCAGGGCGCCGGTACAAGGAACGATGCCCACCGCTATCGCAAGCCATCCGTCGGATCGGCTGGACGATTTTTTGGCAATTGCGCAGGCAGCGCAGCCGCTGTGGGTGTTGTGGTCATGCGGGTGCGTGTGATGCGGACCGTGTTCATGGGTCACCGAGGCCGTTCTTCGGAGGTCATGAATTGTCCGAAGGCTTTTCCAAAGCATCCAAAGGCCAATGGCGATGATCAGCGCATAGCTGCCCAGCCGGATGAGCCGGTAATCGGAGGGTGCACCGCCGGTGGTTTGCCGGATCGCAAGGTCGAGCAGGAATACAGCCGCAACGGCCGAAAACACGTGTACGATGGCGATGCGAACCCCCATCCCAACACCGCGGCGCAGGTTACCCCCTTCACCGACGAAATAGGAAATCACGACGGCCTTGCCGTGCCCCGGCCCAAGCGTGTGCAGGACCCCATAAAGAAACGCGACAAGAAGAGCGAACGCTACCGTCGCCAGCGACTTGCCCTGATCCATCGACGTCATTGATGTTGTGAAGAGATTGCTGATCCAGACCTGAGTTCGCGCAACGATATTTCCCTGAACAGGCGCAGCGGCGGACGCCTTGATTTCACCCGGTACGCCCCAAATCTGTGCCTCTTTCAATGAGTAGGATGCTTCGACCATCCTCTGCCCATCGACGAGGAATAGATTGCTGACAGACGGTTCATGTTCCAGAACGCCGCGCAACCGAATTGCGTGAAACGCTTCGTCTATCTCAATCCCTTGCGGTACATCGACACGAACCATCTGGTTGGGCGGCGGTGGCGGCGTGTGAATGCAGGCCCCCACCCACGGCACCAGCAGAAAACTGAATACGCGCCCGTTATCCCCGCGCAGCGGCAGGACGTATCCATCAAGCGAAACTTCGCGCCCGAGATACTGCCCGGTTACGCCGGTCGCCTCTTCGCGCCGTTTCTCCATCACCACAAGGCGCTGGGTCAAAAGCTCGTCCGCGTCATAGCCTTGGTCGCGCAGCCGCACACGGGCCTCCTGTGCCCGCTGGCCGAGTTCGGCATCATCCACGCGGCGCGCGGCATCAAGGATCGTCCGCAGATCATCCTTTTGCTTGTAGGACATCTCCAGGAACGGATCCTCGTAGGAGGCTGCTGACGACGCCAGATCACCCCACACCACGTGCGCTGGTGCATCGGCCAGCGCGGTCGAAGGGTGCAGCCCCAGCGCAAGCAACAGCAGAAGCATTGAGCGCCCGAAAAAGGCGATGACTTCTTGCGCGTCCATAGCGGGTGCCTCCATGTCAAAATTCATCTATCGCGGCGACCCAGTCTCTCAAGTGAAGTCGTGGCAGAGCGGCGGTTCATTCCACGATCTCGTTTCGGATGGGCTGGCCCGGGAAAACGTCCATGACGACCTGCGATTCTTTCACGACAGTCTTTCCGTTTACCACGACGAATGGGATACCCTCAGACGCCAATCCGCCCTTCTCCTTTGTCGCCCTGTCCGTCACTGTCTCGGGGTCAAAGATTGCAATGTCCGCGTCTGCACCTTCCTGAAGGCGGCCTTTGCCCTCCATTTGATCTACGCCATTTCGTTCCATAAAGCTGGCTGGCATGTAGGTCATCTTCGAGATCGCCAGCATAAGCGGCATAAGGTCTTCCTCCCGAACCAACCGAAGCACCTTGGCGTGCGATCCTGCGGCGCGCGGGTGCGCCTGCACTTCATCGTACGCGGCGTCCCAACCTACGGCGGTCTCTCCAGTGGCCGAGATGATCGAAGTGAAGGCATCACTTTCGACCAGGGTGTTGGGATCAGCCAAGGCATCGAGCATCACATCTTCTTCAACACCCAGAAACAAGATCGGCGCGGTTGGTTCTGACGCGATCAACTCCTCGTACCGCTCTTTCGTCAACGGTTGCATAGTTGCCTGTTCGGTAATGTCTTCGTAGCCACGGCCCATGTTGGGCCCATAATTCGAAGGCCGCAGATAGTCGGCACTGACGACGGATGCCCCGAAATTGTAAGGGTAGATCGCAGAAACCACGTCAATACCAGAGGCGCGGGCGTCTTCGAGCATTTTCAACGCATAGGGAGTGTTTGCGAGCGCCTTTTGATGAATATGGCTGACATAAAGCCCACCCCCATAGATCGCGATGCTGGAGAGCGTTTCCTGAACCGACATGATCCCGGTCGTTGGCGGTTCGTTGCTTGAGAACCGGCCGTGCATAACGCTGAAGGACCCGTAGTCTCCAGCCAGACGATGCATTTCGACCATCTCCTGAGACGTGAGGTTCTCGGTGGCATATCCGACGGGGTTCCCAAAGCCCAAGGCGCCTTGCTTCAGCCCATCCTCCAACAACCGGACGATTTCGTCGATTTGTTCATCATCGGGCTTGGACTGCAGTCCAGCCAAGTTGATGCCGGCTTCCGTGATGCCGGCATCCAGAATGTAAGAACCCGTGAGACTGATGTAGATCGGGTTCATCACTGTTTCTCGAATGCCCAGCAGGGAAACGCTGGCACCGAAGTTGGTCTTCGATTTGCCCTCGAGCCGCTCGTAGTAGAGCGGCACGGGATAGGCTCCGGACTCCAGCTCCAGCTGGGTTGTTACGCCGTCACGAAGTGCTTGCTTTTGGCCGAATGGCAACCCTCCGACATGGTTGTGCATGTCGATGAATCCCGGTGCAACGACGTGACCCGTGGCGTCGATCGTCTCGGATCCGGATATTTCAGCCTCGGTCACAATCGCGATATGCCCACCGCTGATGCCCACGTTGCGGATTGCATCCAGATTGGTCTCGGGGTCCATGACGCGACCGTTCAGGATCACAAGGTCGTACTCCTGCGCCCCCGCGACCGAAGCCGCGAGGACGAAAGCAAAGGTAGTCAGCGTTCGGCCACGCATGACCGGTCACTCCATGTCGAACTTGTAGATGGTGCCGTCCTTCATGATCATGCCGAAGTTCGCCTTGGCATCGCCGATCAACTGCAGATCCTCCAGAGGATTGCCGTTGACGAGGATCATGTCCGCATAGGCGCCTTCCTCGATCACGCCGAGCGGGCCGAGCGGATAAGGGGTCACTTTTTGCGACATCTTCAGCAGTTCGGCATTGTCGCAAGTTGCCATTTTCAGCGTTTCATACGGCGTGAACCAACGTTCCATCTTGGCCAGCACCGCGCCCTGGCGTTTCGCGAGGTCCGCGCTGAACAGCGTATCGGTGCCGAAGGCGATCTTCATACCCAGTTCCTTGGCGGTCTTGTAGACGAAGTCGGTGCCATCGGTGACAAACTTGTACTTGGCCTTCTGGAACTCGTTCAGAGCCGGTGCGTCTTCATCATCCATGAACGGCTGCATGCTGAGCCAGACGTCCTTGTCCTTCATCATCTGCAGGGTCTCACGGGTGGCCATGTGGCCGTGTTCGACGCTGCGCGCGCCATTCTCGACTGAGTGCCGAACCGCTTCATCATTGATCGCATGGGTCGTCACATAGGTGCCCCAGGCTTCGGTCGCCTCGACGGCGGCCTGGAATTCCTCGTCGGTGAACTGGATGACATGGATCGGGTCATAGGACGATGTCACGCCGCCACCTGCCATCAATTTGATATGGGTGGCCCCCTGCATCAGGTTTTCCCTGACGCGCTTCAGAACCGCCGGAACGCCATCCGCGAGATAGAACATGTTGCCTTCTTCGAAAGAGTGCAACTCACCCAGCGGAGTTGGCACGTCCCGGGTGATGCGGAAATCCTGGTGGCCGGCGGTGATTGACAAGGCTGGCCCGGATGGAAAGACCCGCGGCCCGTCGATCAGCCCCTCGTTGGTTGCGCGCGCAATGTCGAACATCGGTCCGGCCACGTCACGCACTGTTGTGAACCCGCGCGACAGCGCGTTGTTCTGGGCCTTGGCGGCCAGAAGGTTCCAGTAGCCCTCGCCCGTCAGGGCCAGTTGCGCAATCGTCGCTTCAGCAAAGACCCCATGCCAATGCGCGTCGATCAGGCCGGGGATCAGCGTGTAGCCCTCGGCATCGATCTCGAAAGCGCCTTCGGGTGCCTCAAGATCGGAACCAATGGCAGAGATCAACTGACCGGAAACCAGAACGTCAACATCCGCGAGCTCTTCGTCACACCCGTTGAAGACCTGTGCCCCCCTGATCAGCACATTGTCGAATTTCATCTTTACGTTGGTGGTTTCAATTTCACCGACGACACCGGCCGGGACGACCTCATGGTTGGCCTCATGCGCCAGAACGCTGACTGGAGTTGCGGCGAGCGTCGTGCAGAGCAGATAGGTGAGCGTTCTGTTGGTCATGATGTACATCCTCATTTTCAAACGATGAATGAATTTGGTTTTGGTCGCGCAAAACTGTTTTTGGTTGCGCAGCCTGGGTTTTCAAAAATTGCGGATCGCGGTGAGTGGACCCGCTGGGCTTTCTTGTGCTCCCATGGCACTGAAATGTTCAGTCACATGAGGGCGTGAACAGACCCAAGAAGTCAACAGCGACATCGCCCGCATCAGAAGTTCAGCACCTTGTATCCAACCTGGACAGACCACTCTGCCGGCCTGTCGCCGCCAAACAGAATGCCAGGCTTGATGAACACTTGACCGTCACCGCCAAATGCCTTGCCCGTCAGCATGCCCGCGGTCACCTGTAGGCTGCCGAACGTCGCGTCCGTTTCCCAATCGTGGATGATGGCCGGATCGAAGGTCAGGTAGAAACGCGGATTTTTCAGCTTGGGAACATAGTAGAAGTCGATCGTGGTCGTGTTCACATTCTGACCTTGATCATTTCCGCCCTCCAGTCCGAATGTCTGAACCCAGGCCGGGGCGAAAATTGCTCCGTTGTTGAGAAACCACGCGTAGAAGGCCGAGGTTTCACCGGCAAATTGCCCATAGCCGGCGGCTTCGGTTTCTGCTGTGTCCAGGAACAGTTCAAAAGTGAAAGCGGCCCCGTTTTTCTCGGTAAGGTAAAAAACGTCAATGTAGGTAACGCTGATGTCGCCCAGCGTGAATTCAACTCCAGGCTTTCCGCCGTAGATTGGGTTTGCGTTGAACGGGCTGTCCGATCCAGGCACGGTGATCCGGAATGCCCGTTTGCCGCCTTCACCAAAAGGCTGCGTATAGAAGGCCTCGAACAGGCCGGTATTCAGGTCGGAATTGATCTGGTTGAACTGATACTGAATCCCAAACTGCGTCGTGAGCAGCGTTGGATTGGTGCCATTGTTGATCTCGCTGAGATCTTCCTGAGCTTTGGCAGGGAGTGCAACGGCGGTGATCAAAAACCCTGCCAAGGCTACGTATTTGCAAAGGCCAGACGAAAGCGATGCCCCTTCGGTGCGATTGCATGACTTATTTTCCAAGGTGCCCACTTGCCCCATCTCCATCGAATTTTGGCGCACCGCCGTGTCAGCCTTTTTGTGCATGCTGACCCCGGTGCGCAAGGCAGGCCCGGAATTCCGAACTCACCCCATTGAAAATCTCTTCATATTCTGCCGCGCGCGCAGGAACATCTTTCCAACGCCCCATCGCTTGTTCGGCAATTTCCATTTCTTCGCAGATTGACCGGAAAACTGGATTGTTTCGGAACTGAAGCGCGATTTGTTCAGCTTCTTCGGGATGTCTTTCGATCAATCGTTCCAGCAGCGCGTCCATCATTCGTTGTGCTCCTGCTGGATCACAGCATCAAATCGTGGCGAGTTGAACGTTGCTACATGTAATTTACGGTCATATTGCCGCGCGGAACGCACGTTGCCATGCGCCTCCTTCGTGTTACGTTTCCGTGGCATCGAGTATTCTTCACGTGAGAGAAACGAAGTGAGCAGAAGTCACCCGCCGGGAAGTTTGGAGTTGTCTGAAGGGGACATACGCCGGCAACTCGCGCGGATACTTGACTGCAGTGATCTGCAGTCCAGCACCCGGCGTCGTGAGATGCTAACATTTATTGTCGAGGAGGCCTTGGCGGGCCGGGACACCGAACTAAAGGCGACGACCATTGCGATGGCGGTTTTCGGGCGCGGTTCCGATTTCGACCAACAATCCGACCCAATCGTGCGGCTGGAAGCCAGAAAGCTGCGCAGGGATCTCGACAACTACTATGCGGGGCACGGCAGGGATGATCCGATCCGCATCAGCATTCCAAAAGGTCACTATGTCCCGAAATTCACTCCGCAGGAGCCGATGGCGCACGAAGGAGATCCTTCTAACGAGAAATCCACTGGCGACCAGAAGCACGAGGCGACGCCGCGCACCGGGCGCTACATCGGACTCGCGTCGCTGGTGGTCATATGCACGGCTGTCCTGGTCGGGCTTGGGCTCTGGCATGGACGGCTGGAAGGTCGTGCACCAACCGAGGCCAGGGGAACCGTCAATAAAGTCTCCATTCTGGTCGAGCATTTTGAACCTCGAACTGATGATGCTCTTGTTTCGCTTGTCGCTTCGGGTTTGACGAATGAGCTTGCTGCGGATTTGATCCGGTTCCCGGATCTTGCCGTGCATCTTGCATCTGAGCCAGTCGCGCGCGGCTCGGGGTCCGCCTCGAACGCAAACCGCACACCAGCAGTTGAATTTGTGGTGACCGGTGACGTTTGGCGCGACGGCGACGAGTTGCAAGTCCGGACGAATCTTGTACGGCGCGCTGATTTCGAAGTCTTGTGGAGCGAACGACATACCGAAGGCACCAATGGCCAGAGCATTACAGATATTCAGGACTCGATTTCGTCACTGGTCGCTTCGACAATAGGACAGCAATACGGCTACGCACTCCGCGATGTACGTGCTGAAAGGCTCGTTGATCGAAACGACCCAACTCTGCGCGGCTTTGCGTGTGTCGCAAGTGCGCAAATATACCGGAGAACCTACCATCGGGATCAATATCAGGCGGCGAGGGATTGTCTCGAAGCGACCGTTCGCGAGGATCCGGAATACGTTCGGGCATGGGCAATGCTGGCCTACCTGCGCAACGATGCCGCCCGGTTCGGTCATGAGAAGGAGCTTTCAAGAGACGCGGCTTTTGCCCTTGCCAAACAAGCAGCAGCCCGTGCGATCGACTTGGACCCGCAAGATACAGACGCGCTTCAGGCGATGTCCCATGTTGAGCAATACGCGGGTGATATGGAGCGCTCGATCGAGTTTGCGCGAAGGGCCGTGGAAGTTAACCCCAACGATCCAGCCGCGCTGGCCAATCTTGCGATCCGTTACGGTATTGCTGGCCGCTTCGACGAGGGAGTTCCCATTATGCATCGTGCGATTGATCGCTCTGTTGCGCCACCGCCGTTCTACTTTCACCTGCTGGCCGCGGACCATCTGATCAAGGAGGAATGGGAGGAATTGGTCATTGATGCAGAGCATGCCTCCGCTGATGGTTGGTCCTTTGGCCAGGCATTGCTTGCGATCGCTCACAGCAACCTTTCCAATGAAGCCGCCGCGCGAGATGCACTAGCTAGATTGTCCGAACTTGACCCGCTTCTCTACGAGGACCCGAAAGCATGGCTGGAATCGCATAGAATGAATGCGGTTCTTGTCGAAGCCGTCACCGAGGGCCTGTCAGAAGCTCACGTATTTGTTGGTGAATAGAAGACGGGTGCATTACTGTTCGGATAAGAAGTGACAACGTTCGAACTGGGATATGTCGCAAAGTTTGGTCTGGATTGGCGAGCCTATAGACCTCTACGTTTGATGTTCGCGTATTGATTTCCAACAGAATCTAGCATGATGTCATTGACAGGCTGTCAGGTGCTGTCAGACGAATTCGAACCAGTCTCAGTTTGCCGCGGAAACCGCGAACCTATCCCGAACAAAGCTGACGCCACTCGCTAAGAGCGGCGGCGCGGGTCAGCTTGAAGGTGTCTCGACTGGCTAGCGATCTTTCTTGGTTGAAGTGATTGTAGACGGAGGAATGGACGGAGGCGAATTTCTGTAGACTTCGCATGCGCTTGAAACGCTGCATCGCGCGTTCGCGTCGTCGAAACGGCAGGTGTGAATTCTCAACACGGTTGTTGAGCCACCTGCCCGTCTGTTGTTTTTCGAGCGCGCCTATTTCTCTGAGCGCAGCCTTGTATGAAGCGAAGCGATCTGTGACGACCTCCTTGGCGCAACCGTGCCGCTTCATCAATTTCTTGAGAAATTTCAGTGCAGCAGCTTTGTTACGGCGCTTTGTTACAACTGCTTCCAGCACCTCGCCTTCGTCATCCACAGCGCGCCAAAGATAATGCCGTTTGCCATTCACTTTCACAAAGACCTCGTCCACGTGCCACTTCCATTTTGAAAAGGTTCGGAGTTGCTGCACACGCTTCCGTCGGATCTCAGCGGCGAACATCGGGCCGAACCTATTCCACCAATAGCGGACTGTCTCATGGCTTACATCGATCCCACGTTCATGCAGGAGATCTTCGACATTTCGAAGCGAGAGCGGGAAACGGATGTACAGCATCACCGCAAGGCGGATGACCTCGGGACTGGTTTTGAAGTACTTGAAAGAGGCAGGTTTGGTCATGGGCAAAAGCTACGCAACCGTCCTGCCTGCCTCAAGACAAGTTCTTCTGACAAGACCGTCGCCGCGGCATAGGTCAACGACCACTGACTTAGTTCTCCATTACGATCTTTGCCATGGTCGAAAGAGAATGCGGCATTAGTGGCGGCCGAGCCTGGCTCCGCGTTGACGGTTGAGTCTGCATCAAACTATACTTTTGCCATGCCTAGCGGAAAATACATCGACGATTTGTCGGTTGGCGAAACCTTCGAAACCGGAGGCGTTACGCTGACCGAGGGAGCGATTATTGACTTCGCACTGGTTCATGACCCGCAGCCCTTCCACGTTAACAAAGTGGCTGCCGCAGAGTCGATTTTCGGCGGTCACATAGCCAGTGGATTTCAGACAATAGCGCTTACTTTCAGGTTGTTCCGCGACACTGGTGTACTTACCGGAACCAATCTGGGTGGACATGGTATGGACGAGGTACGGTGGCTGGCTCCGGTGTATTCCGGTGACACGATCAGCGTGCGCGTTACGGTTGAGGCAATTACACCGTCACGTTCGAAGCCAGACCGGGGAACGGTCAAATTCCGATACCAGACATTTAACCAGAACGATGTTGAAGTTCTTAACCTGGTCATGCACCACGTGATGGCATGTCGGAGTTAAGGCGGTTTGCAGCGACTGGGGCGCGGCGATCAATTTGATCTCCCATTGTCATCTTCAAGAGTATCCTTGGGCTCGCCACATAAGGCTTCTATTGCTGCGGTCGTGGCGTACATGCAAACTAGTTTGTTCGCGTGTTCTCAATCCTTTTTGCCTAAATAACTACTTGTAGATTGCCGCATAGCGAGGTGCGAAGAACTTAACGAAGGCTTTAACCTCTGGCCGACGATAGGCTTCCGGCGAAATGAGCATTAGGTGCGGCACCGCAAGTTCAGGGATTTCGTCGAAACATCGGATGAAAGACATGTCTGTTTCCACCAGCTTGACATTGCTGATACCAAGGCCTTGCCCTGATCTGATTGCCGCATGCATAAGCTCGAGTTCAGTGAAAGACATAACGATCTGTTCCGGTGCCACGTGATTGGTCAACCATTCGTGGAATACATTCGGTACATCGTCCCGCTGAAAGGTAACAAACTGATGCCCGGCCAGATCATTCGTTGACCCCGGTAAGCCAAATTTGTCCGCGTAATTTTTGCTGCCGAACAAAGACCAGCGGGCCGTGCTGATCTTACGACAGATCAGGTCAGGATCGGGATCGGTTCTTGCAAGGCGCAAAGCAATGTCGGCCTCGCCCGCCATCAGGTCCAGCGCCCGAACGCTGGACAAAAACTCGAATGCGACATCCTGATTGTCGGCGGAAAACTCGTTTACGATTTCGATCATGCGTGCGGAGAAGTTTGCCGAATAAGCGGTGATACGGATGGGTTGTGTCGACGTCAATTCCTTCGCGCAATCGGTAAATTCGAGGACTGAAGCCTCGATTGCTTCGGCGAGGGGAACGAGGCGAAGGGCTTCTGGGGTCGGTTTGAACCCGTGCGTACCACGCTCAAACAGCGTCAAGCCTGTTTCTCTTTCGAGAACATCAATGCGTCGGGCGACCGTTGGTTGGGAGACCTTTAGCTTTCTGGAGGCCGCAAGCGTCGATCCTTCTCTCAAGACAGAGAGGAACACACGAATATCCGACCAATTTCGGAACCCGTTCTTCATTTTTGTAGAACAGCACAATTTTGTGCCGGATACCAGAAAAACAGGTGAACAGTTACTGTTGTTGCGACAGCGCAAGCAACTCGGAAAGGACCATGAGATGGCTTCCCATACAATGTCACCCAGCATCTGGACCGTATTTGGTGGACTGTTCGGTAGGACCAAGAGAGGCTTCCCCGAAGCCCGGAAGCCGCGGCCTACAGCTGACGATTTTCACGCTGAACGCGACTATATTAATGACGTGATCTGGAGTAATCCCGATGCGTTTTCGAGTGAGCTTGACGTTCAGAACATGGTGAGTCTTTATCCAGGAAGGTTCTGACGACACTTGGTGACAATCGGCCGAATAAGGCGATTAGATCACGCCAAATGCAGCTGCAAGCTGGAAGTGGCAGCCACGCACCTGTGTTGTAGCCATTGAGTAAGTACCAATACGAGACTTTCATGAAGCCCGCGAAAGAACCCAGGCCGATTTACTGGTGCTGTCAGACGAATTCGAACCAGTCTCAGTTTGCCGCGGAAACCGCGAACCTATCCGGAACAAAGCTGACGCCACTCGCTAAGAGCGGCGGCGCGGGTCA
>NZ_JBQFTL010000009.1:0-16102 GCF_056538625.1 Ruegeria sp. BF8 | reverse complement strand
CTGACCCGCGCCGCCGCTCTTAGCGAGTGGCGTCAGCTTTGTTCCGGATAGGTTCGCGGTTTCCGCGGCAAACTGAGACTGGTTCGAATTCGTCTGACAGCACTGATTGAACGAAATCATTAGCAACTGTATTTCTCAGGGGGTCTGAGCCGACCAGTTTTGCCGAGATTTGAGGAGTGCGTTTGCGATTGTGACGAGCTTTCTGGCGACTGCTGTGATGATGACTTTGTGTGGCTTGCCCGGGTCGCGCAAACGATCTGCGAAGATCTTGAGATGCGGATTGTGATGACTCGCGACGAGAGCAGCCTGGAACATGATGTGTCGTACCTGTCGCCGTCCGCCACCAATGGCGCGCTTGCCGCGCATCGCACCGCTGTTGTGAGCAATGGGAGCCAGGCCCGTGAGCGCAGCAGCTTGTTCTCCCGAGAGTTGGCCCAGTTCTGGCATTTCCGCGATCAGCATAGTGCTGGCAACGGGGCCGATCCCGGGGGCAGAACGCAAGATACCAGCGGTTTGTGCAAGGCCCTGATCTGCGGCGATGGTCTGCGCAATCTGGTCTTCCAATTTACCGATCTGTCGATCCAACAGCGCCCTCAGCTTAGCATCAACTTCAGTGAATATCCCATCCGTTCCCAACTTCTCATGCGCCTTGATCTGCGCCAGAAGTCTCTTGCGCGTCTCGACAAGTTGCGCACGCTTTGATGCCAAGGCTCTGAGAAGGCGCAATTTCCCATGTGGCAGTTCGCGCCCTGCGTCTGGTCGAAATGCCATGAATCGCGCAATGAGTTCCGCGTCGATCCGATCCGTCTTGGCGCGTGTGCCATGGCTGGCAGCGAAGGCTTTGATCTGAGCTGGCGGCAACTGCCGAGTCGCGATACCGGCTGCATCCAGCGCGGTCCACAGACGCCATTCCTGCCCTCCAGTCGCCTCGAAACAAACAAGCGCGTGCGTTGATTGTGCCAGACCAACAAGCTGCGCGTGGCCCTCATCGCTGTTCGGGAGCCGCAACCTACGAATGTCCGGCAGACAATGAACGTCAAGCCAATCGCGGCTGACGTCTATGCCGATGATCTGTTCGTGTGATACTTTGTTCATACCCTCTTCCTTCTGCTCCGCGGTCCAGACCGGCCGCATTCAACTGTTCGAGACGATGACGAGAGACGGTGCTGGCTCGCTAGGAAACGTGGTCATGCCACAAGGCTCAGACGCCATTCACCGCCCCGTCAGTAACCTCGGCAAAGGTTGCTGACGGGGGTTAAGTTAGCAAACTCGAGATACAGAAGGCTCAGGACCAACAAACCTCGCTCGCATAAAGTGATCGGCTGGCTGCGCGGAGCTGCAACTTTTCAATTCGGGCACAGGTCTGCCTTGGTTCAGGGGATTTAGGCTCGCAATGTTTCGCCGCCCCGGATTTCCGGAGCGGCGGTTGTCATGTGATACTTGGAGGGGTCGGTCTAGGTTTCAGGAGTTCGCGTTGCAGGTCCCCCATTTTACGTCGCCATTGCCATCATTGGCCTGCTGGATGAGGTCGGCGCAGACAGGACCGTCGAAGGCCTTCGTGTCCTCAATGTTGAAAGTGATCGTCTGAGCCGTATCCATGGCGCGGGTGCGAATATCCCCATTGTCCAAGTTGTACTGGAAGCTTACCCAGGTGGGGTAGTCATCGCCTGCGCCGTTGTCCTGCGGGTCCTGGATGTTCAAGGGCACGGTCACCGAGTAATCGAAGGCCTGCTGGATGCGGCCCAGCGTTTCGGCGTAGTTCAGATCGCTGTAATCCTGGTTCATTGACGTCCAGAGCATCCGGACATTGCGGTTGGCCGACCCGATGTCGGCAGGGATGCCTTGCCCCGACGGATTGTTTGCAAGATCAAATTGGGCGGCGTACTCGCGCTGGTCCTGCTGGAGCGGGCTGTTGACCATGACCCGCAGATCGCTGTCGGTATCGCCGGTGTAGACGACCTCCAAGCCACCTTCGTTGAGCTGGAAGAGTGCAATATGGCCGCTTTTGTCGACCGCCGAGAAGTGCACGCCGTGGTAGCTGTCGCTGCCGCGCATTTTGCTGCCCCATGCGATCTGGAACTCACCCGCTTCGTGTCCGGCGACGACCTCGGCCACGGTGGCGTAGTTCTCGGCGATGAATGTCGTCAGGTCTGCCATGTTGACCGCTGGCGCACCACTATCCTTATGCTCGGTAACGAAGGGTTTGGAGTCGTTCATGTAAAGGCCCATGGCGCTCAGGCCCTGGTCGTTGATTGCCTCGGCGGTGACACCGTGGAATGTCTCGTGCTCTTCCATGGCAACCGTGTGATACTTGACGGTCCATTCCTTTACGTTGGCGTATTCGGCAACATCAGAGGAAGCGCGGGCTTCGCCCTCCGGGTGGACACGGGCATAGGCGCCAAGACGGCTGCCGCCCCAGTCCAGCGAACGGGTCACGATTGTGCCATGGTCCGTGTCGGCAACGAAGCGCGAACAAGCATTGGCTGTGACGGCAGTGGTGGTCACAGTGGCAGCCAGGATGGCGGTGATGGCGGTGGAGGTCCAGGAGCGGTTCTTGGTGCTGGAGGCTTTCATCTTTCTGTTTCCCTTCGGCTTTTGCGGATCTGTCCGCGTTTTCGATGATTGGGACTTAGCCAACGGTGTGATGAAGCGGGACGTCGACAACTGTTAACAACAGTTGGGCGATCAGCGCCGAACGCCAACCGATCCACCCGATGGGGAGCAATTTTGCAAACAGGTTGCAAGCGCGGGCTTGCGGCTTAGAGTTTAGGGGTTGAAGCTACAGAGGCTGACCATGAGAGACCAACCGAGCAACGAAGAGATAGCCCAACAGCTTGAGAAAATCCTGGCATCGCCTGACTTTACGGCTGGCCCAAGGATACAGAAATTCCTCGCCCACATTGTAAACGAAGAGCTTGAGGGTCGGGGCGAGTTCCTCAAGGGTACTGCTCTCGCGATGGATATATTCGGACGCGGCGCCGATTTTGACTCAAACAATGACTCCATTGTCCGAATCGAAGCGATCAAGCTGCGCAAGGCAATTGAACACTACTACCTGACAGCTGGTGTCGCCGACGAGATCATAATCACCGTTCCGAAGGGCAGGTATCGCCCGCAGTTCGTGCGGCGCGCGGTAGAGGAAAGCAAAATCCAAAAAAGCATCCCGCGTGGACTACCAACACTCGCAATCTTGCAGTTTGAAGGTGCGGACTCCGAAAAAGCCCTGATTTTCCGAGAAGGGTTGCCTGAAGAGATCGCGCTCGAGCTCGCCCGCTTTGGCCAGATCAAAGTGTTGTCAGGTTGGCACACCGACCACTCAACGCGGGAGGTGGGGCAACAAGAACTGATAGAGAGTTCAGACTACATCTTGAGAGGCAATGTCCGGGAGGCTGGTGGGAGCCTGCGTGTGTCAGTTCAACTCGACCGAAACCCTGGAAAAGCTTTAGTCTGGTCCGACAGGTTTCGCGTTTCCGGAGATTCAGAAGATCCCTTCGATGTGCAGGAACAAATTGCACGGCAATGCGCGACCCGTATGGCGGACGCCTACGGCGCAGTCGCCGAAGATCTCAATGCGCAATACTCCGGGAGGCGTGCGGAAGATGCAGGTGTCTTTGAGGCCCTTCTGGCGTTTCATGCACACATGCGGACTTCACGCCGATCCAGTCTCGAAGAGTTCAGTGACCTCATCGACACCGCGCTACGCGACAATCCTTCGAGCGGGTTGGCCCACGCGCTCAAGGCCATTGCACTAATCGAGGAAGCAGCTTTGGGCGCCCGGTCTGCGGAAGATGTTGTCTCCGATGGAAGGAGCCATGCAGAAACGGCCATCGCGTTGGCACCTAACTGTCAGGAAGCTCTCTACGCCGCTGCGAGTTTCGCGCGATTTCACGGTGAGAACACCCGGTACGCCAACCTGATAGAGCGCGCTATCGAGGCGAACCCGAATGCCACGTTGTTGACTGCGATGGTGGGAGGTTGGCTCGCCGCAATCGGGGACACGCAAGAAGCGACAGCCATGATCGAAGGCGCAAGAGAACACAACCCGCTACTGCCAATCTGGATCAACATCCCTTGTGCGCTCGATCCCTTCATGCGGGGCGAATACGAGGTGGCCTCGGATATGATCAGCGAGGTGGATGGCCGTGACAATCTGTACGACTGGATGCTGATTGCCGCCATGCATGCAATGGCCGGGCGAATAGATATGGGGAAAAAGGCTCTGGCGGCATTCTTCGAGGCCGGGGTCGACCCAGAATATTTCCTGCGTTCGATCCCGCTTGCGGAGCCTGTCGCAGGACGCATCGAGCAGGGGATTAGCGCTCTACTCTCCGTTAAATGATCTCCAACCGAATGCGGACGTTGGAAATTGGCGCTGTGTTTTGCTAACGGCTGCCCCTTCCGTCAGACGGTGGAAAAGTCGTCATTCTTGACGTTCGATATGGCGGTTCCAACCGGTGTGAGCCCGTGATTCAAGGGCGATGGGAGGAACGCACGTGTCGCATCTGTTTTGGCTCAAGTCAGACCACGTGAACCGCATCAAACACCTTTTCCCGAAACCTCGCGGGGGTGGACGATCCGACGACCGAATGGTGCTTAGCGGTATCATCCATGTCATTCGAAACGGCCTTCGGTGGCGAGACGCTCCGGCGGATCATGGGTCGCACAAGACGCTCTAAAATCGTTTTGTGAGATGGTCTCGCATGGGTATCTTTGCCCGTATCTTTAGGGAACTGGCTCAGCCAGGACAGGATGGTGAAACCATCATGATCGACAGCACTCACCTGAAGGCACACCGAACAGCGTCAAGCCTCTCAAAAGGGGGGCTCGAACGCGTGCCATCGGTCGCACAAAGGGCGGTTTGAACAGCAAACTGCACACGGTCTGCGACAGACGTGGATGGCCACTGACGTTCTTCCTCTCATCCGGCCAGATGAGCGATGCAAAGGGTGCTATGGTGTTGCTGGGCAGCCTTCCACGAGCCAAATCACTCTTGGCAGACAAAGGGTATGATGCAGACAGGTTCCGTGAGGCGCTTGCCGAACGCGGCACCGAGGCCTGCATACTGGCGCGACGTGGTCGAAGAAACCCGGCTGAACATGACACCAAGCTATATCGTCAGAGCCATCGCATCGAGAATCTGTTTGCCAGATTGAAAGACTGGTGCCGTATCGCGACGCGCTATGACAGGTGCGGTGACTTGTTCCTGTCCGCCATATGCCTTGCCGCGACCGTCATTTTTTGGTTGTGGGATGCTGTAACGGGGCCTGCGTCACGCACGACCGTTGCCACTTGCCAGATCAGCACCGCGCTGTCGCCATTCCCGTATTGAGCCCACATGGAGGATGACGGGATGAAATCATTTGTTGGACTGGATGTATCGCTTGCGAAGACCTCTATTTGCGTGATCAGCGAACACGGCCAGATTATCAACGAAGCAGAGACTGAAAGTGAACCCGTAGTTCTGGCGCGCTGGTTTGATGAACTTGACGGCAGCATCGCTGCGAGTGGCCTGGAGGCCGGGCCACTGTCGCATTGGCTGCACCGTGGGCTGACCGAAGCTGGCCTTGATGCGGTACTCATGGAAACGCGCCAAGTGAAAGGTGCATTGAAGGCCATGCCGATCAAGACGGATCGGCGCGATGCCGAGGGGATCGCTCGGCTGCTTCACCTTGGCTGGTTCCGCCCGGTTCACTGCAAATCGGTCTCGGCTCAAGAAACCCGCGCCGTTCTCGGTGCCCGCAAAGCCATTCAACAAAACATGATCGCCTTGGAAATGTCGCTGAGAGGACTGCTGCGGAACTTTGGCCTCAAGGTGGGCGCGATCTCTCGCGGCAGATTCGAGGCCCGCATTCGGGAATTGGCAGATGGAAATCCCATGCTGGAAACCGCGACCGCACCAATGCTGCGTGCCAGAGCATCTCTGCGACAGGAACTGGCCGGTCTCGAAAAGCGCGTGCGCAAGTTGGCTGGGGATGATCCAGTATGCCTACGCCTTATGTCGATGCCTGGGATCGGTGCAGTAGTAGCGTTGACATTCCGTGCTGCGGTCGATGATCCGGCTCGCTTTCGGTCGTCAAAGAGAGTTGGTCCCTGGGTTGGTTTGACGCCTTCACGCAATCAGTCCGGTGAACGGGACCTGTCAGGCGGTATCACCAAAGCTGGTGACGTGAATCTGAGGCGGGCGTTGTGCCAAGCCGCAACCGTCATGATGAACCGTGGCCGGTCGACTTGGTTGCGAACATGGGGCGCCCAATTGGCTCAACGCCGCGGTCGTAAAATCGCAATGGTTGCTCTCGCACGCCGCATCGCTGTCATACTTCATCGGATTTGGATCGACGGCACCGAGTTCCAGCCCGATGAGGCACCGAAAATGACCTGACCTTGTCGTTGCCTTACCCGTTGCCTGCTTGAGCGCGGGCTTTCGAGGTCCCCCAGGGACGTGGTTCCGATGATGCCGTGGTCAGGACTGTCGCTATTCTTTGCCAAGCACGCCTATGAGATGGGCACATCGGAATTACATCGAACCAGCATCATGTTGGCAGCCATCGCGCTGACCACGAACCGAAGCAAGTACCCAAAGGATCTCAGCCGAAAGCCGCTAGAAAAGGCGGAACGGACACTAACAATACCAAGGTAGCCCCTCCGGCGGATCAATTGTTATACCCAAAACCGCTTGACTGAAGCGACCCCGTTACCGAAGTCCTGACCGTAATGAGTTTCTCGTGTCCGATTTCACACCAACCCAGACCCGGTCAAAAAATACTTAATAGCGTCAACGATGTAAGCGCACCCTAAAATACCAAACAAGAGGGGTACGAGCCAAGACGCGGTAGTGCTGATGAATCGGTTGAATGATTTCAGGCTATCTACGATCGAGCCCCCCATTAGTTGGTAAGCAAGCGGAACCAACAGAAATGGAATGGCGAAGGCGATATTGTAGATCAGCAATCCAGCTAGCTTGGACTGGACGTGAAAACGATACATCTCATTTATGAAACCAACGTAAGGAACCGCGAACGGTATCCCGACTATGCAGATGCTTGCGCCCATGAGAAATGAAGGCAGAACTCCTTCTTCTTGTCGGATAGCTTCAGACTTGCCCGATTGCTTTTTCATTGAAGCATTTATGCTTAACGTAAATGCAAGTGTAAGAAAGACTATTCCCAGTAGAAACCCAACTACAAAGTAAATTGGTATCGGATTCACGAATGTATCAATGAAAAAGTCTACCACCGGAGCAATGAACTCTGCCAACCCGTAAACTATCAAAACTCCAATCAAAAAATATGCAGCCGTATGCCCTAGTATCAGTGCAAGACTGCTTGCAATCGGCTTCGCGCCGGTTAACGCGATAGCAGTCGCTGCCAAAAGGACTGGGCTGACCACGTCAACAAGCAGTATAGGTATTGCAACGATCCATACATCATTCATCTAATAGCGCCTTTTGGTTTTATCGTAGCAGCGCCGAAAGCAAATATCTGACGACGGTTTGAGACTAGTACCAAAGTTGAGAAACTGGAAAGACGCCCCAGCTTGGCACAAAGGTCAGAATCCTCGAATAAAATTTTCCGATACCTATGAAGGCGATGCGGCTTTGTTGCGCAAAGGGCAAGAAGCCCAGACGTCCCCTTTCCCCAGACGCACTTATCCAACGGGCTCTGTGACAGGTACGCCGAGCGCGGTGTAGCCGTTCAGCACGGCGGCTCGGATCTGGAGTTCGGCGACCTGACGATCGAAGTCGCGCGCCATGAGGCTCTGCCCCAGTAGCTTCACGCAATGCATCTTCGTCTCGGCGCGGCTTCGGCGGTGGTATCCGCTCCACTTTCGCCAGAGCGCGCGGCCGAGGTATTTCGATGCGCGCAGGGCCTCGTTCCGCGCAATGGCGCCCGCGGTCGACGGCTTCCACGGCTTGGCGTTCTTGCGTGGCGGTATGACGGCATGGGCGCATCGCCGACGTTGCTCCCAGTGATTTCGATGGCTCGAATCTCCAGCGTCTGTTCGTCGACACCGATGTGGATCTTGCGCCACAGACGGCGTTTCGCGCCACCATGCTTGCGGGCGTGCCACTCGCCTTCGCCCTCGGCCTTGATGCCGGTGCTGTCAATCAGTAGGTTCAGCGGGCCCTGCGAGCCACGGTAGGGGATGGTCACGGCCAGAGCCTTCTGGCGCCTGCTCAGCGTGCTGAAATCCGGCACCGCCCAGTCGAGGTCGACCAGGCGCAACAGGCTCTCCACGAACCCGGTCGTCTGCCGGAGGGCCATGCCGAAGAGCACCTTCATCGTCAGGAATGTCTGGATCGCGGCATCGCTATACTGCGGCTGCCGGCCTTGCTTGCCGGTCGGCGGCGGCACCCAGGCCATGTCCGGATCGAACCAGATCGTCAGGGAGCCACGCTGCTTCAGCGCTTCGTTGTAGGCCGGCCAGTTCTTGGTCTTGTAGCTCGGCGGGATGGGTCTGCTCATGTAGACCAGCTACCACGCTGGATTCACGAGATGAATCCCTAACTCAGTCCTTTGCGCAACAAAGCCAGGCGATGCCATAAAGGCACTACGAGCACTTTAGGGTCAACTCCCTCGTGTCCAACGTCTCTCCAACAATACTCAAAAAGCTCTTAGCGTGTTCGTCTAAAGCGTCTCTCAGGGATACCGTTGGAGACTAAAACCGTTAACTGTTTTCCAACTGTAAATTACCTGCATCACGAGCGCGCCCATTCTTAATTCTTTTTTTTGTGAAAAGAGTACGAGGCGCGAGGCATGCAGTCTTTCAAACTTTTAAAGTTACTGAGAAAGCAATATCCTTTGACCACTGCATCGGCCCACAATCTGGTCATGCGAGCGAGCGAGTTGAAGCAGGCGCGATTGCACCAAACCTGGATCGAACTGCATGGTTCTAACAGAGAGCAGTTAGCGTTTGAAAGTGCGCTGCATGATACTTTGACTTGGGCTGCGTATGAAGCACACGCACGTAACGAAGAGGAGTTGTTGAATATTTTCGCAAATTTTATGGCCCTGTTTTTGCACGCCTGTCCAAGTTGGAAAAATGTCCGGCACGAGATCATCGACTATCTGAAAAATGCCAGCACTAAAGATGTATCCGCGTTGCTAGATGCGATTGAACGCGTCCAATGTGAGCGGTCTGCCCTCAAACGGCATGGTGTGACAATGTCATTAAACCGCTTTTGGGTTGACCAGTTTTAATCCCCCCCGGACTCTTTGATGAGTTTCCCGGAGTATTTGCCGCGTAAAAAAGTTAGCCCGGCACGACGCTGATTTTCACCGGACAGAAACATTGGTTGCGTCGGTTCAACTAACAGATACACCGGAGTTAAATAGGGTCGGGACCCTAGTGTTGAGCTTTCATGGCCAACAAGCATCATTGGCACGCCGTGTTCATTCTGCGGTCGAAGAGGGAAAGAATATGTGCCGCCATCACCATTACCAGCCAAATCAAAGACGAGCTGATATTTTCGGCAGCGGCAAGTGGCAAAACCGCAAACCCAAATAATATTGAAACGAGGTCACTTGCCTGCCAGCCATCGGAAAGGAGGTCAGGCAACAAACCAAAAAAGCTGCCGAACGCGCCTGCAATGAATGTTGACAAAAGTCCGCCAACCAATGCTGTGACCCATCCTCCAAAGCCTGAACGACCAAACATTGGAGCCAGCAGAAACCCCATGAACGCCCCACCTATGGTCATTGCGATAACATAGCGTATCACAAGCCCGAAATTCTGTTTTGCCCAATCGTCACCCAACCCGCCGGGAAGGTCGCGAGAAAGGAAGAGCAGGAATAAACTGGCCCCAATCACGGCCATTACCAATGTTGCTGCTCGTCGTGGTGTTTTTTTTGGGGATTTTGCGACTGTCATTCAATCGGTCCAATTCGAGTGGGATTTTGAAGGGCGCGAAAGGAAGCGGCTTTGTGGTACGGTATTTTCGCAGATACTGGTCAAGCGTATCAATGTACTTGTTAGATCATACAATAAAACGCGAGCGCGAGGCCAATGAACGGGCAGGGGAAATGTATCCTTGCCCAACTACCTGGAACTGTAGCGCGTATATGTCGCTGTGAAATTCTCAGGCGCTGCTCAATCGTATCAAACGGAAACAGTTGACGACCGTGGCGAGCAAGTCACCGCCTATTAACAAATAAACAAATTTGATTATGATCGCCTTACAAAGGCAGCGAGGTGTTCCATTATGAAGCGGTTTTGGCAAGTTCTCCTATCTTCAAATCCAGCACGTGCATTTTTCCCTGTTTCGACACATGTTTCAGCGGTTCTCGGCGCTCTGACATTCATTGCAGTTTCGATAATCGGCGGCACAGCGGCGGCTCAGTTTCCAATTGCGGGAAGCTACGGGTTGGGTGGCGGGTTGGGACAAACCTCTGCTGTACTGCCTCCTCAGGGAACCAGGGTAATCGAAAATGGGTGGATCAACTACGATATCCAACGTTATGTCGATGACAACGGAGATGACATCGGTGCACCCACGCCCACAGTCAACGCGGCCCGGTTGACCTTCAGATATGTTTTTCGTGACGTCAGGATACTCGGGGCCGATTATGCGGCAGGCGTTGTCCTGACTTACCGAGATCAGATATTGCGGCCTGAACCCGGGTCGGGGACAGACTACCATCTGGGAGACACAGTTGTCACACCAATCGCGTTGGGGTGGCATCACAATACCTGGCACTTTCAAACGTCCTACACCTTTTGGGCCCCAACCGGAGAATTTGAAGCGGGTGGAAGCACCAACACCGGCAAGGGCCTGTGGAGCCACATGCTGTTCGTGGGATCAACATGGAAGCAGGATGCGAGCTTGCCTTGGGCGGCAACGTTTCAGGCACGTTACGAAACGTTCGGACGGCAGAAAACCACCGATATTCGCCCAGGTGACGTCCTGTCATTGGAGTTTGCTTTCGGAAAAGAAGTCGCCCGGGGCTTCAATCTGGGGCTTTTAGCAGCAAGGTCATTCCAGGTTTCAAGGCAAAGCGGGACGCCCGGAGGTAATCCCTCAAAATATGAGATCAATCTGGTCGGAGCCGAAGGTGTCTGGAAACCCAAAGATCTTCCAGGCGCTCAGATCGCCTTGCGCATGGGGAAGGAATTTGACAACCGAAACACGACGGAAGGCTTCGCGACCCTGCTGTCGATTGCCTACGCATTTTAACAGGTGTGCGTGGGGTCATTCGGTGAATCGTTTTCCTTCAAAGGCAAAATGAGAAAAGATCGTGCCTGCGTGGCGATTTTGGCTATGAGTGTAGGCTGTGCTGCGACAGCGCAAAGTACTGATCCGGACGCTTCAGAAGCGGCGGCACGCGCAGCATTGTCAGTTTTGAGTATTGCTGCCACCCCAAACGAAACAATGTCTTCTTTTTCTTTTCTAAGGGCGACTGGCGACACGAAAAGCTTCAGATCAAGCCAACTCCGAGGCGGGTATTACCCACTCGAAAATGGCTTATATCTTGAAGGGCTTGTGGCTTATCAGAAATACAACCCGGTGCTTTTCTTTCCAGAAATTGCACCTGGTGTCGATGTGGACGTGACCTGGGCAAGTGTAGCGGCAACCTTTGGTGTAGGCTGGGAGTTTCCGTTGAAAAATGACTGGCGCATTCGTCCGGTCGGGCATGTATCATTCGGCCATGTTACGGCTGATGCTTCAAGTATTAGCTTCCCGTTGCTTCCGGTCAATTCGCAGACGGCGGATTCAGTTGACGGAAACCTGAATGCACTGGGATTAGGGGCATCTGTCGCAGTATTCAAGGAAGCACAAATTGGCCTTTGGCAGGCAGAATACCGATTTCGCCAAACGTTTCTGGAGTTTCACCCAATTGACGAACCACAAGCCGGTGGGGCCAAGGCCAACTCCAACCAGACGACGCTTTTTTCTCGCCATCGCTATCCTTTGAAAGATGTCAGGTTCTTCAACTTGGCCACTCTCCTCGTTTTGGACGCTGGGCTGGTGTATTATCATGGGGATGCCGCAAAGGTTCTGGACACTGATTGGTTGGCAACTGCCGGCGTCGGCATCGAGATTGACACAACCGGAGTTGGTATTCCATCGGTACAAGCCGGGCGGATCATGCTGAATGGTATAATCGCCGAGGATTTTGACGGATTTTCCATAGGCTTGGGCCTCAGGTTTTAGCGTCGCGCTCAACTTTGAGCTAAAGATAATGTTCGGACGTAGGGTCAGGACTCATAGCCAAAAGATAACGAGGGCTGCGAGGGCGATTGCTGACAGGAAGACCTTCGGGCACCTGTCGTATCGGGTTGCCACACGCCGCCAATCCTTCAATCTGCCGAACATGATCTCGATCCGGTTGCGCCGTTTGTAACGACGCTTGTCGTACTTAACCGGTTTCTTCCGCTGCTTCCGGCCAGGGATGCAGGCGCGTATCCCTTTGTCTTTCAACGCTTCCCGGAACCAATCGGCGTCATAGCCGCGATCACCGAGCAGCCAATCGACATCCGGCAGGCCGCTCAGCAGTGCCCGTGCACCAATGTAATCGCTGACCTGACCGGCGGTGATGAACAGGTTGAGCGGACGTCCTCGGCTGTCGCAGATGGCATGCAACTTGGTGTTCATGCCGCCCTTGGTGCGCCCGATCAGGCGACCACGCCCCCTTTTTTGACGCCCAAACTGGTCGCGGTACGGTGGGCCTTCAGGTAGGTGGCATCGATCATCACGGTCTTCTCTTCGCCGTGTTCGGCAGCCAGACCGGCCATCATCCGGGCGAAGATGCCTTTGTCGCTCCACCGCTTCCAACGGTTATAGAGCGTCTTGTGTGGGCCATACGCCGAAGGGGCATCGCGCCATCTCAACCCATTGCGATTAATGAATATAATGCCGCTCAACACACGTCGATCATCAACGCGTGGCTTGCCGTGGGACTTGGGGAAGAAAGGCTCAAGACGCGCCATCTGCGCATCCGTCAGCCAGAAAAGATCAGACATGGTCACCGCTCGAATTTCGAACCGTGAATCACGCAGCCAAGCGGAAATCAATGGGTCCTGACCCTAATAAGATCGCTGCGTGTCAAACCGGAGTCCTGTAAAACGTTTTTAAAGGTACGGGCATCTGACAGCCGTTCCTCGAACATCCGGGCAAAATGCCGAAGCCATGCGTTATCGACGCCCATGAGCATTTTCCTTCAAGTGCGCAGCGGTCCTGATGCAGGATAATACTCGATTGTTTGTTGGCGGCAATTCGTGCGCCACTTGACGACGCTCTTACATTGCTAGACCCCGGCTAATATGTTTCTTGCGATTTGCCGGGGCCAGGTTGTGATGGACTGAACGTCAGAAGCGGTAGTTGACCCCAAACGTAGCAGTTGTCGTTTCCAGGTCGTACTGACCATCAGAGCTGTCAAACCTTTCTTGTGTGACCTCACCAAATATCGAAACGCCGTCAGATATTCGGTGTTCCAGCCCGGCACCAATTGAGGAACCCCAACGGTCATTAACGTCTCCGCCCCGGACATATGAGGGCCCGGCGGTCACGTAGGCCAAGGTGTTGCCAAAGGCATATCCTCGCTTTTCACGGGGACAAAACGCATGGTGGGACGGCTCGCAGCCTCACAGATGGCCTCCGCATCGGCGGCATCGTTTTTCTGCCGCTTCACAAACGGTTTTACATACGCAGGTGGGATGAGCCTGACATCGTGACCAAAGCGACCAATCTCCCTGCCCCAGTAGTGCGCGCTAGAGCAAGCCTCCATCGCAACCACGCATCTCGGCAGCGTGGCAAAAAACTCAAGGACCTGACCTCTGCGCAGTTTCTTCCGAAGAACAGGGTGACCTGAGTGATCTGCTCCGTGCACCTGGAAAACGTTCTTCGCCAAATCCAGGCCAATCATGCTAATCTCTTCCATAGACGCCTCCGTTCAGGTTGTTTGCAAACCCACAACGGCACATCGAGGCCAGCGGGGGCGTCTACACCTTCAGAGCCTCCTAAACATAGCGGTGGACCGGTTCAGTTGGGGAGGCTCGGTTCCGATTTTTTTGTGCAAATTGATATTCCTCACGTATGATGGAACCACTAACAGGGGAGACACAAGATGAAGTATATTTCTGCCAGTGTACTGGCGCTATGTGCCAGCATTGCTCATGCCCAGGATGCCGCAGACCTAGTTTTGAGAAATGCTTTCGTTCTCACTATGGACAAGGAAAATCCCGAGGCACAAGCCGTTGCCGTACGAGGCAATCAGATCGTGTATGTTGGCGACGTGAACGGCGTGGAAAGCTTAACCGGCGAGAACACCGAAGTTCTTGACCTGACCGGCAAGATGGTGCTCCCCGGCTATGTCAGCGCCCACGACCATGTTCTTGGCTCCGCGTGGTCGACACTAGGCGTCGATCTGAATGCGGCAAAAGACAAAGAAGAAACACTGCAGATGCTGCGGGACTACGTGGCGGAAAACCCGGATCTGCCGATCGTTGTCGGCCAAGGATACAATGCAACCCTTATGGGGGGGGCGCCGACTGCCGCTGAGTTGGATGAAATCATCCCCGACAAGATCGCGATTATCATCGACTTCACCATTCACGACGCTTGGCTGAACACCAAGGCGCTCGAAGCCGGAAACATTACTAAAGATACGCCGGACCCGGTGCCGGGGGTTACTTACTGGATCAGGGATGACGACGGGAACCCATTGGGCGTCGGCAAGGAAGGATCGTGGTTTCCTGTCTATACGAAGGTCGCTTGGGATCCCGAGCGAATGATCGAGGAAAGCCGCGAAAAACTTCAGCCGCAAGTGGTCGCAGGCGGCACAACAACAGCACTGATTCCTGGTGTTGTCACTCCGAATTTCACAAACGCACCTGGCATGTTCGATGATTTGGAGATTTCCATGAAGGTGCTTGAAAAAGCGCTCGCCGACGGTGATTTGCCAGTGCGAACGTTTGTTCAACCGGCCTACAAGGACGCGACAGCCGATCCGGTTGAATTTGCGGCGCGGGCACGTGCAATGGCCGACAAGTACAACGGTGACTTGTTTCGCGTACATGGCATCAAGTTACACCCCGAAGGGACATGGAGTGCCGGCGCGGTTCTGATGCTGGAGCCGTTCGAGGGAACAGACAATATAGGCATCTCGGCGGTGAAACCGGATCAGATGAAAGAGGTCGTCAAGGCCGCAAACGACCAAGGTCTAGATGTTTTTGCCCATGTTGAAGGGTCGGGCACTGTGCGTGGGATGATTGACGCGATCCTTGCGTCGCGCGACTCCGGCAACGCGGACGAGCGCAATGCGCTGCATCACTATCAGATCGTTCATCCTGATGACCAGCAACGCATGATCGACAACAGCATTCCGGTAAACATCACTCCGATTTTTTCGGTGGATTGGGCTGGGCAGGATCAGGACTTTCTCAGCATGTTGGGTGACACGCGGACGAACGAGCGTGTTTCTCAATACAGGCCACTGGCCGATGCCGGGGTCAGCGTCAGCCTTGCAGGAGATTACCCATCCGCGCCGATGTCGACCAATAGTATGCTCTATCAGATCTATACTGCGGTTACGTTCAAGAACCCCCTGGACCCTGCGAACTCTAAGAAGTTCCCAAATGGTGCTGCCCCGCTGGACCTGATGCAGGCGATTGAGGCCGTAACAATCAATCCTGCTTGGCAATTGAGAATGGAAGACAAGCTGGGCTCCCTAGAGGTGGGGAAATTGGCCGATATTGTGATTCTGGACCGAAACATTCTGGAGTTGGATAGCCCCGAAGAGCTGCTGACGACCACGGTTCAAGCAACGATTATGGATGGACAATTCCGCCATCGGGATGGACTATAGTCGCGGCCAATACGACCGAAGTTCAGAGGCACTCCACAATATGGAGGTGCCTCTTTTTTCGTTTTGACCCAGATGTTTCAGTGGCATTGCCAACTTGTTTGCGCGTACTGAACTGGTTAGGCCTCACGCATGAAGATGCCGTCCAAGATGCCTCGCCTGAAGGTGTCACTGTACCCTAATAAACCAGAATCCAACCAGAGGTCTTGTCAGAAGAACTTGTCTTGAGGCAGGCAGGACGGTTGCGTAGCTTTTGCCCATGACCAAACCTGCCTCTTTCAAGTACTTCAAAACCAGTCCCGAGG
>NZ_JBQFTL010000008.1:0-23414 GCF_056538625.1 Ruegeria sp. BF8 | reverse complement strand
AGCCAGTCGAGACACCTTCAAGCTGACCCGCGCCGCCGCTCTTAGCGAGTGGCGTCAGCTTTGTTCCGGATAGGTTCGCGGTTTCCGCGGCAAACTGAGACTGTTCGAATTCGTCTGACAGCACCCAGGTCGGAATTGATCTGGTTGAACTGATACTGAAGCCCAAACTGCGTCGTGAGCAGCGTTGGATTTGTTCCGTTGTTGATCTCGCTGAGGTCTTCCTGAGCTTTGGCAGGTGGTGCAATGGTGGCTGCAAAGAGAGCTACCATTGCAGGTAATCTTCGCAGCTTCGGTGCAAGCGATGTGCCCGAGGCTCGATACAAGGATTTGATTTCGACGGTGTCCACTCGGCTGTTCCCCATCTCGAGTTGCTTCTGATCTCGTCAGCCTTTCGACACGCGCTGACACTCTCGCATGAGACAAGCCCAGATCTCGAATTGCAACCTGCAAAAATTTTCATACACCATGAGGGATCATGAGGGATGATGTGCTACCCAACGCGTCCTCGACCGTTGTCAGATTTTCTGCCGATCTGGCCGGAGGTTTCTGTTCCATTGATCTATGCTGCCAGTTCGGCCACCATACTCAAGTCCGTTTCGACGACCTTGGCTGTGAGAATGGTCCTATTGATGGGTTTTAATTGGACACGGCTATCCAAAGCCGGCCTTCACCCATAGCCGGGCACCGGCGGTTCGGTCCGCACTGTGTAATTCGCCAATCCGCAGATTTAGCCGTTGCAGCGAATATCAGGTTCGGCGGGCCGCACCGCAGCATGCCGTGCTACGAGTGAACGGCAGGTCTGGGCCGTCCTCAAACTATGCAATGGTCCCTATCCTGCGCATTGCTGTAATTGGGGGATCGCGCAGCATCGGTCAAAGTGGGCTCGTAGCCGCCTTGCGGCGGCGCAGCGGCTCAAGCTTGGATGACGGCTCAAAAGCAGCCATTGGAACCGCTCAGAAACTTCAGCCCTGTCATCGGGATAGCAGGAAACCTTGACATTCGCTGCCAGAAGCGGTCGCTCGGCGGGCTCGGTTCGGATGGCTGCAGGGAGCCCAAAATACAAAATGCTTCAACGCGCTTTATGGTCAGCGATGCGCAGAAAGCAGACTTTGCAAAGTCCGGTTGACCACATTGTCCACCAAAGGCGACAGTTCTGCTTCGCGACTGGGCTATACATAGCCCTCAAAGCGTATTGTTTGCGGGACTTCAGTTGCACCGTTTTCCTGAGCGAGTAGGGCGCGTGCTGACGAAAAGGTAGCAAGCGCAAAAAGAACAAGAAGGGCCTTTATCATCGTAGCGCCTCGGATCCGGGTTTTGAACTTGGGCCGGGGTTCACAAATGATCGCCCCGGCCAGCGTCAGGGCAAACGAGGTAGTTCTTGCCCTGAAACATCGTACTTTCGCCTAATTTAGAAGATCACCGACGATGCCGACGGCATCGACCACGGTAGACAGGTCATTCGTAACTTCGAGGACTTCGTCATCGACCAGAATGTAGCGGTTTCCTTTGCCCGGCTCCCCAAGCTTCCATTTGGAAAGGTCCCCAATATCCTCGAACTCCAGGTCAGATGGGAGCTTGGCACCGCGCGTGTAGCGCTTGATCTGTCCAGGTGGTACAGCTTTTGGGCCTTTGCCGGGTTTGTCTTCTATCTGAATGCTGACATCACCGTTCTTGCCCCCCTTGTTCGGCTTTTTACCCTTGTTGTCTTTGGCATGGGCATCGCTGCCTCCAAGGATGAAAAACACAACTGCTAAGGCTGCAAGAATTCCGTATGCAATCTTCATAGATTGTTCCTTTGCTTCCCAACTTCATTCGACCGGCGTTGAAAATTCCGGCACGCGCTTGATCTCTCTTAGTTGCCCTTTGGCACACCCCTTAGTGACTGCCTTCACCCCGCATTAGAAAACGATCCGGGTTCTTAGACCGAACAGGGTAATCCGGTCCTGATCGGGATTTAGAAGCGGGTCGGAAATGAATTGTACCGATGGCGTGATCTGCAGTCCGGGTGAGATTGAAAAGCGGTAGAAAGCTTCAAGCGTGAACTGATCGCCATCTATGCCTCTTGCTTCGGCCCAGTTTAGGCCCAGACCGGCCAAATCGGTGTTGCGACCATAGTAACCGAGACCGGCAGAAATCGACCGTTCATAAAGCGCTGCGGTTCCCTTCGAGGCCCCTGCACGGAAGAACGGCATCCATTTATTGTCAACAAACCATGCGGCGGAAAACGCTGCGCCGTAATCTTCTGCTCGACTGCCATCGTCAGCCGCATCCGCATGCCAGAGGGTCAGATGGATATTGTCGAAGTAGATGCGATCAAAGCCGGACGTGTACCCAAGTTCGAGCGACTTGAAGAGATTGCCGTCGCTAAACACATCAAAGTTTGGATCGGACGGGTCGGCGTTTGCGTCTGATACGCTGGCAACGGCGTAGAGGTTCTCGCTCAGCTTTACCCCACCGGCAATACCAAGGCCTTGGTTGGGCGTGTTGATTGTCGGGTTGGTATTGAAAGACAGGTTTTGAAAACCACTGTAGGGGCTTACCAACCCGTAGATATCCACAAAGTCCGTTACATCAATCTGGCCGACTTGCAGCGCCCACGACCCATTCTCAGCCCTTTGGGTCCAGAACAAATTGGTCAGAAGCAAACCGTTGTCATTGAAGGCTGTTCCCGTGATTGAAAGGGCTCCGCCATCCAGCCCGAGAAATTGCGGAGCAACGTCAGTATAACTGTGCCTGTCTTCGATCTTGAATGTCAGAGACCCCCGTTCAGTTGCCTGCCAACTGCCGTAGAACCGCGCAATTCCGCTGGCTGCTTCGCCGGTTCCCAGATCAGCATCCGTGGTTTGGCCCAATGCCAGGTAGTCAATGTTGAACCGAAAACCACCCTCAGCCAGTCGGTCTTTCCACTGAAACCAACCCGGTGCGATGTTGCGTGGAAAATCGGAACGATATTGCGGATCGGTGAGCCCGTCTCCGGGCGCAAGATCGGCTTCGACTGAAGATGGCCCGGATAGTCCCTGAGCCGACGCTGCGCCAGCAAATGCAAGGCTCAATGCGGCAACCAGAAGTCTTATCATTTTGACGCCTGTGCCCCACCGGTCTTGCGATTTCCTGCCGCGCGGATGCGATCAGCAGCACGCTGCTTCCATTCCAACCTGTCTGCCTCGGTTTCCAGAGTTTCGACACGTTCCGCCTCTAGCTGGAAAGTCGCATTCATAGGCATGAGGCCATCCACAACCATCATATTATGAACGGAAGGATCGATAGTCAGCGTGCCTGTCAGCCGAACGGGTTCGTGGAAATAGCTAGGCGCCCAGTCCCCGTTCAACCGCACACGGATCATCTGGTTAGGCGGAGGTGGAGGCATGTGGCTGCACATCCCTCTTTCTGGCACCAAATACGCCACAGGCCGGCCGTCCGGATCGCTCGGAGCAGGAATGGCAAAGCCCGCGAGTGTGATTGTTCGGCCGTCGAATTGCGGGTTTCCGCTCGTTCCAGCCTTTCTTCGACGTTCAGTCACAACCTCGCGCTGATCGAGCAACCAGTCGACGTCAATTCCGTCTGACACCAAGGCGTCTTCGGTCTCTGCTAAAAGCAATTGCCATTTCTGCCGTTCTTCGGCGCTGCCAACCTCCTGCTGCAACCTGCCGCGTATACGCACAACGAAAAGAACATCGTCGAACTGTTCAGGGCTGAGATCACGATAGGGGTCATCAAAGACCTGCGCAGACGGATCTAGCAGGTCTGCCCAGTCCAACGCGGTTGCAGGCGTCGCCGCAGCATCATAACCGCACAAAACCAACCCTGCGAATACTGCGGAGCAAAACCAATTTCGCATGAATGCTCTCCGGCTGCCTTATCTGGTCAATCCAGTGTGTTTTTGTAGATCACACCGTCCTTCATGATCAGGCGGATTGTTTCTGGGCTTTCAGGCCTCGGGTCGGCCCCAAACCATTGATCACCCGTACCAACCACCGAGAAATCTTCGAGCGGATTGCCGTCGATCAGCAGGATATCCGCATAGGCGCCTTCCTCGATCACACCGAGCTTGCCAGCCGTGTAAGGGTTCGAAAAATCGCCTGACAAAGCTACGACCTCACCGCCGATTGACGTAAGTGTCACCATCGACTGGTACGGTCCGAAGAACTCGTTATTGAGATGTTTTTCATAAGCAATCTGGATGTTGCATGCTTCCACTGATCCCACGCAATCGGTCTGAAAGCCGCGTTTTACCGGGCATTCCTTCATATTCGGAATGTAGTTCGCGAAAGTCGCGGACGCCGATATCGCTTTCGCGAGGCTCTTGGGCTCGTTCTTGACCGATGGGATATCCAACAAACCCGGATCAAAAGCCGTGAGGTTAGTCGTTATGTAAGCCCCTTTCTCGTTCATAATCTCGGCAATCTCGCAATCGAAGGAGAAGCCGTGTTCAATGGACATTACACCGGCCTCAAGGGCGTTCATGATTGCTTCCTTGCGGTAAGAATGCGCCATGACATAGGTGCCGTATTCGTTGGCAACCTGAACGGCAGCTTCGATTTCTTCCTTGGAGCCGGCGAGCAACTGCCATGGGTCAAACGCCGAGATCACCCCACCCGACTGCATGAATTTCAGCTGTGTCGCCCCCATGCGCATGTTATTACGACCATACAGGTAGACATCATCGACACCGCTGACTTGTTGCGCCATGTTCAGATTACCGAAGTTGGTCTGTCCGCCCGGCGGCGAGGTGAAGGATGCGAAGTCAGCGTGGCCGCCGCGTGTCCCGAGGAACGCGCCTGACGCATAGTGACGTGGACCGACGATCTGTCCGGCGTCGATGGCCCTCCGCAGACCGCCGTTGGCGCCGCCAGCATCTCTTACAGTCGTAAATCCTTGCATCAGGTACATCTCGGCCATCCTGGTTCCATGGATGCCAAAATCCTCCCAGGTCGAGTTCGTTTCCATGGAAGCGATAGACGGTCCCATGAGCATGAGGTGTGCGTGAAGCTCAATGAAGCCCGGTGTGAGTGTCCTACCGCCGCCATCGATCACCTCCGCATTGGGGGCATCGATCGCATCAGTTGAGACGACCTTGATAAGGTTGCCCTCAACCAGAACGCTTGCATTTTCGATCCGCTGTTCATTCACACCGTCGAAGACATGCACGTTGGTAAACAGCGTTTGGGGTTCTTCTTGATCCTGAGCCTGCGCGGTCGCCGAAAAAGAAAGAACTGCCGCGACAATTGCCGTCGAGCAAAGAGACATTCGTAAGCCGGACATAAGTACTCCCTTCATATTCATGTTTTGCCAACTATAGTCTGGAATTCATTGGCTCGGTTGCCCCTTTTGAATTAGGATGTACGAATGTGACTGCAAAAATGGCCACTTCTTAAAGCTAATCCAACAAGGGTTATGAGCTTGCCTTTCAACTCCACCTCCCGAGAGCATAGCGAGGGCTTTGTTCGCCTCTCTTTAGCCGCTCCCTTTCTGCAATATCTCACCGAACGTAAGATCAATCCGCAACCAGCATTGGATCAGGTCGGCTTGAAAGCTGAACTGATGACTAACCCATCCGTGTTCGTTCACTCCGAGTTGGTTTACGGCTTGGTAAATGCTTTCTCAGAAGTATCAGGGGATCGATACCTAGGACTGAATGTAGGGGAAGCGTTTGACCTACAAGGATGGCCGCCCTTCGCTCAAGCCTTGCAATCTACAAAAACGCTGTTCGAGTTTTTTACCCGCTTTGTTGAGCTCGTGCCGCAGGAGTCCAATTCTGTGCGGCACAGCCTTGTCATTGAAGCAGACAAAGCGACTTATCGTATCGAGAGGCAACAGGAACCAACCGTCCCACCCATTCAGGTGACCGGTTTTGGTGCCGCAATCTATGTACGCCTATTGCAGACCGTCGTCGGAGAGTCCTGGGACTCTTCCCGTGTGCGATGGGAAAGCAGATACATCAATGGGCTGCCTATCGACTACAAAGGGATCGAGGTTGGCCTTGGGACTGATCCCGGAATGCAAATTAGTTTTCCTGTGGAATGGTTGTTTTTGCACCACGTCTCTGAGGGTTCTGCCAAGCCCATAGCATCACTTCGACAAGATGAAGAAGTAACCGTGGTGGCAGCTTTGCGATCTGTCTTACGCGACAAACTGGATGAAACCGATTTGGGACCAGAGATGGTGGCTGGAATGCTGGGAATACAACCGGAACGGTTTCTGAAAGCGCTTCAAAAACAAGGCACAACGCTACCGCGCGAAATCAAACGGCTGCGTATCGATGTCGCCAAGGAGCACCTCAAACAAAACCAGATGACAATTGCAGAGATCGGACTGATGCTCGGCTATTCTGACAAGTCCCATTTCACTCGCTTTTTCCGAGGTCAGACCGGAATGACACCGACCAAGTTCCGAAGCAAGTAAATGTGGTCGAGCCAAATGAACGCTTCGAAGATTAGGTCCTCGTGGGATCAGTTCGGAGAAGTTGTAGTGCGACGTTGAGCAGGTTAGTCGACGACATGAATGGTTGGTTGCCACCGCCGATACAACCTCTGCAACTGGCCGTTTCGTTGTGTATTTCGGAGTTAGCAAAGCTTGGTTGCGAAGGTCCGCTTCGGGCTGCGTGCGGCCAATCATGCTAACAGCAGACAACGATGGCACCGAGCCCAATTCAGTCGTTTACAGCAGACAACATGATTTCCTGAACGTCGCGCATGTCCTAGTCAATGGCTTGGTGCAAAACTGAAAAGCGTGATTGTGAATGCCTGCTTCAGGCTGGGACCAGCCAATCATGCTTGCTGCGGAGAACGGCAACACTGAGCCCAAACCAACCGATGCTGCCGAAAGCACCAATGTCAGCGATGCGCAGAAACCGGACTTTGCAAAGTCTCGCTACGGCATCAAAACGGACGCTTATAGCTGTCTCGGATGTTGCGGGATAGATTCCCAAAAGCGGTCATTGATCTTTTGTACGGCCTCCCAAGCCGCCTTCGCGTTTGGATCGCAGAACGACAGCGTCTTCTCAACTTGTAGAGTTCTAAGCCAGGCAGGTTCGATTTCTCTGTTGCCCTCCACCGCATCAAGGCTTGTATCGTGCGTACTCGAAGTCCATATACACAAGGCTTACGTTTTTCTTTTTCGACCTGCTGTCTCCCCAATTCGGCGTTCAGTCTTTCGATTCAGACCGACCACGCCGAGTCGCCGCAATAATGCGGGCGGCAAGTATTTGGAGATTTCCACCATGGCAAATGGCACAGTAAAATGGTTCAACTCGACTAAAGGTTTTGGCTTTATCGAGCCTGAAGATGGCAAGCGCGATGTGTTCGTACATATCTCAGCAATCGAACGTTCCGGCCTTAGTGAATTAAAAGACGGTCAGAAGGTTACTTTTGACGTCGAAGCTGGCCGTGACGGACGCGAAAGCGCCGCCAATCTGGCACTCGCCTGACCTTTTTTAAGGGCACCCTTTTCGGGTGCCCTATTGAACAATGGGCTACAATAAGCCATTGGAGAACAAGTAACTTGCAACCTAAAGACTGGACGCGGGTGCTCGCGCAATACCGTGTTGCCGATGCGAAGCGCAGTGTTTTTGAACTTGCGATCACAGTTGCTCCCTTATTTGCGCTATGGGCCCTAGCGTGGTTTGCGTTATCTTTTAGTGTCTGGATCGCAATACTACTGGCCATCCTGAATGCCGCGTTTCTGGTCCGTATCTTCATCATTATGCATGATTGCGGTCATGGATCTTTCTTTAGAAGTCGCACTGTTTGCAATTGGACCGGTCGGGTTCTAGGTGTTCTTGCCCTGACACCCTATGACGTTTGGCGGCAAAGCCATGCGATTCACCACGCTTCAACCGGTAACCTTGATCGGCGTGGTATGGGTGACATCCCTACATTGACCACTGAAGAATACCTGAAGCGGAAGTGGTTCGGGCGTGCCGCTTATCGTCTGACCCGGAACCCAGTCTTCCTGTTCGGTGTTGCGCCGATCTATACGTTCTTTATTCAAAACCGTTTACCTCTTGGTTTCATGCGTTCGGGCTGGCTGTACTGGGCAAGTGCGATGGGAACAAACGCTGCAATTGCAGGGATATTGGCCCTAGTTATTTGGGCCGGAGGCATTGAGGTATTATCGTATGTTTTCCTACCAACCATGATTGTCGCATCATCGATTGGTATTTGGCTTTTCTATATTCAACACCAGTTTGAACACACGACCTGGGAACGGGAAGAGGGGTGGAACCTTCAGAACGCCGCATTCTATGGAAGTTCTCACTATGCCCTACCAGGCATCCTGCGGTGGTTCTCTGCTAACATCGGCGTACACCATGTTCACCACCTTGCCAGCCGCATACCGTTTTACCGGCTAAACGAAGTTTTGCGTGACCATTCTGCGTTAGAAAATTGCCAGCGTATTACTCTATATGAGAGCTTTCATTGTGCACGATTGCATCTTTGGGATGAAAAAAGTCAACGTCTGCTGACATTTTCCGAGGCTTTGTCGAACGCCAATTCCAAAAGGCATTTAGTGTAGTCTGGCGCGTACCAGATAGGCTTCGACCGTATCACCGCCCAGGGCGCGAATGGCCTCTAATCGGTGAAGGCCTTCAATCAGCACGAACCTCTTGTTGTCCGAGCGTATTTGGATCGGGGTCTTCTGGCCGTTCTTCAGGATATCTTCGGCCAGCGTCAGAACTTTTTGTTGATCAAGCGTTTTCGCCCGTTTCACAGGTACATAGATCAGGTCGAGCGGATATGGTCTTTTCTCCAACATAAGCTACGTGAGAAACCTTTCGTGCAATTGTTCCGGTTCAGAGTTCGTTGCAAAAGCGGGGGTTGGAACGTGCGTCATAGAACCGAACGAACAGCGTCGCGCAGTTCCTGATGCATAACCCAAGTGGCTGGCTCATCGTCACTTTCGATGTGAGAAAACGCCAGGACCTGAGCGGCGCCATCATTCTGCACCGATCCGGCTTCGGGTAGGTCCAGTTCCAGATATTCTGCGATCAATAGTCCGATTTTCTTAAAAACCTTGATGGAGGCCTCGCGCGATTTGTAACCGGCCGCCTGAGACAAATGACCAATGGTCAGACCGTCCTTGCCTGCGATTGTAAGTGCTTTGAGCATAGTGACCTGCGCAGGGGTGAGCCTAATCTGTCGCAATGCCTCGGCATATTCTCTTTCACTGGGAACGAGGGTGCCGGAGTTTCTCTCCAAACGGCGTTGACCGCTACGTTTCCTGTCTCGTTCACCGAGAATTTCTTTTAATGCTTCGATGGCCAATGCTGGTGTTTCGCCGACTGCATCAGCAATCATTGTCTGCGTTTTAGCCGGTGGCTTGGGGAATGCGCGCGCAACGCTGTTACCGCTCAGGATGCCGGCCTTAATCAAGTACTTTCCAAATTCTTCTTCAATCACTCCTGCTACGTCAGCGTTCCGCGACTCACGAACACTGCGATCCTGAAATGCTCTTTGTTCCAGACCACGAGCCGACATCTTTGAACCGTGAAGGGTTACTTGAGGGGCATTTTTGCGCATCAGAGAAACACCACCACAATTATGGTCGCAACAAACACCAATAACGCGATAAACATCTTTACTCTGTAGGACCAGCGATGCGCCCTTTCGGCCTTGAGCATTTTGCCAAGGTTTTCGTCAATCGAGTTATGGTTCACGGCTTGGTCCTTCCGGATTTGTCAGGCGATATTGATTTCCAGCGAACTTATTTTCGCGGCATATTTTCGGCGCACTTATCGTTCTGTCTTGTGAACGGCCGATTACATTCCCAACCATCACCTCTTCGATTCAAATGAGCGTTGGAAGGGACTAGGATCGCAACGCAACTGTCCTGGTTTGCGCGAAAGCCACGTTCACATTTCCATCCAGAGTAGGTTTCAGGCGCAAGGTATGCATGCTGTGGAACGGCCACAGGCTCACAGCCGCTCTCCGCTGCCCTGTACCCTCTGAGGCATACCCACCCATCCGAGCTTCTTTTGTCGCTCAGACGACCGTTTTTTGGAACTTCTATTGCAACACATGTTTGGCTTTCCTTACGAAATCCCCAGTTGCAGTGTATTTCCTGTGCGCCAAACCGGGTTCCGACGTACCCATTTTGAGGCGCTATCAATTCTTCGCATCTTTCACCGACTTGTCGGAAGAGCCGATTGCACTCCCATCGATCTCCGGTCGATGCAAGATATGCGTTTTTAGGAACTTCTATTTCCTCACAAAAATCTCCAACACGCTTGAATCCATGGTTGCATACCCAACCTGGACCATAGGAACTGCCGGTCAAATGCGCATTTTCAGGTGCGTTTGCTCTTTGACACGATCCGTTCTTGTTTTCGAAGCCTTCGTCACAGACCGATCCATCGGCATTGCCTGCGACTTGGGCGGGAAGCTGCGTTCCGGAGAGCAACACCAAGAGTGTCGGGATCAAACAAAGAACGCGGCGCGAAAACACGATGAGTGACTGATTGAAACGGAGCCTGAGACCTGATCTATCCGGCATCGGGCACGCGATTTATAAGCCATGTTCTGTTCATACGGCGCCTTCATTGATGGGTCACGCGATAACTGGAGCATGTCAGGTGACAGTTGCGAATGCTTGCGAGGAACGAGCTCAACGCGAAAACCCCAGCGCGACCCGTTCCTATGCTGGGGCACATGCTACAGTTAGTCTGAAGGCCATTGGATCATCGAAGCCGGCAGCATCGCGACGACGAGTAATTTTCACCAATGCACGTTTGTGGTCCTTTGCCAGAATAGAGTCAAGGAAGTTTCCCTCGTCGCAACGCTAGTACTGCTAAGGCAGGTGTTTGTGAAACAAGCACGTGACCAAGTAGCCTGGTGAACCGCCGAAAGAAGTTACTTGGCATTAATCTGTTGTTGTAGGGATTTGGGGGCGGAGCAGCAGCGAATGGCAGCTTAAGTCCGCGTCTCTCTTGTCGAGCCTGAGTGCGGCGACAGAGCGGTACGTGATCAAGGTTTCCTCGTGGCTATGAATGACTGGCCTGACGTCATCAGCAGCAACGCATCGACATTCGTGCCGCTCCTGTGAACTGATGCTGCGCAAGCACTCGCGGCGCGAGCAAATGGTTGATCTGCTACGCTTCTCGGGAATTGCAAAGTCTAATTGCGAATGTCCGTTTTGGGCTGTCTGCGGTCCTTTGGAAAAAATGCGGATGGCAGCGTTGTCCGCAATGCAGTCATTGAGCGTAGGTGAGCGAACGTCTGCCTCGAGCCCAAAGCGGACTGAAATGTGCTCGCCAAAATGAATTGCGGCGATAGACATTCTCTTGAGCGGTCTAACCCATCACTAAATGCATTCACCGCCATCGATAACCAGGGCTTGCCCCGTCATAAAAGCGGATTCATCTGAAGCCAAATAGACGATCCCATGGCCAATCTCTTCAACTGTCGCCCATCGACTCATGGGGATCGCCTGCTCGATGTAGCTTTCCAGTTTGGCACGGCCTCCCATCTGCTTTTCGAAGCCTGCATTGAAAGGGGTGTCTACAAATCCTGGACATAGGGCATTGAAACGGATTGCATGGACAGCGTAGTCGGCTGCCATCTGCCGGACCATCGCAACAGCAGCGTGCTTTGTAGTCGCATAGGCGATCATACCGCGGTCATATTGAACCCCAGAATTGGAGGCCGTGACGATCACGCTGCCTCCACCTTGTGATTTCATATGGGCGACGGCTGCACGCGCGGCAATGAAGTGAGCGCGGACATTCAATGCCCAAGAAGCATCCATTCCATCTGGTTCCACTTCTTCCAGCGTTCCTTCGATCTGCAACCCAGCGTGAGAGTGCAACACGTCAAGCCGACCGAAGTTTTTAACTGCTTCGTCTATGGTTCTGGTAAGGGCATCGTCATCGGTCACATCAAGCTGTATGGCAGATGCTTGATTTCCCTGCGCTACGATCGCGGCCACAGTGGCTTCAGCAAGGGTTGCATCGCGATCGGTTACCACAACATGCGCACCCTCTTGTGCCATTGCCATTGAACCCGCCCGACCAATTCCTGATCCCGCGCCCGTCACGAGCGCGACCTTACCTGCAAGCCGCATGTCACTTGGCTCCTTTATTTAATTATTCGATTTTGAGGCGCCTCGGCGCAAAAGCAGCTGCGCTGCTACGAGCAACAAGAGCGACGCGCCCATAACCATAGTGCCGATGGCATTGATCTCGGGTGTTACGCCGCGCCGGATGGATGAGAATATGTAGATTGGCAGGGTTGTTTCTGAGCCAGCTACGAAGAACGCGATGATGAAATCATCAAATGAGAAAGTGAAGCTGAGCAGGAAGCCTGCCAAAATTGCCGGTGCTATCAACGGCAGGGTCACCTGTCGAAAGGTGCCCCAGGGCGTCGCAAAGAGGTCAGCCGAAGCTTCCATGAGCGCGCGGTCCATACCCGATAGCCTTGCACGTACGATGATTATGACCAGCGCCATTGTGAACATGGTGTGGGCGGCGACAAGCGTGGGCATCCCCATGGAAAGTTGCGGGGTATTTGCTCCATCGGGCCATAGGCTTGCAAGAAGCGGGTTTAGCCAGCCGAATACGGTGACCAGGGCAATGAGTGTCGCGATGCCGATGACGATACCGGGTATCATTATCGCAATATAAATCATCGCATCAAACAAAGTTCGGAGCCATCCCTTAACCCCTTGTAAAGCGATGGCCGCCATGGTTCCGAGAGTGGATGCGAGGCAAGCAGTTATTAATGCCGCAAGCAGACTGGTCTCGAGCGCGTCCATTACAAATGGGTTGTTCAGCGCTCTACCATACCATTGGGTCGAGAACCCCATGAACTGGCTTGCGTGTCGTCCGGCATTAAAGCTGAAAAGCGCGATGATGCCGATTGGAATATAGAGAAAAAGGTAGACGCAAATCGCGTATAAGCGCATCGGACCCTCACATCAGCGAGACATCTTCGCGCTGGCCACCCAGGCGCGAGATGAATTTCATGTAAATTGAGACAGTGACAAGCATTACGACAACCAGAGTCATTGCGACCGCCGATCCGTACGCCCAGTTCCGAGACTGCAGGAACAGGTCCACCAGCGCATTTCCGACGAAAAAGACCTTTCCACCGCCCAAGATCGCTGGGATCAGAAACTCGCCCATCAGCAAGATGAAGACCAGCATGCAGCCAGTTGCGATACCAGGTACCGACAAAGGAAGTGTCACCTGACGGAACGTACGCCATGGGGTAGAGCCGAGATCAGCCGATGCTTCCAGAAGGCGTTTATCCAGTTTGTCTAAGCTTACAAAAATCGGGAAAACCATCAGAGGTAGATACCCATAGACAATCCCGACAAGCACAGCGAACGGCGTATTTATCAGGCGGATATCATCGATGCCGATCGACTCCAGTAAAGCGGGCAAGCCACGCCCCCCAAGGATGAAAATCCAAGCGTATGACCGGATCAGGATCGATGTCCAGAACGGCACGATCACTAGGATCAACAGCGAAGTTCTCCACTTTGGTGAACAACGCACTGCAAGAAAGTAGGCGAGCGGGTAGGCAATTACCAACGCAGCGATAGTCCCCAGAGGTGCAAGGATCAAAGTGTTCTTAAACGCCGTCCATCGCGCAGGAAGGTTGGCATATTGTTCCAACGTGAACGCTGGAACGTAGCCTCCGGCGGCACCCCGTTCGCCAAAGGAAAAGACGAAGACGACCAGCAGAGGAAGGGCTAGCATTACCAAAAGCCATATTCCTGCTGGAGCCAGCAACAGTGCTTTTCTGCCTCGTTCGGTCATTTTGTCCTCGTCTTTTCCGATATTGGCGGCCTTGCCGCTTAGGCCGACTTGAAGCGGGCGAGCAACTCGGCACGGTTTGGATCGGTTAGTGTAGCCGCCGCGCCGAACTCGAGTGCATTCAGAAGGTCAGCTGCCGGATAAAGGATCGGATCTTCCAGTAGTTCCTTCGGCAGCAACGCATTGGTGCGAGCATCAGCCGATGGATAGCCGTGGGCGAGGACTTCTTTCGCATTAACTTCCGGGTTCAGCAGGAAGTCGATCAAGGCATAAGCGGCATCCATATGGGGTGCGCCCTTAGGAATAGCGTAGTAGTCGGACCAGAGTTCACCGCCCTCAGTTCCCAGAACGTAGGCGATTTCAGGGATGTCGACATTCATCTGCTTGCCGTCACCTGTCCAGCACATCGTCATCCAGGCGTCACCGTTACGCATCGGTGGCTGATAATCCGACGAGATTGCAAACAGATGCGGTTTGGCATCCAGTAACAATTTCTCGGCATCCGCCAGTTCCTTCTCATCGACCGAGTTGAAGGAGTAGCCGAAGTATTTCAGGGCATTACCGATGGTGGTGAGTTGGTAATCATGCACCATTGTCCGGCCTGAGTAACCTTCCATAGTAAGGTCCCAGAACTCTTTCCATGTGGTTGGAGTCGGAGCGCCGTCAAGCTTGCTGGTGTTCACTGCAAAGCCAGTCGTGCCCCAGTTTTTTGGGACCGCGTAAAGCTGGCCATCGACAGAACCGGCATCGGAAAAGCGCTGTTCGAATGAACCTGCGTCGTAGTTTGGCAGTTTGGACGTATCGAGCGGGATGATCAGATCTTCACCCACATACGTAGTGATCGTGTAGTTGGTTGGAACGAAAACGTCCCAGCCAGACCCTCCAGCCTGTAGTTTTGCCAACATCTCTTCATTCGAGCCAAAAACATTGACCTGAACATGGGCGCCAGTGGCTTCCGTGAAGGCTTCGAAGTTCATCTCGTCATGGTAGTTCGGCCATGTGGCGAGGATCACTCGGTCGCCAATGTCCCCGGCAGCAAATGCCGGGCGTGGACGCAACCCAGGAATGGCCGTGCCCAGAACGGCCGTTGCCATCCCAAGACCTGTCACGCCTAAGAAATGTCGCCGTGTAACCGAACCCTTTTGGTACCGGCGAAGCTCTTCCATGAACTTTTGCTTGGAAATAGTCCCATTATCCTTGGTCATTGTGAACCTCTCTGTTGTTGGATTGCGGGATTTGTTATTTTTCCAGGATCAGCAGTGCGCCTTCGCCCCATGAAACAAAGGCCTGCTCTCCTGCATTGAACGTCCCCTCGTTCAATTCCGCTTGCCTTGGCACAAGTACATGGAAATCACCCAGTGCTTCGTTGCGCGCAAGGTATTCTGTGTGCTCCCCAAGGAAGATCCGATTTTGAATGGTAACTGGCAGAGCGATTTCAGCTGTGGGTAGCGCGCGAGTCAGCGTGATCTGTTCAGGACGGATACTAACGCACACTTCCTGCCCTGCATCTATTGGAATCTCCGGAGTTCCGTGCACCTTTTGGCCACTCGCTAAACGCACAGTGATTTGGTCGGTTGCTGAGTCAGTCACAGTTGCATCAAAGAAATTTGAGGTGCCTACAAATCCAGCCACGTAGCGGCTGCGGGGCATGTCATAGAGTTCGCGTGGGCTGCCAACCTGCACAATACTGCCGCCTTCCATCACACAAATTCGGTCAGACATTGAAAGCGCTTCTTCTTGGTCGTGCGTGACGAGGACAAAAGTTATCCCTAGTTGTCTTTGCAGGTTCTGCAGTTCAAACTGCATTTCTTTTCGAAGCTTTCGATCCAGAGCAGCCATTGGTTCATCAAGCAGCAAAAGCTTGGGCTCGTTTACGATCGCACGCGCCAAAGCGACGCGTTGCTGCTGACCACCAGACATCTCCCAGATGCGACGTGGGCCAAACCCACCAAGACGGACAGTTTCCAGCGCTTGCTCAACCTTTGTCGCGATTGTTTGTTTGTCTACGCGTGGTCGTTGTTGGCGCAGGCCGTACGCGATGTTGTCGAACACGCTTAGGTGAGGAAAAAGAGCATAGTGCTGAAACACCATGTTGACTGGGCGATGGTGCGCATCCAAGTCGTTGACGACTTCTCCATCGAGCAACACCTGACCTTCGGTTGGCTTCTCGAAACCTGCCAACATTCTAAGCGCAGTGGTTTTGCCGCAACCAGATGGGCCTAAGAACGACAGGAACTCTCCTTTCCCAATGGAAAGATTCAGGTCTTTGGCGGCGACCACATTCCCGAAGGTCTTGGTCACTCCTCGGAGTTCCGCAATCGTCTGCATGGTGACGCTCATGTCAAAGCTCATATACTGCCGTTTTCCTTTTGCTTGATTTTTTGGCATTTGTTGGCATACCACTCAAACAAGGAAAAAGTAACAATAACTCGGAATAACTGTATATACCACAATTGGGGTATAGAGGTGCTTTTCGAAAATCTGGAGCGGCGTGTGTACGATTGGATGGAAGAGGCCGGCAGGGTCGTGGAGAAGATCGGAACCCCAGAATTTCCATGTGCTTTGGCAGATGGCTTACGGCAGGTCGCACCATTTGATTTTACGGTGGTGTTTGGCCATGTTGGAACCGAAGCACCAATAGACCTTCACGACGATTTCCCCAAAAGCAAACGGCGTATTTTTGTTGAGGATTACCAAGCCGGGCCCTACGTACTTGATCCATTTTTTTTGGCCGCGACAAAACCAATAACACCGGGTCTGTACCGCATGCGCGATATCGCACCGGACAGGTTCTATCAGGGCGAATACTATCGCAGCTATTACAAAAGGACTGGGTTAGCAGAGGAGATTGGCTACTTTATCGATATCCCAGGCGCTGGGATGGTTGTGGTCTCGCTCATGCGAGCAGAGAAGCCTTTTTCCGCCAAGGAAATTCGTCATTTGCACGCTCTATGGCCGCTCGTTCGGGCAGCCTGTTGCAAACATTGGAGTGACTTTCCAACGATGGCCCGCGGCGCCGCAGCGAATGGCGTTAGTCGTCGCGTTGATCTAGCATTCCAGGCATTTGGCGATGGCGTTCTGACGCCACGAGAACGAGAAGTCGTTGAGTTCACATTGAAGGGCCATTCGGCAGAAGCTGTTGGCACAATTCTCGGCATCTCTCCAGGCACAGTCCGCATCCACAGACGCAACATTTACGCGAAACTTAGGATCAACTCGCAGGGTGAGCTTTTTTCAAAGTTCATTGAAAAGGCGCTTTAAAAGGTTCCTTGAACACCCACTTTATCCGTTTTGCCGACCTTGCTACCTTGTGACCCGGAAAACACCAAACATTTGGACGGCACTGTCTGATAGCCAAGGAACGCAAAGGGAGAGGGTTGGGACGCCCGGGACCCATGTTGGGCTAAATTAATACCCGAAAACGCTTTCGGGCCATTGTCTATCAAACCGGATCAGCCGTTTTAAAAATGGCGTCAAGATACGAAAGGCAAAATTTCATGGACGCACCAGTTATCCAGTTGATTTTTATGCTCATCTTGCTGGTTGTCGTGATCTGGCTTTATATCCTGCCGATCACGATGGCAGGGCGGCGCAACCGATCCGGTTTGATCTGGTTCCTGATCGGTCTGGTTGGATCACCTCTTTTGGCTATTCTTTTGCTGCTGGCTCTAGGTGACGCACCCGAACAACCAACAACCTAATTTTGGGACGATACCATCTGACACTCAAAAGGGCTTAACCGGAAGGTATCTGGACGCTCGTGAGCCATAACGTCCTGCTCAGCATGCAATAAGGGTGCCAATTGAGACACTATACTTCCGGAAGTGAAGACAACAAATCCTTCTCACTCTCCACAACCGTGTACTGTAAACTTAAGGTCGGCCGATTTGATTGGAGAACCACAGACCGCTTCGTCCGCAATTCAGTCATTGAGCGTAGGTGAGCGAACGTCTGCCTTGAGCCCGAAGCGGACATTCTTAAAAAGATTTTGCAATTTCCGAGACTGGGTGTAGGTGCGTTTAAACTTCTACATGTATAAGATTGATTTTATAAATTAATATGCTGAAACTTCGCCCAAAGTTTGCATGCTACAGAGAACCCATCGAACAAACAGGCTCTCAGGCTTCTATACGGTGCCCAATTGCAGTTTACTCCCAATCACCAGCAGACGAGCGCCACGTTTTAGCGTCCGCGTCCCAAACACTGGCCGTAACGCAAGGCGTTGGGTTTATTCCGTCGCAATCGGATCCATGAATACCTGCCACAACAACGCGTTGGCGCCCAAAATCAACGACTGTCCAGCCTTGATTGAGCAAGGATTGCACCTCTTCACCAACCCAAAAATGCGACATGCATCCGCCAGTTCCGCAATAAAGAGATGCGGCGCTTGAACACGCGAAACCAGACTCATTCAGAACCCAGTCGCGTCGTAGATCTCCGTCGAGATCGACCCTCTCAACCGCACCCCAGTCTAAGTCAAACTGACCGTCGTTGAACTCCGCGCAGGCCTGTGCCGCCAGATCAACCTTCGCCTGCAAACCGGGCGGAAGTTGCGATACATCAGCCGCGACAGCTGGTGAGTTCCATACTAGACCAGAGACCAGCACAAACCTGGAAACTAAACCTTTCAATTGACGCACTATTTGGGAAGCTGTTTGGAAGGTGGCATCAATTGCACTGATCATATCTGTAGTCCCCGTATTCCAGCCAGTTTACCGAGCCTTCGCTAAAAATCAGAAACTCGGACCTGTCTTCCCCAAGCAGGGCGACGACAAATCCGGCGGGCGGCTCATAGTTTCCGAAGTAACTGTAGGCCGTCATGGCTCTGATCGACTCGCCGTTGACCGTTACTCGCGCGTCCCACTCCCCCTCTGGATTGTCCAGAATTACATATTCGATTTGGCGTTTTTTCGCTCCGCCACCACAATAGACGATGCCTTCGGGTGCTTCGTAGGAGGTCCCTTGGCTAGCATCTGAGTCGCAGGCGGAACGAAGGGACCGAATTGCTGCGCTGGAACCCTTCAAGTCAAAGATTCCGTAGCTGACATCTTGATCAATCATCGACAGATTAACCGATGCATTGGCCGCAAGCTGGTCCAGTACAAAACCATAGTCCTCTTGACTATTGAAACTGACCTCGACGGGATAGTTGTCGACGATCTGCACGGCAGCGTTTTCTGCGCCAACCTGAAATGCCCCAACCTCGGTAGTGCCGTTCTTCAAAAAACGAATGGAAAGCCCTTGCTTCTCCACAATGTCCTGGCTGTCCTCATATCCAGCTGGAGCGAAGCGGATACGGTTACACTGAAGTTCCAGGGTCATGTTTCCGGTTTGATTAAATGCATTGGGATTAGGCCCGGAGTTGAACGACCACTCCGCTGATGCTGTGGTCGCTCCTGCCATCAGTAGCATTCCAATGGAAATGGTTTTGAAGCTCATTTTTTCTCTCCATTGAGTTACGGTTCGCACTGTCATTCAGCAGAAATTCCGGCCCGTTGCCCGGACAACCAGGTCAGGAAACAGGCTCGCCGTATTCGTTTGCGCCTTCTTCCGAAGGGCGCGTCAACCACCAGATCATCAGAATGGACAGAACCAATTGAAGAATTGAGACAACAACAATACCGGTCACGCCCAGGACGGCCGCAGGTCCTCGCAATGCATCGGGGTTTTCCGTCCCTTGCTCCAATACCGAAAAGAACGCCACCCCACCCAGCATAACAAAGAGCGTTGTAATGCTGAGCGCCATCGGCAGCAGCAAATACCAGCCAGGTCGTCCTGTATCATGCAGCCTTCGCCAACCGGCGGCCAGCATAGGTATGAGAACAGCCAGTTGGAAAACAGAGGACAGGACCCGAGATCCTTGGCCTGTTTCGGGGTTGGTCCCGAATATGATCGTATCCAGCACAGCTAATGCGGCACTCACGAGAACCACAAACAAGAAGAACCACCAGTATTCTGAGCGTATAGCCCGACCGGAGAACTGGAAGTATTTCGAGAAACACGTCTTAACGGCTTCACCAAATCCCATCTTTCAATCCCTTCATTGTTTTTGTGCGGCCTCAAATCGCTTCGCCGCTCAGGGGAACACACTCTTAGCTCCCAGTTACTTTTTTGTTTGAACGCAGAGGCCTATCGTACGAGAGCGTAGAGAAATTTACGCGCGGAAAAAATATTGATTTATTAAAAATAAGATTCAAACATGCGAATTCGACACAACTTTATTTTACCTCCGTTGTTGTCGGCCCCGGCAATCAACTCGATATCGTTCCCCCGACCAATCCGTTGGCGACAAATCTTTGAGATAGGTAAGCACCGGATCGAGCTGTGCTCAATTGGCTGAGTAGAAGCGGACGCTTCAAAAAGGAGCATCCAATTTCACTAGATTCGATGGACCCTGATGGAGAAGAAAATGACCAAAAAGACAGTGATGATTGCAGGCACAACTTTGTTTGCATTGCTTGCGGCATGTGACGAAACGAGTACGTCTAGCGCGTCCGCCGAACTCACATCCGCTCAGCAGGCGTGTTTGCGAGATGTAGCCAAAACAACGAACAATTCGCAAGTCGTTGTGCTCTCATCCGCGTTTAGCGAAGCTGGAACACAAGTCACTGTCGGTGTTGGTGAGGACCGTGCTCCTTGGAATTGCATTGCTTACAGTGATGGCGCGACAGCTGGTATCGAGTTCCTGGGCGACGAAGGTGCACTGTAATCTGGTCGCTGTGTATCTCGAAAGCACCAGTCGTGATCAAATTTGAGTACCGGTAAGCTCAGACATTCAAACCTCGTAATAGGATTGGGTTTTAACATGCTCAATCATGCTAAGGTTGTAGAAAATGCCCGTAACCAACTCGGTTGTAATTGCGATCATTTGCACTTTTTTGGCTATTGTATCAGTCCCAAAATACAGCATGGCCCAAACTTGGGACATCGCATCCCAGCACTCTGTCAGTGGCGTAACGGTGTATGATACCGATGAGCTGTTAACGTTTGCCGGTCAGTTGGCCTTTGACCGGTCGGGGCGCATCACAGCGGCGGATGTCGCATCAACGATTACGCAGATCTACCGAGAAGACGGTTACTTCTTGGCTGAGGCCTGGCCTGGACCCGATGGGCAGAGCATAGTTGTGGATGAAGGACGCATTCAAACCATCGAAATTGAAGGGGTAGATACGCGCACGTTCCAAACCTTGGAAAAGATCTTTCGCCCACTCACCACCGCATACCCGATAACTCTCAAACAATTTGAGCGGGCAGTTATGCTCGCCGAGGACATACCCGACTTGGACGTGTCGACCGAACTTGATTACCCGGATCAGGCTGGTGCTCGGCTGAGAGTATTGGGAGAGCCACTGCGAAAACAAGCCGGTAGTGCGACACTCGACAACCCTCCGCGTGAGCTGGGAGAAGCGCTCAGCTTCTATGTCGTGCAAGAGTTTTATTCGACGCTGACTGTCGGGGATTTGCTGCGATTTGAGGGGTCTGGCAACTACAATTGGGACAAAGACGACGAACACTCTTTGTGGGGCGCTGTTACCTATCGCACGCCGCTAAACAGCGATGGTCTATACGGTGAGGTTTTCTACGGAAACATAAATGCAAAACGTGACCTCTCGGGGGAGTTTGCAAGAACAGATGTTGATGGCGAGAACTTCACCGTCGCGTTGGGCTACCCCGTGATCCGCGATGTGGCCCATTATGGATATCTTCTGCTGGATTATCGCCTTTCCGAGGCGGACTCAGTCAGTGGCGGCGTGCCATTATCCAGTGACGCAGGTGTCGTCGGCCTAACGTATCTCTATGGGCAAAACTATCCAAAAGGGCAAACTCTGGAGGCTGGGTTAACTTTATCGTTTGGCAACAATAATACGACGGACGCGAATTTTGACGACGGCGACTCCTCGTTCTGGCATCTACGGGGCGGCATTGGATACGAAAGCCCGCTAACGAGCTTGTCGCCCAACACAGCTTGGCGCACTGAGATCTGGGGCCAGTTCACAACCGACCGGCTGCCCTCGGTAGAGGAGTACTTCCTTGGTGATCGTTATGCTTTGCGCGGATATCGTTTTGACGAGGTAGATGGTGATTCCGGGATCTCCGCGATTTTCGAAGTGTCTCATTCCTACTTCCCTAGGTCCCAGAGCATACATCGCTTAACACCCTTTGCTTTTTTCGACGTGGGGTACATCTCGAACAATGACCCTGCGAGTTTTGAAGTTGAAAGTGCTACACTGGCATCGACAGGTCTGGGTTTGGACATTGAGTTTAAGCAAAACCTATTCTTGTCCGGATATGTCGGTGTTCCTTTGAGGGACGGTCCTTTGACCGACTCTGGCGATCCTGGCGCGTATCTTGCTCTGACAACAAGTTGGTGAGGATGTTATGAAACGGAACCGCATTGCTTTACTTTCCGCAGCTTGTTTGATTGCTGGACTGGCCGCTACGCAGGTCTTTGCCCGCGGAAACCAATACGGTTGGTGCCGAGGTGTAGGGAACCCACACCAGTCCGGCCAAGGATGCGGGCAGACCGGTGGGCAAGGGCCAGGCAATCAAATTACCGGCCCAACGCAGCCGGTGGCAAATCAGTTGCCACCTCGAGGAACGCCGCAAACGCCCACGTCCGTTACTGTTCCAGTCCTTGCGCCGGGCGCGGTCCCGAACGCAATTCCCGGTCGGGTTCCTATCGCAACTCCGATAGCTGTGCCCGGTCAAGTTCCAACACCCGTCGTAGCGCCGACCCTAGCTCCTCCATTGGTGCCAAACCCGACGCCAAACCGGGTTCCGACAGCCGTTCCCAATCAGGTTCCGCCGTTGGCTACCGGACCGACTGCCGTGCCGCCGCAAGTTCCGACTGCGACTCCCAATCAAGTTCCGATAGCTGTCCCAGGCCAGGTTCCGCCTCAACCCAATGTGCCGCCCCTGGTGCCAACAGCAACACCCAACCAAATACCAGTCGCTGTTCCTGGCCAGGTTCCGCCTCAACCTAACGGTCAAACTGCTGTGCCACCGCTCGTCCCAACCGCGACTCCCAATCAAGTTCCCACAGCAGTTCCTGGTCAAGTTCCACAGTTGACACCAAAACCTACGGCAACTCATGTGGCTGTCCCAGGACATCCGAAACCACAAGGCGTCGTGACAGTTATGCGCCCAAAGCCAAGGCCGACAACCGGTACTGTCCAGCCAACTGGCACAACACAAGTGACCCACCATTTGACCCACCAAAGCAATTCAAAGAAACACGATCATGTCGCAGCAACACCTGGACGGCATGACCCGCACGACTTACCCAGGTTCCGCAACGCAGCGACCAAGGAAAACTGGGAATGCGTTGCCAGCGGATTTGGACAGCGCCGTTACGATGCAGGGCGCGGTGTGTTGCTGAACAACGGAGCGTTGCGGCACCTCGGAAACGTGGACGCTATGGCACGAGATGTCCCTGCACGGCATCCAAAACACTCTGGATGCATTATTTCGGTTAAACGAAAGCAGCGCTGAAGCTCACTTGGTGGGTTTTGCTCGGACAATGAGATTAATCGACCAAAAGTTCCTCAATTGTCATCTGGGTCTTGTCAGAAGAACTTGTCTTGAGGCAGGCAGGACGGTTGCGTAGCTTTTGCCCATGACCAAACCTGCCTCTTTCAAGTACTTCAAAACCAGTCCCGAG
>NZ_JBQFTL010000007.1:0-94874 GCF_056538625.1 Ruegeria sp. BF8 | reverse complement strand
AGAGCCAAAAACCAGACCGTTGCGCCAATAAATCAGCGCGCCCGCCTAAACCCCAACTCAAGATGCCCCCGGTCTCTCCCAGGCGTCTCAACCGTCTTTCCAGCCCGTCAGGCCGTCCATCCGACCAACCAACACCGCCTCAGCAGCGCCGGTGAAGGGCGTTCTAAGGATAACTACAAATCACCGCAAGCAGAAAATGACAGGAATAGGAAAAAAATCGCGAAAACAAAAACTATTGTTTATTTTCAATATATTGTTGCCGTCATACCTCCCCAGAACTCAGTTTTTGCCTAGGCCTCGCAGTGAGAAATCACTCACTGTCTGACTTGCCCACATGGTTACCCACAGCCCAGCCCCCGAGTCATGCGGAATCGGCGTGCCGGGACGCCGTATTGAATGCCGGTTTGGGCAGCCGCAGCAGCAACAGGGCAAGAATCACGAACAGGTAGATCAGAGGCTCGATCTGAAAGCCCTTCACCAGCATGACGTAATGCAGCCCCGCAAGAATGGCTGCCGGGTAGACCAGCTTGTGCAGGCGCCTCCAAGCTACCCCCAGCCACCGGACCGAGGCATTGTTCGACGTGATCCCAAGCGGCAGCATCAGAACGAATGCCACCATGCCGACCGTGATGTAGGGTCGCTTTATGATGTCTGCCCAAATTTGACCTGGGTCTTGCACGTCCAGAACCAGCCAAACCAAAAGGTGGCACACCACATAGGACAGGGTCAAAATGCCGATGGCCCGTCTGAACTTCATGAGGTTCAAGCCGGTGAGCCGCCTCAACGGCGTGACCGCCAAACCCAGGATCAACAACTGAAGCGCCAGTTCCCCATATTCATGTTCCAAAGCCTCGATCGGTTCGACCCCAAGGCCACCGGTCATGCCTTGGTAGAACAACCAAGGCACCGGAACCAATCCGGCGATGTAGACCGCCCAGACAGGAACGCAGCGCAGTATCTGGTTCAGCTTGTGCATGACCTCAGTAGTATTCCCTGAGATCCATGCCGTCATAAAGCCCTGCGACCTCTTCTTCGTAACCGTTGAACATCAGTGTTGGTTGTCGCTTGGCAAACAACCCGCCGCCGATGCGACGTTCCGAGGCTTGGGACCACCGCGGATGATCCACGGTCGGGTTCACGTTGCTGTAGAACCCGTATTCACGCGGGTTGGCCATGTTCCAGCTGGTTGGCGGCTCTTCTTCGGTCAGAGTGATGCGTACGATCGATTTGATCGACTTGAAGCCATATTTCCATGGAACCACCAGGCGCAGCGGGGCACCGTTCTGATTGGGGATCGGGCGGCCATAGATACCCGTTGCCATGATCGTCAACGGATGCATGGCTTCATCCAGCCTTAGACCTTCCCGATACGGCCAGTCCAGAACCGGATATGCAACGCCCGGCATCTCGTCGGGGCGCAGCGCGGTTTCGAAGGCCACGTATTTCGCCCCCTCCTGCACACCCGCCATGTTCAGCAGATCGGCCAGCTCGAACCCGTTCCACGGCACGACCATCGACCAGGCCTCGACACAGCGGAACCGGTAGATGCGTTCTTCGATCGTCATTTCGGACATGATGTCCTGGAAATCATACTCTCCCGGGCGGTCAACCAACCCGTCGATCGTTACGCTCCATGGTTCGGTCTTGAGGGTATGGGCGTATTTCGCAGGGTCGTCCTTGCGGGTCCCGAACTCATAGTAGTTGTTGTAGGAGGTGATCTCTTCCCACGTGTTCTGCTCCAGCGCATCTTCCGCATCGGCACGGCCCGCGATCATCGCCAGTCCCGATCCGGCGAGTCCGGCCATGATCTGTCGGCGGTTCAGGAACGCCGCCCGCCGGGTCGTATCGGCATGTGTCAGGGTGTTGATCCAGCGGTGCGCCATTCCGTTCTCCGTTCATCTACAAAAATCAGCCTTGAATTAGCCTCGTTTTAGCACCGGACCAACGCAACTTGCGTCACGATTGAGAGACGGGACTGTAACGAAGCCTGCGTTGCATTCCCGTCGCGCACAGACGAACACCTGTTTGGAACGGCATCAACGGGATGGAAGCTGCACATCCGATAAGGTATCGCCGAAACAACCAGAGACTGTGTGAAGGCCGCCCCGTGTTACTGACCAAAACCATTCCTTTGTCCCTTTCGATCCTGTGGCGCTTTGCGGTGACGTTCCCGATCCTGCTCATCGGCCTTTTTCTGTACGGCGCGTTGGGTGGCGTGATCGGGTTCGTCATCGGGTTGATCCTGCCCGGAACACTGTTCATTGCAACCTTCCTGATCAGCGCCTCATCCGGCGTGATCCCGATCATGGTCGGCGCCCGGTTCGGGTTCCAGTCGAAACTGATCCGACCCGGTGTGGGCTATCGCAAGCTGATCGTTCCCGCCATTGCCTATGGCGGGGCGGAGTCTCTGGCGATCGCCCTGATTCTTGCGCCAGTGGTCGGGTTGGCCTTTGTTCAGGTCGCGCCGAATCTGGTTGATCTGACCAAGACCCAAGAAACACCGGCCCTGGACTGGCTGACCTCTGCCGGCGCGTCGGTTTCGGTGGCGGGCCTCGTCGTCACGGTTGCGGTATTCACGGTAGCCTCGGCTGCGCGGGCCAGTCTGCTGGTTCCCCTGGCTGCGGCAGCCTTGGGCAGCGACCCTGACGACCGACCCTATACGCCCTTCCGCAATCTGGGTGCCTCCTTTTGGCCGCTGTTTGCTTTGGTGGCCATCAGCTATGTATCAATGATGGTGCTTTACGTCCTCGCCTTTCTGGCCGTGGCATTCCTGGCGGGGCTACCGGCGTTGGCAACGTCCGTCACCGAAATCGAAGGCCTGTTCCGCGGTGGGGCCATCGAAAACCCGATCTGGCCTGCTGTGGCCTTGTTTCTCAGCTTTATCCTGGTCGGGCTTTGGGGGCTGAGCCTGCAATCCGCGGGCGCGGTATTGGCCTATCTGAAACTGCAGGACGGGCGCCCCAGCCGCCATATGGTGGATCCGGCCCAGCGCATGGCTCCGCCGGCACCGCCGCCATCGCCCGAGTCCGGTCCGCGCCTGAGTGCAGACGACTTGCGCGCATTGCGCAAAAGCCGTCAGAACCACGACTGATGGTGCACATGAAAAAGGCCCGCCATCTCTGGCGGGCCTTTCCTGTTGCAGCCAAACCGCAGCTTAGTGGACCACGGCCTCGTCCGGGCGCGGGCGGTCGCTGGTGCCCAACCGGTCGCCGATGATCAGACCATCGGGTCCGGCAGTTACCGGCACGGTGTCGCCATCCCGGATGTCGCCGGCCAGCAGGGCTTCGGCCAGCGGGTTCTGCAGGGCACGCTGGATTACGCGCTTGAGCGGACGCGCCCCGAAGACCGGGTCGTAGCCTTCGTTGGCCAGCCACTCCTTGGCGGCATCGTCCAGCACAAGATCGATCTTGCGCCCGGCAAGCCGCTTCCGCAGGCGGGACAGCTGGATGTCGACGATTGCATCCATGTCCGACCGCTGAAGCCGGTCGAAGATGATGGTCTCATCCAGACGGTTCAGGAACTCGGGCCGGAAATGGGCCCGGACCGCGTCCATCACGTCGCGCTTGGCCTGCGCCGTATCGGCCCCTTCGGGCAACTGGCTGAGCGCCTGTGACCCAAGGTTCGAGGTCAGCACGATCAGCGTCTGCTTGAAGTCGACCGTGCGGCCCTGACCGTCGGTCAGCACACCGTCATCCAACACCTGCAACAGCACGTTGAACACGTCCGGATGCGCCTTCTCGACCTCGTCGAACAGAACCACCTGGTACGGCCGGCGACGGACGGCTTCGGTCAGAACGCCACCTTCCTCATAGCCGACATAGCCCGGCGGGGCACCGATCAGGCGGGCGACGGCGTGTTTCTCCATGAACTCTGACATGTCGATCCGCACCATCGCGTGTTCGTCGTCGAACAGGTATTCGGCGACGGCCTTGGTCAGCTCGGTCTTACCTACACCGGTCGGGCCGAGGAACAGGAACGAGCCCAGCGGGCGGTTCTCGTCGTTCAGACCGGCCCGGGCCCGACGCACGGCATTGGCCACGGCGCGCACGGCCTCGTCCTGGCCGACCACGCGGGCATGCAGCGCTTCTTCCATGCGCAGCAGCTTTTCGCGCTCGCCTTCCAGCATCTTCGAGGTCGGGATACCGGTCCAGCGTTCGACCACGGCCGCGATCTGTTCAGGGCGTACCGTCTCCTTGGCCATGACCGCGTTGCTTTCCTGGCTTTCAGCCTCGGCCAGCTTGCGCTCCAGTTCGGGGATCACGCCATAGGACAGCTCACCGGCCTTGGCCAGGTTGCCCTCGCGCTTGGCGATCTCCAGCTCGGCACGCGCCTTGTCCAGCTGCTCCTTCAGCTCGCGGGCGCTGGCCAGCTTGTCACGCTCGGCCTGCCACTGGGCGGTCATCTCGGCGGATTTCTCCTTGAGCTCGGCCAGTTCCTTCTGCAGCGCTTCAAGCCGATCCTTCGAAGCCGCGTCATCTTCAAGCTTCAGCGCCTCTTCCTCGATCTGGAGCTGCAGGATCTGGCGATCCAACTGGTCCAGCTCTTCGGGTTTGCTGTCCACTTCCATGCGCAGACGCGAGGCGGCCTCGTCCACGAGGTCGATCGCCTTGTCGGGCAGGAAGCGGTCGGTGATGTAGCGGTGCGACAAGGTCGCGGCCGAAACCAGCGCCGAATCCGAGATGCGCACACCGTGGTGCAGTTCGTATTTTTCCTTGATGCCGCGCAGGATGCTGATCGTGTCCTCGACCGTGGGTTCCTGCACGTAGACGGGCTGGAACCGGCGGGCAAGGGCCGCGTCCTTCTCGACGTATTTGCGGTACTCGTCCAGCGTGGTGGCACCGATGCAGTGCAGCTCACCCCGCGCCAGCGCGGGCTTGATCAGGTTGGCCGCATCCATCGCACCGTCGGACTTGCCGGCACCCACCAGCGTGTGCATCTCGTCGATGAACAGGATGATCTCGCCAGCGGCGGCGGTGACCTCGTTCAGAACGGCTTTCAGGCGTTCCTCGAACTCGCCACGGTATTTCGCACCCGCGATCAAGGCACCCATGTCCAGCGCCAGCAGCTTTTTGTCCTTCAGCGATTCCGGAACGTCGCCGTTCACGATGCGCAAAGCCAGACCTTCGGCGATGGCGGTCTTACCCACACCAGGCTCACCGATCAGAACCGGGTTGTTCTTGGTCCGACGCGACAGAACCTGCATGGCGCGGCGGATTTCCTCGTCGCGGCCGATGATCGGGTCGATCTTGCCCTCGCGGGCGGCCTCGGTCAGGTCGCGGGCGTATTTCTTCAGCGCGTCATAGCCTTCTTCGGCATTGGCGCTGTCGGCCGTGCGGCCCTTGCGGATGTCGTTGATCGCCTCGTTCAGCTTCTGGGCGGACACGGCACCGGCTTCCAGGGCCTCTTTGGCTTTGGATTTGACGATGCACAGCGCCATCAGCACGCGCTCGACCGGAACGAAGCTGTCGCCGGCTTTCTTGGCGATCTTCTCGGCCTCGTCCAGAACCTTCGCGGTCTGACCGTCCAGATAGACCTGGCCCGCGTCGCCGCTGACCTTCGGGATCTTGGCCAGGGCAACATCCAGCGCCTCGACCACGCGCTCGGGCGCGCCGCCCGCACGTTTGATCAGGTTGCCGGCCAGCCCCTGGTCATCATCCATCAGTGCTTTCAGAATATGCTCGGGAGCCAGTCTCTGGTGTCCCTCGCGCAGCGCAATGGTTTGCGCCGCCTGCACGAAACCTCGTGCACGCTCGGTGAACTTGTTCAAGTCCATGGCATTCTCCTTTTCCAAGCGCCCGTTAAATTTGCGCCTGCTTGGCAGCACGCAATGGTCCGGGCCTCATGGATCAATTTGGGAAATGTTCCCGCTGCTTCAAGAGGGTAGCGGGTGAAAAAAACGCTCAGCCCCGGGGAATCGTATAGACGGTATAGCCGCCGGTTTCGGCCACCTGCTGAGCATTCTGCATTTCGCCCAGCGACTGCGCGGCGGCGCTGCCGGTGGGGCACGAGACAAGGTCGGCCGTGTGGTCCAGGAAATTGACGGTAAAGGCGGTTTCGCCGGTCAACTGGCACCAGTCATCCTCGGACCGATAGCCGCCGACCAGGTACAAATCATCGTTGGTGGGCGGCGGGGCAGCGCCCGTCTCGGGTTGTGGAGGGGCCTCCTCACAAGCGGCGAGCGCGGCCACGGCGGCCAGCGGAAATAGGTGCTTCATGGTCTGTCCCTTTGGTTCAATTTTTGGTCCTGAATGGCGGCACCATAGCACAGTTGGGCCAAAGCGGGGAAACCAGGGCCTCCCCTGCCAGCCGTGGGGGTCAATCGCCCTCGATTTCCCGGATCAGCTTTTTTGCAACGTCGTCGCCCTGCTCGGCCGCAAGACGGTAATATTTCAACGCGCCTTCGATCTCGCCCGCCTCGTGCAGCAAACGGCCAAACTTGCGCTGCGAGGCCATATGGCCAAGCTCGGCCGCCCTGCCCCAGAGCACAAAAGCCGCCTGCGTGTCCTGGGGCACGCCGTCCCGCCCGTGATAGGTCAGCGACCCCAGATTATGCAGCGCCACGACGTCATCCTCTTCGGCGGCCTGGAAATAATACTCCAGCGCCTTTTCGATATCCTTGGGATATCCGTTCTGGCCGGTTTCGTAGATCAAGCCCAGATGCACCGCGGCATCGACGTTTCCGTGATCGGCGGCCCGCTCCAGATAGTCGACCGCGCGGTCCATATCCTGTGTGACATGCGTACCGTCGCGATGGAAAATGCCCAGGCGGACCATAGAAGGATCATACCCAAAGAACGCAGCCCGTTCATAATACTCGAGCGCCTTGTCGATATCGGGCGCGACACCATCGCCGTGTTCATAGCCGTATGCCACGTTGTGCATCCCCATGGACAGGCCGGCATCGGCAGCCGCCATGTACCACCCGAACGCCGTTTCATCGTTTTCGGGAACGATCTCACCCTCGTTATAGAGCGAAGCGAGCGTGTTCATCGCCAGCCCGCTGCCTTCCATTGCTGCCAGCTCCGAAAATTCGAGCGCCATTTCCAGCTTGCCGCCTTTCATCAGCGCCCGGCCGAACGCGGCGACGACCTCGGCATCGACATTCTGGTCTTTCAGCAGCAGATCGGCACAGATCGCCATCGCATTCTCGGCGTCCATGTCCGCCCATTCCACCCCGTCGAAATAAGGCGACTGGCCCGGAGCGGCAGCGGCCATCAGGCACTGATATTCTCCATCCGAATAGTCGGGCTCGTATGGCGGATCGTCGGGGTCTGGTTCCGGCCGCGGTCGCAGGTCGGTCACAAGCAGGCGTCGTGTCTCTTCTTTGGGGGTGCTGACCTCCTCCGGTTCAGGTGAGCCTCCATTGAATTCGGCCAGTTGCTCGCGTGCAAGCTGCGAGTAAATCGGGCACTCCGCATAGACCTCGGCAAAGCTTTGGATGGCTGCCGCCGACCCGCTGTCCTTGACGTCCGCCCAGACCAGTCGGGCCTCGCCGCAATCGGTTTCGCCGGCCCAGACAGCGCCCGCCCCGGCCAAAACAGCTGCCGTAGCCATCACACCCAACCGTATCATCCTGTACTTCCCTGCGTCTTTTCTTGTCTGATTGCGCCGCACGCTCTACAGAAGCGCCGATCCCGTCAAGCCTGAAAGGTCGAAACAATGCCCAAAGCCCTGCCCCAAACCGCAGATGACCGCCTGATCGTCGCCCTCGACGTGCCCAACGCGCTGGAAGGGCTGAAAATGGCCGAGACGCTGGGCGACGCGGTATCGTTCTACAAGATCGGTCTGGGCATGCTGACCGGTGGCGGGTTGGCCTTGGCAAACGAGTTGAAGCAGGAGCACGGCAAGCGCATCTTTCTGGACATGAAGCTGTTCGACATCGGCAACACGGTCGAGAATGCCGTGCGGGGGCTGGCGCAGTTCGATCTGGATTTCCTCACCGTGCATGGCGACCCCCACGTGGTGCGTGCCGCCAAGGAAGGCGCGGCAGGCAAGGATCTGAAGATCCTGGCGGTGACCATCCTGACCTCGCTGAACCGTGACGATCTGGATGCAGGTTTGATGAAGTCCGGCGACATGCAGGACATGGTTCTGGAACGCGCGGCCCGCGCATTCGAGGCCGGCGCCGACGGCGTGATTGCCAGTCCGCAAGAGGCGGCCCTGATCCGCGCCCTGCCCCAGGCCGAAGGCCGACTGATCGTCACCCCTGGCGTGCGGCCGTCCGGATCGGACCTTGGCGATCAGAAACGCGTCGCGACACCCGCCGCCGCAATCAATGAAGGGGCCGATCACATCGTGGTCGGGCGGCCGATTTATCAGGCCGCCGACCCCAAGGCTGCAGCCGACGCCGTACTGGCCGAGTTGCGTTCGGCGTAACCTTTCGAGGGCAAGTCGCGTCAAATCACCATTCCAGAAGCACGATTTGGCCCGCAAGCGGTTGACCTTGCGTCACTTTTGGCCGCGGCCGCGCCAAATTGCCTCTGTGCCCCAAAACACACATGAAAAACACGAGTTTTGGGACCTGCTTCGTAGGCCTATCGAAATCGACATTTTTGGGCGATTCTGATCGAGAGACACTCCCCAACGGGCCGCGTCTTCCTGAGGCCCGTTACCTCCCCCCGCGAAACTGCGGGGGGTCTTCTTGTCGGCCCCACCTTTTCGTTCAATCGCTTTGCGCTGCAGCGTGCGGTGTTGTACTTTTGGCACCTCGGCCAGACTGCTCATTCACGGTGCCCGTGGAAAGGAAATGATGCCCGCTCTCTGTCGCGATTGCCTTGCCAGTCTTCACGACGAACGGCGCTGCCCCTCCTGCGGCAGCCCGCGGGTGTTGCGGCATCCAGAGCTGTTCGATCTGACCATCGCCCATATGGATTGCGATGCGTTCTATGCCTCGGTCGAAAAGCGCGACAACCCCGAACTGGCGGACAAGCCGGTGATCATCGGTGGGGGACGGCGTGGCGTGGTTTCAACGGCCTGCTATGTGGCGCGTATTCGCGGCGTGCGCTCGGCCATGCCAATGTTTCAAGCGCTGAAACTATGCCCCGATGCAGTGGTAATCAAACCGCGCATGTCCGTCTATGTCGAGGTCTCACGACAGATCCGCGCGATGATGGACGAACTGACACCGGATATCGAACCCCTGTCACTGGACGAGGCGTTCATGGACCTGTCAGGCACCCAGCGGCTGCATGGTGCGCCGCCCGCGGTGATGCTGGCACGACTGGTCAAACGGATGAAAGACGAATTGGGCCTGACCGGCTCGATCGGGCTTTCACACAACAAGTTTCTGGCCAAGGTGGCGTCCGATCTGGACAAACCGCGCGGGTTTTCCGTGATCGGCATGGCGGAAACCGCCGAGTTTTTGAACGACAAGCCGGTGCGGTTGATCTGGGGCATCGGACCGGCTGCGCAGGAGTCACTGGAACGGGCCGGCATTCGCACATTCTCGGACTTGCTGCGATGGGATCAAGAGGCCCTCACGGCGCGCTTCGGTTCGATGGGCTATCGGCTGTGGCACCTGGCCAGAGGGCAGGACAAGCGGCGCGTTTCGGCCCACGAGCCGATGAAGTCGATCAGCAATGAAACAACGTTTTTCGAGGACACCGCCAACCCCGACATTCTGGACGGCCACCTTTGGCGCATGGCCGAAAAGGTGGCCGACCGTGCGAAGGCCAAGGGGCTGGCCGGGCGGGTCGTGACGCTGAAGCTCAAGAAGGCCAACCACAAACTGCTGACCCGCCGGGTCTCATTGCGGGATCCGACACAGATGGCCGACCGCATCTACCGCACCGCCCGCGGGCTGTTCGATCAGGTCGGCGATCAAGGCCCCTATCGTCTGCTGGGCTGCGGATTGTCAGACCTGTGCGCCGAAGATCAGGCCGACATATCCGGCGACCTGCTGGACCCTGGGGCCACGCAACGCTCGAAAGCAGAGCGTGCGACCGACGAGATCCGGCGAAAATATGGAACTGATGCAATCGTGAAGGGCCGAGCGCTGCGGTAGCTCTTCTTATTCGGCGGCCAACCGTGCCGGCTGAGAACCAATTCGGGCGATATCCGCGATGACTTCTTCCAGAATATCCCTGAACGCCAGGAAATTGGCGTTGGGCTCGATCGTGTTCTCATTCATGTAGAGCGCCCGGTCGATCTCGATCTGAATCGCATGCTGATGACGGGCGGGACGCCCGTAGGTTTGGGTCACGTACGCCCCTGCAAAGGGCGTGTTGCGGGCCACGGTCAGACCGGCGGACGAAAAGGCCGCTTCGATCTGATCAACAATAACGCCCGATGCCGAGGCACCAAACCGATCCCCCAGTACGATCTCGGGACGGCGCCCCTTGGGGTTCCCGGCCATGGCAACAGCCTCGTGCGGCATCGAGTGGCAGTCGATCAAGATGGCCTGTCCGAACATGTCGATCGATTCGGCCAAAAGAGACTTCAGGCGGGCGTGATAGGGGCGCCAATAGGTGTCGATGCGCAGGCGCGCTTCGTCCATCGTAAGCTTGCCGCTGTAGATTGCGCGACCGTTGGACACGACACGGGGGATCACGCCCAACCCCGACACCACGCGCGGGTTGTGTCCCTGGCGGCGCGCGCCCAGAATCAACGCAGGATCCAGTTCCTCGGCGCTGCGGTTGAGGTCAAGGAACGCGCGCGGCATCTGTGCCGCAATCAACGGTGCGCCATGGATCGAGGCCGAAGCGAAGAGTTGGTCGACAAAGGCATCTTCGGAAGAGCGAATCACATTGCGGTTCAGAACCGAACGATCCAGAAAGCCCGGCACATAGTTCCGACCGCTATGTGGCGAAGAAAAAACAACGCACGACGTGCGTTCTGCGGGCATTTCCAAAGCGTATGCGGCGCTGTGCATGGCCTCTCCTTCTTTGCCGATAACATAGACCGGAAAATTGTTGGACCAAACCCCTTGAACCCCTTCGCGACTCCTTTTATAGACCCCTCCACCGGCGCGGAGATCCGCGCCCCGTTTCGTTATGGGGCAGGATACGCAAAGGGAAAGTGGGCGGTTAGCTCAGCGGTAGAGCACTTCGTTGACATCGAAGGGGTCACAAGTTCGATCCTTGTACCGCCCACCATCGTTTCACTGTTTCGGGTCTGACCCGGGGCACCCGCTAACCCAGGCGCTGGCCACGTCCTTGATGAAGGCGCCGCAGAATTGGAGAGAGACCATGAAGGTCAAGAACTCGCTCCGCTCGCTCAAGAACCGGCACCGCGACTGCCGGGTTGTGCGTCGCAAAGGCCGCGTCTATGTGATCAACAAGACGCAGCGCAAGTTCAAAGCTCGTCAGGGCTGAGTACGGCAAATCGCTGTTTCAAAGAACCGCGCCTCCGGGCGCGGTTTTTTTGTGCCGCGCGCCGAGACTGACCGTTCGTGTTAGGCTGTTGAAAACAGCCGGGAGCGCGAAACGGATGAAACACTCTTGCATCGACATACTGGTGGGCACCACCAAGGGTGCCTTCGTGATCATCGGAGACCCGGATCGCGCATCTTGGCGCGTTACGGGTCCGCATTGCGGCGGCTGGCCCATCAACCACGTCGTCGGATATGACGAAACCGGTACACTCTGGGCCGGCGGTGGCGGCGACTGGCACGGAGCCGGCGTCTGGCGCTCCGAGGATGGGGGCCAGAGCTGGGAGGTCACCAAGCTCACCCGGGGGCAGCAGGACGAGTGGGCCGCGAACGATCCCGACTTTGCCGAGTTGATCGGGTGGACCGGAGAAGCAGCACCGTTCGGCGACGAGTTCTCGCAGATCTGGTCGCTGCATCATACGGGCGGGGCATTGTACGCGGGAACAAAACCGGCGCGGTTGTTGGTCAGTTCGGATGCTGGGCAGACCTGGGAAACGGTCAATGGCCTGACCGATCACCCCTCAGCCGAAGACTGGTCACCGGGGGCCGCAGGCTTGGTGCTGCACACGATCGTTTCCGATCCAGACGATGCGCAAAAGCTGTGGGTGGGCATATCGGCGGCCGGAGTATTCGCCTCGGAAGACGGCGGCACTACCTGGGAGCGGCGCAACCGGCTGTCGAACGCCGAAAGTTGCGGCCATCACGACCATCCGGCCGCGCCGCGGGACGGTCAAATCGGTCATTGCGTACACAACATGGTCCGGGCGCCCGGCACCAAAGGGCTGCTGTATCAACAGAACCATCATGGTGTCTGGCGTTCGTCCGATGACGGGCGCAGCTGGGACGATATCTCGGGCGGGTTGCCGTCGACCTTTGGATTCCCAATCCACGTCCATCCCCACGATCCCAATACGATCTGGACCATTCCCCTGAATGGAGACAGCATCGGACGGTATCCGCCGGATGCGGCGGCGGCGGTCTGGAAATCGACCGATGGTGGCCAAAGCTGGACCGCTTGTCGCGAAGGGCTGCCGCAGACCAGCTGCTTTTTCACGGTTCTGCGCCAGGCGATGGCAGGAGATTGTTGCGACCCTGCGGGTGTCTATTTCGGAACCAACAGCGGCTCGGTGTTTGCAAGCGCCGACGAAGGCGAAACCTGGACCGAGATCGCCAGGCATTTGCCGACCATTTTGTCGGTCGAGACAATTCAACGCGCGCGCTAGCCATGCCTGTCCGGCGCACTTAAACACGCTGCGGCAAATTAGACCAAGTAATTTTGTCGGATTTTCTTGCATCCCACCCGGAATCGTTTAATTGAGCAAATCAGTCGGGAAATACCCCGCTCATGAGATTCGACAACCGGGACATCCACAGATGAAAACCACGAGCTTTATCGCCGCCGCACTGTCGGCCCTGATCGCCGGATCGGCCGCCGCTGAAGGCGAGCTGAACCTGTACTCCTCGCGCCATTACGACACCGACGAGCGTCTCTACACCGATTTCGAAGAAGCCACTGGCATCAAGATCAACCGCATCGAAGGCAAGGCCGACGAGCTGATCGCGCGGATGGAAGCCGAAGGCGCGAACTCGCCCGCCGACATCCTGCTGACCGTGGACACCTCGCGCCTGGCGCGGGCCAAGAACGCCGGCCTGCTGCAGGCGGTCGACAGCGACGTTCTGGAAGAGCGCATCCCCGCCAACCTGCAGGACGAAGACAACCAGTGGTTCGGCTTCTCGCAGCGCGCGCGCATCATCTTCTACGACAAGAATGACGTGACCAACCCGCCGGCCACCTACCTGGATCTGGCCGACCCTGAATACAAAGGGCTGGTTTGCATCCGGTCGTCCAGCAACACCTACAACCAGACCCTGCTGGCCTCGATCATCACCCATCATGGTGCCGAAAAGGCCAAAGAATGGGCCGAGGGCGTCGTGGCCAACATGGCGCGTGAACCTCAGGGCGGCGACACCGATCAGCTGCGTGGAATCGTGTCCGGTGAATGCGAAATCGCCGTGTCGAACTCGTACTACTTTGCACGTGCCCTGCGCAAAGACGTCAAGGGCCTGTCGGACAGCGTCGACATGATCGGAATTCAATTCCCCGCGCAGGATGCCGAAGGCGCACACATGAACCTGTCGGGTGCGGGCGTCGCGGCCCATGCCCCGAACAAGGACAATGCGGTCAAGTTCCTGGAATACCTCGCCAGCGATCAGGCACAGGTCTACTTCTCGAACGGCAACGATGAATTCCCCGCCGTCCAAGGTGTTGAGCTGGCCGAGAACGTGGCCGCTCTGGGTGAATTCAAGGCCGATGAAGTGAACCTGTCTGAAGTCGCCAAGAACATCCCCGAGGCCCAGAAGATCTTCAACGAGGTTGGCTGGAAGTAAGCCGACATCATATCGAGCAGTTGAAGGGGCGCAGCACAGGCGCCCCTTTTTATTTGATTTATTTATGCTATGTTTCTCATTATCGAAACTGATTCTCGGATATGAGACATGCTAGACAACCTGTCCAGCCGCCTCGCCCGCCACCTGAGCGACCTGCGCCGCAGCCGGGGCTGGTCGCTTGAACAACTCGCTCAGGCCAGCGGGGTCAGCCGGGCCACCCTGTCGCGCATGGAGAAGGCCGAGGTCAGCCCGACGGCCGAGAATCTTGGCCGATTATGCGCAGCCTACGGGCTGCCTATGTCGCGCCTGTTGATGATGGTCGAGGACAGCTTCGACCCCAAAGTTCCTTACGAACGGCAGATCGAATGGCGCGACCCCGAAACCGGGTTCACGCGCCGGTCGGTGTCGCCCCCCTCGGCGGGGCTGACGGGCGAGGTTCTGGAATGTCACCTCCCACCCGGCACAACGATCACCTATGACGCACCGCCTCGTCCCGGGCAGGAGCATCACTTGATCGTGCTGGATGGCGCACTGACCCTGACCGTTGATGGAACGTCCCATGCGCTGAACGGGGGTGATTGCCTCCGCTATCATCTGTCGGGCGCGACCCGCTTTGAAACCGAGGCGTCCCGCGGCGCCCGCTACATTCTGGTGCTGATATGATTACACGCCTGACCGAAACGACTTTTGACCAGGCGGTGGAGGATCTGGCGGATATCCTGCATGGCTGCGTGCATACCGGCGCCAGCATAGGGTTCATTCTGCCGTTTTCCCGTGACGCCGCGCGCGCCTATTGGCAGGAGCGCGTGCGCCCGGGGCTGTCAGCCGGAGAGCTGGATCTTTTCGTGGCCTATGGCGACGGACGCATCCAAGGGACGGTTCAGCTGATTCCGGCTGCGATGCCCAACCAGCCGCACCGCGCCGATGTGGCCAAGCTGCTGGTGCATCCCGACGCACGGCGGCGCGGGCTGGGCCGCGCCTTGATGCACGCGCTGCAAACGCGCGCCACCGAACTAGGCCGGATCCTGTTGGTGCTGGACACGCGCAGCACCGACCCGTCGCGCATCCTGTACCAGAGCCTGGGCTTTGAAACTGCCGGAGAGATTCCCGGCTATTGCCGCAACCCGTTCGAACCCGTGTTCGAACCCACCACCTACATGTACAAGGCGCTGGGCTAACGCAGCACCAGGTCGGCAGCGCCCGAGTTCTGCACCACGCGTCGGGCGTTGGGAATGTCATTGGCAAAGGCTCGGCGCTCGGCTTCGTCGCGCGGCAGGCCCAGCCCGATCCAACGGTCCAGCAACCGCGCCTCGAGTGTCGGCAGGGGCACGTCCAGAAACACGGTCAGCGCCCAGTGGTCGCGCAGATCGTTCCATCCCGGTTCGTCCAGCAGGAGATAGTTCCCTTCGACGATCACCACCTGCTGGTCGCGGGTCACGAACGAACAGGCTGCGATGGACTTGTCGAGCACGCGGTCGAATTCGGGCACGGCGACCTCGTCTTCGGCCTGAAGGCGGCGCAACAAGGCGTGAAAGCCCGGCAGGTCGAATGTCTCGGGCGCACCCTTGCGCGGTAGCAGATCGCGTGCCGTCAGGATCTGGTTGTCATAGTGGAAACCATCCATCGACAGCAGCCCGGTCGGAATGCCGCGCCCCTGCAGCGCCTGTTGGGCAAGAGCGGCCACGGTGGATTTCCCCGCACCCGGCGGCCCGGCCACGGCGACAAGGTGGCGCGCTTCGCCTCTCGCCAGCCCGGCTGCGGCGTCGGCGATCCGCTCGGCCAGCGCCTGTGGCGATGACCCTTCGGCCGTCATGCCGCGCGATCCTGTTCCGGGGGCTCTTTGGCGCCCGTCATAAAGGCCACGGCATCGGACATGGTGTAGTCCTTGGGGTCGATCACGCAGAGCCGCTTGCCCAACCGATGCACATGGATGCGGTCGGCCACTTCGAACACATGGGGCATGTTGTGGCTGATCAGAATGATCGGAATGCCACGCGATTTCACGTCCTGGATCAGTTCCAGAACCCGCCGGCTTTCCTTGACGCCAAGCGCCGCAGTGGGTTCATCAAGGATGATGACTTTGGACCCGAACGCCGCCGCCCGGGCCACGGCCACACCCTGACGCTGTCCACCCGACAGAGTCTCGACCGCTTGGTTGATGTTCTGGATCGTCATCAGCCCCAGTTCGTTCAGCTTGTCGCGGGCGAACTTCTCCATCGCCGGACGGTCGAGCATCCGGAACACCGAACCCAACGGTCCCTTGCGCCGGATCTCGCGCCCCATGAACATGTTGTCCGTGATCGACAAGGCGGGCGACATGGCCAGCGTCTGGTAGACCGTTTCGATCCCGGCTTCGCGCGCGTCGATGGGCGAGTGGAAATCGACCTTGAGCCCTTCCAGCCAGATCTCGCCCTCATCCGGGGCGACGGCACCGGAGACCGCCTTGATCAGGGTCGATTTACCCGCCCCGTTGTCGCCGATGACGGCCAGGATCTCGCCCGGCATCAGGTCGAAATCGCAGTGATCCAGCGCCGTGACCTTGCCATAGCGTTTGACTAGGTTGCGCCCTTTGAGAATGGGTTCCATCACGCTGCTACCTTTCTGATCCACTGGTCCACGGCCACGGCGGCGATGATCAGCATGCCGATAAGAAGGAAAGTCCACTGCGCATCCGCGCCCAACAACCGCAGTCCGAGGGTAAACACGCCAACGATCAGCGCCCCAAACAACGAGCCCAGGATCGATCCGCGCCCCCCGAACAATGAAATGCCTCCGATCACGACGGCGGTGATGCTTTCGATGTTGGCCAACTGCCCCGAGGTGGGCGAGACCGAGCCGATGCGCCCGATCAGCGCCCAGCCGGCAAAGGCGCAGATCAGCCCCGACAGCATGTAGACCGACATCAGCGTGCGATGCACATTCACGCCCGACAGCTCGGCCGCCTCGGGGTCGTCGCCCACGGCATAGACATGGCGCCCCCACGCGGTATGCCGCAGCGCATAGGCCAGCACCAGGATCAGCACCAACATGAAGATCACCCCGACCGTGAACACCGCCCCGCCGACATTGAACTTGGCGCCGAACAGCTGAAGGATCGGGGCGTTGGCCTCGATTTCCTGCGACCGGATGGTTTCATTCTGTGAATACAGGAAGTTGGCGGCCAGTACGATCTGCCACATGCCCAGCGTCACGATGAAGGGTGGCAGCTTGACCCGGCTGACCAGGAACCCGTTCACCGCGCCGATGGCGGTCCCGATGGCCAGACCGCACAGGATCGCCACCGTGGGCGGCAGACCATAGCGGAAGGTGAACTGGCCCATCACCACCGAGGACATGACCATGATCGCGCCCACGCTAAGATCGATCCCGGCGGTCAGGATCACAAGACTCTGGGCGGCGGCGACGATGCCGACGATCTGCACCTGTTGCAGGATCAGGGTCAGTGCGAATGGCGAAAAGAACTTGGCCCCAAGCAAGGCGCCGAAAATCAGGATCGCCGCGACCAGAACGATCAGCGGCACCAGCGACGGGTTCACATGCAGAAAGTGTTGGACTGTCCCCATGAACCCGCGGTGGTGATCTTCGAATTCGGCAACTTGTTCCGGGCTGCCTTTGGCCGCGGCTTCGAAGTCGTCGGACTGTCTCGATGTGTCGGACATCAGTGAGGTTCCCCCATGCGTCAAGCTCCCGTCTTGGGGCGACTCTAGCAAAATTTCGGGTGAGGTCGTGGTTCAATTCAGGGGCCGCGCGCTGCGGCCCCTGAAGGGTTCAGATCAGCCCCAGCAGAGGTCCATGCCCTCTTTGACCGAGATCGACTCGACGCCATCGGCCGGCTTGTCCGTCACCAGCGCAACACCGGTGTCATAGAAGTCCTTGCCGGGTGTGTTCTCGGGCTTCACGCCCTCGTCGGCCCATTTCTTGACCGCCTCGACGCCAAGCGACGCCATCAGCAGCGGGTATTGCTGCGAGGTCGCACCGATCACACCGTCGGCCACGTTCTGCACACCGGGGCAGCCGCCGTCGACCGAGACGATCAGCACGTCGTTTTCGCGGCCGATGGCCTTGAGCGCCTCATACGCACCCGCGGCGGCGGGTTCGTTGATCGTATAGACCACGTTGACCATCGGGTCCTTGGCCAGAAGGTTCTCCATGGCTTTGCGGCCACCCTCTTCGTTCCCGGCGGTGACGTCATGGCCCACGATGCGCGGGTCGGTTTCGTCGCCCCATTTGTTCGGGTCGCCCAGGTCGATGCCGAACCCCTGCAGGAAGCCCTGATCGCGCAGCACCCCGACCGAGGGCTGGCTGACTGCCAGATCCAACATCGCGATCTTCGCATTCTGGGCTTCGTCTCCCAGCGTGGCCGCGGCCCATTTGCCGATCAGCTCGCCCGCCAGAAAGTTGTCGGTTGCGAAAGTCGCGTCCGCCGAGTCGATCGGTTCGAGCGGTGTATCCAGCGCGATGACCAGAACACCGGCGTCGCGCGCCTGCTGGACGGCCGGAACGATCGACGAGGTATCGGATGCGGTCAACAGGATACCCTTGGCGCCGTCCAGAATGCAGGTCTCGATCGCCTGCACCTGTGTCTCATGGTCGCCGTCGATCTTGCCGGCAAACGCCTTGAGCGTCATGCCCAGCTCTTCGGCCTTGGCGGTGGCCCCCTCTTTCATCTTCACGAAGAAGGGGTTGGTGTCGGTTTTGGTGATCAGGCAGACCGTGTCCTGCGCGGCGGCAGCGCCTGCCATGGCTGTAAAGGCCAGCGCGGTCGCGCCGGCAAATGCTGAAATCTTCAAGGCTTTTCCTCCCAATATCTCCGATACCCGACGGGCATCTAAGGAATCCGAACGGAATTCTGCCGGCTCCCATGTGTAAAACCATCCGGTGATTCTCGGGTTCTGTCAATAAATAAATCACTCTTATTTATTATTGACACTGGGTAGGCGCATCCACATTCTTGACTGAAGGAGGAGCGGCCCGTGCCCGAGGAACAATCAGCGCAGAGCAATCCGCCCGAGCGTGTTTCGACCGTGCGCGGGACGAACCAAAGTGGCATGCGCGCCCACAACGAGCGACTGGTGCTGTCGCTGGTTCGCCGGCACCAAGCGCTCGCCAAATCGGAGCTGGCCCGCATGACCGGATTGTCGGCGCAGACTGTGTCGGTGATCATGCGCCAACTGGAAAGCGATGGGTTGCTGCTGCGGGGCGAGCCACAACGTGGCAAGGTTGGGCAACCCTCCGTGCCAATGCGCCTGAATCCGGATGGGGCCTATTTTCTGGGGCTGAAGGTCGGCCGCCGCAGCACCGAGCTGGTATTGACCGATTTCCTGGGCAAAGTACGGGATCGCGCGCGAGAGACCTATGACTATCCCACCCCCGGTGCGACATTGGATTTCGCCACGGGCACATTGGACCGGATGATGCACCAGATGCCGGAAGCATCGCGTGACCGGGTTGCCGGGTTGGGCATTGCGATGCCCTTCTATCTCTGGGATTGGGCGCAGACCCTGAATGTCCCACAAGAAAGGATGGATCCATGGCGCTCAGCCGATCTGCAAGCCAGTCTTTCCCAAGCGCGAGACATCCCCGTCTATTTGCAGAATGATGCCACCGCGGCTTGCGGGGCAGAGTTGGTGTTCGGGCCATCCGAAAGGCCGCGGAACTTTCTGTATTTCTACATGGGGTACTTCATTGGCGGGGGAGTCGTCCTGAACGGCGTCATTTTTTCCGGGCGCGGGAATGCAGGCGCCTTGGGTCCGTTGCCGGTTCCCGTCGGCTCGGGCGAAGTCAAACCCCTGATCGATGTCGCCAGCCTGTGCGTGCTTGAGCAGAAGCTTGTCGCCGCAGGGCTGGTTCCCTTCCACATGTGGGAGACCCCGGACCATTGGGCCATGCCGGACACGCTTCTCGAAGCATGGATGGACGAGGCCGCGAAAGGTCTGGCCTATGCGATCCTGTCTTCCTGCAGCCTGATCGACTTTGAAACGGTGAAAATCGACGGCTGGATGCCCGAGAGCGTTACCGCGCGCTTGATCGAACGTGTCGAGACGCATCTCTCCCGGCTGAACTTTACCGGGCTCGAGCAGCCCTCGGTTCTGGCCGGGTCGGTGGGTCCGGATGCCCGCGCCCTGGGGGCAGCCAGCCTGCCTCTGTCGGACAGATATCTTGTCGAAACCTGAGCGACAGCCGCGAACCTCCAAGAGTATTGGCGAGGTTTCGCCTGACGAACGATCACAAAGCCCCCGCCAACCCTTCCCCGTACAGACGGTCTAAGATATCACAGACACGGCGCCAGCACTGTTTGGCGGGCTGCAGGTACCACGTGTTCAGAATGAGGTTCTATCATTGAAACTGCGTCACCTTTTACCCGCCCTTATCGCATGTTCAGCCCTCCCCTTTGCGGCCAGTGCGCAATCATCTGACGCCGATGGCGCAGGGTTGTCACTGGAACTCAACGCGGCGCAGGATGTAGGGCAGGCCTGTCGGCTGTCATTTCTGATCACCAACGAAACCGGACAGGCGATCGACAAAGCCGTTTTCGAAACCGTGATCTTCGACACGCAGGGTTCGGTGATCAAACTGTCATTGTTCGATTTTCGGGATTTGCCGCAGGACCGCCCGCGTGTGCGCCAGTTCGACCTGCCTGACAGACCATGCGCAACGGTCGGGCGCGTTCTGATAAACGGAGCCAGTTCCTGCGTAACAGGCGGTTCCGAGAGTGATCTTTGCAATTCGGCCCTGTCGGTGACCAGCCGCTTGGAAATGGAGCTTTTGGGATGAACATCTTCAACGCGCTTGGCCAGATCCTTGCATTGGGCGGGCCAGTAGTGGCGATCCTTCTTGTGATGTCGATCCTGACCGTGGCGGTATCGATCTACAAGCTCTGGCAGTTTGCGGCCTGTGGCGTCGGCCGCCACAGGGTGCTGTCCCAGGCATTGGCGGCCTGGGATGCCGGAGACCACGACACTGCGCGCGAGCGTCTGGCCGCCAGCAGCAGCTACCTTGCCCCGATCGTGGGTGCGGCAATGAACGCCCCGGATACGGCGGGGCTGGACGAACGGCTGGACGCCGAAGCCGGACTGGCGTTGGCCGGGCTCGAGCGCGGTTTCCGGCTTTTGGATACGGTCGCGCAGTTGGCCCCCTTGCTGGGGTTGTTCGGTACGGTTCTGGGCATGATCGAAGCGTTCCAAAGCCTGCAGACGGCCGGGGCCGGTGTGGATCCGTCGCTGCTGGCTGGTGGGATCTGGGTTGCGCTGGTGACGACTGCGGTGGGTCTGGCGGTTGCGATGCCCACATCCATGGTCCTGTCCTGGTTCGAAAGCCGCACCGCGCGCGAGCGGGTGTTCGCAGACAAGGCCTTGCGCACGATCCTCGTACCGACCCAGGCGCTGCCTGCAGCAACGACAAGCACCGCGTTTGTCGCCGCGCCGGGACATGCGTAACGCGGCCCCATTTGTTCGGCGCGCCATGTCGATGACACCGCTCATCGACGTGATTTTTCTGCTTTTGCTGTTCTTCATGCTAACGTCGACCTTTTCGACATTCGGAGAAATTCAACTCAGCAGCGCAGCCGCGGGCCCATCAGAGCCCAGCGCCCCGTCGGATCGCGCATTTGTGCAATTGGGGGCGAACCGCGTGGTGCTGAACGGAGCACCGCTCTCGCTGGATGAATTGGCACAGGCACTGCAGCCCGGGCAGGTGCTGGTCAGTCTTGACGGCGACGTCAACGCCCAACGGCTTGTTGACTTTCTGGTGAAATTGCGCGGCCTCGACGGTCTGTCGGTAACGGTTCTGGAGTGACGCCATGATCCGCCACGACCGCCCAAGCCGCAAGCGCGACTCGACCATCCCGTTGATCAACGTGGTCTTTCTGATGCTGATCTTCTTTTTGATCGCCGGAACCGTTGCTCAACCGTTGGACCCGGACTTGGAACTGGTCAACACATCCGATCTGGATGGCCGCGAACCACCCGATGCTCTGGTTCTTCACGCTGACGGGACGCTCAGCTTTCGTGGAACACCGACGGATCCGCAGACCTACATGACCGGCCGGGGGGAAGAACCCGTGCGGATCGTGCCTGACCGGAACGTTTCCGGGGCACGCCTGATCGAAGTCACCGGCGCCTTGCGACGTCTCGGCGCCACCGCAGTCTTTGCGGTGACCGAACGGGCGCTCGAATGATCCGGGAATCCCTGTTTGTCGCGGCGCTGGCCGTTGTGCTTTCGGTGCTGCTCCACCTTTTCCTGCTGCTGCCAGCCGCGCGGGATTCTGCGGAACCTGCGACGGCCGGTTCGCAACCGGACACGGTTGCCTTGGGCAACGCGTTCGAGGATCTGGCGGAAACCGCGACCCCGCCCGAGTCGCCAACCCCCGCAGAAGAGCCGGAGCCCGATGTCGAACAGCCGACAGAGCCGGACCGGGCCGAAATACCCGTCAGCGAAACACTGGTCGCCTCGTCGGACCCGCAAAAGGTCAACTCGCCTGATATCGGACAAACCAACCCGGTGCAGCCTGATCAGCCCGTTCCGGAAATAGTTGAGCCGGCGGACTCGGCCGAAGGTGATCGGCAGGCCGCCGATGAGGTGGATGAAACACCCCCCGTCCAAGCCGAAACGCAGTCCGCAGCGGCGCCCGAAGCACCGGTCGAACCCATAGAGGATCCGGTTTCGGAACCAGAGCAACTGGCAGCCCTGCCGGCCCCCTCGCCGATCCCGGACCCCTCAGTGCCGGCGGAGGAGCAGCAACCGGTCGAAAGCGACACCGAAGACGGCGTCTCGGATCTGGCGGTTGCAACATCGATCCGCCCGCGCCTTCCGGACCGGCCCCCTGCTCCGGCCCCTGTACCCGACCAAAGGGCCAGCCGGCTGGACAGTTTTGACAACCTGCGATTTCCCAACAGGCAGATCGACTCGCCGCTGACGACCTATCGCCGACAGGGGGTCGATTCCTTCAGCCGAGGAGGCAACTCCAATCAGTCCGGCGGTCGAGGCCCGGGAAACTCGAATGTCACCAATTACGCCGGGCAGGTTCTTGTCCACCTCAACGGAACTCCCCCGGTCTATGTCTCGGTTCGCGGCTTTGCCAAAGTTTTCTTTGAAATCAACCCGGACGGAACACTGGCCTGGGTCGATATTATCGACAGTTCTGGCTCGACCGAGGTCGACAGGGCCGCCAAGGAACAGGTCCGCCGCGCATCGCCCTTCCCGAAACCTCCGGGCGGGGTCAGCCGGAAGCTGTCGTTCTACTTTCAGAACGGCTAATCGGGCCTTTGCTGCGCTGGCCCGAAGCAACTGGACGCAATCAGTCAGTCCAATGATCTTTCCCACGGAGGCTTCACGCCGATCTCGGTGATCAGAAAATCCATGAAGACTCGCACCTTTGGCGACAATACGTTCGACTTGGGATAGATCAGCCAAAGCACGTTGTCTTCCGCCGCCTCATATTCGGGAAGGACATGACGCAACTTGCCCGAGGCAAGCTCCTCCTGAACGCTCCACAGTGAGTTCATCGAGATCCCCGCCCCTGCCACGGTGGCCAGCTTCTGGCTGAGACCGTCATCCATGATCAATGGACATTTCGTGGCTCCGGGATCGAAACTTGCGACAGCTCCCCGGGCAGTTTTCAGCGCCCGGGCCCGGGTGTGGCGAAATGCAATCAGCCGATGATGCGCCAGATCATCCGGCGTCTTGGGCTCTCCGTGGGCCGACAGGTAATCTGGTGCCGAGCAGAGGATGCGTTTGTCATCCGCCAGCTTGCGCCCCTTGAGGCTGGTATCGATCAGCGGTGCGTTCCGCAAAGCAAGATCATAGCTGCCTTCGATCAGATCAAACTGAGCATCCGACAGACGCAGGTCCAGGGTCACACCCGGATGCTGTTCCTGGAACTTAGCAAGGATCGGAGCAATGTAGAGCTGTGCAAACGTGCTGGGCGCAGTAAACCGCAGTGTGCCGGTGGCTTGGGCCGACCCCTGCCCCAAAGCGGCCAAGGCCGCATTCTCCTGCGCCAGAATCTCGCGCGCATAAGGTAGAAACTCAGCGCCCTCCAGAGACAACGATACTTTCCGGGTCGAGCGGTGAAGCAACTCGACACCCAGCTGATGCTCCAGCTTGGCAAGTCGGGCGCTCGAGACTGCGGGCACCAAACCCAGTTCGCGCCCGGCGGCCGATATGTTCAGCTTGTCCGCTGCAAGCACAAAAAGACGAAGCGCTTGTGTGTCCATTAGCTTATTATACGCAAAATCCGAAAACTGAAACCTGATATCCGCTGTTTCATCGGATTCTGCAAGTGATATTTCTGGCTCCACGGAAGACAAACCAAATGGAGCCACAAATGTCCGTTCGCCCGAACGTTCAGTCTCAGATCCTCGAAGCCTTCAATTTCCGGCACGCGACAAAGGTCTTTGATCCCGACCGAAAGATCAGCGACGCCGATTTCGAAACCATTCTTGAAGCTGGCCGCCTGTCGCCCACCTCTTTCGGGCACGAGCCATTCAAGATTCTTGTCATCCAATCGCCCGACAAACGCGAGCTTTTGCGCGAGTTTTCCTGGGGCGCCAATGGCATGATGAACGGCAGCTCCGGCCAGCTGGGGACAGCCAGCCACTTTGGCATCATTCTGGCCAGCACTGCGGCAACCATGACCGCTGGGTCTGATTATCTGCAAGACCACTATCGCAAGGTCAAACAACTGCCCGAGGACGTCATCGAGTTGTTCAACGGTGCTTATGGCAAGTTCCAGTCAACCGACCATCGCATCACCACTGAACGCGAGATCACCGACTGGGCCGGCAAACAGGCCTATATCGTTCTGGCCAACATGATGACGACCGCTGCTTTGATGGGTATCGATTCCTGCCCCATCGAAGGGTTTGACATGGAACTCACCACCCAGACTCTGGCCGAGCATTTCGGGGTGGATACCTCGAAATGGAAACCCGCGGTGATGTTTGCCTTTGGGTATCGCGCCAGTGATCCGCAATTCCCCAAGACCCGCCGCCCGATGGCCGAAACCGTGAACTGGTTCTGAGCCAACGTCGATAAAGCCAGGGGCTGCGTCATCCGCAATTCAGTGAGGGTACAGATGCAACGAACCGGTATCGTAAACTATCACGTTCACAAACCTGAACGGCAGGCGTTCCAACTGGACGCCGGCGGCATTGTCGGCAACCTGATTTCGCCCGAACTGTTACCGACACAGGTGAACCTGACTGATATGCGGACATCGGGGCAACCCCTGCGCTTTGACCCCGACGGCGTCGAGTTTCTGAATGCGCCCAGTGCCATCCGCGATTTTTACGGGGATCAGTGGAAACGGACCTACGAACACGAGCTCACTCAACTGCTGACCACAAAGATCGGCGTTCGCGAGGTCGTGATCTTTGACCATACCTTGCGCGTGGACGACCCAAAGGCGACGCGCAAGCCGGCGCGCAATGTTCACAGCGATTACAGCGCGGACGGCGCTCGGCAACGACTGGTGGATTTGCTTAGCCCCGAGCGGGCGGCCGAGTGGAGCAAAGGGCACTATGCCTTTGTCAATCTATGGCGGCCGGTCGGTCACCCGATCAACAGCGCGCCGCTGGGGTTTGTCCGTCCTTCGTCCGTCGAACCCAAAGACTGGATCCTGCTTGACCTGATCTATCCTGACCGCAAAGGGCAGATCATGGGGCTTGTCGGGAATGCACGGCATGACTGGGTCTATCTGTCTCGAATGAGCCCGGATGAAATCGCGATTTTCAACATCTACGACAATCGGGGGTTGCCTTCCGTCGCGCACAGCGCGCTCGATATGGTCGAGGACCCGACCGTCACCACCATCCGGAAGAGCATCGAGACCCGCACTTTGGTGCGGTACTGAGCAAGGAACCATCATGTTGGACAAAAACCAAAACCTGTCCTTTGCCCCGATCAACAAGGCCTACGGCCAGGTATTTCGACCGGATCAGCTGACGCTCGGGCTGGTATTGCCGCTTGAGGCCTACCCGGTGGGATCCGAGCCGACGATGAAAGGCCACATGAAGGCCGCGCAATTGGCCGATTCTCTGGGCTTTGCCGCGCTTTGGCTGCGCGACGTGCCATTCAATGTTCCAAGTTTCGGGGACCCCGGCCAGATCTTTGACCCGTTCGTCTATCTGGGTGCGCTAGCGACCGCGACGGATCGCATTGCCCTGGGGACCGCCAGCATCGTTTTGCCCCTGCGCCATCCGGCCCATGTGGCAAAGGCAGCCGCGTCGGCGGATGTATTGTCCGATGGCCGTCTGCTGTTGGGTGTGGCGTCCGGCGATCGACCGGAAGAGTATCCGGCAATGCGTCAATCCTTCCCCGATCGAGGTGAGCGGTTCCGCGACAGTGTCGACTATATCCGTGCGACGGCAACACCCTATCCCAAGCATGAAAGCCTGCAGGGGCATCTGCCCGGCGACATTGACCTTCTGCCAAAACCCTCGGGATCGCGCCTGCCGCTGTTGATCACGGGCGGCAGTCGACAATCCCCGGATTGGGTGGCTGAAAACGGCGATGGATGGATGACCTATCCGCGCGATGCGGCCTCACAGGGGCGCGCGGTGGCCGATTACCGGAACCGTCTGAAAACACTGGGGCAACCGGACAAACCGGTGATGCAGTCGCTCTATGTCGACTTGCTGGAAGACCCAAATGCCCCCGCACGTCCCATACATCTGGGATTCCAGTCGGGTTCGAATTTCCTGCGCCGCTACTTGGCTGAAATACGTGAGATCGGGATGAATCACGTCGCCCTGAATCTGCGTTTCAACCAGGCCGCCATCGAACCGACACTCAAACGCCTGGCGGATACGATCTTGCCGGAATTTTCATAAGGAACGGATCGCATGACCAAAACCATTCTGATCACTGGCGCAACCGATGGTATCGGACTCCTCACCGCCAAGAAACTGGCGGCTGACGGTCACCGTATTCTGTTGCACGGACGGAACACTGCAAAGCTGGAAGCAGCCGCCCAGAAGGTTGGAGGGCAGCCGGAAACCTACAGCGCCGATCTGTCCGACCTATCAGCAGTGAGGTCTTTGGCGGAGGCCATCCGCTCCAATCACGACCGGCTGGATGTGCTGATGAACAACGCCGGCGTCCTGAAGGCTCCGCAGACCACTCTCGAAAACGGTCTCGATATCCGCTTCGTCGTTAACACGTTCGCGCCCTATCTGCTGACCGAACTTCTTCTTCCGATCATTCCCAAGACTGGCCGCGTCGTGAACCTGTCCTCGGCCGCCCAGGCCCCTGTGGATGTGGATGCTTTGACCGGCAAAACGCGATTGGCCGATATGTGCGCATATGCGCAAAGCAAGTTGGCAATCACGATATGGACGCGCGAACAGGCCCGCGCCCTGCCCGATGGACCGGCGTTGATCGCGGTCAATCCGGGTTCGTTGCTGGCGTCCAAAATGGTCAAGGACGGTTTCGTAGTCGCCGGCAACGACCTCAACATCGGCGCCGACATCCTGATCGACGCCGCACTTAGCGATCGGTTCGCGCAGGCGTCGGGCGCCTATTTCGACAATGACGGCGGTACCTTTGCAGACCCGCACCCCGCGGCGCTGAAGTCCGAACACGCAGCCGACGTCATGAAGGCCATTCAAGACACTATCCGCCACTGCGGCTGAGCCGGGCGCACTCCCGCGCCCTGCAAATCCATGCAAACCCTCGCATCTTTGATGGCGAGAACAGGAGAGGACTGTCCAATGAAATACGAAAATTTCCAGACCTTCGACGTCGCGGTCGAGAATGCAATTGCCACCGTGACGTTCAACTTCGGAGCGGTCAATGTTCAGGGCCAGGAGATGCTGGCCGACCTCAACAGCCTTGCGATGCGGCTGGAGCGGGACCGGGAAACCAAAGTGGTGATCTTCCAGTCGGCGAACCCCGAAATCTGGGTCTGTCATTACGATACCGAGTTGCTCAAGGATCTTTCGACCGAAGCCGTCTCGCGTGAAGACGCCCAGTTGCTGGACCTGCAGTCCGTGTGCGAACGGCTGAGCAAGGTCCCGCAGGCAACAATCGCAAAGCTTGAAGGCTTCGCCCGTGGCGGCGGACACGAACTCGCACTCGCGCTGGATATGCGTTTTGCAGCACGTGGACGGTTCAAGTTCATGCAGATGGAAGTTGGCATGGGTATCCTGCCCTGCGGCGGCGGAGCTTCTCGCATGGCGCGCCAAACCGGACTTGGCCGGGCATTGGAAATCATCCTGAGTGCGCAGGACTACGATGCCGACGATGCCGAGCGCATGGGCACCATCAACAAGGCGCTGGATTCCGACGAGATCGGTCCCTATGTCGATGCTCTGGCCAGGCGCATTGCCCAGTTCCCCGCCGAATCCATCAACGCGTGCAAGCAGATGGTCTACGAATCCATCGACAAACCTATTTCCGAGGCGTTGAGAGCCGAGGCCTATTGGCTGTACCAGGCGACTAGCAAGACGCCGGCGGTCAAACGCTTTCGAATTGCCGATGAACAAGGGCTCGAGCATGATATCGAAAACCAGCGAAACTGGAACGAACTGGTCATGAAGGTGCAAGAAATCACCAACTGACCATTGCCCCTTGATCCGCTGAAATCGGTTTCAGCGGATCATATCCCGCAGCAGGTTTGGGCGTTCCGACGGCAAGGGGGCGGAGGCACGCAGGTCGCGATGCTGCGGTTGTCAAGGAATCCAAACACCCATGTTCCGAAGCCGGCGATAGGCTAAAGGATAGACGGCAGCAGCACCGACGGCCGGGTTGATCAACGGTGCGCGGCGCTTTTCGGTCGCCAACGCACGGGATCGAATGTGCCGGAACGACCGACAGACTTACTGAACACACACCAAAAAACGTTCAGCAGGCCGTTCTTTGCTCCAAAAGCAGAAGAAGTGCTCCAGAAACCGCATTGGCGTGGCTCCGAGACTCGACGTAACTCGTCTTTATCAACCACGCCTTGAAGCGCGGAGAAAAGTTTCAGCCGGCTCGTAAATCAAAGCCATCAAAGTCGATTGGGTCTCTTGGATCACTTGCGCGTTTCCGCCCGAAATCCTGAAAACCGCAAATGCCCCGACAAAACCGCCAGTTTTGTGATAGGTTACTCGGTATTAACAAAAAATTTTGGGAGGACGAAAATGAAATACAAAACAAGATCAACGATAATGGCGGCCTTATTTGCTGCAGCTGCCACAGCCGTTTCCGCACAAGATGATCCCCCTATGAACTTCCTGATTATTTGGGGAGATGACATTGGATTCTGGAATATCAGTGCCTACAACCATGGCATGATGGGGTATCAGACACCCAACATCGACCGCATAGCCAAAGAAGGCGCGTTATTTACTGATTGGTACGGAGAGCAGTCCTGCACCGCAGGACGAGCGGCCTTTATCACAGGACAATCTCCCATCCGCACGGGTTTGACCAAGGTCGGCCTACCCGGCGCGCCCGAGGGCATGCCTGTCGAAGACCCAACCATCGCCGGGCTGCTCAAAAACCATGGTTACATGACTGGCCAGTTCGGCAAAAACCATTTGGGTGACCGTGACGAGCACCTCCCCACAAACCATGGTTTCGATGAATTTTTCGGAAACCTTTACCATCTCAACGCAGAAGAAGAGCCCGAAAACCCTGACTACCCCAAGGATGAAGCCTTCAGGGAAAACTTCGGCCCGCGCGGGGTGATCAAGTCGACCGCTGATGGCTCGATCGAGGATACCGGACCGCTTACGAAAAAGCGCATGGAAACCGTTGACGAAGAAGTCACGGCCAGCGCGCTGGATTTCATGGATAGAGCCGTCGAACAGGACAAACCTTTCTTCCTTTGGTGGAACTCCACCCGGATGCACATTTTCACGCATCTGAAGGAAGAGTCCGAGGGAGTGACGGGACTTGGAGTTTATCCCGACGGCATGGTCGAGCATGATGGGCATGTCGGTGTACTGCTTGATAAACTTGATGAGCTCGGAATCGCCGACAACACCGTTGTGATGTATTCAACCGACAACGGAGCGGAGACGTTCACGTGGCCGGATGGCGGTACGACACCCTTCCGCGGTGAGAAGAACACGCAGTGGGAAGGTGGCTATCGCGTCCCGACGGTCATCAAGTGGCCGGGCGTCATCGAGCCGGGTTCGAAGGTCAATGGCGTAGTATCGCATACGGATATGTTGCCTACCATTCTGGCTGCGGTCGGTGAGCCAGACATCAAAGAACGGTTGCTCGATGGCGGCGTTGAAGCGATCGGTCGCCAATACAAGGCCCATCTTGACGGCTACAATCTTCTGCCGTCGCTCTCAGGTGAAACGGATGAGTGGCCGCGCAGCGAGTTCATCTATTGGACCGATGATGGCAGCGTCGCCGCCTTGCGATACGAACAGTACAAGGTGACATTCCTGAAGCAGAATGCGCACGGGCTTGATGTATGGCTCTCACCGTTTGAAGTCTTGCGCGCACCGATGCTGGCAAACCTCCGCAGCGATCCGTTCGAGCGAGCCGAGGAAGAGAACGCTATGGGATACCAGCGCTGGTTCCTCGAGCATATGTTCGCGATAGCTCCGGCCTCCGCCTTCGTTGGGCAATGGCTGCAAAGCTTCGAGGAATTTCCGCCAAGGCAAAAACCCGGCAGCTTCAACCTCGACAACGTCATGGAGGAACTCACAAGCCGTGCCGGGAACCAATAGCACCAACGGGACGCCGTGAGCTGTGTTCGCCAGTCTGAATTCAAAGACAACTGTTTGTCGAATTCAGACTGGCAAATCATCCCCTTGGACTGAAGACCAGCGCAGTCCAAGGGAAAGAATGAACGGCGGCTTGGTTCCGTTTTGCGGGTATTGAGCGCTGCTTGCTGGACAGAACCCTGAGCGGTCTTTGGAAAAACGTATAGGTGCTGCTCCGCTCTCATTCAGTTGCCAGCCTAACTCAACAAGGCAGCAACTGGCTTTTTGGGCTTTCTGCCATGAGAACCAGTCGCCTTTCACTTTCAATCCACTTTTCCTGAACCAATTCGCGCGGAGGAGTTTTCAGACGCGAAAAACCGAAAGCACTACCTTGGCCCCCTGACCGACAATAGACGCTGGGATATGGTTCGCATCTGCCCCGATGATGTGTTCGTAGTGACACCTCCGAAATGCGGCACGACCTGGATGCAAACCATCGTATCGCTGTTGTTTTCTGGTGATCCAGAAGTTGAAACGGAGTTGTCCGTGAAGATGCCGTGGGTAGACATCCGAATCCGAGAAATGCCTGAAGTCGCAGAGCGGCTCGAAGCCATGCAGCATCGACGCAGCATGAAAAGCCACACACCGATGGATGGGTTACCTCTGGATGATCAAGCACAGTACATCTGCGTTTTTCGTCATCCCCTCGATGCGCATTTCTCGTTTCGCAAACACATCAGAAACATTCCAATGACCTGGTTTGACACCTGGTATCCCGAGAACGATGAAGAAGGTATCACATTCCGTCGCTTTCTGGACGGCGGGGCGGAAGGGTTCGATACCGATGCGATGCCACTGGCCCATATCATTCGGCACTATAAAGCCGCTGCGGCGCTTTCCGACCGGCCGAACGTATCGCTTTTTCACTACGCAGACATGACCCGGGACTTGAGGGGAACGTTCTTCAGGCTGGCTGACATCCTGGGCACGGCCCATTCAGAGGCAGTCATGGATCAATTGGTTCAAGCTGCGACCTTCGACAATATGAAGGACAAAGCAGAACGCTATGCTCCCTCAGGTGGCAAAGGGTTCTTCAAGTCGGATGCCGAGTTTTTCCACAGCGGAACGAGCGGCAAATGGTACGGGAAACTGACGGCGGAAGAACTGGCAAGCTACGACGCGATGATGGATGCACACCTAGATCCCGAAGACCGAGACTGGTTGGAATATGGCTCTCAGGGGAGCCTCGCTGCGTAGACATCGCCGCCCCGGGCGAACCAGCAAAAACCGAAGTTCTTTTTCACGATTGAATATGGAACAGGGTTTCCCGAGGTCGCCAAACTGAGGGGGGCGGCATTCAGGCAAGCATTTCCCCGGGTTGGCCGACACTTAGGGTTCCGCCTTTGGTCACCTCGACATAGACTCCCATATCCATGTGCCCCATCAACTTCCTAATAAGATAGGGTATTATCAAGTCACGCTCGGCCGTATCCGGGTTCACTTCAGTGGCCGCACACCTTTTCGTACGCGATAGTATCTTCAACTCAACATCGCCAAATCTCAGAACTGATCCAACTGCATCCAACTCGGAAAACGAAGGCAAGCCGTCTATCTCGATATTCGCGCGGAACCGCGCTGGCTGGATCTCTGCGTTCAGTTTTTCACCCAACTCTCTCACCGATGCGCGATTAAGAACGGATATCGCGTTCATCATCTTTGGGGAGACGACGGACACATCCGTAAACCGATGAGGAGCAGACGAAACGAATACCGGCAGTTCGGGATCTTTCAAGCCGATTTCTGAAGACAGGAAACTTGCTGCATTCATCCGGTCTTCTGGTGTTCGCATATTGAAGCTTTGTGTTTTGCCGTTCGCTTTGATCTCAAGATCTTGGGTCTCAAAATCAAAGCTTGTCTCAACGCCTGCCAGCGCGGCCTCATTCAACAAAACAACAAAGCGATCTTTCGGCAGTGGCTGAGGGTTCTGTGCGTCGAATCCGGAGTTGTAGCGCGCAAATCCGAACAGGCGATCACCCGGGATCCCCTCCCCTGCCCGCAGCGTCACGGTTTGCATCGGCTCGGCACTCAAGCCTTTGATTGGGTACCGGTTCAATCTGACGATAGAGAGCGTATTCATACGTCTGCCCCTGTCCAACCGAGTCATGCACGATCCAGAGTGACCCGTGCCGTTTGACGCTATCTCCAATCCTCAAAGGTATCGACCGAATAATCCGCTAGGGCTTCACAAGCGGGTTCCAAAATCCGGTGGCCGCTTGATGGCCGTGATTGTGAGCTGGGCCACTTTTGGAGGGTGCGGCCCTTAAATGCCTCACTGCTGAAAATACATGCACACCGACCAAATGGAATAAAATTACATTACATCAGTGATTTAAAGGAGCACTAATCGTCAACCACCGTCCGCTTGAGGTACGAACCTCAAAAATATCTAGACTTGATGTGCGTACCTCAAATAGCCTTGGAGGTATGCCGCGATTCGCACATCCTCGATTGACGGCGAAAAAAGGGAGGAATGGATGACTTACACAAAACTGGCCTCGGCCAGCGCAATAGTCCTTGCCGCTACTACTCTTTCCACCAAGGCGAATGCTGAAGATCTGACGCTTTGTTGGGCTGCATGGGACCCGGCCAACGCGCTTGTCGAGCTTTCAAAGGAATTCGAAGCCGAATCCGGTCACACGATGAACTTCGAGTTTGTTCCCTGGCCGAATTTTGCGGATCGGATGCTGAACGAGCTGAACTCTGGGGGCAAGCTCTGCGACTTGTTGATCGGTGACAGCCAGTGGATCGGCGGGGGCGCTGAGAATGGCCACTATGTCAAACTGAACGACTTCTTCGATGCTGAAGGCATCAGCATGGACGATTTCGCGCCGGCCACCGTCTATGCGTACTCGACCTGGCCCAAGGGCACGCCGAACTACTATGCGCTGCCAGCGATGGGCGATGCGAATGGCTGGTTCTACCGCAAGGACTGGTTCGAAAACCCCGACATCCAAGCCGCCTACAAAGAGGCGACGGGTCAGGATCTTCGCGAGCCTCAATCGCAAAAAGAACTCCTGCAGATCGCGCAGTTCTTCCAAGGTCGTGAGATCGACGGCAAGACTGTCTATGGCGCAGCCATCTTTACCGAGCGCGGCTCGGAAGGGATCACCATGGGTGTGACCGGAGCGCTGTATCCTTGGGGCTTCAAATACGAAAACACGCCGGGTTCCTATGACATGGAAGGCGCCGTGAACTCGCCCGAAGCGGTTGAAGCTCTGGAATTCTACAAGGAATTCTACGAAACGGCGACGCCTCCGGGATATACCAACTCTTACATGGGTGAGAGTCTGGACGCCTTTAAGTCCGGTCAGGTCGCCATGGCGATGAACTGGTTTGCGTTCTTCCCGGGTCTCTACGCCGATCCCAATACCGGCGGCGACAAGATCGACTTCTTTGTGAACCCACCACAAAATCAGGCAGGTTCGACACTGGGCGGACAAGGTATCTCTGTTGTCAGCTACTCTGACAAACAGGACGCCGCACTTGAGTACATCAAGTGGTTTGCACAACCGGACGTTCAGGCCAAATGGTGGGAGCTCGGCGGCTACTCGGCCCATAACTCCGTACTGGAAGATCCGGGTTTTGTTGACAGCCAGCCGTTTGCCGGTGACTTCCTGGAAGCGATGGCCGGGGTGCAGGATTTCTGGCAGGAGCCTGCTTATGCGGAACTGCTGCTGGCGATGCAGAAGCGCATCCACGACTACGTGGTTGCGGACCAGGGCACCGCTCAAGAAGCGCTTGACCTTCTGATCCAAGACTGGACCGAAGTCTTCGAAGACGAAGGCAAGCTGTAGTCCGGACACAGGCAGGAGCGGGTGCAATCCCGCTCCACCTTCACCCGTGAGTCCTAAACCAACAAGAGCTGGCAAAGAGATGTCTGACAGGACCGTAGATCGCGTTGCGCAGGCAACGCCCGAGCGAGTTGCGCGAAAAATCCGAGGATTATCCGACCGCGCGATCGCCTGGATTTTCATCTCCCCAACGATTTTTCTATTGCTGGCGATCAACATCTTTCCGTTGATCTGGACCATCCAGCTGAGCTTTACCAACTACAAGGCCAACCGGATCGGGCGCGAAGTCAAAGACGTCGGACTCAGGAACTACGAGCGTATCCTGACGGACTCGGATACCTGGCTGAATATGCAGGCAACAGCGCATTTCCTGTTCTGGACAATCTTTTTCCAGGTCCTGATCGGGTTCACGCTGGCGTGGTTGATCAACAAGAAATTCAAGGGCAACGATCTTTGGACCACGATCATCGTGCTGCCGATGATGCTGTCCCCGGCCGTCGTCGGGAATTTCTGGAAATTCCTGTATCAGCCTCAAATCGGCCTGTTCAACTACATCGTGTCCTGGTTCACCGGCAAGGACCCCTCAAGCTTTGAAATGCTGGGGTCGGTCACTTTGGCCCCTTGGGCGATCGTGATCGTTGACACCTGGATGTGGACCCCCTTCGTGATGCTGATCTGTCTGGCCGGGCTGCGCAGCATCCCCGACTACATCTACGAGGCGGCTGAGATCGACAGGGCCAGCAAGCTGCGGCAGTTCTTTACGATTACCATTCCGATGGTGCTGCCGTTCCTGATGCTCGCGGTGCTGTTTCGAGGGATCGAGAACTTCAAGATGTTCGACCTGGTTGTTCAGCTGACAGGCGGTGGGCCGGGATCTGTAACGGAACTCACCTCAATCAATCTCAAGCGAGAGGCGTTTGAGAAGTGGCGGACGGGCTACGCCTCGGCCTATGCGATCATCTTGTTCGTCACCGTGTTCGGCCTTGCGTCGATCTACGTCAAAGCCCTGAACAAGGTGAAACAGCGATGAGCAGTTTTTCGGTCACTGAACCTTCGAACCGGTCCAAATGGATCGCAGGCTTCCTGGTCATCACTTATGCGCTGATCACGATGATCCCGCTGGTTTGGATCTTGCTGACTGGCTTCAAGTCTCCGGCCGACGCGATCAGCTACCCGCCCAAAGTGGTCTTTGACCCAACGCTCGAAGGCTACGTAAACCTTTTCACCACACGCACCAGGCAGACGCAGGAGTTTCTGGAAGCCAACCCGCCGCAGAACTGGGCCGATGAGATCGTACGCCAATACGACATGGTGATCGTTGGGCCCTCCAAGTTCGGCGAGCGCTTCATGAATTCGGTCATCATCGGATTTGGCTCGACGTTCTTGAGTATCTTCCTTGGCACGTTGGCTGCCTATGCGTTCAGCCGATTTAAGGTCCCGCTTAAGGATGACCTTCTGTTCTTCATCCTGAGTACAAGGATGATGCCTCCGGTCGCTGTCGCCATCCCTATCTTCCTGATGTTCAGAAACCTCGGTTTAAGCGACACGCATCTCGGGATGATCCTGCTCTACACGGGCGTGAATATCTCCCTGGCGGTCTGGTTGCTGAAAGGATTCATCGACGAAATCCCCAGAGAGTACGAAGAAGCCGCCCTTATCGATGGGTACACGAGGTTTCAGGCCTTCTACAAAGTGGTGCTGCCGCAAGCCGCTACCGGAATTGCGTCAACTGCGATCTTCTGCCTGATCTTCGCCTGGAATGAGTATGCGTTCGCCGTGCTGCTGACATCCGCAAACGCGCAAACTGCACCACCGTTCATCCCGACCATCATCGGTATCGGCGGCTTGGACTGGCCTGCCGTTGCGGCCGGCGCGACGATCTTCCTGATCCCGGTCATGATTTTCACCATCCTGATGCGCAAACACTTGCTGCGCGGGATAACATTCGGAGCCGTACGCAAATGAGCGAGTTTCTTTCCGGATTGGTGCGGCTCCGCCGCGGCCCATGGGAGATGGTCGCAACCATCCTCATCGCACTGGGTGTCTTCATGCTGATGCAGCCCTTTGTCCTTTGGGCCTTCACTTACTCTTTCATCGTCACGCTGATCGGAACCGTCATGTTCATCATAGTCAGCCATTTCCCGGAGTAGAAATGGCCCAGATCGTAGTCAAAAACGTAAAGAAGATGTTCGGCGATTTCACGGCTGTCCGCGAAAGTTCGTTCACGATTGAAGACGGCGAGTTTTTCATGCTGCTGGGCCCCTCCGGTTGCGGGAAAACGACGACGCTGCGGATGATCGCGGGATTGGAGCTTCCAACGTCGGGCGAAATCTATCTGGACGGCGAAGAGATCAGCCAGCGGCCGCCATCAGAGCGGGACATTGCCTTCGTGTTCCAGATGTTCGCGCTGTATCCCCACATGAACGTGCGCAAGAACATCAGCTATCCGCTTATTTCGCAGGGCATGCCGCGCGCTGCTGTCAAAGCCAAAGTCGAAGAAGTCGCGGGAATTCTGGGGATAAACGACATCCTCGACAGCCCGGTGGGTGGGCTTTCAGGTGGCGACAGGCAACGCGTGGCGCTGGGTCGCGCAATTGTTCGCGAACCCAAGGCATTCATGATGGACGAACCTCTTGGCGCTTTGGATGCCGAGTTTCGTGAGCACATGGCCGAAGAATTGCGCGCGCTCCACGATCGCATGGGCGCAACCACTGTTTACGTCACACATGACCAACTGGAAGCCATGCAAATGGGCGACAAGATCGTTGTGATGAACAACGCTGTGATCGAGCAATTCGGCACGCCTCAGGAAATCTACGACAAACCAGCCACTATGTTCGTTGCGGACTTTATCGGATCGCCTTCGATGAACTTCCTGCCGTTTCAGGGAACGGTCGCGCCTGGCTCGGAAATGGTACGGCTGAATGGCCATGACGAAGCCGTGCCCAAACTGATGGAAGGTGCGGAAGGTGACTTGGTTTTCGGCGTTCGACCCGAGCATGTTTTTCTGTCGGATGCCAGCGCCTACCGTGCCAAAGTCCTGGCCGCAGAATATCTGGGAACCACCCAGATCGTGACCCTGCAAAGCCCGAACGGAGAGCTGAAAGCCCGGATTGATGCCCGCGAAACCGTCAATCCCGGCGAGACGGTCGGATTGGAATTCCGCTCATCCGCAGTAACCCTTTTCGAAAAATCTACCGGACGCGCGTTGAGGTCCGCACTGAACGACGAGGTACTGAGCAATGGCTGAAGTCGTTCTGGAAAACATTTCGAAGTCATTCGGCGACATCAAAGCGGTGGAAGATATCTCAATGACGATCCCCAACGGCGCCTTTGTGGTGTTGTTGGGTCCGACGGGTGCGGGAAAAACAACGACGCTGAGACTGATATCCGGGCTTGAGAAACTGGATTCAGGCACAGTTCGCATTGCCGGGCGCGACGTCGGGATGGATACACCCGCCCAGCGCGATGTGGCGATGGTCTTCCAGCAATACTCGCTGTACCCGCACATGACAGTCCGTGAAAACCTGTCTTTCCCTCTGCGGTCGCCGATCCTGAAGACGCCAGAGGATGAGATCGCGAGGAAGGTCACCGAAGTGTCGGAGATCCTGCAGATCCCGCACAAGCTGGATAACAAAGCCACCGAACTGTCTGGCGGCGAAATGCAGCGTGTCTCGATCGGACGGGCGCTGGTGCGTGACCCCCAGATCTTCCTGATGGACGAACCGCTCAGCTCTTTGGACGCCAAGCTTCGGGCGGATTTGCGGGTCGAACTGAAAAGAATTCAGGCCGACCTGGGATCAACCTTGCTTTATGTGACCCATGATCAGGTGGAAGCCATGACAATGGCCACACATATCGGCGTTTTGGAGAACGGAAGGCTGGTTCAATACGGTACCCCTCGCGATATCTATGAAAACCCCGGCAGCGTTTACGTGGCCAGCAGGTTGGGTCTGCCACGGATCAACATCCTGCCGTCCGAGTTGTTCGGAGGCGACCACAAGGGTCCGCAGATTGGGCTTCGCCCGGAAAACATCGTTGAAGGTGAAGGCAGTGAGGCGCGCGTGATACGCGCCGAGCATCTGGGCGATCAAACACGGCTGCACCTGGACCTAAACGGTCACCCGGTCGTGACGTTGATAGATGTCCACCAGGACTATCCATCTGGAAAAATTATTAAAATCCGCCCCCACAACCCATTGTATTTTGACGCGTCCGGCGCGCGGGTGAATTAAGGAGCAAAGCATGGCCCAGTTCCTCAACACAAAAGAAACCCTGGTAACAGATGCCATAGACGGTCTTCTGGCCTCCTCTGGAGGGAGGCTTACCCGGCTGGACGGCTACCCGCATATCAAAGTTGTCTACAGGTCGGATTGGGACAAGTCGAAGGTAGCGTTGGTGTCCGGTGGAGGGTCAGGTCACGAACCCGCCCACGCGGGCTTTGTCGGCGCTGGTATGCTGACGGCCGCAGTCTGCGGCGAAGTGTTTGCATCCCCGTCGGTCGAGGCGGTTCTGGCAGGCATTCTTGCAGTCACGGGTGAGGCAGGGTGCTTGCTGATCGTCAAGAACTATACCGGTGACCGGCTGAACTTTGGGCTGGCCGCTGAACGCGCCCGTGCATTGGGCCGCAAGGTTGAGATGGTGGTCGTCGACGACGACATCGCCCTGCCTGACCTGCCGCAGCCACGTGGCGTGGCAGGCACGTTGTTCGTGCACAAAATCTCCGGAGCGCTTGCGGAAAACGGTGCTGACCTGGACACCGTTGCCAAAGCAGCCAGTAGCACCATCGAAAAAGTTGTCAGCATCGGTATGAGCCTGGACACCTGTACCGTTCCGGGATCTCCGAAAGAAGACAGGATCGCACCCGGCAAGGCGGAACTTGGCTTGGGCATCCATGGCGAGCCGGGTGTGCAGCAAGTCGAATTCTCAAATGCCGTATCGGCCATGTCCACAGTGGTGGAGAAACTGAGGCAACGGCTTGGGGCCGGGGAATGTGTGGCGTTGGTCAACAACCTCGGTTCCACGACTCCGCTGGAAATGGCTGTCCTCACGCACGCCTTGTCCGAAACCGGTATTGCCCACCATATCATCGGCCCGGCCCCCATGATGACATCGCTGGATATGCACGGGTTTTCTGTTTCCATTCTACCCGTGGATCAGGCCGATTTGTCAGCTCTTGAAGCACCTGTTGATCTGGCCGCGTGGCCCGGGGTCAATTCCATCGACCCGATCAAAGTGGCACCATTGCCTGACGGCCTGACGCCGATCGATCCAATTCCTTCGAACAATCCCACCACAAGGGAAACGATCTCGCGCTTGTCCGAACTCCTCATCAACGCTGAGAAGAAACTGAACGAACTGGATGCGAAATCCGGTGATGGCGATACAGGAAGCACATTGGCGACGGCCGCAAGAGCGCTGCAAGCCAGCCTTGACCGCATGCCGCTCGCTGATTTGACTCAGCTTTTTCCGGCGTTGGGCAATGAATTGAGCCAGACTATGGGTGGCTCCTCCGGTGTGATACTTGCAATTTTCTTCAACGCAGCTGGTGACGCATGTGCCAATGGGGCAACCGTTGCCAAATCACTGGAAGAAGGCCTGAAACGCGTCAGCCAAGTTGGAGGCGCCAAGGTCGGCGACAGAACTATGATTGACGCCTTGGCACCCGCGCTTGCCGCTCTCCCATCGGGGTTGACCCATGCCGCACATGCCGCCCGCGAAGGAGCGAACAATACGGCCAAAATTCGCCGTGCGAAGGCGGGCCGAGCAGCTTATGTTCCCGAAGAAAACCTAGTTGGACATAACGATCCCGGCGCTGAGGCCGTTGCCTTGTTGTTCGAGGGCTTGGCGCGGGAGCTTGAGGGCTGAGGAACACGTGGCAGACCAAAAACAAAAACTAGAGTTGGTGAAGAAGCCAACCGTCAATGACATCGCGCGGGTTGCGGGTGTCAGTCTGGCCACTGTGGACCGGGTCTTGAACAGGCGCCCCGGCGTGCGCGCAGTAACCGTTCAGAAAGTACAAAAGGCAATTGATGAACTGGGGTATGTGCGCGACACCGCGGCGGCCAACCTCGCACGAAACCGGGTTTACAATTTCCTTTTTGTTTTGCCGGACACCGACAATGAATTTGTGGAGGCGATCAGCAATCAGATCGCAGAGCAATCCCGTGACCAGTTTATTGAGCGGACACGCATTACGATCAAAAGGGTCGCGCCGTTTGAACCGCAGGATATCGTCAACATTCTGGATGCTGTCGACAGTTTAGATGTCGATGGAGTTGCCGTTTTCGGACCCGAAACGCCTTCTGTTCGCGATGCGGTGAGACGGCTCAAGGACAAAGGGGTCCCGGTTGTTGCCCTGGTGTCTGACCTGCCGAGTTCCGAGCGAGACCACTTTGTAGGAATTGACAACGTTTCCGCAGGACGAACCGCCGGTCAATTGATGGGGCGTTTCGTGCATCGGGAAGGCAAGGTCCTGGTTCTGACTGGCTCTCGTTTGGCACGTGACCACCTAGAGCGTCGCCAGGGCTTTGATCTTGTTGTGGCCGAGGAGTTTCCGCATCTCGAGGTCGTGGCGTCTGTTGAGGGCCGGGATGACCCGGATCTGATTTACAAGATGATGCCCGAGATCTTCGAAACCTACCCGGATCTGGTCGGAATATACTCGTCAGCAGCGGGCAATGCCGGCCTTATTCAGTTCCTTTCGGAAAACAAGCTCAGCAAGGATCTGGTGATCATAGCGCATGAGCTGACTCCGCTTAGTCGAGAGGCTCTAAGGCTTGGCACGTTTGACGCTCTGATCTCGCAAGACACCGGGCACATTGTTCGTTCAGCCGTCCGTCTTCTGCGTGCGACTTCGGACAAAGTCCCATTCAACAAAGCGCAGGAACGTATCCGTATCGACATCTATCTGAGGGAAAATTTACCGCCATAGCGGCTTAGGTTTTGGGGAGGAAACTTATGAAAACGATCAAAGGTCCAGCATTATTTCTTGCACAATTCGCAGGGGACGAAGCACCGTTCAATTCGTGGGACGCGATTACCAAATGGGCGGCTGACTGTGGATACAAGGGCGTCCAGGTTCCCAGTTGGGATGGCCGGTTGTTCGACCTAGAACAGGCCGCGTCCAGCACCGGTTACTGCGATGACTTCAAAGGCAAAGCCAGGGAAAATGGCGTCGAAGTCACTGAACTGTCAACGCACCTTCAGGGTCAACTTGTGGCCGTTCACCCGGCCTATGACAGCGCCTTTGATGGCTTTGCCGCCGAGAGAGTCAGAGGAAACCCGAAAGCCCGGCAAGAATGGGCCGTAGACCAGGTAAAAAAAGCATTGTCCGCTTCGAAGAACCTGGGCATTTCGGCGCATGCGACATTCTCGGGCTCGTTGGCGTGGCCCTACGTCTATCCCTGGCCGCAGCGCCCTGCCGGCTTGATTGAGACGGCATTTGATGAACTCGCCCGCCGCTGGGGGCCAATCCTTGATCACGCCGAGGAATGCGGCGTTGATGTCTGCTATGAAATTCACCCCGGAGAGGACCTCCACGACGGCGTGACCTACGAGATGTTCCTCGAACGGACAGGCAATCACCCAAGGGCTTGCATGTTGTACGACCCGTCGCACTACGTACTGCAATGCCTCGACTATCTGGACAATATCGACATCTACAAGGATCGGATCCGGATGTTCCATGTCAAAGATGCCGAGTTCAACCCGACCGGGCGGCAAGGGGTTTATTCAGGATACCAAAGCTGGGTGGATCGTGCCGGCCGGTTCCGGTCGCTTGGTGATGGCCAGGTGGATTTCGGGGCAGTCTTCTCAAAAATGGCGGCGAACGACTTTGATGGCTGGGCTGTGGTCGAATGGGAATGCTGTCTCAAACACCCCGAGGATGGAGCGCGTGAGGGCGCTCAGTTTGTGTCGGATCACATCATCCGTGTGACCGAGAAAGCCTTTGATGATTTCGCGGACGGTGGCACTGACGAAGCCGCCAATCGCAAAATGCTGGGGATCGAATAATGGTTACTGGACGCAGTGAAGAAGCCTCGGGTCGCATTCGGCTTGGCATGGTCGGCGGCGGAAATGACGCCTTCATAGGCGGCGTTCATCGCATAGCAGCACGATTGGACGACAGGTTCGAGCTGGTTGCAGGCGCTTTGTCTTCGACGCCTGAAAAATCCATTGAAAGCGGCCGGGCATTGGGTCTCGAACGGGTCTATGAAGACTTCAAACAAATGGCGATCCGGGAAGCCCGGCTCAAAACCGGGATCGAGGCGGTCTCAATCGTCACGCCAAATCACGTCCACTATGCCGCCGCGCGTGAATTCCTGAAACGCGGGATTCATGTCATTTGCGACAAGCCACTCACCTCGACCCTTGCCGATGCAAAAAAACTGGTCAAAGCGGCGGAAAGCGCGAATGCCCTGTTCATACTAACCCACAATTACACGGGCTACCCGATGGTTCGGCAGGCGCGTGAAATGGTTGCCAACGGTGATATTGGCAAAATCCGCGTTGTCCAGGTTGAATACCCGCAGGATTGGCTGACCGAGCAGCAGGATTTCAAACAGGCGGAGTGGCGAACCGATCCGGAACGCTCGGGCGCGGGCGGATCAACCGGTGACATCGGGACCCATGCCTACAACCTCGCTTGTTTTGTGACCGGGCTGAGGGCGGAAAGCCTTGCGGCGGATCTGCAGGCCTTCGTCCCGGGGCGCCAAGTCGATGACAACGCACATGTCTTGCTTCGCTTCGAAGGCGGAGCACGGGGTATGCTGTGGTCCTCTCAGGTGGCTCCCGGCAACGAAAACGCACTTCGGTTGCGGGTCTACGGCGAAAAAGGTGGGCTGGAGTGGGCTCAGGAAGACCCGAACTATCTCTGGTTCACGCCCTACAACGAACCAAAGCGTCTGATCACCCGCAATGGCGCTGGAGCTGGTGACGCTGCCAATCGCTTGAGCAGAGTTCCTCCGGGCCATCCCGAGGGATATCTTGAAGGGTTCGCCAATATTTACGGAGAGGCTGCTGAGGCGATCCAGGCTTTCCGAAATGGGATTTCACCTGAGGCGTCCGTTGTTTACCCAACCGTGCACGACGGGCTAGACGGCGTCAAATTTGTAGCCGCTTGTGTGCAAAGCTCGTCCAGAAACGCGGCTTGGGTCAAGTTGGAGTAAGTCTGGCTGTGGGCATAGGGTAGGCACCGGATACTGAGCCAGCCAACCCTTCCCTGCCCCTCGGCTCGTCCAACCACCAGTTCGCCGCAGTATTGAAACTCTGTGGCCGCCAAAATCATAGCCCGCCGGGCAAAGCAACTCTTCGCCGCATCGTCCACCAATGGCCGCTCTGCGGACGAAGCCACCAACGCGGCCGGCAAGTACAAATGGCCCGAACCGGCCCACAAAGGAACCATCGGTATGAGCGTCTGTTCAGCACAGCAGCTCAATGATGTCAGCCACCGCTTTCAGAAAGATCGCCGCAACAGGAGGCGATCACGGCAAAACTGGATGGGTCGAATAGCCTCCAACCACCACGTATCCACTGCCGGATTTTGAGGTCTCGGTTTGCGCCTCCAGGCCAAGCAACCCAGCGCGGAAGCCCCCTCGATTTGACGACCCCGTATTTTTTCTGATAGACCGCGCGCCCTTTCCCAAAAATAGGAGGACCTGCAGATGTGGGTAGCATTCTCGACGCCCGAGGGTTCGGGCTTTTTCTCAGCCGTTGCCATGGATGAGGACGGCAACACCAGCGGGCCGCACATGGGATCCCGCGTCTGCCTGCGGTTTCGCCGCGCACAGGATGCCGAATTGCTGCGCGACTATGGCATGGACGGTCAGGTGATCGAAACACCGGGCGGCGACTACCGTTTCCGGGCATTCATACCGCGCAACCACCTCGTGACCGTGCTGATGAACTTGGGCAACCACATGTCTTACCCAAATTTCAAGGCCAGCATCCCAAAAGATGATGTGGCGTTCGAACGCGCCTGCCACGAGGTTTGGGCGGCATTCGGCGAACTACAGGAAGGCGGACCATATGGAATGGGGTGAAACACCCCATTAAACCCAGCGCGGTTGCCTCGAAGTTGTCTTGAGACAGAACACCTCGGATTCACCACATGGGCAATACTGACGAAAACACTGTTTTTCGGGAGTTACCAGTGGCGGACCGAGGAGGATTCGAACCCCCGACCCCTTGATTCGTAGTCAAGTACTCTATCCAGCTGAGCTATCGGTCCGCGTTGGTGAGGCGGTATTTAGACCCGGCGTTCGGGACGTGCAACCCGATTCTTCAAAAATATTTCAAAAACCCATCTCCCCCCGTGGGAGCCTTATTTTAAAGACCGTGCCCTCCGGGCCGGTGCTGGTCAGCACCAATTCTCCCCCGTGGCCGCGCACCAGTTCCTGCGAAATCGCCAGACCCAGGCCCGAGCCACCTTTGCGCACACCACCCTGAAACGGCGTGAACAGATTCTCCTGCGCTCGTGGCGGCAAACCGGGGCCGGTATCCCGAACCTCGATGACCCATGCGTCCTGATCTTCGGAGGCCGAGATCGTGATTTTTCCCGGTTGGCCGGATGTCATCAGTGCTTGGCGTGCGTTGCGCACAAGGTTCATGATGACCCGGAACATCTGTTCCGGATCGGCCCGAACGACCAGATCGTCCGGAACGTCGTTGGCAATTTCGATACAGCCACCGTCTACGGCCAGAGCCTCGCTGGACGCTACGTCGGCAGCGATATCGCGCAACCGCACCATGGTCAGGGTGGGCGCGGGCTCTTCCGCCCGCCCGAAGGCCAGCGTACTTTCGCACAGGGACACCGCCCGGGTGATCGAGTTGACCAGCTTGGGCGCCATCCGTCGGACCAACGGGTCGTCGCTGGCTTCAATCCGGTCAGTGAACAGCTGGGCCGAGGTCAGGATGTTGCGCAGATCGTGGCTGACTTTGGCCACAGCGCCACCCAATTGTGCCAGCCTCTCGCGCTGTTTCAGGGCCTGGGTCAGGTCGGTCTGCAGCATCTGCAGGGCTTCTTCAGCCTCGCGCAGTTCGGTCACCTTGGATTGAGGGGAGATGATGCCGCGCGCATCCTCGGGTGCACGGGCGTAACGCTGCATGTAGCCCACCACGCTTTTGATCGGGCGCACCAGAACCACCCGCACCGCAAGGAACAGGAAAAACGCGGTGATGATCGAGATGACAAAGGACAGGCCGAGGATGCGCAGGCCATAGTCGATCATCGCCATACGCAGGGGCGCGCTGTCCATGGTGACTTCGATAAGCAGACCCGCATCCCGCACAGGCTGCCCGATGACGCGAATGACTTGGTTCTCGGGCGTGAAGAAACGGATCATCGCGTCCCGAATGAGAACCCAGGGCCCGGCGCCCCTCAGATCATAGGTCTTGGCAACCTGGTCTGGGATAGGGGAAGACAGCATCAGCTGGCGCACCTCGTCCCGGCGCAGCACCACGTTGTAGACCCCGGCATTGGCCAGAAGCTCGGCCTCCAGCTCGTCGGCCAGCATGTCGTCTGCCAGCAGCGCCAGCGAGGCGATCTGGGCGCGTTCCAGCCGGTTCAGAAGAAAATCCTCGCGGAATCGCGCGATCGACGGCACGAAGATCAGCACCTCGGCCAACATCACGAAGACCGTCGTCAAGATCAGGAAACGACCCGACAGCGAGTTCAAGTGGCGCTCCTTTCCCGATCAGGGGATCCAGCGCTGGACCAGCCTGACCACTCGTTCAACCATCTGATTCTCAAACAGTCTTGGCGAGAAATAGGCGCCCGCCACCCGTTTGTTAAGCTCTCCGATCGTGGGATAGGGCGACACCATCGCCGCGATCTGGCTCATCTTCAGGTTATTGGCCAGCGCCAGAGACCACAAGTTGATCAGTTCGCCGGCCTGATGCCCCACGATTGTGGCCCCCACCGGGCGCCCCTTGACGACCATGACCTTGATGAACCCGGTCGTTTTGCGTTCGGCCACGGCGCGATCGTTGTGGGCATAGTCGAACCGGGCGATCTTGACCCTGTCGCCGTGGCGGTCGCGCGCCTGCGCCTCGGTCAGGCCGACCTGGGCCAGTTCGGGGTCGGTATAGGTCGCCCAGGGGATGTGCGCCGTCTTGGCCTTGGACCGCAGCCCGAACAGGGCCGAACGGATGATGACCCCGGCGTGATACCCCGCCACATGGGTGAACTGCAGCCCGCCCGCGACGTCGCCGATCGCATAGACCTTTCGGTTGGTGGTGCGCAGGCTGTCATCCACCTTGATGCCCGTGTGCGTCCGGTCGATCCCGGCAGCCTGCAGGTTCAGGCGGTCGGTGTTGGCCTTGCGGCCCACCGCCAGCAGCAGGTGCGTGCCTGCATGGACCACGCCGTCCTCGGTGACGACCTCGACCGCCCCGGCCTTCCCGCGCACCCGGGCCACCATTGCATGTTCCAGAATTTCGACCCCTTCGGCGCGCAGAGCCTCCAATACCATTGCGGCCGCCTCGGGGTCATCCTTGCCCAGCGCCCGCGCGCCTTCGATCACCGTCACCTTGCAGCCCAGCCGGACATGGGCCTGCGCCATTTCCATGCCGATGGGTCCCCCGCCGATGATCAGCAGGTGGTCGGGCTTGTCGCGCAGGTCGAAGATGGTCTCGTTGGTCTCAAACGGCACGCCATCCAGCCCCGGGATCGGCGGAACCAGCGGGGACGAGCCCGTGGCCAGCACCACGCGGCGGGGGGTGATGACGAAATCGCCGGCCTGAACCTGCGTGGGCGACAGAAACGTCCCCCAGTCGCGAATGACGCGCACGCCGAAACCTTCGAACCGTTCCTGGCTGTCCATGGGCTCAATCTGCGCGATCACGTCCCGCACATGATCCTTGGCGGCGGCATAGTCCACCTGCGGCGCGTGGTCGGCAACGCCGAATGGCGCGGCATGGCTCTGTGCATGGGCCAGCTTGGCGCTGGCCAGCAGGGCCTTGGACGGGACGCAGCCATAGTTCAGGCAGTCGCCACCCATCTTGTGCCCTTCCAGCAGGATCACGTCGGCGCCCATCTGGCTGGCCCCGGCAGCCACCGACAGGCCGCCCGACCCGGCCCCGATCACCAGGATGTCGGTCTTGAGCTCTTGCATGGATCAAAGGCCCCTTCGGCCGCGAATGAGTTTGATGAGAATCGGCAGAGCCGCCAGCGCGCACAGGCCCAGGATCGGGCCGATCACGAAGGGCTCGGTCAGCAGCGACAGGTCCGGCGTCTCGCCCCGGTCGAACACACCGCCCAGACCGACGCCGATCCAAGTATAGACAATGCCGCCCGGAATGATGCCCAGCGCCGTGGTCAGCAGAAAGTTCCGGAACTTCACCCCCACCAGCGCCGGCACCAGATTGGCGACGAAGAACGGCACCACCGGCACCAGCCGCATCAGGAACAGCACCGGGATCTCGTTCTCGCGCAGCCCGTCCTTGATTCGCTTGACGGTACCTTCCGAGGCCTCGAGCCGCGCGGTCAACGCCTCGCCCAACCCCCAGCGGGCCGCCAGAAAGATTGCCAACGCCCCGACGGTTGCGGCAAATACGTTGAACACGGTGCCCGCGAGCAAGCCGAACAGGAATCCGCCCGTCATCGAGGCGACGGCCGCACCGGGCAGAGAAAACGTGACGATCAGGACGTAAACCAAGATGAAAACGCCCGCCAACGACCAGTAATTGGCATCGCGCCAGGCCAACAGCGCCTCGCGATTGTCGCGCAGGGTTTCAAAGGTCAGGTAGTCGCCCAGCGCAAAGAATCCGACAGCGGCAACCATCAGGATCACAATCAAGGGAATATGTCGCGCCAGCCCACTGCGCGGCACCTGGGTGGTTTCGGTCATCTTGTCGTCCGGGTTCGAATGCTTCATCTGCCTCACAAGATGCGCGTTGGGCCTCCTGTGCAACAGGGTCTTCACGCCGGGTTGAACACGCACCGGTTCAATGTGAGAAATCCGCCGTCCTCGGGCTGATTCTGAAACTTTTGCCCGGTCGCCCGACAGAATTGTTGCAAAAGGCACGAAAACCCATGCGATGGGGTTTGACTTGCCCGCCGGTTCCCAGTAGAGGACGGGCTTCGAACACCACGGGCAGGCGAATCCGCGCCGCACCCGACCGCCAAAGATTGGAGACGGAGCGATGAAACGCACCTATCAGCCTTCGAACCTGGTTCGCAAACGCCGCCACGGTTTCCGCGCGCGCATGGCCACCAAGGCCGGCCGCAAGATCCTGAACGCTCGCCGTGCCCGCGGCCGCAAGTCGCTGAGCGCATAAACCGCGCGACCTTTCAGGTTTTGAACATGACGCCGCCGGAGGCCCCTGTGGATGGCACTGACCACCCCGGGGATATGCCCCCGGCGGCGTCCGTTTGCGCGCCTGCTCTGTCGGTGCTGCGCAAGCGCAGCGATTTCCTCAGGGCCGCACGGGCCCGACGACAGGGCACGCCTTCCATGATGGTGCAGGCCCGCAAGCGCGCGCCGGATGAGGCCGAGGGCATTCGCGTCGGTTTCACCTGCTCGAAAAAGGTCGGCAATGCCGTGGCCCGCAACCGGGCCAAGCGCCGCCTGCGCGAGGCGGCCCGCGCCGTTCTGCCGGACCATGGCCGGGACGGATGGGATTACGTCCTGATCGGACGGGCCGAGGTGACCGCCGCCCGCCCCTTTGACGCTTTGCTGGACGATCTGCGCCAAGCCCTGCGCAAGATCCACAGCCCGCGCAAATGACCCTGCTTGCCCATATCCTCGCGCTGCCCATTCGGGCCTACCGGCTGATCTTCAGCCCGTGGGTGGGGTTCAACTGCCGCTATCAGCCGACCTGCTCGGCCTATGCGCTGGAAGCGCTGGAAAAGCACGGCCCGATCAAGGGCGCATGGCTGGCCGCGCGCCGCATCGGGCGCTGCCATCCCTGGGGCGGCGACGGCTATGACCCGGTGCCCGACGACACCCCCGACGCGCCCTGATCTGACACCCCGTCACGCTTGACCCAAGGGGGGTGCGCCGCTGAACATCGGTTTCAGCAACAACTCTCCGAGGCGCCCATGTCCAGATCCAACGCCCGCCAGTCTCTGCCCACGCATGAGGTGACGAACCAACCGCCCGAGCGCAACGACGTTGACCTGTGGACCTCGGACCCGGTTCTGAGGGACTGCGCCACGCGCGCCGGGGCGCGGGCGGCCTCGCTGGCCGCCTACGGGGCCGCTCTGGGCCGAGCCGAAACGCGCGACGCCGGGCGCGACGCCAACCTGCGCCCGCCCGAACTCTGCCTCTTCGACCGGGGCGGCCGCCGCCTGGACGAGGTGCGGTTCCACCCGGCCTATCATCACATGATGGATCTGAGCCAATCGGCAGGCTATGCCGCGCTTGCCTGGGACGGAGCACCGGGCGGTCACGCCACCCATGCCGCGATGGTCTATCTGGCCAGCCAGGTCGAGCCGGGCCATTGCTGCCCGCTGACCATGACCTATGCCGCCGTGCCGGCACTGGCCGCCAACCCCGAACTGGCCGAAATCTGGCGCCCGAAACTGACCGCCGCCACTTATGACCCAGCCCCCCGCCCGATCGGAGAAAAACGCTCGGCGACCTTGGGCATGGCGATGACCGAGAAACAGGGCGGCTCGGACGTGCGCGCCAATACCACCACCGCCACCCGCGACGGCGATGCCTGGCGGCTGCGCGGCCACAAATGGTTCTGCTCGGCCCCGATGTCCGACGGGTTCCTCACGCTGGCGCAGGCGCCGGGCGGCCTGACCTGTTTTCTGCTGCCCCGATGGCTGGAAGGCGAGCGCAACGCCATCCATCTGATGCGCCTCAAGGACAAGCTGGGCAACCGCGCCAATGCCTCGTCCGAGGTCGAGTTCCATGACGCGCTGGCCTATCAGCTGGGGGATGAGGGGGCCGGCGTGCGCACGATCATCGAGATGGTGCATCACACCCGGCTCGACACCGCGATGGCCCCCGCCGGTCTGATGCGCGCAGCCCTGTCCGAAGCACATCACTGGGTCAGCCATCGCAGCGCCTTTCAGCGCCGCCTGATCGACCAGCCACTGATGCGCGCCGTTCTGGCCGATCTGGTACTGGACTGGGAAGGCGCGCTGACCCTCGGCCTGCGCGTGGCCCGCGCCTTTGACGGGGACACTGCTGAAGACCGCGCCTTTGCCCGGATCGGGGTGGCGCTTGCCAAGTTCCTGTCGAACAAGCGCTGCCCCGTCGTTGCGGTCGAGGCGATGGAGGTGCTGGGCGGCATGGGCTATGTCGACGACACGCCGATGCCGATGATCTATCGTGAAGCGCCCCTGAACGGCATCTGGGAGGGGTCTGGCAACGTGATCTGCCTGGACATTCTGCGCAGCCTTGCGCGCGACCCGCTGGCCGCCCAGACCGTGCAGGCCGAACTGGACGCGGCAACCGGAGCCGACCGCCGCTATGACGCCGCGCTGAAGGCGCATCGCGACCGTTGGCCGACCCTGCCCCCCGAGGCCGAGGCCCGCTGGTTCGCCGAGGCCACCGCGCATCTGCTCACCGCCGCACTGCTGCTGCGCCACGCGCCCGGTGCGGTGGCCGATGGATACATCGCCACCCGGGTTCTGGGCGAAAGCGGGCGCGTACCCGGATCGGTCTCGGGGCTGGACACTGACGCCCTGCTGGGCCGGCTGTCCGGCTAGGCGGGCCTTGCCCGGTCAGCGCATCTGCGGTAGGGGCTGCGCATGTTCGACGAAGCCGACGATATCCATCCGCTGTTTGCCGGTGCGCCCTCGACCACCGAGTTCAAGAAGCTGCGCAAACGCATCGTGCGCCAGACGCGCGAGGCGATCGAGCAATACGGCATGGTTGACCCGTCGGCCCACGACAAGGACGGCAAGCCGCCGCGCTGGCTGGTCTGCCTGTCGGGCGGCAAGGACAGCTATACCCTGCTGGCCGTTCTGTACGAGTTGAAATGGCGCGGCCTGCTGCCCGTGGACCTGCTGGCCTGCAATCTGGATCAGGGGCAGCCGGGCTTTCCGGCCACCGTGCTGCCCGAGTTTCTGGAACGCATGGGCGTGCCGCACCGGATCGAGTATCAGGACACCTACTCCATCGTGGTCGACAAGGTACCGCAGGGCCGCACCTATTGCGCACTGTGCTCGCGCCTGCGCCGTGGCAACCTGTACCGGATCGCGCGCGAGGAAGGGTGCTCGGCCGTGGTGCTGGGGCATCACCGCGATGACATCCTGGAAACCTTCTTCATGAACCTGTTCCACGGCGGCCGTCTGGCGACCATGCCTCCGAAACTGGTGAACGAAGAAGGCGACCTGTTCGTCTATCGCCCGCTGGCCCATGTGGCCGAGGCCGATTGCGAGAAATTCGCCAAGGCGATGAACTATCCGATCATCCCCTGCGACCTGTGCGGCAGTCAGGACGGCCTGCAACGACAGCAGGTCAAACAGATTCTGGACCAATGGGAAAAGAACAGCCCCGGCCGCCGGCAGGTGATGTTCCGCGCGCTGACCAATGCCCGGCCCTCGCACTTGCTGGATCCCAAGCTGTTCGATTTTGCCGGCCTGATGCTGGACCCCGGCAAAAACGGCGAAAATTCGGAAGAAATTCCGCTTCTGCGTTAACGTCTGACTCAGAATGATTTCCTAGCCTCCGATTGGACGCAGTTCGCCCAATTGGAAGGCCGGAATCGATGCTGAAAAGGTTCTCACCCCAGAGTTTTCAGAATGCTCTGCTGACCGTTCTGGCAATGCCGCAAGTTCTGGCATTCGTGCCTGCATTGTGCCTGGCTGCTTTCTGGCTGGGCGGCGACACGGCATTGGTCGTTGTCGCCCTGGGGCTGCCCTTGTTGCTTTCGGCTGCCCAACGGCTTCAACCGGGTGCAGGTCTTGGTTCGGCGACGCACATGCGGCCCAGGGGACTGTTGCCACGTGATGCCTTCTACGCCGAGATGGAGTACCTGCACAGCACATCGCGGGCAACCGGAGAGGATTCAGCCTGCATCGTTGTGTCACTTGATGATTTCGACGATGTCGAAGAGCTGCACGGCACTGCGGCAGCCGACTATGTGGCAGGGCGCTTCTGCGACCGCATTCTGGCGGTGATCCGAAGCGAGGATATTGCAACACGCCTATCTAGAAACACGTTCCTGATCGGGTTGCGCCCCTCACGGCATCTGGACCTGGAAAGCTGCATCCAAACCTCGGGACGCATACAAAGCACGGTGGAGGAACCGATCCCTTTGGACAATGCCAGCCTCTATCTGTCCTGCTCTGCTGGATTTTGCCTGCACTCTGCCGTTGCCGATGAAGCGCCGGACAGCTGGATCGAGGCCGCTCGGGCCGCGCTGGCCGAAGCACAGCGGAACGGGCCTTCCACGATCCGCGCCTACTCCGAGGCCACGCGACGCAGATCAGTCGTCCATATCAATTTCCGCAAGGAGTTGGAGACCGCGCTGGAAACCGGTCAGATTCGCCCTTGGTTTCAGCCACAGGTTTCAACGGACACCGGCGACATCACCGGGTTTGAGGCCCTTGCTCGATGGGAACACCCTTCCAAGGGAGTTGTCGGGCCGCAGGTGTTTCTGCCTTTTGCCGAACAGGCCAAGCTGATGCCCAAGCTGGGCCAGACGATCCGCCACCAAGCCTTTCGCGCGATGTGTGACTGGGACTGCGCTGGTGCCGTCATTCCTCGGATCGGCATCAACTTTTCGTCGGACGAATTGCGGGACCCCTCACTTGTTGACCGGGTGCGATGGGAGTTGGACCAGTTCGACCTTTCGCCGGACCGGCTGGCCGTGGAAATCCTTGAAACCGTTTTTTCGCGCCGCCCCGATGATGTCATCACCCGCAACGTGACCCAGTTGTCCAAGCTCGGCTGTTGCATCGATCTGGACGATTTCGGCACTGGTCACGCATCATTTTCGTCGATCAAACGCTTTGATGTCTCCCGCATCAAGATCGACCGGTCTTTCGTGTCCAATGCGGACCGGGATCCGTCCCAGCAGCAAATGGTCAGCGCCATTCTGATGATGGCCGAGAGGTTGAACCTTGAAACCCTGGCCGAGGGGGTGGAAACCCCCGGCGAGCACGCGCTGATGGCGCAATTGGGGTGTCACCATGTCCAGGGGTTTGGGATCGGCAAGCCGATGCCGGTCGAGCATACGCTCGACTGGATCAAGGACCGCCGCGCGAAACTGGGAGGCGCACCGCGGATTGGCCGCGAAATGGGCCGGAAATCCTGATTTCGGGGACTGGATTGCCCTACACTCACGATTTCCGGGGCGATTCCGCTTGACCTTTTGGGCTGCACTCTGTTGAACCCTGCGGTGTCTTTCACTGCTCAAGGTGGCTGTCCCAGATGGACGATCAGAACAAGAATCTTATCCTTGCAACCGCGCTTAGTTTCCTTGTGATCCTGGTCTGGTTTGTGCTGTTCCCCCCACCGGAACCGACCACAACGCCTGAGCAGGCTGAAATCAGCGCCTCGGAGGGGGAAGAGATTCAGACGCCCAGCGCCGGAAGCACGACTGTCGGCGAGGCAACCGCCACCGCAGAGGAAACCCTGCCGGAAGCCACCGCGCCGCGGATCCAAATCGACACGCCGCGTCTGTCGGGTAGCCTGTCGCTTTCGGGTGGACGGATCGACGAACTGTATCTGAAAGACTACAAGGTCTCGATCGACGAAGGCGCGCCGATCGTCGAACTGCTGTCGCCCGTTGGGTCCAATTCGGCCTATTACGCCCTCTACGGGTGGGCGCCCGGTGCCGGATTGGCTGGCTCGGACGTGCCGGGCCCGAATACCATCTGGACGCTGGAACAGGGCGAGACTCTGTCGGTAGACAGCCCCGTAACCCTGAAATGGGAAAATGGCGCGGGCCTGACATTCCGCCGCACGATCGGTGTGGATGCGGATTACATGTTCACCGTGACCCAATCCGTCGAAAACGGCACCGGAGCCGAGGTCGGAATGGCCCCGTACGGCATTCTGGCCCGCCACGGCATCGGCGAGGATGGCGATCTGCCGGGGTTGAAAAACTTCTTCATCCTGCATGAAGGTGTGATCGGCATGGCCGACGGGACCCTGTCCGAGGTCGATTATGGCGACGTCCGCGATTTCGACATCGACCCCAACGAACGGGCGCAGGCCGAGGTCTATCAGGTCAAGGAAAACGGCTGGATCGGCTTTACCGACCATTATTGGATGACCACGCTGATCCCCGATCCGGGGTCGGCTTTCAAGGCGGCCGCGAAATATGACGCGCGTCGGAAGATCTACCAGGCGGAAACGGTGTTGCCGACGATGACGGTTGCCCCCGGCGAATCCGCCGAGGTTACCACCCGACTGTTTGCCGGGGCCAAGGAATGGGAGACCATCCGCGAATATCAGGCCCAGGGCGTTCAGAAGTTTATCGACAGCATTGACTGGGGTTGGTTCTTCTTCCTGACCAAGCCGATTTTCTGGCTGCTGCACAACATCAACGCCCTGATCGGCAACATGGGTTGGTCGATCATCGGGCTGACCCTGATCATCAAGGCAATCCTGTTCCCGCTGGCGTTCAAATCCTACGTCTCGATGGCGAAGATGAAGGAATTGCAGCCACAGATGGAAGCCCTGAAAGAAGCTGCCGGCGACGACCGTCAGAAGATGCAGCAGGGCATGATGGAGCTGTACAAAAAGGAAAAGGTCAACCCGGCCGCCGGCTGTCTACCGATCCTGCTGCAGATCCCGATCTTCTTTTCTCTCTACAAGGTGATCTTCGTCACCATCGAACTTCGGCAAGCCCCCTGGTTCGGTCCTTTCCGGGACCTGAGTGCGCCGGATCCGACCTCGATCATCAACTTCTTCGGCTGGCTGCCGTGGGCCGGACCTGAGCCGGGCACGCTGATGGCGACGATTTTCATCGGCATCCTACCGCTGCTGCTGGGGATCTCGATGTGGCTGCAGCAAAAGCTGAACCCGGCGCCCACCGACGCGACCCAGGCCATGATCTTTGCCTGGATGCCATGGGTATTCATGTTCATGCTGGGCAGCTTTGCCAGCGGGCTGGTCGTTTACTGGATCGCAAACAACACCATCACGTTCACCCAGCAATACCTGATCATGCGCAGCCAGGGCTATACGCCGGATGTGTTTGGCAACATCAAGTCGGGGTTCAAGAAAACCCCCAAGACGGACAAGAAATGACCGGGCAAGTCACGCAGATCTGGCGCCATCCGATCAAAAGCCATGGCAGAGAATCTCTGCAGGAAGTCACCGTTATCCCCGGGCAGACCATGCCCGGGGATCGCGTTTGGGCGGTGGCGCATGAGATGTCCAAGGCCGACGGATCCGAGTGGGCGCCCTGCGCCAATTTCAGCCGCGGCTCGAAGGCGCCCCAGCTGATGGCGATATCGGCCGTTCTGGACGGGGATCGCGTGACCCTCAGCCACCCGGATCGGCCCGAACTGATCTTTCGCCCGGACACAGAACAAGACCTGTTTCTGGAGTGGGTCCGCCCGCTGATGCCCACCGACCGCGCCGCATCTGCACGGATCGTCCGGGTTCCCGGCCGTGGTATGACCGACAGTGACTATCCCTCGGTCAGCCTGTGCAACATAGCCTCGCACCGGGCGGTCGAGCAGCGTCTGGGCCGCGAACTGTCGATTTGCCGCTGGCGTGGCAACATCTGGTTCGATGGCCTTCCTCTTTGGGAAGAATTCGATTGGCTGGATAAGGATGTGCAGATCGGCGAGGCCGTATTTCACGTGCGCGAACGGATTACGCGCTGCATGGCAACGACTGCGAACCCCGACACCGGAGTGCGGGACGCGGATACGCTAGGCGCTCTGCGCAGCTGGGACCATCAGGATTTCGGAGTATACGCCGAAGTCATTCGCCAAGGCACGATCCGCCCCGGAGACAAGGTGCAGGTTCTATGACAGCTCTGCCATTTCCCCTGGCGGCCGATCCCGACGACCACGCAAAAGAGGCCGGCCGCAAGCTGTTTGCCGGACCGTCCGAGTTCGTCAAGGGCGTGGTGGCGATGAACGGCCTGCCCGCCCCCGACCGGCTTGAGGTCTGTTTCGCCGGCCGGTCGAACGTTGGTAAATCCAGCCTGATTAACGCTCTGACCGGCACCAAGGGGTTGGCCCGCGCCTCGAACACGCCGGGCCGCACGCAAGAGATCAACTTTTTCACCCAGGGCCCCGAACTGTATCTGGTTGATCTGCCCGGCTATGGCTATGCCAATGCGCCGGTCAAGGTGGTCGAGAAATGGCAACGCCTTCTGAAACAGTATCTGAGCGGGCGGCAGACCCTGCGCCGGGCCTTCGTGCTGATCGATTCCCGCCACGGCGTGAAACCCGTGGATGACGAGATCATGAAGCTGCTGGACACCAGCGCCGTGACCTTTCAATGCGTGATGACCAAGGCCGACAAGGTCAAGGCCAAGGACCGCGAAAAGATTCTGGAACAGGTGCGGGGCGCCCTGTCCAAACACCCCGCTGCCTATCCCGAGATCGTGCTGACCTCGTCCGAGAAGGGCGACGGCATCCCGACGCTGCGTTCGATCATCGCCAATCTGGAATGATGCTGCTGATGCGCGTCATTTCGGTGCTGACGCTGGTTGCCGTGATGGTATCCGGTGCAATCCCGATGGGCTGGATGCCCACGCGCAACTCGGACGGGGCGATTCTGATGGTGATCTGCACCGGCGACGGCCCGGTCGAGCGCTGGATCGACCCGGGCGAGGACGCCCCGGACCACAACGACACCGACGAACGCAGCGCCTGCCCCTATGGCGGGATTGTTCTGGCAGGCCAATTGGCCGAAGTGGGAACGGTACTGCCTGCCGACTGGCCGATTGCCGCGCGTTGGGCGCATGTGGATTTCACTCATCGCAGCGCCGGGTTCCACGCCCGGTATGATGCCCGGGGTCCGCCCCACGTCTCCTGAATCCGCGAACAAGACCTGAAACCTCGGCCGCCCGGCCGGGGATGTTCCGAATTTCTGGAGACTGAAATGGCACAAGACCGCCAAACCGGGGTCGCGCAGGCGGCCCGGCGCGAGCACGCGCAAAAATTCTATAGGGCCGCCTGGCGGTGGCACTTCTATGCGGGGCTTTTTGTTGTCCCCTTCCTGATCATCCTGGCAGTGACCGGCCTGATGATGATGTTCATTACCCAAGCCGATGGCCGCGACGGAGAAAAGATCGCAGTCGAGATCACGGGCCAGGCGATGCCCGCATCCGAACTGGCCGATCTAGTGCAGGCCCGCGTTCCGGGCCGCGTAGTCGAATGGATCGGCCCCAAGGCGCCGGATCTGGCAACCGTGTTCCGAGTCAAGGCCGAAACCGGCCAGCGCATGGTGGCGATCGACCAGTATTCCGGCGAGGTGATCCAGGTCTGGGACCGTCGCGCGGGGTGGTACGATCTGGCCGACAACATCCACTCCACCCTGCTGATGGGCGATACCGGCGATCGCATTCTGGAAATCGCGGCCGGGATGGCGCTGCTGCTGGTGTTCACCGGCCTTTACATGTGGTGGCCGCGCGGCAACGTGGTGTCGGCCCTGGTGCCCGACCTGCGGGCGCGGGGCCGGAACCTGTGGAAATCGCTGCACGCGGTCACCGGGTTCTGGATGTCGCTTCTGCTGGTCGGGTTCCTGATTTCGGGCATGTCTTGGACCGGGATCTGGGGCGGCAAGTTCGTGCAGGCCTGGAGCAGCTTTCCGGCCGAGAAATGGGACAATGTCCCACTGTCGGACGATTTGCATGCCAGCATGAACCACGGCAGCCAGAACGACGTGCCCTGGGCGCTGGAACAGACACCGATGCCGGCCTCGGGTTCGGAAGCGGGCGTGGCCGGGATACCGGCGGGCGTTGCGGTCAATATCGATGCGATGGTTGCGCTGGGTGAGTCCCTGGGCATGCAGAACCGGTTCCGCGTCGCCTATCCCAACGGTGACACGGGCGTGTGGACCCTGAACCGCGACAGCATGAGCGGCGATTCGACCGACGCCACCGAGGACCGCACCGTCCATATCGACCAGTACACCGGAAAGATTCTGGCCGACGTGCGGTTTCAGGACTACTCGCTGATGGGCAAGGCAATGGCGGTGGGCATTCCTCTGCATATGGGTCTGGCGGGTCTGTGGAACTTTGTCCTGAACGTGGTGTTCTGCCTGTCGGTGATCTTTGTCTGCGTGTCCGGCGTTGTCATGTGGATCAAGCGGCGGCCCTCCGGCGCCAGCCGTCTGGCGGCGCCGCCGATGCCGGCCGAGATGCCCCTGTGGAAGGGCGCGGTGCTGGTCGGGCTGTTCACGGCCATGGCCTTTCCGCTGGTCGGGCTGACGCTGCTTGCGGTGCTGGCCGTCGACCTGCTGGTGGTCAGCAACATCCCCGCGGTTCGGCGCGCATTCAGTTGACCGGTTCGGGCGGTGCCCCTGGGGTCCGCCCGTCTGCGTGGCGCGACAGCGTCCCCCTTTTGGCGCGCCACGCAACAAAACCTGCGGCCTACCCGTTCCGGGCTTGGCAGGTCCGGCCAAAGGCCCTAACAGGGAAGGCCAGAGGGACGACAGCCATGAAGAAACAGGACATGAACCGGGATTGGATAGCAACCGCCGCCACGCTCAACAGCGCCCTGCCCTATCTGCAGCGCTATGACGGGGCAATCGTCGTGATCAAGCTGGGCGGGCACGCCATGGGCAGCGACGAAGCGATGGAGAGCTTTGCCCGCGACGTGGTGCTGATGCGTCAGGTCGGCGTGAACCCGGTGGTCGTGCATGGCGGCGGGCCGATGATCAACGCGATGCTGGACAAGCTGGACATCCAGTCGGACTTCGTGAACGGCAAGCGCGTCACCGATGCCGCCACGGTCGAAGTGGTCGAGATGGTTTTGTCCGGCGTGGTCAACAAGCGCATCGTGCAGGCCATCAATGCCCAGGGTGGAACGGCCGTCGGCCTGTCGGGCAAGGATGCCAACCTGATGACCTGTGAGCAGACCGATGCGTCGCTGGGCTATGTCGGCACGCCCGCCGAAATGAACCCCAAGATCCTGCACGACCTGTTCTCGCACGACGTAATCCCGGTGATCGCTCCGCTGGGGGCGGGCCGCAATGGCGAGACGTTCAACGTGAACGGTGATACCGCTGCCGGAGCGATTGCCTCGGCGCTGAAGGCCGACCGCCTGCTGCTGCTGACCGACGTATCGGGCGTCAAGAACGCCGCCGGAGAGGTCGTGACCGAACTGAAGGCGGGCCAGATCCGGGAAATGACCCGCGACGGCACCATTGCCGGCGGTATGATCCCTAAGACCGAAACCGCGCTGGACGCGCTGCACAGCGGCGTGCGCGCCGTGGTCATTCTGGACGGCCGTGCCCCCAATGCCGTGCTGCTGGAATTGTTCACCGAACATGGTGCGGGGTCTCTGATCCGCCCCGACTGAAGCGAGCAAGCCCGCCCTTGCAGTTCACATTCACATGCTTAAATTTGAATGCATGGAGCGTGAACTCATCATCCGCTTGGGAATCTTTCTGACGCTGTTTCTGGCCTTCGCATTGGCCGAAAGGCTTGCCCCGCGCCGCCCGCTACGCGTGCCTCGATCGCGCCGCTGGCTGACCAACCTGTCGGTCACCCTTTTGAACACACTGACACTGCGGGCGATGGCGATCGGGTTCCCTTTGCTGGCCGTCGGGGCCGCCTTGGATGCCGGCCGGTTGGGCGTCGGAGTTTTCAACACTCTGGACTGGCCCAAATGGGTCGAGGTCACCCTTTGTGTCCTGGTGCTGGATTTCGCCATCTGGGCACAACATCTGATCACCCACAAGGTACCGATCCTGTGGCGTCTTCATCGTGTGCACCACGCAGACCGGGATATGGATGTCACCACGGCCGTTCGCTTTCACCCGGTCGAGATCGCCTTGTCGATGGGTTTGAAGATCGGTCTCGTCTACCTGCTGGGACCCAGCGCGCTGGCGGTCATCCTGTTCGAAGTCCTGCTGAACGGCACCGCTTTGTTCAACCATTCGAACATCCGCCTGCCCTCCGCCGTGGATGCCACCATGCGCCGAATATTGGTCACACCGGACATGCACCGGGTCCACCATTCGGTGCTGCGCAGGGAACATGACAGCAATTATGGCTTTGCATTATCCATCTGGGATCGTTTGATGGGGACGTATGTGGCACAGCCCGAGGCCGGCCACGACGACATGACGGTGGGGCTGGAATGGCAGGACGATCGACCGACGAAGCTGGGGTGGAGCCTCGCTCTGCCGTTTCGGCGCAAGTGACCTATGATCAAGTGGTGTCCACATTCGAGGCCGCCGGCCTGGTCCTCATGGGCGCGCAACACCCGCGGGTGAGTGGCGCCAAACAGTTGGATAGTGGCACGCTTATTCTGCTCGGGGCAGGCAGCAGCTTTTGGCCGGTCCTTACCGCTTCGGCCGAGTGGTTGGACGGCAAGCCGGACCCGGTCGACCGTTGGTCGCTCCGAGTGGTCGGCACCCTTGCGGAAAACCTGGGCGCCCAGGCGTGGTATCCGTTCGGCGGCCCCCCGTATTCGCCATTCATAGATTGGGCGTTGAAATCGGGACGTACGTTTCAAAGCCCGGTGGGCGCGCTGGTGCACGACACGGTGGGAATGATGATTTCATTCCGTGGGGCCCTGCATTTTGATCACGAGTTCGACATTCCCGTCGCAGGCAACCCGTCACCATGTATCAATTGCCCTGCGCCCTGCGCATCGGCCTGCCCGGTCGGGGCCTTGAACGCCAAGACGTTCTACGACGTCGACGCCTGCCACGGCTACTTGAGAACTCCGCCTGGTCAGGCCTGCAAGACACAGGGATGCGCGGCCCGGCTGGCCTGTCCGCTCAGCGCGGGGGCCGGACGTCGGGCCGAGCAATCCGCCCATCACATGAAAGCCTTTCACCCGGAATGACCTGCACGCTTATCCTGACCCGTCACGCAAAATCCAGTTGGGACCATCCCGGCCTGCCCGATCATGACCGACCGTTGAACAAGCGCGGCCGAGCTTCGGCATCTGCCATCGGCGATTGGCTGCGGCGCAAGGGGTACTTGCCAGACGAGGTCCTGAGTTCTTCATCCGAACGCACGCGCGAGACCTGGCTTCGGATGGGGCTGAGTGCGTCCAACATCCGGTTCCTCTCCGAACTCTATCATGCCTCGCCCGATCAGATCCGGCAGGCGCTGTACAGGGCAACGGGTCAAACGGTCCTGCTGCTGGGCCACAATCCGGGGATCGCGGAATTCGCGGAACGTATTGCTCAGTTTGCACCGAAGCACCCGCGGTTCCTCGACTATCCGACCTGTGCGACCACGGTTCTTCGTTTTGATCTGTCGGACTGGTCCGGAATAGGTTGGCACGGCGGCCAGGTGATCGAATTCGTCACGCCGCGCGCGTTGCTGGAATGAAAAAAGGGCGGGGTGATCCCGCCCTTTCCAACGTCGCTTTCAACCCGCCTCAGTGACCCAGAATCTGGCTGAGGAACAGCTTGGTGCGTTCGCTCTGCGGGTTGTTGAAGAACTCTTCCGGCTCGTTCTGTTCAACGATCTGACCGGCATCCATGAAGATCACCCGGTTCGCCACCTGGCGGGCAAAGCCCATCTCGTGCGTCACGCAGAGCATGGTCATGCCTTCCTCGGCCAGTTCGATCATCGTGTCGAGCACCTCTTTGATCATCTCGGGGTCCAACGCCGAGGTCGGCTCGTCGAACAACATGATCCGCGGCATCATGCACAGCGAGCGGGCAATCGCCACACGCTGTTGCTGACCACCGGACAGCTGTCCCGGATACTTCAACGCCTGATCGGGGATCTTCACCTTCTCAAGGAAATGCATCGCGCGCTCTTCGGCCTCTTTCTTGGGCGTTTTACGCACCCAGATCGGGGCCAGCGTGCAGTTCTCCAGAATTGTCAGATGCGGGAACAGGTTGAAGTGCTGGAACACCATGCCAACCTCGGACCGGATCTTGTCGATGTTCTTCAGATCGTTCGACAACTCGGTGCCGTCCACCACGATCTTGCCCTGCTGGTGTTCTTCCAGCGCGTTCAGGCAGCGGATCAGAGTGGATTTGCCCGACCCCGACGGCCCCGCGATCACGATCCGCTCGCCCTGATTGACGGTCAGATTGATGTCGCGCAGCACGTGGAAGGACCCGTACCACTTGTTCATGTTTGTGATTTCGATGGCGACCTCGTCGCTCACCTGCATTTTAGAGCGGTCAATTTCGCGGTCGATTGCAAGTTCAGACATGTGTTGAACTCCTTAGTGATGGTCCGTGGCAAGGCGACGCTCGAGCCACTGGGAATATTGAGAGATGCCGTAGCAGACGACGAAGAACAGAAGCGCGGCAAAGCCCAGAAGCTCCCAATAGACGCCGTTCCATTCGGTCGACGCCAGGATGGGACCCCGGATCATGCCCACCAGATCGAACATCGAGATGACCGAAACCAGCGTTGTATCTTTGAACAGACCAACGGCCACGTTCACGATACCAGGGATTGAGATCTTCAAGGCCTGCGGCAGGATGATCAGACGCATCGCCTGCGGGTAGTCCAGACCCAGACTGTCTGCTGCCTCATACTGACCGCGCGGAAGCGCCGCCAGACCGCCGCGGATCACCTCGGCGATGTAGGCGGCAGAGAACATGGTGATCATGATCACGACGCGCAGGAACAGGTCGACCGTGCTGTCAGGCGGGAAGAAATAAGCCAGCATCACCGAAGCCACGAACAGCAGCGTGATCAAAGGCACGCCACGGATGAATTCGATGAAGATGACGCAAACCCACTTGATCAGCGGCATATCGGACTGACGACCCAGAGCCAGTGCAATACCTAGGGGCAAGGACAGTGACACACAGGTCACGCCCAGCATCAGGTTCAGCATAAAACCACCCAGGTCACGGCTGGGCACCGCAGTCAGCAGCGCACCTTCGTTGGCGTCTTCGGGAATGAGTGCCCCGCCGACATTCCACACGACCAGCGCCACGACAATGGCCCCAAAGAACCCGGCTGCAAAGCTGTTGCGGCCAAATTTCTGGAACACCACGCCTGCCGCGACACAGCCCAGCAGAGCCACGATGGGCACCATGATGGTTCCACCCCAAATCAGCCAGAAAGCGATAAACGGGTAGAGCGCCGTAAACAGCAGCAACTTACGAGGCAGGTCGAAGAACAGAACAGGTGCCACAGCGACCAGCATCAGCACAAACGCCAAGTTCGGGCGCCAATACGCTTCTACTGGATATTTGAAACCGTAGATCAGTTGATGCCAGCGCTCGGACAGAACTGCGAAACAGGCCCCGGTCTTGCCGTCCAGAATCTCGCGGCATTGCGCCAGCGAGTCCGCATTCCAAACGCCGTTCAGAATCCACGGCAAGGTGTTCTTGAGAAGCACATAGATCAGCAGAATCGACAGAAGGGTGAGGATCGTGTTTGTGACGCCCGAGAACAGGTTCTCGCGCAGCCATTTGACGATACCCGTCTGGTTTGCCGGCGGAGGCGACGGAGGAATGGTGCCGTCGGCCACAAATGCGATCGGATTTGTTGTTTGATCAGCCATGGCTCAGCGCTCCTTCAACTTGACGGATGCGTTGTAGATGTTCATCGCCATCGAAATCAGCAGCGAGGCTGTCAGATAGAACAGCATCAGCAGCAAGACGCACTCGATCGCGCGACCGGTTTGGTTCAGCGTGATGCCACCCAGCGTTGCGGTGATATCCGCATAGCCGACTGCAATCGCCAGAGACGAGTTCTTGGTGATGTTCAGATATTGCGAGATCAACGGCGGGATGATGACCCGCAGCGCCTGAGGCAGGATCACAAGATTCATGATCCGACCGGGACGCAGGCCCAGCGCGGCCGCAGCCTCGGTCTGACCTTTTGAAATCGCCTGAATACCCGCACGTACGTTTTCTGCGATGAAGGCGCCGGTATAGATCGACAAAGCGAACCACAATGCGATCAGCGGACCGCCGACCTTGATACCACCGCTGAAGTTGAAACCTTTCAGAGCGGGGACATCCCAGGTCAGGCCCATCAAAATCATCAGCAGTGCAAAAGGCACGAGCCAAACTGCAAGTTTCACAAGGCCAGTCTTTGGACGCTCGCCCGTCTGTTCCTGTTTGAGCGTGGCGCGTTTCTCAATTTCACGAGACGCAAACCAGGAAGCGACCAAAACCGCGATGACCAGCAGCCAATTCAGAAAGGTCGAACCGAACAGCCCATTCGCAAACTCAGGGCGCGGGACATAGACGCCGCGGTTGGTAAAGGCGAACAGATCAAACAGCATGCTGGATGTTGGGTTATCGCCCCGGAACTCCCTCGGTCCCGGCAGCACGGCTGTCATGATCGTGAAGATGATGATGATCCAGATCAGAACCGGAATATTCCGGAAGATTTCCACGTAGACCGCCATCAGCTTGGATACAAGCCAGTTGTTTGACAGCCGCAAAACGCCTGCGATCACGCCAAACACCGTCGCAGTGATACAAGCCAGGAATGCAACCAAAAGCGTGTTGAGAATGCCGACGACAGCCGCACGCCCATGCGAGGACTGGCTGTCATATTCGATCAAACGTTGGTTGATGTCATACCCGGACGGATCGCCCAGGAAAGAATAAGAAATGTTGAGCCCTGCGGCCCTAAGGTTCTGGATCAGGTTGTTACCAAGATACCAGATGCTGAGCGCAATAACGATTGCCGCGATCACCTGAAATGTAAGAGAGCGATAGCGTGTATCGTTTATGAGCATCGACAACCGAAAGTCAGCCTTCGGTGGGTCAGTCATAGTCGACATATTTTGGGATCCCCGTGCTTTTCGGACGCTTCCTTCCCGGCAGGGTTTTCCCCGCTCCCGAGCAGCCCGTAGCATTCTGTTTTGCAAAAAAGGGCGCAGGTTGCCCTGCGCCCTTTTCCGTGGATTTTAGCGGAACGGCGGCGAGTACAGCAGGCCACCATCGGTCCACTGTGCGTTCAGACCGCGTGCCAGACCGATCGGGGTTTCCTCACCGATGTTCTTGGCAAACACTTCGCCGTAGTTACCACCCGCCTTGACGGCGCGCATGGCCCACTGTGCGTCCAGGCCCAGCATCTCGCCCAGGGTGCCTTCGCTACCCAGCAGACGGTTGATTTCCGGGTTCTCGGTGCCTGCAGCCATCTCGTCGATGTTCGCCGAGGTGATGCCCAGCTCTTCGGCCGAGATCAGAGCGTTCAGGGTCCAGCGAACGATGTCGCCCCACTCGTTGTCGCCGTGACGGACCAGCGGGCCCAGCGGCTCTTTCGAGATGATTTCGGGCAGCAGAACGTGATCACCGGGGTTTTCGAACGTGGCGCGGGTTGCGGCCAGGCCCGAAGCGTCGGTGGTGTAAACGTCACAGGCACCTGCCAGGTACTGCTGCTGCGCTTCGGCGTTGGTTTCGATCGGAACCGGCTCGTAGCTGATGTTGTTCGAGCGGAAGAAGTCCGCCAGGTTCAGCTCGGTGGTGGTGCCGGTCTGGATGCAGACAGTGGCGCCGTCCAGTTCCTTGGCCGAGCTGACGCCCAGTGCCTTGGGAACCATGAAGCCCTGACCGTCGTAGTAGTTCACACCCACGAATTCGAACTTCAGGTCGACGTCGCGGCTGAAGGTCCAGGTGGTGTTGCGGGCCAGCATGTCAACTTCGCCCGAAGCCAGAGCGGTGAAGCGGGTCTTGCCGGTGGTGGGAACGAATTCAACAGCGTTCGCGTCACCCAGAACGGCGGCGGCTACTGCGCGGCATACAGCAACGTCAAAGCCCTGCCATTCGCCATTCGCGTCAGGTGCAGCAAAGCCAACCAGACCGGTGGTTACACCGCAGTTCAGCTTGCCGCGCGCTTTGACGTCGTCCATGGTTCCTGCCGCGGCCGCGCCGGCAGCAAGACCGGCAATCGTCGCCGCGCCCAAGATTACGGATTTTTTCATTTTTACCTCTTCCTGATTTCCCGCCCCATCCCGGGACGGATCTTGTCCGACACACAAAGGTAGCCGGATAGGTTACCCCAAAGGTGTCTCCCCTTTAGTGCGCCCGAGTTTGGGCGCATTCATAAACAAACGTCAAGGGTCGGATCAGTGAAAACGATATGTTCCCGGCAAGGCAACTGCCCAAGCCTCTCAAATCAGGACCAGAAAGGCTCAAACCGATAGATCATAGAAGGTTTTCGCGTGCAAAAAGGCGATCTTCTTGAGTTCGGCGGCTTGGACCGCCTCTTCGTCGTCCCCCCATTGCTCGGCCTGCCACGATTCATCCAGCCGAGAAATGCGCCATATCTCGTCCGGGTTGCGCCAGTTTTGGGCAGCGGCAAAACCCAGAATCAACGAACCCGACAGACTCACAAGGTCGTGAAACGCCGCCAGACGGAACGCGTCCAGGTCGTGAACCCGCCGACGCAGCCGGTCCAGCGCCTCGGGGGCCTGAGGCTGATGCCGGACGCCTTCGACCGGGATCAATCTGGCGCCCAGCGTTTCCGCGGCCCAGTCCAGCGCGGGGTCCCATTCGCAGCGCTGACGTTCGATCAGGGCTTCAGGGTGGGTTGCGCGATAGCACAGCAGGTCCGAATCGCCATAGTCCGACAACATGTCGGCAACTTCCGCGTGCTGATGCTGCACCTTGTCGATTGCCGCGTTGGCCGAGCGGGTGAAGGGCATCGTCGCCGGATCGATTTCCTTTTCCTGCGCATCCCATTCGCGGGCCACCGCCTCGGCCATGGCCCGGGTGGGCAGGACCAGAGCAGCCTTGGCCGGTGTCCGTACCCGGCGGCCGTCCAACTCGACGGTATAGCCGCCATCGGTCGCGACCACTGCACTGGCTGTCCAAAAGCGTTTCGGTTTCCACTCACTCATGTCGTTGTCCCCAGACTTCGGTCAAGACGCCGGGCAGCTGCTCGAACCGGTCGATCACCGCGGACGCCGCAGCCAGCTGCGACCGATCATGATAGCCCCAGCCCACACCGATCCCTGCAACCCCGGCGGCCCGCGCCATTTCCATGTCAAAGCTGGTGTCGCCGATCATCACCGCATCACCGGCCGACACCCCTGTTTCAAAAAGCGCCGTTTCGATCATCGAGGGATGCGGCTTGGATGGATGATAGTCCGCCACCTGACGGGTAACGAAGACCGAATCCAAACCGTGCGCCTCGAGCAAGGCATCCAACCCCCGCTGCGATTTACCCGTCGCCACGCCAAGAAGGATCTCGGGCACGGCCTGCAACGATCCGATAACCTCGCGCGCGCCGGGATAGAGCGGAGAACTTGCCGCCCCCATCTCAAGCCGATGAGCGTGATACGCCTCTTTGTAACCCTCGACCAACCGGTGTTGAGTTGCCTGCGACTGATCCGGCGCGAGGCGTGCGATTGCAATCGGCAAGGACAGCCCCACGATCGACAGGATCGCCGCGCGATCTGGCACCGGAAGGGACAGAGCCTGAAAACTGGCGGTCATGGCTGACACGATGCTGGCCTGGCTGTCCACCAGCGTCCCGTCGACATCGAACAGAACCAGGCGCAGAGGCGCGGTCATTGCAACTCCTCGAACGGGTCCTCGGCGGCCAGATCTTCGGTCCAGCCCAAAGTATCCCAGCTGTCCTTCATGTGCGGAGGCAACGGAGCGTTGATCGTGACCTGCTTGCCGATCATCGGATGCTTGAACGACGCGGTTCGGGCGTGCAGATGCAGCTTTTTGCTGATGACCCCGCCCAACTGTGCGCCCCAGCCGTCGCCCAGGTTTTCCTGACCCGAGCCGCCATATTTACCATCGCCGACGATCGGGTGCCCGATGGCCGCCATATGCGCGCGCAGCTGGTGCGTGCGGCCGGTGACAGGCTCCATCGCGACCCAAGATGCGCGCCCCGCCACCCGATACAGCGTGGCATAAAGCGTATGGGCCCGTTTGGCACCCGGCGTGCTGTCGATCTCGTTCAGGTGGACGGCGATCATCTTTTCGCCCTCGCCCTGCTTGCCATGGCCGGGGGCCTTGACCAGCCCGGTCTTGATCTCGCCCAGATACGGGGTCGGCACACCAGCCACCAGCGCCCAATAGATCTTGCGCGTGTTGCGATGCCGGAAGGCCGCGGTCAGCCCCTTGGCCGCTTCGCGCGTACGCGCCATCAGCAGAACGCCCGAGGTGTCCTTGTCGAGCCGGTGCACCAGCCGCGGGTTCTCGTCATAGCCAAAACGCAGCGCCTCGGCGAGGCCGTCCACATGCCGGGCCTGGCCGCTGCCGCCCTGAACGGGCAGGCCATGGGGCTTGTTCAGTGCCAGCACGTGGTCGTCGCGATAGATCACGCAGGACTGGATCATTTTCGCATCGGCATCCGTCACGCGGGGGCGGGCCGGGGCCGGTTTGTGATCCGGGTCCGGCAGGGGCGGCACGCGCACCACCTGCCCCGCCTGCAACCGCGTAGAGCCCTTGACCCGTCCGCCGTCCACGCGGAGTTCACCCTTGCGGCACATCTTTTCGATCCGGCCCTGGCTGACATGCGGGAACAGGCGCCGCAACCAGCGGTCCAACCGCTGTTCCCCGTCGCCCGGCTCGACCGTGATCATCTGTACGCCGCTCATGCCAATACCCCTTGCGACCGGATGCTGCGCGCCCGGAAAATCGCCCGTGTCAGTGCCTCAGAAAACATCCGCGTCTGTCGCGCGCCGCACGGCAAGAGTCAAGCAGGCTGACGGGTTCGCCGGCCAAGGCCGCTCATATATCGGTGAAATCCCCGTGCCGCCCGGCCCCATCGCGGAACCGAGCCGCAAGGGATGTGCCCTCGCGGCGGATGGCGTCCAGCCCGTTGGCCCATTCGACCTTCAACGCCTCGTGCATCGGCATCCCCCGGGTTTCGATGATCGAGCGGCGGTCGGCGCGGACGGCCTCCTGCGGGAACCGGGCAATCTCTTGCGCCATCGCTTCAGCCGCCATTCGGGTTTCACCCTGCGGCACGATTTTCTCGGCAAGTCCGATCCGTTCGCACTCGTCAGCCTTGACCTTGCGCCCTGTCAGCGCGATCTCGAGCGCCTTGCCCTGCCCGACCAGCCGCGGCAGCCGCACCGAACCGCCATCCATCAGCGTGATCCCCCAGCGGCGGCAATAGACGCCCATATAGGCGTCCTCGGCCATCACCCGGATGTCGCACCACAGGGCCAGTTCCATGCCGCCGGCCACTGCGGCACCCTCGATCGCGCCGATGACCGGCTTTGACAATTCCAGCCGCGATGGACCCATCGGCCCCAGCAACGACGGCGCCGCCCCGACCGGAAAGGCGTGCTTGTCGAAATACGGCTCACGCAGGTCCGGGTCGGACAGCGTGGCTGCCATCTTGAGGTCCCAGCCCGCGCAGAAATTACCGCCTTTGCCCCAGAACACGGCGGCTTTGGCCGCGCTGTCCTCGAAGGCAATGAAGGCCTCGGCCAAGGCGGCTGCATGTTCGGCATCCACGGCGTTTCTGGCCTGGGACCGGTCGTGGATGATGGTCCACACGTCGTCTGTCTTGTCGATGGAAACGGGCATCTGCGCTCCTCCTTGGCGGCATGTTACCTAAGGGAAACCCGGGCCCGCCTTGAGTGTCGCGCAAAACGCGACGGCACGGCCTGATCTGACCTTGCGTCACGACCCCTTGCGTTGACTGCGCAGTTTCGAAAAGTAGTCCAGACGCTTTTTCAACTCGCGCTCGAACCCGCGTTCGACCGGCTGGTACAGGACCGGGCGTTTCATGGTCTCGGGAAAGTAGTTCTGCCCCGAGAACCCGTCCTCGGCATCGTGGTCATAGGCATAGCCCGCGCCGTAGCCCTGATCCTTCATCAACCCGGTCGGCGCGTTCAGGATGTGTTTGGGCGGCGGCTCGCTGCCCGACTGTTTGGCCAGGCGCATCGCCGCCTTGTAGCCCACATAGGCTCCGTTGGATTTGGGCGCCAGCGCCAGATACACGACCGCCTGCGCCAGCGCCAACTCACCCTCGGGCGACCCGAGCCGCTCGTACACCTCCCACGCATGCAGGCAGATCGACTGGGCCTGCGGGTCGGCCAGGCCGATATCCTCGACCGCCATTCGGGTGATGCGGCGGGCCAAGTATCGCGGATCTTCGCCCCCAGTCAGCATCCGGGCGAACCAGTACAGCGCCGCATCCGGGTCGGACCCGCGCACCGATTTGTGCAGCGCCGAGATCAAATTGTAGTGCTCGTCCCCCGACTTGTCGTATTTCGCGGCGCGGCGCATCAGGCGCTTGGCCAGCGCGTCCGGGTCCAGTGGCGCGTCCACCGACCAGGCCGCGATCTGTTCGATCAGGTTCAACAGCGCCCGACCGTCGCCATCCGCCATTTCCTGCAGCGCGTCCCGCGCCGCGGGTGTCAGGGGCAGCACCTTGCCCAGCTCTTTTTCGGCACGCTGTGTCAGGCGTTCCAGATCGGCCAGATCCAGCCGTTCCAGCACCAGCACTTGCGCGCGGCTGAGCACGGCGGCGTTCAACTCGAACGAGGGGTTTTCGGTGGTCGCGCCCACCAGAAGGATCGTCCCGTCCTCCATATGCGGCAGGAACCCGTCCTGCTGGGCCTTGTTGAATCGATGGATCTCGTCCACGAACAACAGTGTCCCCTTACCGTTCCGCCGCCGCAACTTGGCGGCCTCGAACACCTTCTTGAGGTCGGGAACGCCGGTGAAGATCGCGCTGATCTGTTCGAAATGAAGGTCGGTTTCCTTGGCCAGCAACCGCGCGATGGTGGTCTTGCCCACCCCCGGCGGTCCCCAGAAGATCAGGCTGGACAGGCTGCCCGACGCCAGCATCACCCCCAGCGGCGCCTCGGGGCCCAGAACCTGTTTCTGCCCGATCACCTCGGACAACGCCTGGGGCCGCAGCCGGTCGGCCAGCGGGCGGTTCGGGGCCGGTTCCGAGGCCTGGCCTTCGGTGTCGAACAGGTCACTCATGCGGTCACAGCCTGAACCGCAACGACACGGGTTTGCCGCCGCGCACCAGGTCGATCTGCACCCGCCGACCCGGATCGCGCAGCGCCCGAACGACGTCACGCGGGCGTTCAGCCTTTCGCCCGTTCACGGCATTGATGACATCGCCGGGCCGCAACCCGGCCCGCGCGCCATAGGGGCCGGGGTCGACCACGACCACACCGGTCTGCGACAGCAGCAGACCCATCTTGGCAATCATTGCCGGGTTGATGCGCGCAACCGTCATTCCCGGAAGAACCGTGCGATCGTCCAGAGTGGTTTCCTCGGCCGGAGGCGTCTCGGGCGCGGGCACCAGATCGACGGCGACCTCAGCACGTTCGCTGCCGCGGAGCCGGGTCAGAACGGATGTCCCACCAACACCCGCCACAGACATGCGGAACTTCATCTCAGCCGGAGAATTCACCTCCTCGCCATCCACATGGGTCACGATATCGCCAACCCGCAACCCGGCCTCGGCCAACGGGCTGAGCGGATGGAGGTCCGAGATCACAACTCCCTGCGGCAACGAAAGCCCAAGGGATTCGGCGATGTCGGCGCTCATGGTCTGTCCGGCCATACCTGCCCAAGGGCTGACGAAACCTTCGTTTCCTTCCTGGGCCTGCCGCAGAAACTCTGCGACCAGATTGGCCGGAATGGCGAAGCCAATCCCATTGGACCCACCCGACCGCGTCAGGATCGAGGTGTTGATGCCGATCAGGTCACCATTCACGTCGATCAGGGCGCCACCGGAATTGCCCGGGTTGATGGGCGCGTCTGTCTGGATGAAATAGCCCCGTGCATTGCCGGTGGCGGTGCCAGACCGCGCCAACCCCGAGATGATGCCAGACGACACGGTCTGCCCGACGCCGAACGGGTTGCCGATGGCCAGAGCCAGTTCCCCCACCTCGACATGGTCAGAATCCCGCAGACGCAGAAACGGCAGTCCTTGGGCATCCTGCAGGCGCAGGATGGCGATGTCGCTTTCCTCGTCGCCCAGAACGACCTCGGCCTGGAACTCGCGACGATCCGTGGTCACGACCCGGATCTCGGTCGCGGTCCCGACAACGTGATAGTTCGAGACGACATAGCCGTCCTCGGTCAGGATGACGCCCGACCCCAGCGAGTTTTGAACCCGCGGCCGCGGTGCACCGAACCCACCGCCGAAAAAGTCGCGAAAGAACGGATCCGTGAAAATCGGGCTGCTGCGCCCAGGCCGGACGATCTTGGCATAGATGTTCACCACCGCCGGGGCAGCCTTTTTGACCACCGGGGCAAAACCCATGGAAATCTCGACCTGTGACTGAGGAACCCGTGTCTCGGCACCGGCATGGGTGGCCAGTGTCATCAGGCATACGGCCAGGATCGTGCGTATCATGACAGCTCCGTTCATCATCCGCCGAAGATATGCGGAGGTCGGCACGCGAATGCAATAGAGCACGCGAAACCTTACCGCTGCCATGTCCGCCGCAAGCGTGGCGATCCATAAGAAAAAGCCCCTGACCGGGATATCCGGACAGGGGCCATGAAACGGCAATGCAGCCGGTTCTTATTCTTCGTCAACGTCCACTTCTTCAGCGGCGACGCGGGCCTTGTCGGCTGCGCCTTTGGCGTCGATGTCACGATCAACGAATTCGATGATCGCCATCGGAGCCATGTCGCCATAGCGGAAGCCAGCTTTCAGGATACGGACATAGCCGCCCTGACGGTCCTTGTAGCGCGGGCCCAGAACCTCGAACAGCTTGGCGACGTCCTTGTCTTCCTTCAGCTGAGCTGCGGCCTGACGGCGGGCGTGCAGGTCGCCGCGCTTGCCCAGGGTGATCAGTTTTTCAACGATCGGGCGCAGTTCTTTTGCCTTGGGCAGAGTCGTCTTGATCTGTTCGTGCTCGATCAGCGAGCCGGCCATGTTCGAGAACAGGGCCTTGCGGTGCTCATGAGTACGGTTCAGGCGGCGGTAACCACGTGCGTGACGCATTTTTCAATTCCTTCTTTCGCGTTTTGCTTTGTCTGGCCGGCGATGCGTGTCACCGGCTCTCCTTGGGGCGGAAATGCCCATACGGTCCCCGGCAGCCCGGGCATTGGCGAAGACGCGTTTAGAACGCGTCTTCGAATTTCTTGGCCAGATCTTCGATGTTGTCGGGCGGCCAATCCTCGACATCCATGCCGAGGTGCAGACCCATGCCGGACAGCACTTCCTTGATCTCGTTCAGCGACTTGCGGCCGAAGTTCGGGGTGCGCAGCATCTCGGCTTCGGTCTTCTGGATCAGGTCGCCGATGTAGACGATGTTGTCGTTCTTCAGGCAGTTTGCCGAACGGACCGATAGTTCCAGCTCGTCCACTTTCTTCAGCAGCAGCGGGTTGAACTCCAGACCATCGTCCTCGTCCTGGCGACCGGCCGATTCCGGCTCGTCGAAGTTGACGAAGATCGACAGCTGATCCTGCAGGATGCGGGCGGCGAAGGCCAGCGCGTCCTCGGGCGTGATCGAGCCGTCGGTTTCGATCTTCATGGTCAGCTTGTCATAGTCCAGAACCTGGCCTTCACGGGTCGGCTGAACGTCATAGGCGACTTTCTTGACCGGCGAGTAGATCGCGTCGATCGGGATCAGGCCGATGGGTGCATCTTCGGGCTTGTTCTTCTCGGCCGAGACATAGCCTTTGCCGGTGTTGACGGTCAGTTCCATGAACAGCTCGGCGCCATCGTCCAGGTGGCAGATGACGTGATCACGGTTCAGAACCTCGATGCCGGCGCTTTCGCTGATATCACCGGCGGTGACAACTGCGGGGCCTTTGGCATTGATCGACAGGCGCTTGGGCCCTTCGACTTCCATGCGCAGAGCGACCTGCTTGAGGTTCAGGATGATGTCGGTGACGTCTTCACGAACGCCTGCGACCGAGCTGAACTCGTGCAGTACGTTGTCGATCTGGACGCTGGTGATGGCGGCGCCTTGCAGCGAGCTCATCAGAACACGGCGCAGCGCGTTGCCCAGGGTCAGACCAAAGCCACGCTCAAGCGGCTCCGCAACCAGGGTTGCCTGCCGCGCGGGATCGTTGCCCGGCTTGCCTTCCAGTTGGGTCGGCTTGATCAATTCTGCCCAATTCTTGTGGATCATGTAATCCCTCCATTCCTGTCTGCGCCCCATGACCAATCAGGTGCAGACGCCCGAGGTTTCAAAACGGCGAACCGGGGCCGTGTAAAAACACGGCCCCAGCCTGGTAATTCGATCGGTTAGACGCGGCGGCGCTTCGGCGGGCGGCAGCCATTGTGGGCGATCGGGGTCACATCGCGGATCGACGTGATGTTGAAGCCCACGGCAGCCAGCGCACGCAGAGCCGATTCACGACCCGAACCGGGGCCCTGAACTTCGACTTCCAGCGTCTTGACGCCATGTTCCTGCGCTTTCTTGCCTGCATCTTCTGCAGCCATCTGAGCGGCGTAGGGGGTCGATTTCCGCGATCCCTTGAAGCCCATGGTGCCGGCCGACGACCACGAAATGGCGTTGCCCTGCACGTCCGAGATCAGGATCTTGGTGTTGTTGAAGGTCGAATTCACATGGGCGACGCCCGATGCGATGTTCTTACGCTCTTTGCGCTTAACGCGAGTCTTGTCACGTGCCATCAGTCAGACCCTCCCTTATTTCTTCTTACCAGCAATGGCCTTTGCGGGGCCTTTGCGGGTACGAGCGTTGGTGTGGGTACGCTGACCGCGAACCGGCAGGTTGCGGCGGTGACGCAGACCGCGATAGCAGCCCAGGTCCATCAGACGCTTGATGTTCATCTGAACTTCGCGACGCAGGTCACCTTCGACGGTGAAGTTGGCGTCGATGTATTCGCGGATGGCTAGAACTTCGGCATCCGACAGTTCATTGACGCGACGGGTCGTGTCGATGCCAACGGCTTCGCAGATCGCTTTGGCCGAGGTGTTGCCGATACCGGTGATATATGTGAGGGCGATTGGTACCCGCTTTGCAGTCGGGATGTTTACGCCGGCAATACGTGCCACGTGTCACTTTCCTTTCGTTGCGGTTCCGTAGTTCCAGAACCTTTTTTCACAACGCCTAACCGTGGCAGTGTGGCCAGAGGGTTCAGCATTATTCGAGGTGGTCTATACATGCGGAACGAATCCCGCGTGCGCGATTGATTCCCCAAAGGGATGGGGGTCGATATGGGCTTTTGGGCTTGGCGTCAAGCCCTTTGCAAGCTTAACCCAATATGGCTGCGATCGAGGCCCGGACTTCCTTGATGTCCGCCAGCCCGTTCACCGGTCGAAGATCGCCCTTGGCGTAGTAATAGCCAATCAACGGCGAGGTCTTCTTGTAATATTCCATAAGCCGGGTGCGCAGGCTTTCCTCGTTGTCGTCGGCGCGACGAACGAAGTCGTTTTCCTTGCCGCAATTGGTGCATTTACCATCGGCCGGGATCGGTTTGGTCTTGTCATTGTAGACCTCGCCGCAACCGCCACAGGTCGACCGGGCAGTGATCCGATCAACCAGGGCCTCGTCATCCACGCGCATTTCGATCACGGTGTGCAGCGACTGGCCTAGCTTGGTCAGAAGGGCCGACAAGGCGTCAGCCTGGGCCAAGGTTCGCGGGAAGCCGTCGAAGATGAAGCCTGCGCCCTTTTCGGTGGTCAGTTTCTCTTCGATCAGGCCAATCACGATCTCGTCGGTGACAAGCTTTCCCGCGTCCATGATCGCGGCCACCTTCTTGCCCATCTCGGTTCCCGAGCTGCGGGCCTCGCGCAGCATGTCACCGGTGCTGAGCTGGATCATGCCCCGCGTTTCAACCAAGTGACGTGCCTGCGTACCCTTGCCTGCCCCCGGGGGGCCCAGAAGAATGATATTCATCGACGAGCGGGTCCCTTCCTGCCGCGTTTCTTGCCTTTACCGCGCAACTGGGACTTTTCGATCAGCCCTTCGTATTGATGCGCCAACAGGTGGCTCTGAACCTGTTGGATCGTGTCCATGGTCACAGAGACGATGATCAGAACCGAGGTGCCGCCGAAATAGAACGGAATGGCGAACTGGCCGCGCAGAATTTCAGGCAGCAGGCAGACCGCCGCAAGATAGGCCGAACCCAGCACCAGCACGCGGTTGACGACGTATTCCAGATATTCGGCGGTCTTTTTGCCAGGGCGAATGCCGGGCACAAAGCCGTTCTGCTTTTTCAGGTTGTCCGCCACGTCATCCGGTTTGAACGACACGTTGAACGTGTAGAAGTAGGCAAAGAACACGATCATCGACGCAAAGAACAGCAGATAAAGCGGCTGTCCCGGTCCGAAATTGGCCAGCAGCCACGACATGATCGGTCCGTTTGCAGCGCCCGACGAAAAGGTCGAGATCGTGACCGGCAGCAGCAGCAGCGAGCTGGCGAAGATCGCCGGAATCACGCCGGCCGGGTTGACCTTGACCGGCAGGTGGCTCGAGCCGCCCTCATAGACCTTCATGCCGACATTGCGGCGCGGGTACTGGATGTGGATCTTGCGCAGCGCGCGTTCCATGAACACCACGAAGGTGATAACGGCGATCACCATCACGATCACGCCGACGATCACGGCCGGGCTGATCGCGCCCGAACGGCCCGAGGCAAGGAACTGGGCCAGCGCGGCAGGAACCTCGGCGATGATGCCGACAAAAATGATCAGCGAGATGCCGTTGCCGATGCCGCGCGCGGTGATCTGTTCACCCAGCCACATCAGGAACATGGTGCCACCGACCAGAGTGATCATCGTCGACAGGCGGAAATACAGACCCGGATCGGTCGCCAAATCGCCCGATTCCAGCGAAACCGCCAGGCCATAGGCCTGAACGGTGGCCAGCGCGACGGTGCCGAAACGGGTGTACTGGTTTATCTTCTTGCGGCCCTGCTCGCCCTCTTTCTTGAGTTGTTCGAGCGCGGGCACCATCGAGGTCAGCAGCTGTACGATGATCGATGCCGAGATATAGGGCATGATGCCGAGGGCAAAGATACCCATCCGCCCCAGCGCCCCGCCGGTGAACATCGAAACCATCCCACCGATGCCCTGCCCCGCTTGTTCCATGAACTCGCGCAGCGCCTGACCGTCGATCCCCGGCACCGGAATGAAGGTGCCCAGACGATAGACGATCAGCAAACCCAGCGTGAACAGGATGCGGTTGCGCAGATCGGTGGCCTTGCCCAAAGCAGCCCAGCTTGTGTTGGCTGCCATTTGTTCTGCTGCTGATACCATAAATCGGTCTCTCTTATGAAAACGCCGCCCGGAACCGTTTTCCGGCTCGGGCGGCGTCTTGGAAAACTCTGAGGTCTATGTAAGCGGGTCGGCGCCCGCTCACAAGCGCTTACTCTGCCGCAGCGGCTTTTGTGACCTTCAGTGAACCGCCCGCTTTTTCCACGGCTTCGATCGCCGCTTTCGAGGCGCCGGTCACTTCCAGGTTCAGCTTGGCGCTGATTTCGCCTTTGGCCAGAACGCGGATACCGTCCAGCTTGCGGCGCACCAGACCCGAGGCGACCAGTGCGTCCTCGGTGATGGCCGATTTAACGTCCAGTTTGCCGGCGTCGACGAATTTCTGGATCAGGCCCAGGTTGATGACGGCAAATTCCTTGCGGTTCGGCTTGTTGAAGCCGCGCTTGGGCAGGCGCTGATACAGCGGCATCTGGCCGCCTTCGTAGCCGTTGATGGCCACACCCGAACGAGATTTCTGGCCTTTGATACCGCGGCCACCCATTTTACCCTTGCCAGAGCCGGGACCACGGCCAACGCGGGTGCGTTTCTTGACGGCGCCGGGATTGTCGCGCAATTCGTGCAGTTTCATGTCGCTTCTCCTAAGCCGGATATGACCCCGAAGCGTGATGGGCCAAACACGGCATTTCTTGGTTTTGATTCTCGTGGCAAACACGCCACCGGAGCGCAGTACAGCCTCGCGCCCCGAGTTGCAAGTTTTGATTGCCCTGCCGCAGCGGCTCAGTCGTCGCGGCCAGCAATGGGCGCGTCTTGGGGCACAATTCCATGTTTGGCCACAAGTCGCCCGACCAGGCTGTCAGGATGTGGTATTCCACCATGGTTCTTGCGCATGATCGCCCGCATCCGGCGCCCGTATAGATGGATCGAGACGGTATCCTCGTGAAAAAACCGGTCAAGATTTTCGTTCGGCCGGGCAAGGGCCCGGCGCCGCGAAAAGTTGATCGGGTAAAAAACATGCTCTGGCAGGGCGTATTTTATCTCGCCTGTTTCCTTCAGCGCCCAGGTGAATGCCTTTGGCCCCCACACGCCCCACAACGCCTCGGGAACGTTGGTCGGGTTCCCGGCGTCCCGCGCCTCTTCCAGCGGTCGGCGGTGGCGCGGCGGTAACCAAGGAGGAATAAGGTAGGGATCATTCGTGTACTCGATCAGCTTGGCCAGAGTTTCACTGTCCTGCGGCAGGCCCAGAACCCCGATCGCCACCTCACCCTCGAGATACCCATAGTAATGACCATTCGCCGTTGAATAGGGTTTCAGGCAATAGGCATCGGTGTCGGCCCAGATCAGGTCGGGCTCCTGAGCCAGCATCCGGTAGCGGAACTTGTCGGAATGCGGCGCGGGGCTATTGGTCCGCTCATGAGTGATAAATTCGGAATCCGGCAGGATCTCGCGGGCATCACGGTGCTCGACACCCTCGGGGATGTTCGTCACATTGCTATAGGTATAAATCCGCACGCTGTGGCCCATATCCAAGTACGACTGGATGCACAGCAGTTCCAAAAAGCTGAGCGGCCCCTCGACCCACAGCATTGCAATCTGGAAGTCCCGTGCCATGTTCTGCCCTCTCTGCCCAATGTGTTCATGCCTTGACGGCTTGCCTGCATTGGAGTGACCCAATTCCCGGCGCCGCGCAACGTCGCAGTTGTGGTAACAACTATTTTCCTGCCCGTGTGGGATCCGTAAACACAAAAGAGGCGCCACTTGGGCGCCTCTGCTTCATATGTTGTCGTCCCGTATCTTACGAGCAGTAGGCGTGCTCGCGGGCGATGTCGGCGATGTCGCACCGGCGGATGCCGATGTCGTTCAACTCGCGGTCGCTCAGACGCTGCAACTCGGTATACGTGCGGGTGTATTCGCTGGCCCGGGCGCGGTTTTCTTTCACGCGCTCGATCAGGTTTGCGATACGGGCGGTCAGGTTGAAGCCGCCATGTGTCAGGGTCGCTGTGTGTGCCATTATCTCATTTCCTTTCGAATGTCGGGGCGTATTCCCCGATGTCACTTACTTGGTTCCTGTCTTGGACAGGGTTGAGATAGGGAGTTCAGTTATCGCTAACAACGATGGTTTTGGACTGGCCGCTATGCATTTTTGGCATAGCGGCGCAAATCAGGAGTGACCGCCACCGGCCGCAAGCCGGGACAGGTTGTCCAAAGCAGCAGACCAGCCACCTTTGTAGTCCTGAAATAGTTCTGGCCCGGCCAGGCTTGTGATCTGCAACGTGACGCGCAGCGTACTGCCGTGGCCATTCGGCATGATTTCGTGTCCGCACAGCGAGACCGAGACCAACTCTCCCTGAATGACCAGTGTTTCGGTCAATGAAAGAAACTCCGGCGAGACTACGTGGAACAGGCTGGTCGTATTGAACTCGGGCGCTTCTTTCGGTCCACACCGCGTTTCCTCACGGCCTCCGGGTCGACAGTCGAACACATCGATCAAAACTACGCTTTCATCGTCTGGTGCGGCCCATTTCTGGCGCAACTCGCGGTCGGTCAACACCTGAAACAGCCGGTCAGGAGCGCAGGCAATCTCGCGTTCCAAGATCAAAGTTTCGTAATCAGCCATCATCGGATTCCTTTCCAATTTGCTCGGCAAGTGCGGACAGGCGATCCAGCCGGCCTTCCCAGAGGTGACGTTGTTGTTTCAACCAACCTTCCGCCTCGGCGATCGGGGCGGCTTCGATATGCAACATGCGAACCCGACCGATCTTCTCCGAACGGATCATTCCCGCGGATTCCAGTTTGCCGAGATGCTTCAGAAACGAAGGAAGAGCCATGTCATGCGCTTCGTGCAGCTCTGACACGGCCGCTGGGCCAGTGATCAGCCGCTCGATCACGGCACGCCGGGTCGGATCGGCCAGCGCAGAAAAAAAAGTATCGAGTTTGTTAGCCATAAGGCTAAGTATTTCAACGCACCACCCGCGTCAAGAAAAAGTTAGCCGTTTGGCTATGTTTTAATTTCAGGGTCAGGACGGAGGGCAAAAAGGTGTCTACCTGCAAATTCCTGGCCAGGCCTTGACCTAGTTCACCGCAAAAGGCGGTCTTCCGACATTCCGCGCAGGCGACGGCCAAAAATGAAAACGCCCCCGATCAAATCGGAGGCGTTCATTAGGCTTTCGAAGTTGGCGCTTAGCCGCGCTCTTCGATGATCTCAACCAGATGCGGGATCTTGTTGACCATGCCGCGGATCGACGGAGTGTCTTCCAATTCGCGGGTCTTGTGCATCTTGTTCAGGCCCAGACCGATCAGGGTTGCGCGCTGTTCGGCGGGGCGACGGATCGGGGAACCGATCTGCTTGACGACGATGGTTTTTGCCATTGCTCGCTCTCCTTACGCTTCGGCTTCAGCCGGTGCTTCATCCCGCTTGGGCAGGATATCGGCGACCTTCTTGCCACGACGCGCGGCAACCGAACGCGGGCTCTGTTCTTTCTTCAGGCCGTCGATGGTGGCACGGATCATGTTGTACGGGTTCTGCGAGCCCAGCGACTTGGACACAACGTCCTTTACGCCCAGCATTTCGAACACGGCACGCATCGGACCACCGGCGATGATACCGGTACCTTCCGGTGCGGTGCGCATGACCACTTTACCGGCGCCGTGACGGCCTTCGATGTCGTGGTGCAGGGTCCGGCCTTCGCGCAGCTGCACGCGGATCATCTGACGCTTGGCTTGCTCGGTCGCCTTGCGGATGGCTTCAGGTACTTCTTTCGCTTTACCTTTGCCAAAGCCCACGCGGCCTTTCTGATCGCCAACAACCACCAGAGCGGCGAAGCCAAAGCGCTTACCACCTTTTACGGTTTTCGACACGCGGTTGATTGCGACCAGACGATCGGCAAATTCCGGTGCTTCTTCACGGTCGCGGCCACGGCCCCGACGGTTTTCACGTTCTGCCATTTGGCATCCCTTTTCTCATGTGGCGCTTGGCGCCGTTTTCTTCAATCCAAGTGAGCCTCGACTGACGCCGAGGCCCCCGGATCATCGGGGCGGATCGAAACCCGCCCACAGGCCTTAGATTTTCAGGCCGCCTTCACGCGCAGCGTCGGCAACTGCCTTCACCTTGCCGTGGAACAGGAAGCCGCCACGATCGAAATAAGCCTCTTCGACGCCGGCCTTCTTGGCCCGCTCGGCGATGGCTGCGCCCACTTTGGTGGCCGCTTCGACGTTGTTCTTGCCAACAACACCCAGATCCTTTTCCAGGGTCGAGGCCGAGGCCAGGGTCACGCCACGTACGTCGTCGATCAGCTGAACGGAGATGTTCTTGTTCGAACGGTGTACGGACAGACGCGGACGACCCGCGTTGACCTTGCGAAGTTTGTTCCGAACGCGCAGGCGGCGCTTCAGAAACAGGGTTCTTTTGCTGTTTGCCATTGTGTTCGTCCTTACTTCTTCTTGCCTTCCTTGCGGAAGATGAACTCGCCCTTGTAGCGGATGCCCTTGCCTTTGTACGGCTCGGGGCGGCGCCACTCGCGGATTTTCGCCGCGGTTTCGCCCACCAGCTGCTGGTCGATGCCTTCCACAACGATCTCGGTCTGCTTCGGCGCGGTTATGGTGACACCTTCCGGAGCAACGAAATCAACATCGTGGCTGTAGCCCAGGTTCAGCTTCAGGGTGTTGCCCTGCATCTGAGCGCGGTAACCCACACCCTGGATTTCCAGTTCCTTCTTGAAGCCTTCGGTCACACCGGTCACCAGATTGGCGACCATGGTGCGGCTCATGCCCCACTGCTGACGCGCACGCTTGGACGAACCACGCGGGTCGATTTTGACCACGTTGTCTTCGACCGTCAGGGTGACGTCATCGGTTGCGGTGAAGCTGCGGGTGCCTTTCGGACCTTTGACTTCGATGGTCTGACCCGACACAGAGGCGGTAACGCCGCTGGGCAGCTCGACCGGTTTCTTACCAATACGAGACATTGCAGACCTCCTTAGAAGACGGTGCAGAGCACTTCGCCGCCAACATTGTTGGAGCGAGCGTTTGCGTCCGACATCACACCTTTCGGAGTGCTGACAATCGACACGCCCAGGCCCTGACGAACCTGCGGGATGTCATTGACGCCCATGTATACGCGACGGCCGGGCTTCGAGACCCGCTTCAGTTCGCGAATGACAGGGGTGCCTTCGTAGTATTTCAGGCTGATTTCCAGAGCCGGATGACCGTTTTCACCGGTCGTCTTTTCATAGCCGCGGATATAGCCTTCGTCCGCCAGCACGTCCAGAACCCAGGCGCGCAGTTTCGACGCCGGAGTGATCACGGTGGACTTGCCGCGCATTTGCGCGTTGCGGATGCGGGTGAGCATATCGCCGATAGGATCGTTCATATCTGTCTCTCCCTTACCAGCTCGATTTCACCATGCCGGGGATCTGACCAGCAGAACCCAGCTCGCGCAGCGCGATACGGCTGACCTTCAGCTTACGGTAGTAAGCGTGGGGACGACCGGTCAGCTGACAACGGTTGTGCAGACGGGTAGCCGAGCTGTTGCGCGGCAGTTTCGCCAGTTTCAGACGCGCTTTGAAGCGCTCTTCCATCGGCTTGCTCTCGTCATTCGCGATCTCTTTCAGAGCCGCACGCTTTTCGGCATACTGTGCCACCAGGCGTGCGCGCTTCTTCTCGCGTTCGATCATTGCTTTTTTAGCCATGTCTCAATCCTCCCGGCGCTTACGCGTTGAACGGCATGTTGAAAGCTTTCAACAGTGCCTTTGCTTCAGCGTCGGTTTTCGCTGTGGTGGCAATTACGATGTCCATGCCCCAGACCTCGTCGACCTTGTCGAAGTCGATTTCCGGGAACACGATGTGCTCTTTCATGCCCATGGCAAAGTTGCCACGGCCATCGAAGGACGGTTTCACACCGCGGAAGTCACGTACGCGAGGCATCGCGATGGTGATCAGACGGTCCAGGAATTCGTACATCCGGTCGCCGCGCAGGGTCACCTTGGCGCCCAGCGGCATGTCTTCACGGACGCGGAAACCCGCGATCGACTTCTTCGCCTTGGTCGAAACGGCCTTCTGACCGGCGATCGCCGTCAGATCCTCGACCGCGGCTTTCGCCTTCTTCGAGTCCTTCACCGCCTCGGCACCACAGCCGATGTTCAGAACGATCTTCTCCAGCTTGGGGATCTGCATATCGTTCTTGTAGCCGAACTCTTCTTTCAGAGCGGCACGGATGGTTTCAGCGTACTGAGCTTTCAGACGCGGGGTGTAGGTTGCAGCATCAAGCATCGATCACGTCCCCCGTGGTCTTGGCGTAACGAACCTTCTTGTCACCTTCCATGCGGAAGCCGACGCGGGTTGCCTTGCCGTTCTTGTCCAGCAGGGCCAGGTTCGACAGGTCGATCGGCAGAGCTTTGGGCAGGCGGCCACCTTGCGACGTTTGCGACTGGCGGGTGTGGCGAATGGCGATGTTCACGCCATCAACGACAGCTTTGCCGGCTTTGGGGTCGACCGAGGTGATAGTCCCCTCTTTGCCCTTGTCCTTGCCGGCCAGCACGACGACCTTGTCGCCTTTGCGGAGTTTAGCAGCCATGATTACAGCACCTCCGGAGCCAGCGAGATGATCTTCATGAAGTTCTTCGCGCGCAGTTCACGAACAACGGGGCCGAAGATACGGGTGCCGACGGGCTCGTTGTTGTTGTTCAGGATGACGGCGGCGTTGCGATCGAAGCGGATCGCGGTGCCGTCTTCGCGACGGACTTCTTTGGCGGTGCGCACGACGACGGCCTTGCGGACATCACCTTTCTTCACGCGGCCGCGCGGGATGGCTTCCTTCACCGAGACGACAATGATGTCGCCGACGGAGGCGTATTTACGCTTGGAACCACCCAGGACCTTGATGCACTGAACTCGGCGGGCGCCGGAGTTGTCAGCGACATCCAGATTGGTCTGCATCTGGATCATGTGGTTTCTCCCGACCTGTGGGGGCTGGTCTTGTTAAATCCCCCAGGGTTTCGACAAATGGAAAAGTCCCGGAGGCTTAGGCCTCCAGAACCTCCCAACGTTTCGTCTTCGATTTCGGCGCGCATTCGATGATGCGTACGGTGTCGCCGACCTTGAAGGCGTTCTTTTCGTCGTGAGCCCGGTATTTCTTGGACTTACGAACGGTTTTCTGCAGTAGAGGGTGCTTGAAACGGCGCTCGACCAGAACGGTGATGGTCTGTTCGTTGGCGTCGCTGGTCACGGTGCCTTGCAGGATACGCTTGGGCATCTGATTACTCCTCGGATGCCGCGGCAGCGGCCTTTTCGTTCAGAATGGTTTTGACGCGGGCAGCATTGCGGCGGGCCGCTTTGATACCAGCAGTGTTTTCCAGCTGACCGGTGGCCTGTTGAAAGCGCAGGTTGAAGCTTTCTTTCTTCAGGTTGGCCAGTTCCTCGCGGAGCTGGTCCGGGGTCTTTTCACGCAGTTCTTGGGCGTTCATCGCCTTTTCCTTTGCTCAAAACACCAGAAGGCCCCGTACACGGGTCACCTTGGACCTGGTGGATGAATGATAGACATGCGAATCGCCCGACAACGCCGGGAGACCGCAGGATGCCGCCGTATAAGGGTTTGGTGGGTTGGTGGCAAGAGGAAGTTTTGCAACCAGAACCGGGCAACCAACGGGTCACGTCAGAACCTGACCACTTGCGCGTTGTCTTCTGTGGAAACGGGTTTGGCCGAAACTCAAAAGACACGTGAAACCCTTGAAGTATCTTTATCCCGCTGACTTAGGAACGGTGGAAAAAATGGAACTGGTTGTCCTAATTGGGTTTGCGGCACTTCTAGTTGTTTTAAAATCAAGAAAGCCACGCCTTGTCGCCCGTCATAGAGGCCATCAAAAACCTCCGCAAGCCTCCACACGGAACCGCGCAATCCCGCGACAACAGCCGAGTGTTGTTCCCTCCAACCGCGTTCTGACGGGGCGCGCTTATGTGATCGATGGCGACACAATCATTGTCCGTGGAACAAAGATCCGTCTAGCCGGCATTGATGCGCCCGAGCTGGACATGCCATGGGGCCTAAAGGCAAAGTGGACGATGGTCGAAATCTGCAAGGGTCAGGAGATTACCGTCAAGCTGAACGGCGAAACATCCTATGACCGGTTAGTTGGAATTGCATACCTACCCAATGGGCAGGACATCGGCGCGGAGCTGATCAAAAGGGGGCTTGCGCTGGACCTGCCTTTATTTTCACAGGGAAGGTATAGGCATCTCGAACCGACCGGCGCCAGAGAACGGCTGCGGAATGGGGCTTTCGGTCACGCATCGATTTCGGTTCGCAGGACGACGACAGTCGTCGCCTATGGGCGCAGATCAAACCGGCACAATGCCGGCAGTTGAATACGACCCAAGGAGTTCACTCCCACTTATAGTTAAAACTCACCGAAATCCGTTCTTCTTCGGCCATGTTCATGGGCACCTCGTGGCGCAGCCAGCTTTCCCACAGCAGAACGTCGCCGACCTTCGGCTTCATATAAATGAAGGGCTGCAATTCGCGTCGGGCGCCCTTCTGGCGCACCGGCGCGGCCATCATGCGGCCTGAGCGGGGGTCCTCCAGCTTCAGCGCGCTGGCGCCTTCCGGCATTGACACATAGGTCGTTCCAGAAATCACACTGTGCGGATGGATGTGGCTGGCATGCATTCCACCCTCGGGCAGGATGTTGATCCAAAGATCCTCCAGCTTCAATTCCCGGTCATCGAGATCAAACTCAAGGTCTTTCGCGAATGCAGCCACGTGCTGATCCAAAGTCTTCACCAAGTCCTGAAAGATCGGAAACCGCCAGGGCAGGTCAGTCAACGAGGCATAGCTGGTGTAACCCGGATAGCCGTTTTTTTCGCACCACTCCTGCCCGGCCTCGTCATCCTCAGCGATGACAAGGCACGAGTTCTCCAGCTCCTCCGGATCGATCCTTGGATCGAACTCAGACAGAGCGGCGCGGTAGAGACGGGTAACGAAGAGTGATTCAATCTGTGCCATGGGCGTCCATTACCCTATTCGACGCCCAGGCGCGATAGAGGAACTTTCTTCGAATTTGGAAACCCCTGCTGCTGTCACAAGTCAATATAGGGCAACGGGTCGCTGTGATGCGCGATCAGCTTCCACGCTCCACCTTCAAGGCGATAGACATTCGTGCCGCGCATCCGGATACCGGCCCCATCGCCCTGCCCCGATGCCTCGGCGACATGGTGCACAGTGGCAAGCGTATCCCCAACCACAACATGCCGGTTCAGCACTTTGATCGACCCGCCCAGATGCGCCCGACCCTGCGCGACCCAATCCTGATCCGTGACTTTCCACCCGACGTGGAACAGATCGGGTGACGGCCCCATATAGATGACATCGTCCGCATGCGACCACAGCGCCTCCATCGGTACAACGTCACCCTCGAACATAGCGTTCAGTGCGGCAAAGAAGCCGTCGTCAATCTTTTCTATCTCTGACGTCGAAACCATTTGAGGCCCCCTGTTCTAGGCTTTTCCAAAATATCAAAAGCTGAAGCGGAGCCTAACCCAAACCATCCGAAAAACAAAAAACCCCGCCGGTTCGGCGGGGTTTTCTGAAGTCTTGGCAAGACCGGTTTACCAGTCCTCGCGGACCACCACGCGGGTCTTGATCGGCAGCTTCATCGCAGCCAGGCGCAGAGCCTCGCGCGCGATCTCATCGTTGACGCCGTCGATCTCGAACATCACGCGACCGGGCTTCACTTTGGCTGCCCAATAGTCGACCGAGCCTTTACCTTTACCCATACGGACTTCGGTAGGCTTCGAGGTCACGGGGGTATCCGGGAAGATCCGGATCCAGACGCGACCTTGACGCTTCATGTGACGGGTCATGGCACGACGCGCAGCTTCGATCTGGCGTGCAGTGACGCGCTCGGGCTGCAGAGCCTTCAGACCGTAGGTGCCAAAGTTCAGATCAGAGCCGCCCTTGGCTTCACCCTTGATCCGGCCTTTGTGCATCTTGCGGAATTTTGTACGCTTTGGTTGAAGCATATCTTTCCCTCCTTAGCGACGACCGCCACCAGCACCACGAGGTGCAGGGCCGTCCTGGAGTTCCTGTGCTTTACGGTCACGTGCCTGCGGATCGTGCTCCATGATCTCACCTTTGAAGATCCAGACCTTGATCCCGATGATCCCGTAGGGGGTCATCGCTTCGGCATGTGCGTAATCGATGTCGGCACGCAGGGTGTGCAGAGGCACGCGGCCTTCGCGGTACCACTCGGTCCGTGCGATTTCGGCGCCGCCCAGACGACCAGCGACGTTCACCCGGATACCCAGGGCGCCCATGCGCATGGCGTTCTGAACCGACCGCTTCATCGCGCGGCGGAACGAAACGCGGCGCTCCAGCTGCTGAGCGATCGACTCGGCAACCAGCTGCGCGTCGAGTTCCGGCTTGCGCACTTCGACGATGTTCAGGTGCAGTTCGCTGTCGGTCATCTGCGCGATTTTCTTGCGCAGAACTTCGATGTCCGCGCCTTTCTTGCCGATGATGACACCGGGACGCGCGGTGTGGATCGTGACGCGGCACTTCTTGTGCGGGCGTTCGATGATCACACGGGCGATGCCGGCTTGCTTGCACTCTTTCTTGATGAACTCACGGATCTTGAGGTCTTCCAGCAGAAGATCACCGTAGTCCTTGGTATCTGCGTACCAACGGCTGTCCCAGGTGCGGTTGACCTGAAGGCGCATGCCGATCGGATTGACTTTATGTCCCATTAGGCTTGCTCCTCAACTTGACGCACCTTGATGGTGATCTCCGAGAACGGCTTCATGATCTTGCCGAAACGGCCACGAGCACGCGGACGACCGCGCTTCATGACCAGGTTCTTGCCAACCCATGCTTCGGCGACGATCAGCTCGTCCACGTCCAGGTTGTGGTTGTTTTCGGCGTTCGCGATTGCGGACTGCAGGCACTTTTTGACGTCCTGCGCGACACGCTTGTTCGAGAAAGTCAGGTCGGTCAGAGCCTTCTCGACTTTCTTGCCGCGGATCATTTGCGCAACCAGGTTCAGTTTCTGCGGGCTGGTGCGAAGCATACGGGTTTTTGCCATTGCTTCGTTTTCAGCCACGCGGCGGGGGTTCTTTTCCTTGCCCATGACTTACTTCCGCTTCGCTTTTTTGTCTGCGGCATGGCCATAATAGGTCCGGGTCGGCGAGTACTCACCGAACTTCTGACCGATCATGTCTTCCGAGACGTTTACCGGGATATGCTTCTGGCCGTTGTACACACCAAAGGTCAGACCCACGAACTGGGGCAGAATGGTGGAACGACGCGACCAGATCTTGATGACTTCGTTGCGGCCCGACTCGCGCGCAGCTTCGGCTTTTTTCAGCACGTAAGCGTCGACGAAAGGACCCTTCCAAACAGAGCGAGACATGTCTTAACGCCCTTTCTTCTTGGCGTGCCGCGAGCGGATGATCAGCTTCTGGGACGCTTTGTTCTTGTTGCGGGTACGCTTACCCTTGGTGTCCTTACCCCAAGGCGTAACCGGCGTACGGCCACCCGAGGTCCGGCCTTCACCACCACCGTGGGGGTGATCGATCGGGTTCATGGCAACACCACGGACCGACGGACGCACGCCTTTGTGGCGCATACGACCGGCTTTGCCGAGGTTCTGGTTGCTGTTGTCGGGGTTCGACACGGCACCGACGGTGGCCATGCATTCCTGGCGCACCATACGCAGCTCGCCCGAGCTCAGACGGATCTGGGCATAGCCGCCATCACGGCCGACGAACTGGGCGTAGGTGCCCGCGGCACGCGCGATCTGACCGCCCTTGCCGGGCTTCATCTCGATGTTGTGCACGATGGTACCGATCGGCATACCCGAGAACGGCATCGCGTTGCCGGGCTTGATGTCAGCCTTGGCCGAAGCGATGACCTTGTCGGCAACCGCCAGACGCTGCGGCGCCAGGATATAGGCCTGCTCGCCATCGTCATATTTGATCAGTGCGATGAATGCGGTCCGGTTCGGGTCGTATTCGATCCGCTCGACGGTTGCCGCCACATCCAGTTTGTTCCGTTTGAAGTCAACGATCCGGTAGAGACGCTTTGCGCCACCGCCACGGCGGCGTGAAGTGATCCGTCCGGTGTTGTTCCGGCCGCCCGATTTGGTCAAACCCTCAGTGAGAGACTTGACCGGACGTCCTTTCCAAAGCTCCGAACGGTCGATCAGCACCAGCCCGCGCTGGCCCGGCGTCGTCGGTTTGTACGACTTGAGTGCCATGCTTTCTGTCTTCCGTTTAGCAAGCGCGAGGATCAATCCCCGCTATGTGAGAGGCCCCCGTAGGTGCCCAGTTTATAGGGCCCCGAAGGTCCCCGGTTTCAAATATCAGAGGCCCCGGAACGAATCCGAGGCCGCAAGATTGGGAGCGTTTAGCAGGGTTGGGGGTGGGTGTCTATAGCGCTCTAGGTGCTTTCCACCAAATTTAAGAACCAACAGGCATCTCAAGACTTACTTCAGAATTAGCGGCCAACCTGACTGACGAGCTTTGAAGGCAAGCTAAAGGTGTCACAAAGATACCTATTGCAATCCAGAAATGAGTAGATAGCTTTCGGCACAACCAAGTTGAAAGGAACATTTGTGCCAAAATTCTCTGAGTATTTAAAATTAATGCTCCACAATCTCAACTCGATTTTGTCGATATCAGTACAGACTTCGACACACCCGTTTACGTAGACCCCTACGCCATTGAAATTAGAAACGATGTATGGTCTGCGGAAGCTTCGAATCTCATTAGAGCGTTCTTTGTTGAAGTTTTGGATGCGCTTAGAGCAGGAGACGACCTCAGGGCACGGAACTTGATGTCTCATCTGCATGAGCCTTACGAAACCTACCTTGGAGTCTCCTCAGCCAAACCGCAAGGCAAAGGAGTAGGGCAAAAACAGTCACGCCAGCTAATCGCAGCGATCAAAAACAGCGCTGCCTTTCAATCGGGTCTACTATCCGATCTTTCAGAAATGGCCTTGTTCGTTGAGCATGTGGATCGTGACAAGATTTCTGACCTGACCACCAACGTCATTAGAGAGCGCTTGGTGCAATACACCCAAGAGCAGTGCGCACTATATAGCATTCCTACAAATAAGTATAATGGGCCTCCACTTTGGGATGCCAACCTCCGCAATTGGCGAAGCCAGTACGTAGACCTTCCATTCATAGAAGACGCACCAGTGCTCCTGATCCCAAAGTATATAGTTAGAAAACGGCTGTCGCTTGATAGCCAAGAGTTTTACAATAAACATATTACCGATTTTTTGGTCTCGGAGCACATTCAAGCCAACAGTAGTTTGGTAACACTTTTGAAGGGCAAGCCTAAGGTCTACAAAAAAGACGTACGGGAAAAGCATCCAAAGTCTAAGAAGCTCATAACTGACTTGGTTGCCCAAAATCCTGGTTTGCTGGACCTGTACAAACGCTTAGCAAGCAGCGAAGCCCGAATTATGGTCAACACAAGTGACACCGATCAGTCTGTTTCTCAATCCTGCATAGATCTGATAGCCGAGCTTGAAAAAATTCCAGCCGGAATGAAAGGTGCAGACGCTTACCACATCTGGGCCATGCACGCGTTAACTGTTTGTTTTTACCCAGACCTCATTCAACCTCACAAGGAATGGGAAATAAACCAAGGTCGAAAACGTATCGATATTGTATTCACCAACGCTGCAAACAACGGTTTTTTTGCTCATCGAAGGGATGCGAACAATACCGCTGCTACCATGGTTGTTGTCGAGTGCAAGAATTATACAAAAGACATTGCTAACCCAGAGGTCGACCAATTGTTGGGCCGCTTCGACAATAACAGAGGCCGTTTCGGAATTATCACTTGCCGCGGAGTGCAAGACAGAGACCGTCTTTTAGAGCGTCAGCGGGATTTAGCGAAGGGCGGCCAAGCTTACATCTTGGTTCTAACAGATGATGATTTCAGAAAGCTACTAGAAGCAAAGTCTAAGCTTGAAGAAGAGGCTCTAGGTGAAATTCTTCACCAGAAATTTCGAGAGATAATATCGTAAAAAAGCCCCCGCTTTCGCGGGGGCTCTCACCTCTCTCCAAGGACGGGTCCGATCAGAGACCGGTGGTCACGTCGATGGTGTTGCCCTCTTCCAGGGTCACATAGGCCTTTTTGACGTCTTTCCGCTTGCCCAGCTGGCCGCGGAACCGCTTGACCTTGCCTTTGGTCACGGTGGTGTTCACCGCCTTGACCTTCACACCAAACAGCGCCTCGACGGCCTCTTTGATCTGCGGCTTGTTGCTGTCGATCGCCACTTCAAAGACAACCGCGCCGTTCTCAGAGGCCATGGTCGTTTTCTCGGTGATGATCGGCTTGCGGATCACGTCGTAGTGTTCTGCCTTCGCGCTCATTTCAGTCGAGCCTCCAGTGCTTCGACACCCGCCTTGGTGAGCACCAGGGTGTCACGCTTGAGGATGTCATAGACGTTTGCGCCCATCGACGGCAGGATATCCAGACCTTCGATGTTGCGGGCTGCGCGGGCGAACCCTTCGTTCACGGTGGCGCCGTCGATGACCAGAGCGCGCTTCCAGCCCAGGTTTGCAACCTGCTTGGCCAGTGCGGCGGTCTTGCCTTCGGCTTCGGCGCTTTCGATCACGACCAGCTCACCGGCTTTGGCCTTGGCCGACAGTGCGTGGCGCAGGCCCAGCTTGCGGAACTTCTTCGGCAGGTCGTGGCCGTGCGAACGCGGGGTCGGACCCTTGTAAATGCCACCCTTGCGGAAGATCGGCGCGTTGCGGTCACCGTGACGTGCGCCACCGGTGCCCTTCTGGCGATAGATCTTCTTGGTCGAGTAGCTGGTTTCCGAGCGGGTCTTCACCTTGTGGGTGCCAGCCTGCGCGTTGTTGCGCTGCCAACGGACCACACGGTGCAGGATGTCCGCGCGCGGCTCCAGGCCGAACAGGTCCGCATCCAGCTCGATGTTGCCGGCTTTCTTGCCGTCCAGTTTGATTACATCAAGTTTCATGCTTCACCACCTTCCGCGGGTGCTTCTTCCGCAGGTGCTTCGGTTGCAGCCGATTTCACAGCAGCCGGGAAAGGCAAGCCTTCCGGTGCTTTCTTCTTGACGGCGTCCTTGACGGTAACCCAGCCCGATTTCGGTCCGGGAACGGCGCCTTTGATGAAGACCAGACCACGGTCGGCGTCGGTTTTGACGACCTCGAGGTTCTGGGTGGTAACACGGGCAGCACCCATGTGACCGGCCATCTTCTTGCCTTTGAACACCTTGCCCGGGTCCTGACACTGACCGGTCGAACCGTGCGAACGGTGGCTGATCGAAACACCGTGCGAGGCGCGCAGACCACCGAAGTTGTGGCGCTTCATTGCACCGGCAAAACCTTTACCGATCGAGGTGCCCGAAACGTCAACCTTCTGACCAGCCAGGAAGTGATCTGCCGAGATCTCGGCGCCCACTTCGATCAGCGCGTCTTCCGACACGCGGAACTCGGCCAGCTTGCGCTTGGGCTCGACCTTGGCGGCGGCGAAGTGGCCGCGCATGGCCTTCGAGGTGCGTTTTGCCTTGGCGGCACCGGCGCCCAGCTGAACGGCGGTGTAGCCGTCTTTGTCAGCGGTACGCTGTGCAACGACCTGCAGATTGTCCAGGTGAAGAACGGTCACAGGGATCTGCTTGCCGTCTTCCATGAACAGGCGGGTCATGCCGACTTTTTTTGCGATAATACCAGAGCGCATCATCAATACCCTCCGATCTTACGACTGCAGCTTGATCTCGACGTCCACACCAGCGGCCAGGTCGAGCTTCATCAGCGCGTCCACGGTCTGGGGGGTCGGATCTACGATGTCCAAGAGACGCTTGTGCGTACGGATCTCGAACTGATCGCGGGATTTCTTGTCAACGTGAGGGCCACGGAGAACCGTGAACTTCTCGATCTTGTTCGGCAGCGGGATCGGGCCGCGCACGTTCGCGCCGGTCCGCTTTGCAGTGTTGACGATCTCTTGCGTGCTGGCATCCAGGACGCGATAGTCAAATGCCTTCAGCCGAATACGGATGTTTTGGCTTTGCATATTAACAGCCTTTTTTCAGGCGTTGGAGTTGAGAGGAGGACGGGCGCTCATCGCCAACCCTCATCGAACCCAAAAGGCGGGAATCACCCCGCCTTCACGTTCTCACCGAGAACTCGCGCGGTTTAGTGGGGTTGGCGCTGTTTGGCAAGGGGGAAATGCCACCAAGCTCCAAATGCGGATTGTCCAACAAGTGATAGGCCGCCGCGCTGAATCTTGAAGACCCTACCCGGCTTCAGGATCGTTTTGGGATTGCCCCATTTCCGCCAGCTCTGTCCAGACCGCATCCGGGATAGACCAGTCGGACCATTCGAATGTTTGGTCCACGTGCTGCGGCCATGTCGCGCCGCAGATTGTCGAAGCTATATCTGCGTTTTTGACCGAGAACTGCAACGCAAGCGCCCCCAACGGGACATCGTAGCGGGAACAGATACTCTCGACCGCACGAACCGGACCCAGAACAGCTTCGGTCGCCGGCTGATAGACATAGAAATGATGCGCGGAACTTCCCTTGGCCAATATTCCTCCGGAATAGGGCGCCGCATTCAGAACGGTCACTCCCTTGGAACGCGCGAGTTCAATCAGCGGAGCGGAATTCACGTTGACGACTGTATGCCTGTTGTGCGTCAGAAGGACGTCGAACTCACGATCGCGTAGCATAGGCATCAGGACGTCAATTCGACCACCGGCAAGCCCCACAGCTTTGGCCAGGCCTTCTTCCTTCATCCGAAACAGCTCATCAAGCGCGCCGCCCGTGCCGGTCACTTCGGAAAGATCTGCGGCGTATTCAGGGTCATGAAGGTGAAGAATATCCACCTGGTCGACGCCAAGGGCTTCAAGGCTTGCTTCAAGCGACCTTCGCGCTTGTGTCGCATCAAACCTGTTGCTCTCCATATCCCGGTCCAGTTTCGTGGACAGAACCCGACCCTCGGGCCACCCGCCCAATTCGCGAATGACTTGCCCGATACGTTCTTCGCTTCGGCCCAACGCATACCCGCGCGCTGTATCAATGAAGCCGTCCGGACGCTGTAGAATTGCCCTGATGGTATCCAGTGCACGGCTTTCGTCTACTTCGTATCCATATATCTGTGGAATGCTTCCCAGCCCTGTTGAACCGAACCCTATTTGCGGCAACCTGACCCCAGTCCGGCCGATTTCAACATGCTTGGTCATCCCACCATCCTCCCCTACTGGACAATTCTGACTGCAATTGTGTCGAGGGGCGCCGCTCAACGCAAGCTTGGCGTATTCGCGTGCAACACCAAGATGTGTGCAACCAATGTTTTGGGGACTTAACGAAAAAGGCCGCCCCGGTTTGGGACGGCCTTCTTTGGTTTCTCACCAAGTAGCTTTCAGCTGGCTTCGCTTTGGAAAACCGCCTGCCGCAACCGGGCGCGACAAGCGCGCCTTACTCGATGATTTTGGACACGACGCCGGCGCCGACGGTGCGGCCGCCCTCGCGGATGGCGAAGCGCAGACCGTTTTCCATGGCGATCGGGGCGATCA
>NZ_JBQFTL010000006.1:0-123542 GCF_056538625.1 Ruegeria sp. BF8 | reverse complement strand
AAGTGTCGCGGGATGGAGCAGCCCGGTAGCTCGTCAGGCTCATAACCTGAAGGTCGCAGGTTCAAATCCTGCTCCCGCAACCAAATCCACAAAATCAAAATACCGAACGAGCCGCCCAAGGGCGGCTTTGCTCGTTCTCCACCGCCCGTTTCGCGCCAACCCAACAATCGCCGACATACAAAAGGCATACAAAAGGAAAGAAACACGCAAAATGCGCGATCGGATCTCCCAAGACGTAGGCTACGACCGACAAACGAACTGCCGATCCACGTCAGGGATCAGTCAGACTGCGTACACCCTTACACGCGCGCTTTTTCAAATGCGGCCCAAGCGACTTCAAATTTCTCGAAATTGAAGCCGGGTTCAGAAGCCGCATTCAGAATTATTCGTTCGGTTTCAAAGAGTTTCAGAATGGCGTGTTCGATCCGATCAATCAGATCAGCAGGTACGACAACAGCACCATGCCGGTCCGCATGGATAAGATCCGATGGATTGACCGTCAGGCCGAAGATCGAAACAGGCGTGTCGATTTCTCGGACGTGAACGAAACCATGGCTGGGCCCGATAGAGCCGGCGATGACCGGGAATCCTTGCTGCATGTCACCAAGGTCCCGCATGACCCCGTTGGTGAGTGCGCCGGCCATTCCGAACCCTTTGTGCACAGACGTATTGATTTCGCCCCAATAGGCGCCGATGCAAGAGGGGAAATCGACATCCTCAACCACTGCAACAGAGGGAGCCGGGGCCTCGGCCATGTATCTGTAATAGTCCATTCGCCGCTGCCTGATGACTTCTGGCGCTTCGGAGGGCGGCTGCACCGCAGCGATCTTGGCTGTACGGGCAAATCCGACGATTGCGCCCTCGGACGGGGCCGAGCAGAACATCGTACCACGCGTGAATTGGTCAAACCCGCGCTTGCCTTGTGCCATCTCGATGGCGTTGCAGACTGTGGGTGTGTCGACCTTGCGTAGCAAGGCAAGTAGGGACGGTGTCATGGAACCTCCAACCAACGGCGCAACGCCGCTGTGGTTTCCTGGGGTCGCTCGAGGGTGGGTAGGTGCCCCGCACCGATTACGACCTCCAGCGTGCTGTTTCCGAGAAGCTTGTGCATCAGTTCGTGCCGCTCCAACGGACATAGTCTGTCATCCTCGCCGCATAGAACGAGGCTTGGACCTTGATAAGCGGACAAGGTGTCCGTTTGATCCGGGCGGCCCATGAGTGCGATGGACTGGCGAAGAAAGACCTCGGGGCCCAGATCGGCTGCCATGGCCATGCAAAGGTCAAGAATTGCGCCCTGCCGAGGGCCATCGGCCAGATAGTTCGGCTTCAACTCGTCACGCATGACCTGCCGCAATCCACCTTGGCGCACGGCCTCCATCTGCGGACCGCGCCGGGCTTTGACCTCGTTTGCTTCGGCCAGAGGGTTCGTGTCCAGGAGTGCCAGCCGTTCAACACGTTCTGGCGCCTGGCGCAGGACCTCCATGGCAACGATCCCGCCCATGGAAAGTCCCGCAAGGGCAAACATCGGCGGCGCGTGGCTCAGTACATCGGCGGCCATTGCCTCGACGCTGTCCTGGGCGCTCAGCGGATGGGTCATCAACGGCACCCGTCCGGACAGGGCCTCGATTTGCGGCCCGAACAGTCGGGCATCGCACATCATTCCGGGAAGAAGAACCAGGGGCGTCATGCCGATGCCAATCTGGCACCTTCGGCCAGGGAGGCCAGCTTGGCATAGGCGATGTCCGGGTCGACCGCACCGAAGCCGGCAAATGTACCAAACCCGCAGTCACTCCCGGCGATGACCCGATCCGGCCCGACGATGTTGGTGAACCGCTCGATGCGTTGCCGCACCAGCTCGGGGTGTTCGATGAAATTCGTTGTCGTGTCTACGACGCCGGGCACAAGGATCTTGTCGTCCGGGATTTCGCTCTTGCGATCCCGGAAGACGGTCCACTCATGGGCGTGGCGCGGGTTCGACGTTTCGAACAGAACATAGCGGGATTTGGTTGCCATCAGGGTCGTGAACACCTGATCCATCGCAATGTCGCAGCAATGCGGGCCTTCGTAGTTCCCCCAGCAGATATGCACCCGGACCCGATCCTGCGGGACATTCTGCAGCGCGTGGTTCAGGGCTTCGACATGCATCTCGGCGATCGCGATGAATTCGGCATCGGAAAGGTCAGCGAACAGCATGTGCCGGGAAAGGGCCAGATCGGGGCAGTCCAACTGAAGATCCAGTCCCGCTGCGACGATCGTTTCATATTCCTGCTTCATCGCATCCGCGAGCGCGGCCAAATAGGCTTCACGGCTGGGGTAGTGGGCGTTCTGCAGAAACAGAGAAATCACCCCGGGCGAGGCGGCGTTCATGAAGCCACGATCGACTCCGTGCTCAGCCATTGCCTGCTTGAGGTTGCGGATATCCTTGTTCAGTTCGTCTTGGCCTTTCGAGCGAACGTCGCCCGTGCATTGCGGCCGGGCGTATTGGGGTGTGCCCCCTTCGTTGGCAAGACGTTGCAAAAAACTGGGAAACATCTTCAGGTCCGCGGGGGCATTCCGTGGACTGTCCCCCGAGAAACCTGTGTAGCGGTCCTTTACGTATGTCGCGTACGAGATTTTTGAGGTCTCTCCGTCGCTGACGATGTCCACACCGGCCTCGACCTGACGCCGAACCGTTTCAGACACGGCCTTGGTCATGCAACTGTCGAACGCATCGGCGTCATAGGGCTCATTCCGCTCGCGCGTAAAGATGAAGTCGACAACTTCCTGGGATCGGGGCAGAGACCCCACATGGGTGGTAAGTATCTTTGTCATGCGGGGTCCTTTCTTGATCAGTTGCCGGTCCAGGTTGCGCCAGCAGGATCGTCGGTCGCGGTGATGCGGTACAACCCGGCCGTTCCGGTCATGGATGGAGTGATGGTATAGGCTTCGCCGGGCAGCACCAGCACAGTATCCCCGCCCGAAATCGTGGTTTCGACATCCTCGACGGTGACCCGCCAATGGCCGCTTGCCGGCATCAGCACGACGGGCTTGGCCGATTTGGTGGGGTCTTGAACACCAGAGCCACGGGTCAGGAAGTCGACCTCAAAGCCGGGCTTGTCCTTGATCAGACCGTTTTCACCGATCACCTTGGCGGGTTTGTCGGCCGCCAGCGCCATCAGGTCCCAGTAGCGGGCCACGTATTTGCCGATCACGGCCTCGACCGGCACTTCGGGATAGGATTTCAGCTGCTCCTCGGTCAGCAAGGGCATAGGCCGGACGTTGTGCGGGAGGTCCTGGCCCTTCTTGCTATCGTAGAGCACGCCGTTGTCACCCAGCATCAACCCATGCGCCCGGGCGTCTTCAATGACCTGAGGTGCCCAGGTTACGCCGCCGCCGGCATCGTCACCGCCCAGAATGGACATGATCATCCCGTAGTCGTCGCCCACGTTCTCGAACCCGCGGAAAATGCCGGTAGGAATGTTGAAGATGTCACCTTCCTCGGCAATGAACTCGCCCGCCGTGCCATAGCGACCCCAGAAAAACCGCCAGCGGCCCTTGGCGACAAAAAAGACCTCGGCCGTCGTATGGCTGTGCAGCGAGTTGCGGCATTTGGGCGGCTGGCCGGCGGCCCCGATATTGAAGCCGATCTTGTCGGTAATATGAACGTGCTGATCCGGCGACTCCGAAACACCGCCGCCGATGATGGTAAAGTTCTCTTTCTGATCGCTGCCCGGCGTGTGGGCATCAATGAAGGCCGTCTTGCACGGCTTGAGCTCTCCATAACGGACGATGCGTGATGCGATGGTTGATTGTGTCATGGTACTGGTTCCGGATTATGCGTTTGAGGGAATGGTCGGCAGATGCTCGATCACGTTCCCGGAGGCCGCAAATTCAGGCGGCGCGCTCGAAGGCTTTGCCGGAATAGGTGAAAGCGCCGGCTTGCACCGGTCTCGCGCAGGCCACAGGCCAGAACACGATATTCGACCGGAGCGAGCATTCAGACCTCTGTGCCCTGCAGAAGGATCTGCTTCCAGACCGAGGTTTCATCAAACAGGGTGTATTCGCGGCGCAGCTTGGGCTGGCCACTGATCAGTTCACCGAATTCGGCATGGCTGATGCCCAGAACATAGACCTGCGCTCCGGTGGGGGCTCCAAACACCCCCCAGCCGTCATGCTTGCCCCACAGGCTCCAGCGCAGTGCGGCACGGGGTGGCATGTTGGGATCGTCGCGGCCGATCTGGTGCTCGATGCGGAACTCGGCGTTGGGGAAGCTGGCCCGCAATCCCATCCAGAACCGGTCGACCGGGTCCCAACCGTGTCCGGTGACCCCGCCGACATATTCCGACTGCACCGCACGGTCGTATTCAGCCCCGATCGCTCCCATGTCGGCGTTCATGATCCGGGTCAGAATATCGGCATAGCGCTGGCCCCATTCATTGTCGTTGCCTCGACCCTTGTAAGGGCCGGGCTGGTCGATCTCGGGCGTCAGAGGTTTCACGCAGTTTTCCGGCCCGCCCTCGCGAGCGATCAGATCGGCTGCGTATTCCTTGGGGTCCCAGCCCATCTGGCGCACGATAGCCCCCTGATCGCGGATCAGCCATTCATCGTTGATCTGATTGTCGATCGCATGGCAATCGGCCAGAATCCGGTACCGCAGCTTGGTTCCGGTTGGTTTGCCATAGACACCTTCGGCAAGGTGCGTGGCGGTCGAGATAATGCGGTGGGAGCTCAGCATGCCCTCTTCGGGCGTGCCCGACCAGATCACGTCTTCGCCCAGAAGCTGCCGGTCGGGAAACTCGGCCAGGGTCGCCATCGTCGCGCCAATGACGTTTTGATTGCCCAGCACGACTGAACCCGGTGAACGGACAACGATGTCGTCGCTGTAATATTCATGCAGCGTGGCGATCCCGCGATCTTCCCAGATTTCCTTGGTGATGCCGATGATATAGTCGGGAAAATCCCGGAATTTGGGGTCAAATCCCTTCATGTGTTCGTCCTTTTCGGGTTCCATCCCTTGGGCAACCGGGCCGAGGTTCGTACGATCAGCGGTCCGTCAATTGCCACCTTGCGGGGTTCAGAAGTCTTGGGCTCTTCGATGTGATCCAGCAGCGCGGCAACGGTTTCAGCGACCATCAGGTTCGCCCGCTGCCGGATCGTCGTCAGATTGTATGCGGGCCATCCGGCGGGGGGCACATCGTCATACCCCACGACCGAGACGTCTTCGGGGATGCGCAGGCCCAGCTCAAAGCGCAGAACATCCATGACCGCCAAAGCCATATGATCGTTGGCGACGAATACAGCGTCAGGTCGGCGTTCGGGTGCCACGTCGAACATGGTTCGGGCCGCCGCACGGGCATTTTCGGTGTGAAACTCGCCGATCCCATGTGCAAAAAGATCGCCCCCGGCGTCGCGCAGTGCGGCAAGGAAACCAGCCTCGCGGTCGCGTTGGGTCGAGGCACCCTGCCAACCCGCGATATAGGCGATGCGTTGGTGCCCGCCCGCCAGCAGGAACTCGGCCACCTTGCGGCCGCCGGCATAGTTGTCCGAGGTGACGGTGGTGATACCCTCAAGATCCTGGCTTCGGTTGAACAGCACCACCGGAACGCCCGCTTGCTGGCAACGGGTAGCGATATCCGACGACATCGGCACCGAGGCCAGAATGACCCCGTCCACCTGATAATCCAGGATTTCCTCCATCACGTCGTCGATGTTCCCCGCCGAGCGCGAGGCCATGAAGATGAGCACGTGATAGCCATGCTCCTGCAGGCGGTTGGACAGTTTCTCCAACGCTTCGGGATAGAAGTAGTTGTCCAGATAGCCGACCACCAGGCCGATGATCCGGCTTTTGCCCGACACCATCGCCCGCGCCAGCACGTTGGGACGATAGCCCAATTCGGCCGCCGCCTTGCGTACCTTTTCCTCGGTCTTCTTGCTGACCGAGGCGCCGGGGGTGAACACCCGACTGACCGCCGACTGGCTGACGCCGGCCAGTTGCGCGACCTGAAGCGATGTGACCTTGTCCGCCATCAGTCCGCCGTCCATCCGCCGTCGATCAGCATCGACGTGCCGGTGACCAGCCCCGAGGCGTCGGACGCAAGATAGAGGACCGCGCCCATGATATCCTCGACCTCGCCCACACGGTTCAGCTTGATCTTGTCCATGATCCAGGCCGCGCGTTCAGGGTTGTCGAAGGTCGCTTGCGTCAGCGGGGTTCGGATGAAAGTCGGGCAGACCGTGTTGATGCGCACGCCCTGCTTGCCCCATTCGATCGCCATCGCCTTGACCATGCCTTCCAGCCCGTGCTTGGTCGCACAGTACAGCGCCCGGTCGATGCCGCCGACATGGCCCATCTGGCTGGAGATATGGATGATCGAACCGGGCCGCCCGGCCGCCATCAGCGCCTTGGCCGCGTAGGCCGACAAGAAATAGGCCGAGCGCAGGTTGACACTCGTGACCGCGTCGAAATCCTCGGGCGCGGTTTCGACCGCCGGCCCGTGCCGCGCGGTCCCGGCCGAGTTCACCACCACGTCAAAGACCCGGCCGTTAAACAGCGCATGCAACGCGGTAAGGTCGCCCTGATCCAGCACCCGCCCCTCGGCCGACCAGCCCTGCGCCTGCAGGGCGGACACCGCTTCGTTCAACCGCTCGGCCCCGCGCGCGGCGCAGACCACATGCGCCCCGGCCTCGGCCAGGGCGACAGCACAGCCCAATCCGATACCCGAAGACGCGCCGGTGACCAACGCGGTCTTGCCGCTCAGCGAGAACGAAGGGGTGCGGGGCAGTTGGGTCATCAGCTCATTCCATCCGGGATTTCAGTGCGGCCCAGGTTCCGGGCCTTGTTGAATTCCCGCAGGCGGGCAAAGACGTCAACGCCAAGCTGCGCATAGGCGTCCAAAAGATCGACCAGAACCCAGTTTTCGCGGATCCGTCCGTTCTCCAGCCGCCAGAAATCGAGGCTGCGCATGGTGATCCGCTTGCCCGAAGGCGCGATGCCCATCCACCCGTCATGGGTGACGGTCTGGATCATGTTGGGCCAGCCGGTCACTGCCGCGTATTCGCCATCGCCGAAGAAATGATAGGTGATGTCATCGACATATTGCCCGCGATCCGGCATCCCGTTCAGGAACGGGATCTGGTGCCAGTTGCGGAACCCGGCATAGCCGCGCCCGGTGCCGATGCCCGAAGGCCCGTACCAGTTCATGCGCGGATGCCAGAACCGCTCCATCTCCATCACTTCGGGGCCGCCCTGCGAGGGGTGCTTTTTCAGATGTTCCAGCATGTCGATTATGTGCTGGCAGGTGGCGCGGCCCTTGTCGGCGTCATAGGGCCCCGGCACCAGACCGTCCTGCGTGGCCGGGCCCGGAACATGCCATTCGCGGCCCAGGCTGGGCGCCATCGGCCAGGCACGGGCCTGCATCATCACCTCGGGGATGTCCCACAGGGCCTGCATCTCGACGATCCGGCCGTTCTCGAACCGGTAGAACTCGTGAAACCGCATGGTGACCTGGTGGCCGGTGGGCGGGATGTCCAGCCACGGACCGGTGAAGGTGCCGGTGTAGTAGCCGCCGCAGCCGACCCAGTCGGCGTCGAACTCGTCCGGCCCGGCCATCACGATATAGTCGCGCCGCTCGAGGTCCGGCCAGGCATCCAGCAGGCCTTTGTAGGCCCGATCGTAAAACGCCTCGCTGCCGGTGCTGTCACCGAAGGGGTGGCACAGGCGGAACAGGGCGTCGGGCGCGGTCACCTGCGCCAGTGCTTCCCGCACGCCGGGTTCGTCGAAATCATACATCGCCGCCCGAAGCGGCGCGATCAGCGCCTTGTGCTGCGTGTGCCTGTCACTCATTCGGCCGCATCCCGGTATGGGGCCGGTGCGCCATAAGGCACGTTGATGCCGCCATAGCGGCGCACCCGCACGTTGCATTGTTCAGCATGGCCCACGAACCCTTCCAGCAGACACAGGCGCGAGCCGTACTCGCCGATCAGAGTTGCCGCCTCGTCGGTCAGAATCTTCTGATAGCTGTGGGTCTTCAGGAATTTGCCCACCCACAACCCGCCGGTATAACGCCCGGCCTTCTTGGTGGGCAGCGTGTGGTTGGTCCCGATCACCTTGTCACCATTCGATACGTTGGTGCGCGGCCCCAGGAACAGCGCGCCATAGCAGGTCATGTTCTCCAGAAACCAGTCATCGCGGTCGGTCATGACCTGAACATGCTCCGAGGCGATCTCGTCGGCGACCTGCAGCATCTCGTCATAGCTGTCGCACAGGATCACCTCGCCATAGTCCTGCCAGCTGACCCGCGCGGTGTCGGCCGTCGGCAGGATGCCCAGCAGGCGGTCGATCTCGGACAGGGTCTCCTCGGCCAGCTTGCGCGAGTTGGTGACCAGAACCGCGGGCGAGTTGTAGCCGTGTTCGGCCTGCCCCAGCAGGTCGGTGGCGCAGATCTCGGCGTCGACGGTTTCGTCGGCGATCACCATGGTTTCGGTCGGGCCGGCGAACAGGTCGATGCCGACGCGGCCGAACAGCTGGCGCTTGGCCTCGGCCACGAAGGCATTGCCGGGGCCAACCAGCATGTGCACCGGGTCGATCGTTTCGGTCCCCAGAGCCATGGCGCCGATCGCCTGGATGCCACCCATGACATAGATCTCGTGCGCGCCACCCAAATGCATGGCGGTGATCACCGCCGGGTTCGGCTTGCCCTGAAACGGAGGGGTGCAGGCGATGATGCGCGGCACACCCGCAACGCTGGCCGTGGCCACGGACATGTGGGCCGAGGCCACCATCGGGAACTTGCCGCCGGGCACATAGCAGCCCACCGACTGCACGGGGATGTTCTTGTGGCCCAGGATCACGCCCGGCAGGGTCTCGACCTCGATATCGGTCATCGAGGCGCGTTGCGCGCGGGCAAATTTCATCACCTGCTCCTGCGCGAACTTGATGTCGGCCAGCTCGCGGTCTGACAACTGAGCGATCAGGTCGTCGATCTCCTGTTGCGACAGGCGGAACGAGGCGGGCGAATAGTTGTCGAACTTCTCGCTCAGCTCGCGCACCGCGGCGTCGCCACGGGTTTCGATGTCCTTCAGGGTCGCCTCGACCACGGCGCGGGTCTTGGCGTCATCCTCGGCCCGGTCTGCGTCGGACTTGCCGCGTTTGAGATACTCGATTGCCATTGTCTTGATCCTCAGTTGTCGGGGCGGGACGGAGTTTTCTCGCCCCGGTCATATGCTTCCCAGCCGTGGCCCTGGAACAGGTCGACGCCCAGCTGCGCGGCCACATGGGCGAAATCGACGTTCACCCAGTTGTCGACGATCTTGCCATCGACCACTTTCCAGAAATCCATGTAGCGGATCTCGACCCGCTTGCCGGTGGGCGGGATGCCCAGGAATTCACCCGAATGGGTCGCCTCCTGCCGGCCGAAGGCCGCGGCCCATTCGCCCATGTAAAGCCGCGCCTCGTCGATGCAGACCTTGTCGGAAAACGCGGCTTGGAAGGGGCGCTGCCAGTTGTCCTGAAACTCGTGCAGACCGTTCTTCGTGCCGCAGCCCTGGTTGCCCATCCAGCGGAATCCTTCGGCGAAGAACTCGCCGATGTCGTTGATGCGGTGGTCATTCAGGCCGTCGACCATGGATTCGATCACGCGGCGCGTGTCTTCGGTCTTGGTCAGGTCAGTGTCGCGGGTCAGAACCGCTTGTTCAGGTCGGGAACCTTTCATCGTCTTGTCCTTGTCAGGTTGTCAGGGATTGGGGATCGGGGGGACATGCCCCCAAATCCGGGAAAATCCCTGGGCAACCTGTTCAGCGCCGGATGGCGCGTCAGGGCGTTATGGCGGAACCGGCGGCTCATCAGCCTTTGACCGCGCCGGCGGTCAGGCCGCTGACGATCTGGCGTTGGAAGATCATGACCAGGAAGAACAGCGGCGCGGTGATCGACACGGCGGCGGCCACGGCGACGACCTGGTCGGTGGTGGTGGTTTCGCGGTTGAACATGCCGGCGATGGCCGGAACCATGGTCTGGTTCTGCGCGTCCAGCAGCAGCGAGGTCACCAGAAAGTCGTTGTAGGCCAGCAGGAAGCTGAACAGCCCGGTGGTGATGACACCCGGCCACATCACGGGCATGATCACCCGACGGAAGGCCTGGAAGTGGTTGCAGCCATCCACGCGCGCGGCTTCGTCCAGCTCGGCCGGGATGTTTTGGAAGAACGACCGCAGCATCCAGATGGTAAAGGGCTGGTTGATCGCCACCAGAACCGCGATCACGGCAAAGGGCTTGCCGTACAGCGTGGGCGCGTTTTCCCCCAGGATCGGGCGCAGCCATTCGGCCGAGTTGATGAAGACGGGCAGATAGCCCGCCACCAGAACCGAGTGCGGCAGCGCGCGAAACACCAACGCGACAATCAGGATCCAGAACGCTAGCGTCGAGCCCGACCGCGCCAGCCCATAACCCGCCAGCGTGCCCACGGTCAGCGACACGGTCACGACGCCCGCGGTAACGATCAGCGAGTTCTTGAAGTTGTTGGAAAAGCCGCGGTCGATCCAGACGGTCTTGTAGTGCTCGGTCGTCAGACCAACCACGTCCCGCCCCAGCGGGCCGAACAGTGGGTTCAACACGTTCAGAACGGCCGGCAAGATCACGAAAAACACCAACAGAAAACCCATCACCAAGGCCAAACCGCCGATGATCCAGCCGAACCAGGCCTGACCCGGCTTGGTGTAGGTCCTGACCATCGAGGGCAGTGTCTTGGTCGTCGCAATCACCGCGACCCAGATGGTCACGATGCCGAGGATGATGTCGAGGATGGAAAGGCCTTCCCCGGTCGCAAGAGTCGCTGGACCGAAGATCACGTTCAGCGCGTTGCTGTCGAATGCGTCCACGGGTGATTTGAAGCTCATCACCGCGATCCAGAAGATCGGGAAGGCCGCCACGAGGCACCAGAACGCCAGAAACAGGTTCGACGACAGGCGCAGGCCGAGCGGTTGGCGAAGGGCGCGCGAGGACATATCAGTGACCTCCTTTGTGGTCGCGCCATGTCCGGCGCAGCGGTGCGATGAGAAGGATGACGATGCCGACCATGGTCAGCATGGCGCTGGCCGAAGCCCGACTGATCGAACGGTTGCCCGCCTGATCCGGCACGAGGAAGTCGTAGGTCAGCCATTGCAGCGAGATGACGTAGCCCTGGCTTGAGAAGCCGACGATTTCTTCGAACACCCGGTAGGAGTCCATCAGATGGATCATCGACACGAAGATAATCAGCGGCATCAGGTGCGGGATGACGATGTATTTCAGGCGCTGCCAGCGGCTTGCGCCGTCGATCACCGCGCTTTCAAGGCTGTCCTGGTTCACGGTCTGAAGACCGGCGTAGAACACGATCGCGGCAAAAGGTGCGACATGCCAGACGCGGTACAGCATCATCAGCAACTCGATCGTCCAGGCCTGCGCGAACAGCGCGATGTCGCGGTTCAGCCACCATTCCAGCAGGGCCGTGAGGATACCGTCGCCGCGAAACAGCCAGTTGATCGAAAGGGCCCCGATGACCGGCGTGATGATGAAGGGCAGGAGCGACACGAAGATCACCGGACCACGTATTGCCGATGCAGCATTGTTGATCACGATGGCGATCAGCAGCCCGGTACCGATCACCAAGGGCAGAGTGATCAAGGTAAAGGTCAACGTAAAGCGCAGCGCCTTCCAGAAATTGATCGTGGACAGCACGCTCCAGCTGCCTTCGCTGATCGCGCGCCAGGCGCGTTCAGGCTCCAGCACGTTGCGATAGCTTTCCAGCCCGACAAACTGGGTCTGCGTGATGATCTCGCCCTCTTCGTCCAGCCTCGGAATGGACTTTTCCTCGGTCACGCAGGTCTGGGTCAGGAAGCCCGGCGTGCAGGTCTCGACCTCGACCGTCTCATAGATGGGCTGGGTGACGTAGAAACTCTGCTTGAACACGCTGACCAGCGGGAAAGCGATAAAGAGAAGCATCATAAAGACAGAGGGGCCGACAAAGGCGGCAAATGTCCGGAAATTCATGGCTCTGCCTTTCTCATGGTTCTCGTTGGATTGGGTGCGGGAGGGTCGAGGCCCTCCCGCGGCAGGATCAGTTGTTGACCAGTCCGGCCTCTTTCGCGGCGGTCAGATAGTCCGCCTCGATGTCTGCCAGCGTGGTCTGTGCGTCCTTGGCGCCGGTCAGATAATCGGCCAGGCCATTGCCAAGCGCTGTGTGCATGATCCCCATCGGGCCAGATGCGGGATAGGCTTTGGCGCCGGCTTCTGCCGAAGCGGCTGCACCTGCGGCCAGATCACCGGGCTTGTAGGCCGGGTTCAGCCAGACGGCGGCGTTGTTGTTGGCCTCGACCATTTCCGCATCCATGCCTTCCAGCGCCACGCGGAACGCGGCATCGGCTTCTTCGTCGCTCATGTTCGAGGCAAGAACGATGCCGTCCCACCAGATCGTGGTTGCCGGAGCGGCCGAGCCCATCGGAGCGGCCGCCATGACGACCTTGCCGACGACCTGGCTTTCGGCCTCATCGTTCATTGCGGCCGCGCGGCTGGCCCACAGGTTGGCCATGGCGATCTTGCCCTGTTGGAACTGCTGCTGAACGTATGTGGAATCCGACACCAGATACTCAGGGTCCATGTATTCGGTCATGGCCTTGAGCGTCTCCAGAGCCTTCACGCCCTGATCGTTGTTGATCGCAGGCATGTTGCCGTCAGCAAAGAACTCACCGCCTTCGCCCAGATACATGTTCACGAATTCCTGACCCAGGTTCCAGCCGGTCTTGAAGGTGCCGCCGATGGGGTAATCCATGACGCCGGCCTCTTTGATCTTGGCTGCAGCGGCCAGAACATCATCATAGGTCTTGGGCTCGTCGATCCCCAGATCGGCCAGAACGTCGCTGCGGTACATCAGGTGCTGGGCGTTCACCATCATGGCGATGGCCATGGTTTGGCCGTCCACCTTGATCAGCTGGTTCGGCAGCAGGTCCTGGCCATATTTCGCGACCAGATCATCAAGCGGACGAATGGTGCCCGCGTTCAGCAGCGGCACCAGCGTTGCATTCGACACGCCGCCGATCTGGTACAGAGCCGGATCCGCCGCAAAGGCTTCGGGCTGCTTCTCGCGGAACTCCTGGTCCAGCGATGCGCCGAAATTGCCGCACTCGGCCATCGCGTCGGTGACGGCCTTCCAGGCTTCGAACCCGGCGGACAATGATTTGAGCGGAACGGTGTTCTCGAACGAACACGCCGCCCATGCAGTGCTGGTCACCATGGTCATGGCGCCTGCCATCAGAATTGTCTTGAGTTTCATGCGTTTCTCCCTGTCAGGATCGGTCCGTCGTCGACGTCCGGACCGTTGGTTGGCCCTTTCGGGCTTTGGTTGGGGTCAGCCCCCGATCCGCGCACCGCTCTCTGCTTCGAACAGGTGACAGATTTCTTTCGGCACCGAGAACGAGACCATCTCGCCTATTTCGGCGCGGAATGCTTTGTCGGCTTTGACCGAGACCAGTGCACCGCCGACCCGGACCGAAATCATGGTGGCGTCACCCAGCAGCTCGAGCGTGTAGATCGGTGCAGTGATCTGGCCCTGACCTTCGGCCAGTGTCGCATCCTCGGCGCGGAACCCCAAGGTCAGCGGGCCATCAGCAACGTCCACCCCCGGGATTTCGACACCCGTGGTCCGGAAAACGCCGCCCTCGACCTGACCATCCATCAGGTTCATGGCGGGCGAGCCGATGAAACTGGCGACGAAAGTGTTGGCCGGGCGGTCGTAAATCTCGGTCGGGCTGCCGACCTGTTGCACGATTCCCTTTTTCATCACCACAACGCGGTCGGCCAGCGTCATGGCCTCGATCTGGTCATGGGTGACATAGATCGTGGTGACGGCCAGTTCGTGGCTGAGATTCTTGATCTGCGCGCGGGTGGATACACGCAGCTTGGCGTCCAGGTTGGACAGCGGCTCATCCATCAGGAACACGTTCGGTTCGCGCACGATCGCGCGGGCCAAGGCGACCCGCTGGCGCTGACCGCCCGACAGTTCAGCGGGTTTGCGATGGAGAAAATCGTCCAGCTCGACCATGGCGCTGGCGCGGCGCACCTTTTCGTCATGGGTTGCGGGGTCGATCCCGCGGACCTTCAGCGGGAAGCGGATATTTTCATAGACGTTCATGTTGGGGTAGAGGGCATAGCTCTGGAACACCATCGCCACGTCGCGGTCCTTAGGCTCAAGATCGTTGACCACCTTGCCATCGATCAGGATGTCGCCCTCGGTCACGTCCTCAAGCCCCGCGATCATGCGCATAGTCGTGGTCTTGCCGCAGCCGGACGGGCCAAGCAGAACCAGAAACTCGCGATCGGCAATCGTCAGATCGAAGTTGTGAACCCCAACAAACGATCCCCATCGCTTGCCGACATTGCGCAGTTGAATTTCCGCCATGAAGCCCCCCGGGAAGGAATCGTTTTGCATACGTTTGCAAAAGGGTATTCTTGGTTTACCAATTCTGGCAAGACATTTTTGCATACGTATGCAAATATGCCGGCAATCAGTGATTCACCCCTAGGCAATAACAGGCGCAAGATGCTGCAAAACAATGAAAAACAGATGAGCTTTCAAAAAGAGAAAGATCTGGTGAAGGCGTTCTATGAGGACCTGCAGTTGGCCACCAACGACAAGCTGGCAGATGTCATGGGGCGATTCTGTGCGCCGAATCTGCTGTGGCGCGGCTTTCATCCGTTCGGTCAGATTTCGGGCGTCCACGACGTAGCGGAAAACTTCTGGGGCCCGCTGCGAACCAGCCTCAAACGCATGCAGCGGCGTCAGGACATATTCTTCGCGGGGTGCAACTCGCTGACCGACGAGCGCGAGGTCTGGGTGGTTTCCATGGGCCATCTGATGGGTCTGTTCGACCACTCCTGGTTGGGCATTCGACCGACAGGCAAAATGGCATTCCTGCGCTATTGCGAGTTCAACAAGGTGCAAGACGGCAAGATCGTCGAGACCGCGATGTATTTCGATATCCCGCATCTGATGGTGCAGGCTGGTCAGAACCCGTTTCCGCCCCAAACCGCAGCCCATCTTGTACAGCCCGGGCCCCAGACACACGACGGTATCCTTGGCACGGATCAACCCGCCAAAGAAGGGGAGCAGACTCTGGCGCTGATCAACGCCATGATTTCCGACCTGGGCCAGTGGAAAAGTGGCCTGACCCTGAGCGAAGAGCTAAGCCGCACCTGGCATGACGACATGATCTGGTGGGGGCCCGAGGGAATTGGCGCCACCTACACGATTGAACGGTATGGCAAGCAACACGCCGGTCCCTTCCGCGCGGCATTCGCCGAGCGGTCAAAGACCAAACATGTCTGCCGGCTGGCCGAAGGTCACTACGGCGGGTTTTTCGGCTGGCCGAACTTCACGGCTGTTCCGACCGGAGGGTTCATGGGCATGCCCGCGACCCAAACGCCCGGTGAGTTTCGGGTTATCGACATCTACCGCCGCGCAGGCGAGAAACTGGCCGAGAACTGGATTTTCATCGACCTTTTGCATTTCTGGAAACAGCAGGGCGTGGACATACTGGAAAGAACCACGGGCATCGGAACGGCGCAGATTTAGCCCGGGGGGGCGATCTGGATGCGATGGAAGGGGATTTGGTGGAGCCTAGGGGAGTCGAACCCCTGACCTCTTGCATGCCATGCAAGCGCTCTCCCAACTGAGCTAAGGCCCCTTTCCGGTACCGCCTGTGCGGTGGACGGACGTTTATGAAACGACGTGCGCGAGTGCAAGACCAAAAAATCGGATTCGGTGAAAAAAGATGCGCGGCGCACGGGGCGCATCGGGGCGCGGGGCAGCCTGCGCCGCCCCGGCCGGATCACGAGTCTTCGTCTTCCGACGCGACGTCGGTGATGTCGTCCAACGAGACGTTGTCCTCGTCGTCGTCCTCAAGCAGATCGTCGTCCAGATCGACATCGACTGCGTCATCATCGTCCAGCAGTTCGTCATCGGACGAGGCTTCGCGCGCCTTGACCGACGCTGCATCTTCGGCGTCGGCTGCGATCATCCGGCTTTTGCCGGTTTCCAATTCCACGATCTCGCCGGTGTAGGGGCTGATGATCGGGTCCTTGTTCAGGTCGTAAAACCGTTTGCCAGTGGTCGGACAAACGCGCTTTACGCCCCATTCTTCCTTGGGCATGTCAATTCCCCTTGATATCAGGTGAGTCGTATCAACGATTCAGGTCACCTGCCACATGCGGCGGGTACTGTCAAAGCCTTTGCGCCAAGGAGATCGCACCATGGGGCGACATTCATTGCCCGGACAGCCTCCCGTTGCGCTGACCTTGCGCAAATCGGCGCGGGCACGCCGCATAAGCTTGCGGATTTCCCAGTTGGATGGCCGGGTTACGTTGACTTATCCGCAGGCTGTGTCCGAATCCGAGGCGATCGGCTTTGCGCGCTCAAAGGAGGACTGGATCCGCCAGCATCTGGGCGCGCGGCCCGTTCCGGCGTCAGTCGGCTTCGGGGAAACCTTGCCGGTCGAAGGTGTGCCTAGGCGAATCGTGCCGGCGGAGGGGCGCCGGGTCAGTTTGCACGCCGATCAGGTTGCGGTGCCCGAAGGGGCCGAGGCGCGGCGCCTCGCCCGCTTTTTGAAAGAGCTGGCGCGTGATCGCCTGACCGAAGCCTGCGACGACTACGCGGCCATGCTGGGGCGGGGCTACTCCAGTCTGACGATGCGCGATACACGGTCGCGGTGGGGGTCGTGCAGTGCAGCGGGAGGGTTGATGTTTTCGTGGCGGCTGATCCTGGCGCCCCCCGAAATCCTGCACTATGTCGCCGCTCATGAGGTCGCGCATCTGGCCGAGATGAACCATTCGGCGGCGTTCTGGGCGCAGGTCGAGCGCCTGTTCGGGCCGTACAAAGCGGCCCGGCACTGGCTGCGCGACAATGGGGCCGAACTGCACCGTTACAGGTTCGATGCGCCCGCCGGTTGACGTCGCGGGGATTTGTGATCACATGAGGGGATGTTGACCACCCGCAGCTCCGACTCCCAGATCGCGACCCATGATCAGGTATACCGCGCCCTGCGGTCTCGAATCATGCATGGAGAAATCCCGCCCGGTCAGGCGCTGACGCTGCGCGGCATCGGCAAGGAGTTCGGCGTGTCCATGACGCCGGCGCGCGAAGCCGTTCGCCGTCTGGCCGCCGAAGGGGCGCTGTTTCTGTCCAACTCGGGTCGGGTTTCCACGCCCGAACTCAGCAACGACCGGATCGAAGAATTGGCCGCGCTGCGGGCCCTGCTGGAGGTCGAGCTGGCCAGCCGTGCGCTGCCTCGGGCGCATATGGCTCTGATCGACCGGTTGCAGAGCATCAACATGACCGTGGCCGAAATGGTGACCAAGCGCGATGCGGTCGGCTACATCCGAACGAACCTCGAGTTTCACCGCACGCTTTATCTGCGGGCGCAGGCTCCGGCCATGCTTGCGATGGCCGAAACAGTCTGGCTGCAGCTTGGTCCGACCATGCGGGCTCTTTATGGCCGCCTGCGACGGACCGAGCCGCCGCATTACCACAAGCTGATCATCGCCGCTCTGAAGGCGGGGGACGAACCGGGTTTGCGGTTGGCGGTGCGATCGGATGTGACCCAGGGTCTGCGCTTGCTGGTCAGCTGAGCGGGCCTTTGCTCAAAGTGTGAAATCCAAACGGGCGGCGGTTGCGAAGCTAGCCTCAAGGCATTTGCTGCGCTACGCTGCTGCCAACAACAAACAAGAGCAGATTTCAGCCATGATCAATCGACGGACATTCTCACTGGGCCTCGGTGCAGGTTTCCTGAGCGCCTGCGCGGGCGGGTCCGCGCCTACCGGAACAACCGCGTCGCGAATGCGGGCAGTGCCCAATGCCGGCTGGGATTCTTGGGTTGCAAGTTTCAAGGCGCGCGCGGCAGGGCAGGGTATTTCGCAAGCGACGATCGACCGGGCGTTTCAGGGGGCCGGTTACCTGCCAGATGTGATCGAACGCGACCGCAACCAGGTCGAATTCAAGCGCTCGCTCGAAGACTATCTGGCCATTGCCGCGTCAGACGAGCGGATCAGTACCGGCAAGCAGATGCTGCAACGCCACAACGCCACCCTCACGCAGATTGAGTCGCGCTATGGCGTGGACAAAGAGGTTGTGGTGGCGGTCTGGGGGCTGGAAAGCCGCTATGGGCAGCGGCGGGGCGATGTGCCCGTGATTTCGGCCCTTTCCACGCTGGCCTATGACGGGCGTCGCGGGGCGTTCTTCGAAAGCCAGCTGATTGCGGCGTTGAAGATCCTTCAGAACGGTGACACGTCGCCGGCGAACATGACCGGCAGCTGGGCCGGCGCCATGGGGCATACGCAATTCATCCCGACCTCGTATCTGGCTTACGCAGTGGATTTCACCGGAGACGGCCGACGCGACATCTGGTCCGACGATCCGACGGACTCGCTGGCTTCGACAGCTGCCTACCTGTCACGGGCGGGTTGGGTGCGGGGCCAGCCTTGGGGGGGTGAGGTCGGATCTGCAGCGGCGAATTCGGGCACACCGGTTGCAATTCTGCAGCCGCAGAAACCCGGGCCGCGCATAGCGGTGTTCCGCAATTTCCAGGTGATCAAACGCTACAACAACTCGGACAGCTACGCGATCGGGGTCGGGCACCTGTCCGATCGGATCGCCGGTGGCGCACCCTTTCAGGCGTCATTCGGGCCGGACGAAACCGGCCTGACGCTGGAAGATCGCAAAGAGTTGCAGCGGCGTCTGACGGCTGCCGGGTATGACACGCAAGGCGCTGATGGGGTGATCGGCAAGAACACCACCGCGGCCATCACCGCGTATCAGCAAGCCAAGGGCCTGCCCGTTACAGGCGTGCCCTCGGTCAGCTTGTTGCGCTCATTGGGTGGCTGACGGATCAGGCCGCCAGTCCTTTGGATCCGAGGTCCAGGAACTTCTGACGCCGGTCCTTGATCAGCGCGGCGGCATCCTTGCCGTTCAGATCCTTCAGCATCTTGGCGATCGCCTTGCCCACGGATTCGATCGTGGCCGGGCGGTCGCGATGCGCGCCACCTTTGGGTTCGGGGATGATCAGGTCGCAGACGCCCAACTTTTGAAGGTCCTGCGCGGTCAGGCGCAGCGCCTCGGCGGCCTCGCGCATTTTTTCTGCATCTTTCCACAGGATCGACGCGCAGCCCTCGGGCGAAATCACCGAATAGATCGAGTGCTCCAGCATCGCCACCCGGTTGGCCGTGGCAAAAGCCACCGCGCCGCCCGAGCCGCCTTCGCCTATGATGACAGACACCAGCGGCACACCGATTTTCAGACACATCTCGGTTGAACGGGCGATCGCTTCGGATTGCCCGCGCTCTTCCGCGCCCTTACCCGGATACGCGCCGGCAGTATCTACCAAGGTGATCACCGGCAGACCAAACCGACCAGCCATTTCCATAAGGCGCACGGCTTTGCGATAGCCTTCGGGGCGAGCCATGCCGAAGTTGCGCTCGATCCGCGATTTGGTGTCCGAGCCTTTTTCATGGCCGATCACCATCACCGGCTGATCATTGAACCGTGCCAGGCCGCCGATGACCGCCAGATCGTCGGCAAAATTTCGGTCGCCAGCCAGCGGGGTGAATTCGGTGAACAGGGCCTCGACATAATCCTTGCAGTGCGGACGTTGGGGATGGCGGGCTACCTGGCATTTTCGCCAGGGCGTCAGGTCCTTGTACAACTCGTCCAGCAGCTTGGCCGCCTTGGCGTCCAGCGCGGCGGCTTCGTCCGCTACGTCCATCTCTTCGTTGGCGCGGGCCAGGGCGCGCAGCTCTTCGGCTTTGCCTTCAATCTCGGCCAGCGGTTTTTCGAAATCCAGATACTGGGTCATGACGCCTCTCAACGCGAAAGTTCTCCGCTATATGACCCGAGGTCGCCCCGGATGCAACTCGGCACCGCATGTCGGGGTACGTTTCCTCGCGCGTGGTGGCAAGGTCCGCTTGCCTGCGACTTCAGCCCGGCCACAGCACCGGGTACAAGGAAATCACCAGAAGAACCGCCATCGACCAGTTGAACACGGTCAGACGTCGCCGGTTGGTCAGCACGCGCGCCATCTGCTGGCCCAGAACCGTCCAGGTGCTGACAGATGGCAGATTCACGCAGCCGAATACAATGGCAACCAGCCCAATGGCTTGCAGGGTCTGGCCCGGGGCATAGGCGGTCGTCGCCGTCAGCGCCATGGCCCAGGCTTTGGGGTTCACCCATTGAAACGCTGCCGCCTGCAGAAACGTCATGGGTCGTCCGGCGTGTCCCGGGCCCTTGGCAGGAGCCGCATTGGCAATTCGCCACGCGAGGAATAGCAGATAGGCCACCGACGCGATTTTGAGGATCACGTGGCTGAAGGGATAGGCTTCGAACACCTGCACCAACCCTGCGCCGACCAACAAAACCATCAGCATGAAACCCAAGCCGATACCCAGCATATGGGGGATTGTCCGCCGGAACCCGAAATTCGCCCCTGAGGCCATGAGCATCAGATTGTTCGGTCCCGGCGTGATGGACGAGACAAAGGCAAAGGCGACCAGCGCAAGTAGAATGTCGTAAGTCATGGCGCAAAGATCGCCCAGGTATGGTCAAATGAAATTGCGATTTCGCGCTCGATTACATAAAGCTTGCAACAAATGGCGAATATTGACCTCAAGAATCAGCAAATATTGCAAGAGCTGGCCCGGAATGGCCGGATCAGCAACCTTGAACTGGCGGACCGCGTAGGGCTTTCGCCGTCAGCCTGTCTGCGCCGGGTTCAAGAGCTTGAGCGGTCGGGCGTCATCAGCGGGTATCGCGCCGTTTTGAACCCTGCGGCGATGGGCGTCGGTTTCGTCGCCTATATCGGCGTTGGACTGGGTGAGCATACAAAGGCCGCCCAGGAAGGTTTTGAAAAAGCGGTGCAATTGGCGCCCGAAGTGGTGGAATGCCACAACATCACCGGTACGATCGAATACTTGTTGCGGGTGGAATGCGCCGACCTGTCGGCCTACAAGACCTTCCATACCGACGTATTGGGCACGTTGCCCCATGTCACTTCGATCACGTCCTACGTGGTCATGGGATCCCCGAAAGACCTGAGGGCCTGAGCTTGAACCCACTGCCGCAAGGACCTTGCAGGCATATGTATCCCGGAATATCGTCAGCCTGAAAGCGCCAGAAATTCGGCACCAGATCGAACAGGGCGCGATGTCAGGGAGACACGATCATGAGTTTTGTTCGGACAGGCGCATTGGCGACCGTGATGGCGATTGTCGCCGGTGCCGCATTTGCCGCGCCTTTGAAATTGCAGCCCGCCAACCCGCAGCCCAATCCCAAGGCGGGGTTGAACGTGAAATATGTGGGGCAGGGTACTCAGAGAAAGATCCGCGATCTGAGCCAGGCCAAAAGCGTGTTGTCCAAGGCCAAGCCGGGCAAGCCACTGCGCGGGTTGGACTATGCCGACACCAACAAGGGCGAGCCGGTTTTGACATTCACGGACCCCTACAATGTTGCCGCTGAAATCACCGGGTACATGCGCTTTGATTCTCCGGGCATTTACGAGCTTGAAACCTGGTCCAATGACGGGATCGAGGCCTATGTCGGTGGCCAGCAGATTGGCCGGGTCACTGGGATCCAGGGGTGTGAAGCCAACCAGCGCACCGAGGTCGAAGTTCCAAAGGCGGGCTGGTACCCTCTGAAGATCATCTATTTCCAGAAGCTGGGAACGTCCTGCCTGATGATGAAATCCGGCAAGCAGGGTGAGAAGTTTACCTGGACCCCAAACAACGTGTTCGGCCGCTGAGGCCAACCGAAGTCAGGAAAAGGCGCACAAAACGAGCGCCTTTTCTCATAATTCCCCATCAGCCGTTTGCGGCGATCAGCTCGGCCTGTGCTACGATCACCTCGGCCTGCTTGATCGAGGCGATGTCGACCAACCGCCCCTTGTAGACGGTAGCGCCTTCGCCCTTGGCCTTGGCTTGCTCCATCGCGGCCAGAATCTCGCGCGCTTCGGCCACCGCCTCGTCCGACGGGGTGAAGACTTGATTGGCCAGCGCGATCTGCTTGGGGTGGATCGCCCATTTGCCGACCATGCCCAGCGTCGCCGAACGGCGCGCCTGCGCGATATAGCCTTCGTCGTCCGAGAAGTCGCCGAACGGCCCGTCGACCGGCAGCACCCCATGGGTGCGGCAGGCAGCCACGATGGCAGCCTGGGCCCAGTGCCACGGGTCCGACCAGTATTTCTGACCCTCGCGCAGCATGTAATAGTTTTCCTGCGTGCCGCCGATCCCCGTGGTCTGCATCCCCATCGAGGCGGCGAAATCGGCCGCGCCCAGGCTCATGGCCTGCAGGCGTGGAGAGGAGGCCGCGATGTCCTCGACATGGGCGATGCCGGCGGCGGATTCGATGATGACTTCAAAGCTGATGGGCTTGGTGCGGCCCTTCGCGCGTTCGATCGCAGTGACCAGAGCGTCAACCGCATAGACATCCTCGGCGCAGCCCACCTTGGGGATCATGATCTGATCCAGCCGGTCGCCGGCCTGTTCCAGCAGGTCAACGACATCGCGGTACCAATAGGGCGTATCCAGCCCGTTGATGCGCACCGACATGTACTTGTTTCCCCAGTCCACGGTGTTCAGCGCCTCGATCACGTTGGCGCGGGCGGTGTCCTTGTCGGACGGGGCCACCGAATCTTCGAGGTCGAGGTTGATCACGTCCGCGGCCGAGGCGGCCATCTTGGGGAACAGCTTGGTGTTGGAACCGGGGCCGAACAGCTGACAGCGGTTTGGTCGCGCCGGGGCGGCGGGTTGGATACGAAAGCTCATCGGCACCTCGCTGGGTAATGAAATTGCGATTTCGGTTGGTAATTGGGTATTAAATTGCGCGACCCTGCGCAAGCCTGATTGTGCAGTTGCGGCAATGCTGTTGCAGAAAGCTGTGCGCAGCCCCCGGAACGCGGCAGTCAAAGTTTCATCGTTTTCAAAATTTCGAAGCTTTTTGCGTCGTTCGGGGGAATCTTGCAAAATTCTCCGGTCGAGGTGCGGGAGGTCGGAGGAAAACGAGAAACGCTCGTTGACGGCCTTTAATAGGTTGGGGCGGAAGAAAAGGAGAGCGCGCGATGATCGAGACACCGTATCTGCTGTTTTTGGGCGATGCCCCCGACCAACTGGCCGCCAAGGTCGCGATCGGCATTCGGGACTGGCGCCCGGAAAACGCCGTGGGTCAGCTGCGGATGGAGGGCTGCAAGGCCGATCTGGGCCTGACCGACATGACCCTGGCCGAAGGCAAGGCCGCCGGCGCCAAGACGCTGGTCATCGGTGTCGCGAACCGCGGTGGCGTCATCAGCCAGGCTTGGAAAGAGGTCCTGATCGCCGCGCTGGAAATGGGCTATGACCTGGCCTCGGGCCTGCACAACCTTCTGCGCGACGAAGGCGATCTGGTGGCCGCGGCCCAGACCCATGGATGCACCCTGCATGACGTTCGTGTGCCCACGGTGGGTTATCCGATCGCCAACGGGCGCAAGCGCAGCGGCAAGCGCTGTCTGGCGGTGGGCACCGATTGTTCGGTAGGCAAGATGTACACGGCCATGTCGATGGATGCCGAGATGCGCAAGCGCGGCATGAAATCGACCTTCCGCGCAACCGGCCAGACTGGCATTCTGATCACCGGGCAGGGCGTTCCGCTTGACGCCGTGGTGGCCGATTTCATGGCCGGTTCCGTCGAATACCTGACGCCCGAGAACGATCCCGATCACTGGGATCACATCGAGGGGCAGGGATCGCTGTTCCATGTCTCGTATTCCGGCGTGACCATGGCGCTGATCCATGGCGGTCAGCCGGATGCTCTGGTCCTGTGCCATGAGCCGACCCGCACCCATATGCGCGGTCTGCCGGAATATTCCCTGCCGTCGCTGGAGCAGCTGCGCGACACGGCCCTGCCTTTGGCGCGCGTCGCCAACCCCGCCTGCCAGGTTGCGGGTGTTTCGATCAACACACAGCACCTGAGCGAGGAGGACGCGAAAGCCTACATCGCCAAGGTCGAGGCCGAGATGGGCCTACCGGCGACCGATCCGTACCGGTTCGGCGCGGGCAAGCTGGTGGACGCGCTGGCCGCGATGTGATCCAACCGGGGCGCCGATGGCGGGGATACCTGCCTCCGGCGCTGGAAACTGCAAAGACAGAGGAGTGGGCGCGTGCAGATCGACGTCTCTCGTGATGTGTTCCGGCTGGCGCAGGTGTTCACCATCTCGCGCGGGTCGCGGACCGAGGCCAAGGTACTGACGGTGCGCCTGACGGATGGGGCGCATCAGGGCTGGGGCGAATGTGTGCCTTATGCCCGGTATGACGAATCACTGGAATCGGTCGAAGCCGAGATCCGCGGTTTGCCCAACACGTTCACGCGCCAGTCGCTGATGGACCTGCTGCCCGCCGGTGCCGCGCGCAATGCGGTGGATTGCGCCCTGTGGGACCTTGAGGCCAAGCGGGCGGGCAAGCGCGCCTGGGAACTGGCCGGCCTGCCCGCGCCCAAGCCCGAGATCACCGCCTATACCTTGTCGCTGGACACGCCCGACGCCATGCGGGCGCAGGCGGCGAAGAACGCGCATCGTCCGCTGTTGAAGATCAAGCTGGGCACGCCCGACGACATGCCTCGGCTCGAGGCCGTGCGGGCCGGGGCGCCCGACGCCAGAATCATCGTGGATGCCAACGAGGGCTGGACGGCCGAGGTCTATGCTGATCTGGCGCCGCATCTGGTGCGGCTGGGCGTCGCGCTGGTCGAACAGCCGCTGCCCGCCGGGGATGACGAGGCGCTGATCGGGCTGGAGCGCCCGGTGCCGGTCTGCGCCGACGAGAGCTGCCACGATCGCGCCAGCCTGCCCGGGTTGAAGGGCAAATATGACGTGATCAACATCAAGCTGGACAAGACCGGCGGCCTGACCGAGGCGCTGGAACTGCGCCGCGGGGCGCAGGCCGAGGGCTATGGCATCATGGTGGGTTGCATGGTCGGCAGCTCTTTGGCGATGGCGCCTGCGACACTGGTGGCGCAGGGCGCGCTGGTGACGGACCTTGACGGCCCGCTTCTGTTGGCCGAAGACCGCGACACCCCGCTGGTTTTCGACGAGGCCGGAGTACACCCGCCGCAGGCGGCTCTCTGGGGGTGACGCGCTGAGGCGAGGAATGGGCGCAGCCCAAGGACGAGAAGGATATGACATGACCCGCACCGTTTACGTGAACGGCGAATACCTGCCCGAGACCGAAGCCAAGGTCTCGATCTTCGACCGAGGCTTTCTGATGGCGGATGCCGTCTATGAGGTAACCAGCGTGCTGGACGGCAAGCTGATCGATTTCGAGGGTCACGCGGTGCGCCTGAAGCGGTCTCTGGACGAATTGCAGATGGCCGAACCCTGCAGCAAGGACGAGCTGCTCGAAATCCACCGCAAGCTGGTCGAGTTGAACGGCATCACCGAGGGGCTGGTCTATCTGCAGGTCACCCGCGGCAGCGACGGCGACCGCGATTTCGTCTTCCCCTCGGCTGACACCAAGCCGACGCTTGTGCTGTTCACCCAGAACAAGCCCGGGCTGGCTGACAACCCGGCGGCGAAGAAAGGGGCCAAGATCATCTCGATCGAGGATATCCGCTGGGGCCGCCGCGACATCAAGACGGTGCAACTGCTGTACCCTTCCATGGGCAAGATGATGGCCAAGGCCGCAGGGTGCGATGATGCTTGGATGATCGAAGACGGGTACGTGACCGAAGGCACCAGCAACAACGCCTATATCGTCAAGAACGGCAAGATCATCACCCGCCCGCTGTCGAACGAGATCCTGCACGGGATCACCCGCAAGGCGGTGCTGCGCATGGCGGCTGAGGCGCAGATGGAGGTCGAGGAACGCCTGTTCACCATCGACGAAGCAAAAGAGGCCGACGAGGCCTTCACCACTTCGGCCAGTGCTTTCGTGATGCCGGTGGTCGAGATCGACGGTGTCGCGCTGGGCGACGGCACGCCGGGCCCGATCGCCACGCGCCTGCGCGAGATCTATCTGGACGAAAGCCGCAAGGCAGCGATCTGAATGCAAAGGCCCGCCGATCTGGCGGGCCTTTTCGTTATGGTGTCAGTCTTTTTTGCCCACGTTCTCTTCGAACGCGACCTTGAAGGCGGCCTGTTTTTCGGGGCCGGCCGCGGTCTGGTATGTGGATTTCCACTCATCCATGGTCATGCCATAGAAAATTTCGCGGGCTTCGCCCTTGCCCATTTCGATGCCTTTTTCATTGGCCGCCTCTTGATACCACCGTGCCAGGCAGTTTCGGCAGAACCCGGCCAAGTTCATCATGTCAATGTTCTGAACGTCGGTGCGGTCCTGCATCAGGTGTTTCTGCAGACGGCGGAAAGCGGCGGCCTGAAGTTCGATCTCGGTCTGGGGGTCCATGGTCGGGCTCCGGTTTGAAGGGATTTGATCCAGACCTAGCAAGCCCGAGGCCATTGCACAACGCGCGCCGGTTCAGACCAGCTTGAGGGCAATCCAGGGCATCAGGCAGAAGATCAGGGTCAGTATCTTATAGTTCGCAAGATACTTGAAATAGGCCTTTCTGACCTCGGCCTTTTCCATCTGGAACATGCGGCCGTGAATGGCAGCGATGCGGTCCTGCAGGGCCACCACCATCAGGGTCGACAGCAGCAGGACCGCAAAGTTCAAAACGGTCATCCAGCCGAAAAAGGCTGTCAGGGTTTCAGGTGTCATGACGGCCTCCTTTCACCCCAAAAAATGGGGTCCGCCCGTGCGCCGTGCAAGAGTACGGGCGTCGTTTGGTCGCGGATTTTTCCAGCGTTACAGCCCGCTTGCGGCCAGCGCGTCCTGCAGGATCGGCGCCAGCCGCTCGGCCCAGGCACGCTGCCCGGCATGATCGGCGATCAGGTCGTTGCGCAGCTCGATCAGGGCGTTGGGGCGGCCAAAGGCGGTGGCGTGCCGGTCGATCGCATCCCCCGGCAACACGCCGGTGTAGGGTTCGTTGACGCCGACGCACAGATCCTCCTCGGCCCGAAGCCGGTCGATCAGAGGGGCCGAGAACCGTTCGTCCGCAGTGTGCAGGATGCCGACATGCCAGGGGCGCGGCGGACGGCCCCGCAACTGGCGCGTGAAGGAATGCATCGACACGACAACGGCGTGGGGCAGGGCGGCCATCTTGGCCAGCGCCTCGTGATAGGGGCGATAGCACAGGTTCAGGCGTCGTTCGCGCTCGGCGGCGTCGGCATGACGGTTGGCCGGAATGATCGACCCGTCGTACAGTTTCATCAACAGGGTCGGGTCGTCCTCGCCTCGGTTCGGGTCGATCACCAGCCGCGAGAAATTGGCCGCGATCACCGGCGCGTTCAGGATCTCGCCCAGATGTTTTGACACCTCGTAGGCGCCTACGTCATAGGCGATGTGGCGCTCCATGTCCTCGCGCGGGAGGCCCAGGTCGCCGCCGTTGATCTGCGGCGGTACGGTGTTGGTGGCATGGTCACACGTGATCAGCCAGCGGGACGGGCGATCCGCCCCGTGCACATAAAACGGAGTGTATGTCATGAGCCTGTCATCTAGTTTGCCGCAGGTGTAGGACAGTTGCCTCGGAAAGGGAATTGCGCAATAAGCAAACCGACCATTGTTTGCGGTAACATTCGACCATCAAGGAGAGCAAGATCGATGCGACGCCTGAGAAATGTGAAAATCGTGGCGACGCTGGGCCCGGCGTCCAACGACTATGATATGATCCGTGCTCTGCACGAGGCCGGCGCCGATGTTTTCCGCCTGAACATGAGCCATGGCAGCCACGACGAAATCCGTGAGCGCCACCGGATCATTCGTCAGATCGAAAAGGACCTCGACAGCCCGATCGCCATTCTGGCGGACCTTCAGGGCCCGAAACTGCGGGTCGGTGTGTTTGCGAATGATGCAGAAGAGTTGGTCGAAGGTGCCGCGTTCCGTCTGGATCTGGACGAAACTCCGGGCGATGTCAGCCGGGTCTGCCTGCCGCATCCCGAGATTTTTCAGGCGTTGGAAGCGGGGGCGCATCTGCTGGTCAACGACGGCAAGATCCGGCTTGTGGTTGAGAAATGCGGCCCCGATTTCGCGGATTGCAAAGTTGAAATCGGCGGGACCATCTCGAACCGCAAGGGTGTGAACGTGCCCGACGTAGTACTGCCGCTGGCGGCCCTGTCGGAGAAGGACCGGGACGATCTGGAGTTCGTTTGCCAGCTGGGTGTCGACTGGCTTGCGCTGAGCTTCGTGCAGCGGGCCAAGGACGTGTACGAAGCGCGCGCCCTGGCCGACGGCCGCGCCGCCATCCTGTCCAAGATTGAAAAACCCGCCGCGGTCGAGGCGTTCGACGAAATTCTCGACGCATCGGACGGCATCATGGTCGCCCGTGGCGATCTGGGGGTCGAACTCCCGGTCTCGGCCGTGCCTCCGATTCAAAAGCGACTGGTCCGGAAGTGCCGCGCCGCCGCCAAGCCGGTGATCGTTGCCACCCAGATGCTGGAAAGCATGATCGAAAGCCCGATGCCCACCCGCGCCGAAGTGTCGGACGTCGCGACCGCCATCTATGAGGGAACCGACGCCATCATGCTGAGCGCCGAGTCGGCCGCGGGCTCGTATCCGATCGAGGCCGTTCAGACCATGAACAAGGTCGCGATCGAGGTCGAAGCCGACCCAACATACAAACAGATCATCGACGCCTCGCGCCAGACCAAGGGAACGACCGTTGCCGACGGCATCGTGGCCGCAGCCCGTGAAATTGCCGAAAAGACCGACATCAAGGCGATCTGCTGCTTTACTCAAAGCGGCACCACCGCGCTGCTCACCGCCCGCGAGCGTCCCGGTGTCCCGATCATCGCCATGACGTCGCTGCGAGGCACCGCGCGGCGTCTGTGCCTCAGCTGGGGCTGTCACTGCGTGATGACGCCCGAGCTCGAGCGGTTCAAAAGCGCCGTGGTCAATGCGGCGCGCGCGGCGCGTGCCAGCGGATTTGCCGGCGCCTCGGATCAGATCGTGGTGACCGCCGGTGTTCCGTTCAACGTGCCAGGCTCGACAAACATCCTGCGCGTCGCCCCCTGCGACGAGCGTCTGATCTACTCGACGGATCCCGAATAGGATCAGCCACCCGGTCCGCCGGGTCTTGCTTTGGCGCCGACAGGTTCTTTTACGGTTTCCATCACCGTGAAAGAGCTTGTCTGGTGTATCCCCGGAAGCTTGTTGATCTTGTCGCCCAAAACCGTTCGGAAATGCGCGATGTCGCGTGTCCGCACGGTCAGCATGTAGTCGAATGATCCGGCGACCATCAGGCAGGTTTCGATTTCAGGTACCCGTCGCACGGCCTCGTTGAAACGATCCAGCGAGTGTTCGGCTGTGGCCGTCAGCGAAACCTGCACCACCGTCAAGTGCCCCAGTCCCAGCCTCTCCTTGTCGATCACCGCGCTGTAGCCGGTGATGTACCCGCTCTTTTCCAGCCGTTTCACCCGCTCGGAACACGGCGTGTTGGTCAGGTTTACTCGGGCCGCCAGTTCGACTATTGGCAGGCGTCCATTGGCCTCGAGCTCGGCCAATATCCGTTGATCGATCTTATCCAAATCCCTGTCCATTAGGCAATTTCCCTGCGTTTTTGAGGTCTGGCGGCATATTTTCCTGAAAATAGACCGAAAAAATCTCCTTTTCCTAGTGATTTTTCCTGATACTTGACCGAAGGGCAGTCTTGTAAAACGAGTTCCAGGTTCCGGCTGCCCTGCCGGGGGCACGGGCCCCGGCCAAATCAACAAAAACGGAGGAACGAGATGACAACGAAAATTGTCATAGGACTGGACGGGACAGAGACCGGGGATCGCGCGGTCGGCTTTGCCAAGGATCTGGCAAGTCGGATTGGATCGTGTGAACTGCTGGTTGCCTATGTCATCGAATGGTCGCCCTATACTTTCCAAACTCCCGAGGAAAACGCCCTGCGGCACAAGCGGCGCGAGGAGGAGATCGCGCTTGCCACCAGCCGCGTGGTGGAACCCGCCGTCGAGGCCCTGAAGGCCGCAGGCTTCAGCGCCCGCGGTATTGTCCGCCATGGCGATGTGGCCGAAACGCTGAACGCGATCACGGTCGAAAACGGCGGATCGCAGATCGTCGTGGGACGATCCTCGGCTGACGGCATCAAAAAGCGAATCTTCGGCAGTTCGACCCAGAATTTGGTCATGCATGCCGACGTTCCGGTCACAGTCGTGAACTGACGGGAGGAGCAGACATGAAATCGATCAAAACCCTGGGCCTGTCGGGTGCGGCCGCGGCCCTGCTGGCCAACCCCGCATTTGCGCAGGAGGCCCCCGGTCTGGATGAAAAGATCAACCAGACCTTCGCGAATCTGACGGGCCCCTTCGTCAGCTTCATCTTCGCACCGTTTCCGGGGACGAGCTTTCCCTGGATCGTGATGTGGCTGGTCGTGGCCGCGACGGTGTTCACGCTGTATTTCGCCTTTGTGCAGATGCGGTTCTTCAGCCATGCGATTAGCCTGGTCAAAGGTGACTATTCCGACCCCAACGATGCGGGCGAGGTCAGTCACTTCCAGGCGCTGGCAACGGCGCTGTCCGGTACGGTCGGCCTCGGCAACATCGCGGGCGTCGCGGTGGCGGTCGGCATCGGCGGACCCGGTGCGACCTTCTGGATGATCCTTGCCGGCCTTCTGGGCATGGCATCGAAATTCACCGAATGTACGCTGGGCGTGAAGTACCGCAACGAGTATGAAGACGGCACCGTTTCGGGCGGCCCGATGTACTACATGTCCAAGGGCTTTGCCGAGCTGGGTCTGCCCGGCGGCAAGATCCTGGCGGTCCTGTTCTCGATCTTCTGTATCCTTGGCGCGCTGGGCGGGGGCAACATGTTCCAGGCCAACCAGGCGCACCAGCAGATCGCGGGTATCGTCGGTGACTATCCCGGTTGGATCACCGGCCTGGTCTTCGCGGCCGTGGTGTTCATGGTGATCGTGGGCGGCCTGAAGTCGATCGCCCGCGTGACCGAGAAGGTCGTGCCGTTCATGGGCATCCTGTATGTCGCCACTGCGCTGGTCATCATCATCATGAACGCCGACATGATCGGCTGGGCCTTCGGTCAGATCTTTGCTGGTGCCTTCACCGGTCTGGGTGTCGCCGGCGGCATGGTCGGTGCTTTGATCCAGGGCTTCAAGCGCGCCGCCTTCTCGAACGAGGCGGGCGTGGGCTCGGCGGCCATTGCGCACTCGGCCGTCCGCACCAAGGAACCGATCACCGAGGGCTTTGTTTCGCTGCTTGAGCCGTTCATCGACACCGTGGTGATCTGCACCATGACCGCGCTGGTGATCATCATCACCCAGCAGCTGGTGATCGACCCGGCAACCGGCCTGTACGTGCTGAACGAAGCCGGCACGGCGATCGCAACCGTGGATGGCAACTCGGGCGTCAGCCTGACTTCGGCCGCCTTCGGCAGCGCCTTCAGCTGGTTCCCCTACATCCTGGCCATCGCGGTGATCCTGTTCGCCTTCTCGACCATGATCAGCTGGTCCTACTATGGCCTCAAGGCCTGGACCTATCTGTTCGGCGAGGGCCACACCAAGGAGCTGGCGTTCAAGCTGATCTTCTGCATCTTCGTGGTGATCGGGGCTGCGGCCAACCTGGGCCCGGTCATCGACTTCTCGGACGCGGCGATCTTTGCCATGGCCGTGGTCAACGTCTTTGCGCTCTACTTCCTGATGAAAGTGGTGCGTCAGGAGTTGGCCTCGTACAGCGCGCGACTGAAAAGCGGCGAAATCCGCAAGTTTGCCGACTGATGACACCAACCGGGGCGGCCCTGCTGCCCCGGTTCCCGACCCCGGTGCAAAAAGCACCCGAACAGGTCAAAAACCCCTTGCCAGCATGACCGAACTTGCGTAAACGGCGCATCTGATCGCGCGACCGGCCGATGTGGCATGCCGAGTCGCGTTTCGGACCGAACCCTGAAAGGAGACGGAAATGCCCAAGATGAAGACAAAATCGAGCGCCAAGAAGCGCTTCAAGGTGACCGCGACCGGTAAGGTCATGTCGGCTCAGGCCGGCAAGCGGCACGGCATGATCAAGCGGACCAAAAAGTTCATCCGCGACGCCCGTGGCACCACCACCCTGTCCGCCCCCGACGCCAAGATCGTCAAGGGCTACATGCCCTACGACCGCTAAGAGGAGATACCGATATGTCCCGCGTTAAAGGTGGAACCGTAACTCACGCCCGTCACAAGAAGGTCATCAAGGCGGCCAAAGGTTACTATGGCCGCCGCAAGAACACCTTCAAGGTTGCCCGTCAGGCCGTCGACAAGGCCAACCAGTACGCAACCCGCGACCGCAAGAACCGCAAGCGCAACTTCCGCGCCCTGTGGATCCAGCGCATCAACGCCGCTGTTCGTTCGCATGACGAAGCTCTGACCTATTCCCGCTTCATCAACGGCCTGAACCTGGCCGGTATCGAAGTGGACCGCAAAGTCCTGGCTGATCTGGCCGTGCACGAACCGGAAGCGTTCGGCGCGATCGTCGCCAAGGCACAGGCCGCTCTGGCTGCCTGATCCTCTTTCGAGAGACAGTGAAAGAAAGGCCGTCCCGTTCGGGGCGGCTTTTGTGTTACGAAAGGCGCGTTCCCAACAGTTCTTTGGCCTTATTGGCAATAGCCTGTGCGAATCCGCTTTCAACTTCAGGGGCCAGCCTTAGATGGATATCAGTCCCTCCTGCGCAAAACGATGGTTTTGACAGCCCTGGACGTTCCTTCAGACCAGTTGTCTTACGTAAGTCGACGTATGGGAAGTTTCTTGCCTGAGCTGCCTCGCTCAGAGCCGTGGTAAGCTGAGTGTTGAGCTGACGGTGAACGTCGGTTGTGATCTTACGCAGACGCAGGGCCCGCACCACCTGCCGTTTCATAAGCCCGAGTTCCTGATGAAGATTTCTGGCGACCATTCGGTGCAAGGCCGCCGTTTCGTGCAGTGTCGAAGTGTTCAGTCCCTTTATTAAAAACGGCCGACCATCCGCGACATCTTTGCAGGCGTCAAGATAGGAACCCAATTTAGCAATCCGCGTCTCAAGAGCGCTTTCCAAATTGATAGAATCGCGCAGGGCAACGAAGTAGCAGCTTAGTTCAGCGTCAACTTGCCCGAAGCCAAAAACTAAAAAGTCAGGGTTCAGGCGCTTTATTGCTTTGCTTGCTTGCACAAAAGGCGAGTTTTGATGATCCTTTTGTCGAAATCCAGCAGCGGTAGCGCCTTTTATGCTCAATAGGTGGGTCGCCCTGAAGCCGGGTACTTCGGCGGGACAAAGGCGGCCATACTTAAAACGAGAGTTTTCAGGCTTTGAGCCGATGAGACGAGTGTGTGAATCCCCGATGCACAATAGGGCAGACATGGCAGGCCTTGGGACAAATTACATGTTTGTTGCAGTTTCATGCGGCGATGTAGTTAAGTTGCTTAGTACCCAATAGCAGAAAAGATCGACGACGAAACCTACTGGTTAATCCGTTGATTGCTGGAGGTGCTATTTGGGGCCCTTCTTCATCAATTGCGCCGCAAACGCCACGCCATTTCCCGGTCCGGCATAAGTCACCATGATCACATCATCCAGAAAGACCCCGTTGAATAATCCCGACGACACGGCTTCCCATGAAATCCTCGCTTTGGTCAGAACAAAGCGGGTGGTGTCGTCGCTGGGGTGCATGCCTCTCTGGCCTCCTGATCCCCATTCGCTAAACACCGAAAGAAATGTCGCCCCACAAGGGGCGGCTTTTTTTGATGCCTGAGTGCCTGCTTTTTTGCGCAGGCAGACAATTAGACCAAAAACCGCTAGGCTTGCACGTGCTGAATTGACCAACATTGGTTTTGCGAGTGCCATGCTTGAATTTGATGCAGCAACAACGCGTCTACTCGATAGCGTGTATCAAGGTGCCGATGTCACCCGGCGGCGGCGAGGGTCTTTTGACGCGTTGCGACCAGCCCCGGGTGATACCATTGCGGACGTTGGATGCGGCAACGGTCTTTTGACAGCAGAGCTCGCGCGGGCGGTTGGTCCGACCGGGCGTGTTTTGGGGATCGATCCAAGTGAGGCGATGCGGAGTTCCGCCAAAAACCGCTGCCATGAATATGACTGGGTCCAGATCATGGAGGGTGAGGCAGGCCAACTTCCGGTCGAGGATGCGTCACTCGACAAGGCGGTATCGGTTCAGGTTTACGAGTATTTAGACGACATTGCCGCCGCGGTGGCGGAGGCCCATCGCTGTCTCAGGACGGCTGGTCTGCTTGTCGTGGGCGACATCCATTTCGACAGTCTGGTTTGGTACAGTGATGATCCGGCAAGAATGGATCAGATGATAAAAGCCTGGGACGAGCACTTTGTCGGGAGAGACGTGCCCGCACGACTGCCACCGATATTGAGAGACGCGGGTTTCACTGTGGAAAGCATCACGCCGATCACGATTTGCGATAACGAACTCCGGCCAGATGGGCTGGCCAATATGATGATCACCCTGATGAAAAGGTTTGCCGAGTCCAACAAGCTCGTTCCGGATCAGGAAGCCAAGGAATGGGCGGATGAGCAGAGATCCTTGGCCGCGAGGGGCCGGTTTTTCTTTTCGCTAACTCATTTTGTCATCAGCGGGCGCAAATCCTAGACTTTGGTCTGGATGCGCTGATTGACTCAAACAAAGGCTATTGCCTGAGCAAATGGAGCTAAAAAAAGAAACCGGCGCGAAGAACGCCGGCTTCACTTGGTCTTTTATCCCGCGCTGGGTTTACCCGAACACACGCCCCAGTGCGCCATCAACCGCATCGGTGATTTGGTCGATGTCGTCCGCCGTGGCGATCAAAGCCGGAGAGAAGCATAGCGTGTTGTTGCGGCCGGGGACCGAGCGGTTGGTGACACCGATGATTACCCCTTGCGCCATGCAATCGGCCACGACCGCTTGGGCCAGCTTTTCATCCACCGGTTCTTTGGACGCCCGATCCGCGACCAGTTCGGCACCCAGGAACAGGCCCTTGCCGCGCACGTCGCCGATGACCTTGTGCTTGTCCATCAGTGCCTGCAGGTTGCCCATCATGCGATCCCCCATCGCTGCGCAATTGCCCAGCAGGTTCTCGTCTTCGATGATGCGCATGTTCTCGATCGCCGCCGCCGGCCCGGCGGTGCAGCCGCCAAAGGTCGAGATGTCGCGGAAATAGTTCATCGGGTCCGCGGCATCGTCTTTGAACATGTCAAAGACTTCCTCGGTGGTCACCATGCAGGCAATCGCGGCATACCCCGAGGCCACGCCTTTGGCCATGGTCACGAAATCGGGTTTCACGCCGTATTGCTGGTACCCGAACCAGGTACCCGTGCGGCCAACGCCGCAGACGACCTCGTCGATATGTAGCAGGATGTCGTACTTTTTGCAGATCTCCTGCACGCGCTGCCAGTAGCCTTCAGGCGCTTCGATCACGCCGCCGCCGGCGGTCACCGGCTCAAGGCACAGCGCGCCTACGGTGTCGGGACCTTCGCGCAGGATCACCGCTTCGATCTGATCGGCGGCCCATTCGCCAAAGTTCGCGTCGGGCGCGCCGTCCAGTTCGTGCTTGCGGTATTCCATGCAGTGCGGAACGCGCACGAAATCCGGCGCAAAGGGGCCGTATTGCGCGTTGCGCTCATCCTGACCGCCCGCCGACATCGCCGCCAGGGTCGAGCCGTGATAATCGCGGTCGCGATACAGGATCTTGGTCTTCTTGCCGCCGTATTTCTTGTGGGCGATCTGGCGGACCATCTTGAAAGCTTTCTCGTTCGCCTCGCTCCCCGAGTTGGTGTAGTAGACCCGGCTCATGCCCGGCATCTTCTCGATCAGCTTTTCGGCAAACAGCGCCCCGGGGATCGAGCCCGCCGAGTTCGCAAAATAGCACAGCTTCATCAGCTGGTCGTAGACGGCCTTGCAGATGGATTCGCGGCCATAGCCCACGTTCACCGTCCATACGCCGCCCGAGACGGCATCCAGGTGTTCCTTGCCCTTTTGATCCCAGACGCGCATGCCCTTGCCTTCGACGATGATGCGCGGATCGTTCGTCTCAAACGGCTTGTGCTGGATCAGATGGTGCCAGATATGGGCGCGGTCGGCCTCGACCACGCGGGAAAGATCGTTTTCGTTGAACGTGCCGTCCATGACATGTCCTTTCAGTAAGACGCGACGCGCGGGAATCACGATGCCCGGCAGGCGCGGATGAACCAGATACCGCAGATCAGCCCGAAAGCCCGGTACGCAGTAGGGCCAGATTACCCGATCGCGTAGCTCCAGTATATTCGCCTCGCGTATTTTTACGGGTTTGTTTTGCGGCAACCTTTGTGCTCAATACGAAAAATCCGACGAATTGGGGAGGAGAGGCGGATGGCGACCCACAGCATTTATCAGCGCGATCTGGACAAAGGCCTGGCCAATTTCACGGCCCTGTCCCCGCTTAGTTATATCGAGCGGACGGCGGCCGTTTACCCTGACTATCCGGCCGTGGTCTATGGCGACCGGCGCCATAGCTGGGCGCAGACCTATGCGCGCTGCCGCCGGTTGGCCAGCGCTTTGGCTGCGTGTGGAGTGGGCACGGGCGATACGGTGTCGATCGTCGCCGCCAACATCCCCGAAATGTACGAGGCGCATTTCGGCGTGCCCATGGCAGGCGCGGTGTTGAACACCATCAACACAAGGCTGGACGCGCCAATCATCGCCTTCATCCTGAACCACGCCGAATCCAAGGTGCTGCTGGTCGATCCCGAATTCTCGGGCGTGGTGAAGCAGGCGCTGGAGCAGGTGGATCACGACATTCTGGTGATCGACATCGAGGACCCGAGTTTCGATGGTGGCGAGAAGCTGGGCGCGCAGACCTATGACGACCTGCTGGCCGAGGGCGACCCGGAATTCGACTGGTCTCTGCCCGCCGATGAATGGGACGCGATCACGCTGAACTATACCTCGGGCACCACGGGCAATCCCAAGGGGGTGGTCTATCACCACCGCGGTGCGGCGCTGAACGCCACGTCGAACATCCTGACATGGGGCATGCCGCAGCATTCGGTCTATCTGTGGACGCTGCCGATGTTCCACTGCAACGGCTGGTGTTTCCCCTGGACCATGGCCGCGAACGCGGGTACGTCGGTCTGCCTGCGCGCGGTGCGGGACGAGCCGATCTACAAGGCGTTCCGGGATGAGAAGGTCACCCATTTCTGCGGTGCGCCCATCGTGCTGAACATGCTGGCCAACGCGCCCGATCATCTCAAGGATTTCGACCATGAAATCAAGGTGATGACCGCAGGCGCCCCGCCGCCTGCCGCGGTGATCGCTGCGATGGAGGGGATGGGGATCGAGGTCACTCATGTCTATGGCCTGACCGAAACCTACGGTCCGTCGGTCGTGTGCGCGTGGAAAGACGAATGGAACGACAAGCCCGCCGAGGAACGCGCCGCGCTCAAGGTCCGGCAGGGGGTGAAATACGTTGCCCTGTCGGGGCTGATGGTGGCTGATCCCGAAACGCTCGAACCGGTTCCGGCCGATGGCGAGACCATGGGCGAGATCTTTATGCAGGGCAACATCGTGATGAAAGGGTATCTCAAGAACCCCGAGGCCACGCAGAAAGCCTTTCGCGGCGGCTGGTTTGCCTCGGGCGATCTGGGGGTGAGGCATCCCGACGGTTATATCGCGCTGAAGGACCGGTCAAAGGACATCATCATCTCGGGGGGCGAGAACATCTCTTCGGTCGAGGTCGAGGATATCCTCTACAAGCACCCCGCAGTGATGGAGGCCGCCGTGGTCGCCAGGCCGGACGAGAAATGGGGCGAGACGCCCTGCGCCTTTGTCGAGCTGAAGTCGGGCGCAGATGCGACCGAGGCCGATCTGATCGCGTTCTGCCGCGATCACATGGCCCATTTCAAGGCACCAAGAACGGTCGTTTTCGGGCCATTGCCCAAGACTTCGACGGGCAAAATCCAGAAATTCAAGCTCAGAGATCAGGCCCGGGCGCTGGGCTAGGCGCCCAGCCGGTCAAAGATCGACAGGTCCAATTCCAGCATCTCGCCCATCCAGATCGCCCGGTCGCGGTGGTCGGGCAGGTGCTGGCCGGTTTCGGGGTGGGTGAACACGGTCAGCCCCTGCCGGTTCAGCATCAGCCACGGAATCACCTTGTCGAAGGCATCGGCGGCAAAACTCAACTGGCAACTCCAGCGCGGGTGGGGGCCGACATTGCGGCTGTGCATGTGGCCCATCTGGACGGGGAACAGGCGTGCAGCCTCTTCGCAGACACGGCGGGCGGTCTCCTGCGTTTCAGCGTTGAAATAGACATGGGCGTGATAGCCGGTGATCTGTGGCATCGGGGGCCTCGTGCGGTGATTTCCGGCACAAGGCTAGGCCCGATCGGCGCCGGTGCACAGACGCATCGGCACACAGACCCTGTGCGCGGCTCAGCCCGGCGCGTGGGCGTCCGGGTGGGCCGCTGCAAAGGCGGGGTGGTCGGCACAGGCCGCCTCGACCGCCAGAATGCGTGGCATGTCGGACAGATCGACCTGCCAGCGTCGGGCGTTGTACATCTGCGGGATCAGGCAGAGATCGGCCAGCCCGGGCGCCGATCCCGTGCAATAGGGGGCTTGTTCGAACCCTTCCAGCATCGCCTCGAAGGCCAGCAGACCGGGGCGGATGAAATGGCGCATCCAGTCACCGGGCATGTCGCCCTTTCCGCCGCTCAACTGCGCAGCGTGGCGGGCGACTTTCAGGTTGCAGACCGGGTGCAGGTCCACCGCGATGGCATGGGCCAGCGCCTGCGCCCTGGCCCGCGCAACCGGCTCGTCCGGCAGCAGGTTCAGACCCCGCGTCCGGTCGAGATAGTCCAGAATGGCCAGCGACTGGGTCAATTGCACGCCGTCGATCTCGAGCACGGGCACAAAGCCCTGCGGGTTGCGCGCCAGATGCGCGGGCGCGGTCTGCTCGCCCTTGACCAGATCGACGGTCTGCGCCCGATAGTCTATCCCGGCCAGGTTCAGCGCGATGCGCACCCGGTAGCTGGCCGAGGACCGCCAGTAGTCATACAGGACGACGTCGCTCATCGGGCTTTGGCCGCGTCGATCGCCTGTTTCAGGATGGCCCGGTCGCCGATATGGTTGGCCAGCACCAGCACCAGCCGCGCATTCAGCGCATCGCTTTCGGCCTTGTCCAGACCGTCGTGCGCGGCCAGCAGATCGGCATAGAAATCATCCGCGCCGTCGATATTCGGGGTGAGGATCAGTTCATCCATTGTGCCTACTCCTTGCCGATGGCCCGGCGGATCGCATGCCGGAACGCGTTGTCTTCATAGCTGTCGCGCCGTGCCGCCACATGCTGGTCGGGCCGGATCAGATAGACCGCACCTTCCGCGTCGCCCAGATACCGCCGCTTCAGCGCCAGCGTGCGGTCATCCTTGACCGACAGCGCCAGTCGCTCGACCGTCACGCCCTCTTCCTCGATCGTTTCCGGGGCGTCGGCGTCGATGGTCAGCAGGGTGAACTTGCCTGCCAGCTTGGGCAACAGGAATTCATCCCCCAGCGGCGCATCGGGGCAGGGCGAGCCGGGGCGCGTTTCGGCCGGACCGCCCAGCGCATCCGCCGAATTCAGCGGCGATCCGCCATAGGTGCAGGGCACGCTCAGCCGACCCGAGTTCACCAGCGGGCGGGCGAACTCGTAGTGCTCACTCAGGTCCAGAACTGCGTCACGCAGGATGCGTGACATTTCCGATTTCGGCGTGATGAAATCGGTCGAGCGGGTCGAGTTCAGGATGTTCTCGTCCGCACCATGGATGCGCTCGACGTCATAGCTGTCCAGCAGGCTGTCGGGCGCGGTACCGTCCAGGACCATCTTCAGCTTCCAACACAGGTTGTCGGTGTCCTGCAGGCCCGAATTGGCCCCGCGCGCGCCGAAGGGGCTGACCTGATGGGCGCTGTCGCCGGCAAACAGGACGCGGCCGTGGCGGAACTTCTCCATCCGGCGGCACTGGAAGGTATAGATGCTGACCCATTCCAGCTCGAACTGGACATCCGCGCCCAGCATCGCCTTGAGGCGCGGGATCACGTTTTCGGGGCGCTTTTCACGCTCCTTGTCGATGTCCCAGCCCAGTTGCAGGTCGATGCGCCAGACGTTGTCGGGCTGTTTGTGCAGCAGGGCAGACTGGCCGCGGTTGAAGGGTGGGTCGAACCAGAACCAGCGCTCGGAGGGGAAATCGGCCTCCATGATCACGTCGGCGATCAGGAAGTTGTCCTCGAACACCCGGCCCACGAAATCCAGCCCCAGCATCCGGCGGGTGGGCGAATTGGCCCCGTCGCAGGCGATCAGCCAGTCGGCTTCGACGGTGTACGACCCCTCGGGCGTTTCCACCTCGAGTTTGACGTGGTCGTCATGGGTGCCGATCGCCTCGACCTTGTTGCGGCCACGGATCTCGATCGGCGCGCCCTGGGCCTGCAACGCGCGGACCCGTTCGACCATGAACTGCTCAAAGTAGTATTGCTGCAGGTTGATGAAGGCTGGATGGGCATAGCCCTCATCGGGCTGCAGGTTGAATTCATAGACCTTGCGGTCGTCGAAGAACACCTTGCCGGTGTTCCACAGCACGCCCTTGCCCACCATAGGCCGGGCACACCCCAGCCGGTCGGCGATTTCCAGCGTGCGCTGGGCGAAACAGATGGCGCGGCTGCCGAAACTGACCTTGTCGTTGTCGTCCAGCACCACCACCTCGACGCCCTGCTGGGCCAAGTCGATGGCGGTGGCCAAACCGACCGGGCCCGCGCCGATCACGATCACCTGATGCCGCACCGGGGCGGGGGCATCCTGATCGGGGCTGCGGGCATAGGCATAGAGCGGCTGTTCAAAAATCTTGTTCATGGGCTCTCTCCCCAAGTTCTGTGCGCCGGGCACACATTCCCTGCCCACCGGCGCGGGGCGCCGATGGCTCTCCTCCATGGTCGCATCGTTTTCAGGCCGGCAACACGATCTGGATCAAGTCGCCGGGCCATTTCTCAGCCTTGCAGGGCTTCCCACATCTCCAGATCGCGCTGGGCGGTCCAGATGCGGGGTGTGTCGATGCCGCGCGCCTCGTCATAGGCCCGGGCCACGTTGAAGGGCAGGCAGTGTTCATAGATGGCATAGTCCGAGAATTTCGGATCGCACTCCGCACGCACTGCGTCCCAGGCCTCTTTCAAGCTGCCGCCGCGTGCCGCCACCTTGGCCGCAGGGCGATAGGTGCTTTCGACGAAATCGCGGGTGTTCTCGATGGCGGCGTTCACCATTTCCTTGCCGACCAGCGCATCGCCGCGCCCCGGGGCGATGGCGTCCACGTCGAACCACTGGATCTGATCCAGCGTGTCGCCCCAGTCGCTGAAATGCCCATCGCCGCAATAGCAGGCCGAGTGATATTCGACGATGTCGCCGGTGAACATCACGTTCTGGTCGGGCACGTGGATGACGATGTCACCGGCCGTATGCGCCCGGCCCAGATGCATCAGATCGACCCGGCGGTTGCCCAGATAGACCGTCATCGTGTCGTTGAAGGTGGTGGTGGGCCAGGTCAGGCCGGGGATGCTCTCGTGCCCTTCGAACAGGCGCGGAAAGCGCTGGAACTCGCTGTCCCAGTCCTCTTTCCCGCGTTCGACGACCATGGCGCGGGCCATGTCCGACATGATGATCTGCTGCGCGCCGAAGGCGCTGGCGCCCAGCACGCGGACCGCGTGGTAATGGGTCAGCGCCACATGGGTGATCGGCTTGTCGGTCACGGACCGGATGCAGTCGATCACCTTCTGCGCCAGGCGCGGAGTGGCCTGGGCTTCGACCACCATCACGCTGTCATCGCCGATGATCACGCCCGAGTTCGGGTCACCTTCGGCGGTGAAGGCATATAGCCCTTCGCCCACCTCGGTGAACGAGATCTTCTTTTCGGTCATGTCCCCCTGGGACGCGAATGCCTTTGCCATTTGGCGCTCCTTATCGTGCGTATGGGTCTTCAAGGGCAGGCAGCACCGTGCCGGTGCAGTCGCCGAACCCGATCGTGTAGCCGTCGCCCCGGGCCGCGCCTTTGAGGGTCAGCGTGTCGCCGTCCTCGATGAAGCTGCGGGTTTCGCCGGTGTCCAGCGTGATCGGCTCCTTGCCGCCCCAGCTGAGTTCCAGCAGCGAGCCGCGGCTGTCTTTCGTCGGCCCCGAGATCGTGCCCGAGCCCAGCAGATCGCCCACGTTCATCGGGCAGCCCGAGGTGGTGTGATGCGCCAGTTGCTGCGCCGAGGAATAATACATTTCCTTGTAGTTGGTGCGGGCGATGGTGGACGCCGGTTTGCCTTCGGGCGCCATCGTCACCTCAAGCTCGATGTCATAGAGCATCGGGCCGCAATCCTTGAGGTGGTCCAACAACTCGACCTCACGCGGGGGCGTGTCGCAGCGGAAGGGGTCCAGCGCGGCCTTGGTCACGATCCAGGGCGAAATCGAGGTGGCGGTGGCCTTGGCTTGGAACGGGCCCAGCGGCTGGTATTCCCACGCTTGGATGTCGCGCGCCGACCAGTCGTTCAACAGGACATAGCCAAAGATGTGGTCGTCGGCCTCCTGCACGGTGATCGGGCCGTCGGACGGGGTGCCGACGATGGCGCCCATCTCTAGCTCGATGTCGAAACGGCGGCTGGGCAGGAAGGCTGGGCGGTCGTGGTCGGGCGATTTCAACTGGCCCCACGGGCGGCGGATATCGGTGCCCGAAACCACCACCGACGAGGCCCGTCCGTTGTAGCCGATGGGGATGTGCAGCCAGTTGGGCGGCAGCGCGTTTTCCGGGCCGCGGAACATGGTGCCCACATTGGTGGCGTGGTGCTTGCCCGCATAGAAATCTGTGTATTCGCTGACGGCAAAGGGCATGTGCAGTTGGGCCTCGGCCTGCGGAACCAGCAGCGGTTCGACCTTGTTCTGCTCTTTCGACCCTTTCGCCAGCAGGGCAGTCAGTCGCTCGCGCAGCGCGGCCCAGACCGCCGGTCCCTGTTCCATCAGCGGGTTCCAGAAGGGCAGGTCGAACAGCGGCTCGTCGCCCAGCGTGATCAGCCCTTCGGCCTCGGCGGTGGACACGTCAAGGATCATGTCCCCGATGGCCACGCCGCAGCGTGGCTCGGTGCCTTCGGTCGAAAAGACGCCATAAGGCAGGTTGTTCAGCGGAAAAGAGTGGTTCGCGTCATTGGCCGAGGCCACCCAGGATTTCATCAAAGGCATTGCGTTTCCTTGTGCGGTGCGGTGGCCGTGGGGCCACCGGTGTCATTTCTTGCCGGGCGTGCCGTCGAATTTCTTCTCCAGATCCGTCCAGCAATCGATGTAGTCATCCTGCAGCGGCGCCTCGTTCGCGGCAAAGGCGGTCAGGTGCTGCGGAAAGCGGGTCTCGAACATGAAGGACATGGTGTTGTCCAGCTTGTCCGGCCCCAGATTGGCGTTGGACGCCTTTTCAAAGGCTTCCTTGTCGGGGCCATGCGGGATCATCATGTTGTGCAGGCTCATGCCGCCCGGCACGAAGCCCTGCGGCTTGGCGTCATACTGGCCGTAGATATTGCCCATCAGCTCGGACATGATGTTCTTGTGGTACCACGGCGGGCGGAACGTGTCCTCCATCACCATCCAGCGTTCGCGGAACAAGACGAAGTCGATATTGGCCGTGCCCGGAACGCCCGAAGGCGCGGTCAGCACGGTAAAGATCGACGGATCGGGGTGGTCGAACAGAATGGCCCCGACCGGGCAATAGGTGCGCAGGTCGTATTTGTAGGGCGCGTAGTTGCCGTGCCAAGCCACCACGTCCAGCGGGCTGTGACCGATCTTGGTGGTGTGGAACTGGCCGCACCACTTGATCGTCACGGTCGAGGGCACCTCGCGATCCTCGAACGCGGCCACCGGCGCCTTGAAGTCGCGCGGGTTGGCCATGCAGTTGGCGCCGATCGGGCCGCGGCCCGGCAGCTCGAATTTCTGGCCGTAGTTCTCGCAGACGAAACCGCGGCAGGGGCCTTCCAGCACCTCGACGCGGTGGACCAGCCCGCGCGGGATGATGGCGATCTCCTTGGGTTCCAGGTCGATGATGCCCAGCTCGGTCGCAAAACGCAGCCGGCCTTCCTGCGGCACCACCAGAAGCTCGGAATCGGCCGAGAAGAAATAGTCGTCCACCATCGATTCGGTGACCAGATAGATGTGGCTGGCCATGCCGACCTGGGTGTTCACGTCGCCGGCGGTGGTCATGGTGCGCATGCCGGTCAGCCAGGTCAGCGGCTGGTCGGAATGGGGCACCGCGTCCCAGCGGTACTGGCCCAGGCTGATCACGTCCGGATCGACATTCGGGGCGCTTTTCCAATAGGGCAGGTCGATCTTTTCATAGCGGTGCGAATGCTTGACCGACGGCCGGATGCGATAGCACCAGGTGCGCTCGGGCGGGTTGGCGGTGAAGGCGGTGCCGCTAAGCTGTTCGCCATATAGGCCATAGTTGCATTTCTGCGGGCTGTTCATGCCCTGCGGCAGCGCGCCGGGCAGCGCCTCGGTTTCAAAGTCATTGCCAAAGCCGGGCATATAGCCTGCATGGGTGCCAACGGGCGTGCTGGCTTGGGTCAGAGCGTGCGGGTCAGTCGGACGATTCATCGGGGTTCCTCCGTTTGCTGCTTGTCGGATAATAGTTGATTTTGTAACTAACAACCATGACACAGCCAGATTCCGCCGAAAAAGATGACTTCGACCTGCGAAATTTCCTGCCCTTCCTGCTCAACCAGGCGGCCGAGGAAAGCTCGTTGGATTTCCAGAAGGTTTACAAGAACCGCTATGGGATGCTGCGCACCGAATGGCGCGTGTTGTTCCACCTTGGCAATTACGGAGAGATGACCGCCAAGCAGATCGGGGAACGTGCCAAGATGCACAAGACCAAGATCAGCCGCGCGGTGCACAAGCTGGAACAGCGCCGATACCTGCGGCGCACCCGCGATGAAAACGACCGCCGGATGGAGCGGCTGACCCTGACCCCCGCCGGTCTGACGGTGTACCGCGAATTGCGCGACATCGCCCGCGACTATGACGCCCGGCTGGCGGGCATGTTCACGACGGGCGAGGCGGCGCTGTTGAGGATGATGCTGCGGCGGCTGGCCGGGATGGACTGACCTCTGGTAATCTGGCCCCGCAGCCCCCAAGTGGGGTGCAGACCAGACGGAGCCCCAAGATGCCATCCACCGACCCCAAATCCCGCGCCGATGACCTGATTGGATGGTTGCTGGACCGAGGGCTGGAAGGGGCGGAACAGTCGGAAATACTCGAAGGCTATTGCCTGCGGCTTGTGGATGCGGGCGTTCCTCTGATGCGGTTTCACGCCGCCCAGAGCGCCTATCACCCCACTTACGGCGGCACCGGCTTCAACTGGTACCGGGACGAAGGGGGCAGTGTCGAGAATTACGAGCACCGCGAGGAATTGCCCGATCAGTGGGTTTCCAGCCCGCTTTACGCGATGCTGCAGTCCGGCGCGAAGGAGCTGCGTGAAAGGTTGAAAGACCAGAACGAACCCAGCCGATTTCCCTTTCTGAACGAACTGCACCAGAAAGGTGCCACCGACTACTTTGCATCCGGTCTGGTTCTGCAGAAGGTCGATCCCGAAAACCGGATCGCCCTGGACCAGATGCCCGAGGGGGTGCTGATGTCGTGGACGACGGACCATGCCGAGGGGTTCGACGACATTCACCTGGATCTGATCCGATATGCTCTGCCGCATCTGGGGCTGGCCTTGAAATCGGCCTCGAACCGGAAAATGGCGCAGGATCTGCTGCGCGTTTATCTTGGACGGGATGCGGGTCGGCGCGTGTTGTCGGGGGAAATCCGGCGCGGATCGTTGCAGCAGATCGACGCCGTGATCTGGAACTTCGACCTCGAGGGCTTTACCGGCCTGGCCGAACGCCTTCCCGGGTCGGACATCATTGCCATGCTGAACGACTATCTGGCCGTGGCGGTCGAGGTCGTTCAGGGTTGTGGCGGCAATATCCTGAAATTCATGGGCGACGGTCTGATGGCCATGTTCGACGTGGGCGAGATCGACGAGGACGCCCGCGCCGCGCTGGCCGCTGTTGGTGTTCTGCAGACGCGTATGGCCGAGCTCAACGCGGAACGGGCCGCCGCCGGCCTGCCGGTCGCCAATTTCACCCTTGCTCTGCATTCGGGCGAGATCCTTTATGGCAATATCGGTGCTGAAAGCCGGCTGGATTTCACCGTGATCGGACCGGCGGTGAACCAGGCCGCGCGTATTGCAGGCATGCACCGGTCGCTGGACCGGCGTATCTTGATCTCGGATGACGTGGCCCGCGCCGCTCAGCCCTGCGAACAGGACCTGATCTCGGTCGGGCGCTATATGCTGCGCGGCGTGCCCGAACCCAAAGAGCTGTTCACGATCTACGCGCCGACGGCCTAGAAGTCGATCTCGACCCCGGGCAGGTTCAGTTCGCGCATCATGTCGCGCAACTCCTGACGGGCAGCGATGTTCGAAATGTTGAGCTGTTTCACCCCGATATCCTTGAGATCCAGCAGGGTCAGCCCGCGCGGGAAAAGCTCGCGAAAGATCACACGCTCAGAAAAGCCCGAGGCAACGCGAAAGCCGATGCGCTGCGACAGCATCTCGATGGCGCGCTGCATCTTTTCCTTGTTGACCATGCGCTGGGTGCCCACTCGGTTGCGCACCACGACCCAGTCGATCGGTTTCAGCCCGGCCTGCGCCCGCAATTGCCGCGCGTTCCAGACCATCTCGGAATAGACCGAGGGGCCGAGAATCTTTTCGCCCTTCGAGTCGATCCGGGCCAGCAGGTCGAAATCGATGAAACTGTCGTTCAGCGGCGTGATCAGCGTGTCGGCCAGCGAATGAGCCACCTGGCTTAGCCTTGTGTGCGAGCCGGGGCAGTCGATCAGGATGAAATCGCTGTCGCTCTCCAACTCGGCCACGGCGGCGGACAGACGGTGGTCATAGATGTTCTCGCCGGGTTTGAGCTTGCTTGCGTCGATCTCGGGCAGGTCATGGTGACGCGGGCTGGGCAGTTCCAGCTTTTCCGTGGAAAGGAAATTGCGGCGGTTCTCGAAATAGCGGCCCAGGCTGCGCTGCCGCAGGTCCAGATCCAGGGTGCTGACCTTGTTGCCCAAACGCGCAAGCGCGGTTGCAACATGCATGGAAACCGTCGACTTGCCTGCGCCGCCCTTTTCGTTCCCCACAACGATGATATGTGCCATACCTGTATTCCCAAGTCGCGCCGTGTTTGCCTACACGTTGTTTGAACCCACTATATGTTGTGTGATCCGCGAAGAAAAGCGGTCCTGTGGGGTCTGCGGGACAATATCAGTGTCTATATTGGTTTTTTTCGCGATACCCGCAGCTTGACGCTTGGTTGTTGCCAAACGGGGCGTCCGCCGCCACAGTCTGCAAACTGACTTGGACGCAAGGACCTAGCTTGGAGCACGTATTCCTGAATGTATTGAACATCGTTCTGCCGGTGCTGATCTGTGCCGGTGTGGGGTACGGGCTGGCGGTCGCGCGCGCACCGTTCGACAACAAGGTGATTGGCGGGATTGTCTCGAAGGTGGGATATCCGACACTGATCATCTCTCATCTGTCCGCCACCAAGATCCAGATTGCCACGTTTCTGGACATGATGGCGGCTGCTGCCCTCGCCATTGCGGCATTCGGCGTGCTCGGATTTTTGGCGTTGCGGCTGTTGCGTTGGCCGGTGCGGGCGTTTCTGACACCGCTGATGCATGGCAATGTGGGCAATATCGGATTGCCGGTCACTTTGCTGGCACTGGGCGATGCGGGCATGGCCTATACGATGGCTTTTGTCGTCGTGGTGTTGGTGAGCATTTTCACGGTAGGCATGTGGATCCCGGCCGGAGAGTTCTCGGCCCGCAAGCTTGCAACATCTCCGATCATCTATGCGGTTGCCATCGCGCTGACGCTGATGGCTACGGGTTCTGCCCTGCCGCAACCGATCGCCAAATCCTTTGACATCCTGGGCGGGCTGTCGATCCCGCTGATGTTGCTGACACTTGGTCACACGCTGGCCACGCTTCGGACGGGCAGCCTTGGCCGGGCAGTCGTTCTGACAGGTCTGCATCTCGTTCTGGCAGCCGGGATCGCCACCACGCTTGTCTGGCTGTTCGGCTTTACCGGGGTCGAACGCGGAGCGTTGATCCTGTGCTGCCTGATGCCGTCCTCGGTTGCGACATACCTGTTCATCGACCAGCATGTTCCGGAATATGGCCCGGAAGTGGCCGGGTACATCATGGTCTCAACCCTGACGACGATCCTGGTGCTGCCGCTCGCCTTGGCCTACTGGATCTGACTTTGCCCAACCAGGAACCGACATCATGATATTGCACTGCGTGTTCTTCACTTTCCGATCAGATGCACCGCAGGACGCGCGCCGCGCCGTTCTGACCGGCTTGGCCGAGCTATGCGCTGATCTGGACGGGGCCTTGGCCTTTGAAAGCGGCCCCAATCTCGATTTCGAAGGAAAGTCGCAGGACTATCGCGATGGGTTCGTGATCCGCTTTGCGGATCGACCCGCCGTGAAGGCTTACGCCGAACACCCGACACACCGCCGGTTGGGCGGTCCGCTGTGTGATCTGTGTCAGAATGGTGCCGACGGGATCATCGTCTTTGACCTCGACGTTCCGGACGCGCAATAGAAGCGGCCAACGAAAAAGGCCGCCCCCTGGGGGACGGCCTTGGAAATTCCGCAAAGGCGCTGGTTCAGAAACCCAGGCCTTCGTACTTCTTCTTGAACTTCGACACGCGACCGCCGGCGTCCATCAGGCGCGACGAGCCACCGGTCCACGCGGGGTGCGAGGAGGGGTCGATTTCCAGGGCCAGCTGATCGCCTTCGGCGCCCCAGGTCGATTTCATCTGGATCACGGTGCCGTCGGTCAGTTTGACGTCGATCATGTGGTAGTCGGGATGGATGTCTTTTTTCATCTTTCCGCTCCTTACGCCTCGGCGCCAGCCTTGGGCTTGTAGTTGGTGACTTCTGCGATACGGGCGGATTTACCGCGACGGGTACGCAGATAGTACAGTTTGGCGCGACGGACGCGGCCACGACGGACAACGGTGATGCTGTCGATGTTGGTCGAATACAGCGGGAACACACGCTCCACGCCTTCGCCAAACGAAATCTTGCGAACGGTGAACGATCCGGCGATGCCGTCGCCGTTTTTACGCGCGATGCAGACACCTTCGTAGTTCTGCACACGGGTGCGCGAGCCTTCGGTCACCTTGTAGCCGACACGGATGGTGTCACCGGCTTTGAAGTCGGGGATGTCTTTCCCCAGGGCGGCAATCTGTTCCGCCTCAAGCTGTGCGATCAGGTCCATCGCAGTTACTCCTATCTGCTCGTGGTTGGTCCACGAAGTTGGGCACGATCTGAGAGCTCTTGGTCTTCTCCGGGTCCCGCGATCTGCAGCCCGCCAGAGGTCAGGTCGAATGTTCCTTTTGGTCCGGGTTATTCCACAGCTTCCCTGATCCGAAGAAGGGCAGGTGCGTTCCTGCGATCAACCCAAAACACCGGAGTCGCCCCAAAGGCGGCACCGGATTGCGCCCGTTTAGGGAAGTCGGACGAGCATATCAAGCCCAAATCGCCGGTTTTCAGGCCAAATCGCGGTGGATTTGGTGGGAATCCGCCGTCACACGTACCGCGGCGTTGTCTTGTGCCGGGGATCGGGCATTCTGGGTCATAATTTGAGGGCAGGTTTAGAGGCAGAGCAACACGATGAGCAAAGCGATTTTCTGCGTGGTTCTTGCGCTGGCACTGATGTCTTGCGGGCGTCGTGCGCCGGCGCCCCAAATCTTAGACCAACCGGTGGTCGCGGGACTTTCCGGACCTTCGGTTCTGTACCCAGCCTTTGCGGATGCCGACCCGCATGACTGGGAGCGGCGGCGGCCCGAGCACTATCCCGTGCATGGGCTCGACGTCTCGCGTTGGCAGGGACCGATCGACTGGCGTCAGGCCAAGGCCTCGGGGGTCAGTTTCGTGTTCATTAAGGCGACCGAAGGGGGCGACGTGGCCGATCCGATGTTCCAGGATCACAGTCAGGGCGCCCGGGCGGCGGGGGTTCCGTGGGGTGCATATCACTATTACTACTTCTGCCGCCCCGCGGCCGAACAGGCCCGTTGGTTCATTCGCAACGTTCCCCGAGGGGCCGACCTGCCGCATGTGCTGGACATGGAATGGACCCCCCATTCCAAGACCTGCACCCTGCGCCCCGATGGCAAAACGGTGCGGGCCGAGGCGGAAAGGTTCCTCGACATATTGGAGCGACATTACGGCCGTCGGCCGATCGTCTACACCACGGTCGATTTCTACGAGGACACAGGTATCGGACGTCTGCCAAAGACCGAGTTCTGGCTGCGCTCGGTCGCAGGGCATCCGCGCAATGTCTATCCCAAGGCAGTCTGGCGGTTCTGGCAGTACACGGGCACCGGGTTGGTTCCCGGCGTGCAGGGGCGGGTGGACATCAACGCCTTCAACGGCTCGCCTGATATCTGGGCGCGATGGAAGGCGGGCGCACCCTAGTCGTCGGTTTCCCCGCGCGCCTTCAGGTAGGCATCCCACAGGTCCGGGCGGCGCGTGCGGGTAATCTCTTCCGCCATCTGGTGACGCCATTCGGCGATGCGCCCATGATGTCCGGACATCAGGATCGGAGGGATCTCGCGCCCGTTCCACTCGGCCGGCCGAGTGTATTGCGGGTGTTCCAGCAAGCCGGACGAAAAGCTCTCTTCCTCGGTCGAGGCCTGATTTCCCAGAACCCCGGGCAGCAGTCGCACGGTGGCGTCGATCAGCGCCTGCGCGGCAATCTCGCCTCCGGTCATGACGAAATCGCCCAGCGAGACTTCCTGTATGCCGTAGTGCTCCAAAACCCGTTCATCAACGCCTTCAAAGCGGCCACACAACAGGGTCATGCCATCGCAACGGGCCAAGTTCTGCATCATGCGCTGATCCATCCGGCGCCCGCGCGGGCTGAGGTAAATCAGCGGCCAGTTGCCCTGTACCCCATCCATAGTGTGATCAATGGCGGCCCCCAGTACATCCGGCCGCAACACCATGCCGGCACCGCCGCCTGCGGGCGTGTCGTCGACATTGCGATGCTTGCCGACACCGAACTGCCGCAGATCGACCGTTTCCAGTTGCCACAGCCCCTCCTGCAGCGCCTTGCCGATCAGGCTTTCGCCCAAGACGCCGGGAAAGGCAGATGGGAACAGCGTGATCACCTTGGCCTTCCACACGCCATGCAGGTCCGGCGTGGGCGTCAGCAGCTCACGCGGTTTCAGCGTGGGGCGAATAGCCTTGCGGCCATATGACTTTGCAGGTTTGTCCGTCATGTGTTCGTGGTCAGACTGATTTGAGCGCGTTCGACGATGCGGGCTTTCTGTCGGACCAGCGCCGCCTCGTCCAGCCCCGATCGGTTCAACTCGAGCATTTCGGACAGCGCTTCTTGCGGCAATGCCGGGTTTGACCGAGTGGGCTTGACCAGCAGGGTGGCCTTCTCGGGCGGCAGGTCCAGGAATTCGGCAAAAGGTGTGCCGGGGCCAAAGCTATGCTCACGCAGGTCTTCCAGCCATTCGGTCCGCACTCGAACCGAGGGTAGCCGATCACGAACGGCGTCCGCAGTCTGCTGCAGCGAAGGGAGCTCTTCGAGCCTTTCGCGGAACGTGTCGAAATCCTGCACCAGCCGCGTGCGCTGAAGATCATGGGCCCAGAGACTGCGGATCCAACTGCCGCGCTGGCGCAGCGAGAGATATACGGTGATGTCCAGTTCCGACCCGACCAGCCGGTTGCGCAGCGTATCGACCAGGCAGGCGGCCAGATCAGGGGCTTCGGCGTATCCCATAACCAGATTGCGGCTGGGGCGAAGCCCCGAGAAGTTCTCCTCGCTCAGGATCAGGCCGCGCTTTTCCCCGAAATCCAGCGTCGCCAGAAGTTCGCGCCAGCGATTGCCGAATTCGGACAGCGTACCGAATGTCCCATACAGCGAATGGCGCGTGGCGGCTTCGGATAACCCGGATTTGCGGGTGACATAGGGCAGAACCAATGCGTGGCGCGGCCAGATCAACGCTCGGTTCTCGAACAGAAAGGATTGCGCGGCGGTCGTGCCGGTCTTGTGAAGGCCCAGATGCAGCAGGATGCGCCGCGTCACAGCAGGCCCTCGGGAGGGTCGGCGACGATACGCCCGGCTTCAAGGTCAACCGTGGGTACGGCCGCTTTGGTGAATGGCAGAAATACAGTGGATTTCAGTCCCGGTCCGTGCAGTTCGAGCAGGTCGTCGGCGCCGTGGTTCTGCACCGATTTGACCCGCCCCAGCAGGGTTCCGCCGGTGTCATAGACCTCAAGCCCCAAAAGGTCGGCGTGATAGAATTCGTCATCCGGCAGCGATGGCAACTGCTCGCGCCGGGCATAAAGGCGCAGCCCCTTCAGGGCGTCCGCCTGTTCCTTGGTTTCGACCCCGCCCAGACGCGCGGCAAATCCGTTCTTGATCGCGCGGGTGATGATCAGCGGATAGCGCTGGGCACCACTCTCGTCGGTCAGAGGGGAGTAGGTCTCGATATCCTCGGGTACCGCGCAGTAGCTTTTCAGGCGGACCTCGCCGCGTACGCCGAAGGACCCGGCGATGCTGCCGACACAGATCAGATCAGTCATTGGGCATTTCCGTTGTCACGCATATTCCACTTTCCCAGACACCGATTTCGTCACAGGTTTCGCGTTGATTGCTGCGCTCAAAGAACACGCCCACAATAAAGGCGATCAGCAGCAGGATGGGAAGGCGTATCAAACCAAACATGCCACCCTACCGCGTTTCCACCGGCAGGCTGCCGCGGCGGCACTCCCAGCCATGGGTTTCCAGTTCGGGCGTGTCCGAGCTTTCCTCGGGCCAGCCCACGCAGAAATAGCCGATCAGCCGCCAGCCCTCGGGCACCGACAGGTCGCGGGCCAGCCGGTCGGGATCGAGGATCGAAACCCAGCCCAGCCCCAGCCCATGTGCGCGCAGCGCCAGCCAGAACAAAGTGACGGCCGAGACCACCGAATAGCGGCGCATCTCTGGCATGGTGCCTGCGCCCAGCCCCTGGCCCTTGTCGGTGGCGTCATCGCAGAACACCGCCAGCTGAACCGGCGCCTCTTGCATGCCCGACAGTTTCAGCTGGCTGTACAACTGCGCTCGGTCACCGGAGTAGCCCGCCAGCGCCGCGTCATTTGCCGCCTTGAAGTTCTCCAGCGCCGCGGTCCGGGCCGCAGTGCTTTCGACGCGGATCACGCGCCACGGTTCGCTCAGCCCCACCGAAGGGGCCAGCTGAAACGCATCGAGGCAGCGCGTCAGCACTGCCTCGTCCACCGCGTCTGTGCGGAACCGGCGCACATCGCGCCGGAGCCGCATCAACAGATCGAACTGCGTGCGGAAATCTTCGGTGAAAGCCTGATCCTGCACGCGCCCGCCTGTTTACTCTTCTGCAGCAGCAGCTTCTTCTTCGGCCGGAGCGGCAGCAGCCTCTGCGGCTTCAGCAGCCTTGGCGGCTTTCTCTTCGGCGCGCTCCTGGGCTTTCTTGCCCGGGGTGCCCTTCTGAGGGTTGTTGCGCTCGGCTTTTTCCTTGGCGCCTGCGGCTTCCAGCATGCGGGCGATCCGGTCGGTCGGCTGCGCGCCCTGGTCCAGCCAGTACTGGATGCGCTCCATGTTCATCTTCACGCGCTCTTCGCTGTCTTTCGGCAGCAGCGGGTTGTAGGTGCCCAGCTTCTCGATGAAGCGGCCGTCACGCGGCATGCGGCTGTCCGCTGCAACGATGCGGTAGAAGGGGCGCTTTTTCGAGCCGCCACGGGCCAGACGAATTTTCATTGCCATTGTGGTATCTCCTTTGGATGGCGTTGGCCGGAGTGTTCCGGCTATTTCTGGTGTTTGTTGAACCTCGGGTTCACTTCTGGTGTTTCTTGTGGTGTCGGATGACTTCCTGAATGATGAAATTCAGGAAAGCCTTGGCAAAATCGGGGTCCAGATCCGCCTCTTTCGCCAGGTCTTCAAGCCGTGCGATCTGCGCGGCCTCGCGCGAGGGATCGGACGGGGGAAGTTCGTGTTCGGCCTTGAGCTTGCCAACGGCCTGCGTGTGCTTGAACCGCTCGGCCAGCGTATAGACCAGAATCGCGTCCAGCCGGTCGATGCTTTCGCGGTGGTCTTTCAGCAAGGCCGCGGCCCGCGTCACGGGATTGTTCATTGGCCGGTCCTTTCGGTGGTCAGATCGGTCGTTGACGTGTCGAGTTTCGGGTGCCGCCAGATCTGCGCGGACTTGCCCAGCACTTCGCCCTCGCGCTCGTAGGTCGCGCCGAGACGCTGGGCCAGAGCGCGCGAGCGGTCATTGGCGTGGGCGATATAGCTGATGACGCCGTTCAGCCCCTGATGGCGCGCCGCGTGGTCGCGGGCGGCCTGCGCGGCCTCGAAGCCCAGGCCCTTGCCCTCGGCCTGTTCCATCAGGGTCCAGCCCAGCTCGGGTTCGTCCCAACCCGGCACATAGATCATGCCGGTCCAGCCTGCGAAAGCACCGCTGGCCTTTTCGGTCAGGTGCCACAGGCCATAGCCACGCAGCGCCCAATGGCCCAGACGGTTGGCCAGCACGCTCCAGCACTCTGCCGCATCTCTGGGCCCGCCCACCATGTGGCTGCGCTCGGTCGCATAGAAGGCGGTCATGGCCGGCAGGTCGTCCAGATGCGGCGCCCGCAGGATCAGGCGCTCGGTCTCTAGGTTCGGGATGGCGAAGGTCGTCATGCGTAGGCCTCCATCCCGCCATCGCCGTCGCCGGGCAGGTGGCGATAGACCAGAACCGGCTCGTCGAACCCGGCCTCGGCCTGCAGGTCGCGCTGGGCGCCCAGGCGCTCGGCCACGAGGGCCGAGGCTGCGTTGTGGGGGTCCACATAGCTGACCAGTGACGGCAGGGCCTGCGGCCCCAGTGCAAAGTCGCGGGCGGCTTCGGCCGCTTCGGTTGCAATGCCACGCCTTTCGGCGGCTTCGGTCAGCAGATAGCCCAGCTCGTGTTCGCGGTCGCCGAATTCCATGCCAATCGACACGAAACCCAGAACCTGACCGCCCGCGCGGTCCTCGATGGCCCACATTCCCGCGCCGCGCAGCAGCCAGCCCGCGACGTATTGCGAGAAATCCAGCCAGGCCGCCTGCCGGTTAAACGGGCCGTCCATGTGTTTGGCACGGTCCGACATCAGGATGTCGGCATAGGTGTCGAAATCCCCGATCCGCGGCGCGCGCAGCACCAGCCGCGCGGTCTCCAGCCGCGGCAAGTCCGCAGCCAGCCGCGCCGACAGCGCGGCGGCGGGGCCGGTGGCCGGAGCCTCCCAGGGATATGCGACGGGCGCGGTCACTTACTTCTTCTTTCCGAATCCGCTCAGGCCGGGGGGCAGGGCCATGCCGCCGCCCATGCCGGGCATGCCGCCGGGCATCTTGCCGCCCATCGCCTTGGCCGCAGCTTCCAGCGCCTTGGGGTCCATGCCCGCGGCCATTTCTTCGGGCGAGGGGCCGCCTTTGCCGAACATGCCCTTCATGGCCTGTTTCAGCATCTTGCCTTTGCCCATCTTGCCCATCTTCTTCATCATGTCCGACATCTGCCGGTGCATCTTGAGCAGCTTGTTGATGTCGCTGACCTCCATGCCCGAACCAGCCGCGATGCGTTTCTTGCGGCTGGCCTGCAGCAACGCGGGGTTGGCGCGTTCTTTCTTGGTCATCGACTGGATCATGGCGATCTGCTGGCGCAGGATCCGGTCGTCCAGCCCGGCCTGATCCATCTGCTTGGCCATCTTGCCCATGCCCGGCATCATGCCCATCATGCCCTGCATGCCGCCCATCTGGATCATCTGTTCCAGCTGCATCTTCAGGTCGTTCATGTTGAACTGACCCTTCATCATGCGCTTCATCATGCGCTCGGTCTGCTCGAGCTCCATGGTCTCCTGGGCTTTTTCGACCAGTGAGACGATGTCGCCCATGCCCAGGATCCGGCCCGCGATGCGGTCGGGCTCGAAGGTTTCCAGCGCATCCATCTTCTCGCCCAGACCGACGAAGCGGATGGGCTTGCCGGTCACTGCGCGCATCGACAGCGCCGCGCCGCCGCGGCCGTCACCGTCCATCCGGGTCAGGACCACGCCCGAGATGCCGACCTTGGCATCGAACTCCTCGGCCACTTCGACGGCGACCTGACCGGTCAGGCCGTCAACCACCAGCAGGGTCTCGCGCGGGTCGACCACGTTGCGGACCTGCTCGACCTCGTCCATCAGGACCTCGTCGATGTGCAGACGGCCCGCTGTGTCGAGCATGTAGACGTCATAGCCGCCCAGCGTGGCCTGCTGTTTGGCGCGCTTGGCGATGTCCACCGGTTTCTGGCCCGGCACGATCGGCAGGGTGTCCACCCCGATCTGGGAGCCCAGCACCGCCAGCTGGTCCATCGCCGCCGGGCGGTAAACGTCCAGCGAGGCCATCAGGACCTTCTTGCCCTCTTTTTCTTTCAGGCGCTTGGCGAGCTTGCCGGTGGTCGTCGTCTTACCCGAGCCCTGCAGGCCGACCATCAGGATCGGCGCGGGCGGGTTGTCGATCTTCAGCTTGCCCGGGTCGTCCTCGCCGCGCAGGGTATCGACCAGCGCGTCGTGCACGATCTTGACGACCTGCTGGCCCGGCGTGATTGACTTGGTCACCGCCTGGCCGGTCGCCTGTTCCTGAACCTTTTTGACGAACGCACGCGCCACTGGCAGCGATACGTCGGCCTCAAGCAGCGCCACGCGAACTTCGCGCAGGGCGGTTTTGACGTCTTCCTCGGACAGGGCGCCCTGTTTGGTCAGCCGGTCAAAGACGCCAGAGAGGCGTTCGGATAGATTTTCAAACATGCCTTCGGCCTCCTTCGCCGGTTGTCGGTTGGCGCCCCATAGATAGGGGCGGACGGGTCAATGCACAAACGCCCCCACGGGCGAAACTCGCTGGTGGGGGGCGATCCCTGAACGACTCAAGGGACCGGAAGAACAGACGCTTCCGGATGTTGCGTTGGCGTTTAGGCCCATTAGCCGCCTGAGTCAACCATCCGCGCTTGCCGGGTTGCATCGTCTGGCCCCGTCGGCCATCACTGGCGCGATATTCGGGAGAAGACCATGGACGCCTCATCCGCCTTTCAGGACTCATTGCCGCTCAGTTCGGACGCCTTGCTGGCGCAGTTGGACGATTGGGGGCTGCCCTATCGTCTGCACAGCCACGTCCCGCTGCGGACGGTCGAAGAGTCGAAGGCGGTCGAAGATCAGTTCATGGTGCCGGGCGAAAACGCGTTGCGGCTCAAGAACCTGTATCTGCGCGACAAGAAAAAGCGGAACTACCTGGTGACGCTGGAACAGAGCCGCGAGATCGACCTCAAGGCGCTGGGCGCCGAACTGGGTGTAGGCAACCTGTCCTTCGGGTCGGCGGATCGGCTGATGCAGAACCTTGGCATCCGTCCCGGCGCGGTCAGCCCGCTGGCCATGATAAACGGCGTTGGCAACGGTGTACGGTTCTTCATGGACCACGCGGCGCAGCGCGCGGACGTGATCTATATGCATCCATTGGTCAACGACCGGACGGTGGCCATGGCGCGCGACGACCTGATGGCCTTCTTCGACCGGATCGGGTGCGAGGTCACCTGGCTGCCGTGATCATTCGCTCAGCGCCTCTTTCAACGCGGCGGCGACATGGGCGGCCGAGGGATTGACGAACAGGTGCCCGTCGGCCTCAAAAACCGGGTCACCAAGATGTTGGGGAAAGGCCAGCGGCAATTCCGTGCAGGCCAGCAGGATCGCGGTTCCGGGGGCGGCGTGCCGATTGCAGAATGCCAGCAGACGGCCGCGGGCATTGGCCGAGGCACCGCCGTAGAACTCGGTGTCGATCATGGCCTGCATTTCCGCGATCTGGTCCTCGGGAAGTCGGTCATTGGCTGTGATGCCTTCAGCCGCCAGCCGTTCCGCATAGTGGCGCGCTTGCATCGTGACCGAGGTTCCCAGCACCAGCGCGCTTTTGGCGCCTGTCGTTTTGGTTGCCACGGCGGTTGCATCAAAGATACTCAGGATCGGGATGGTCACGCCCTGCCGGATCGCATGCAAACGGGCGTGAGGTGTGTTCGAGGCGATGATGCCGAAATCACATCCCGCCTGCTCAAGCGTCAGCAGTGCATCGCGGAAAACGGCATCGAACGCGGCCCAGCTTGCTTCGTCGCCGGCGGTTCCGCGCAGCGCGCGGGTTTTGGCCTGGGTGACGGACTCGATGGTCATCGGAGGAACAGGCAGCGGTGATCCGTGCCCACGGTCTGCAAAATGGCGTCCGGCGCCCTCGGCGATGGCGCGGTAGTAGTCTATTGTCGACGCCCAGCCGACCCCGCCCAGAATTCCGATCTTCTTCATGACAACCGTCCAATCTGCCGATCCCGCTCGGGGACAGATTGGACGGTTTGACCGGGGATGGCCAGTGGCCGGATCAGGCGGCCAGTTCGGCGACGGCTTTCTGGGCGTTGCTCAGAGTTGCTTCCGGGTCCAGCGCCATGCGGTCAGCGGCCACCACATCCACGTCATGGATGCCGATGAAGCCCAGAACATGGCGGGCGTATCCGGTTGCAAAGTCGATCTCGGACCCCACTGCGGTACCGCCTGAAGCGATGGCGAGGATGGCGCGCTTGCCCTCCAGCAGGCCTTTGGGGCCATTCTCGGTATACGAGAACGTCAGGCCTGCACGGGCGACCAGATCGATCCAGGCCTTGAAGGCGGCCGGGACCGAGAAATTGTAGATCGGCAACCCGATCACCACCGTGTCGGCCTGCTGCAGTTCCTTGACCAACTCGTCCGACAGGGCCAGCAGGTCGCGCTGGGTCGCGTCGCGTTGATCGGCGGGGGTGAAGTTGGCGGCGATCCAGTCCTCGGTCAGCAGGGGCAGCGGCGTGGCCAGGTCGCGGCGGATGATGCGGCTGGCGCCCAGGTGTTGAACGATGCGGGCCGACAGGTCGCGGGTGGCCGAGCCGGTGCGGCGGGCCGAGGCGTCGATATGCAGGATGGTCTTTGTCATGGCGTGGATCCTTCTCAGGGTTCGGATTTTGCGTCTGGGCCCAATATGAGTATTGCGTGAGCGAACGAAACTAGGATAAATCAACAGGCATTGTTGGAAATTGCACAGAATTGGTTTTGTCATGGACAATTGGGACGAGGTCCGCACCGCCTATCAGGTTGCGCGAATGGGTACGGTCAGCGGCGCGGCCGAGGTTCTGGGGGTGCACCACGCCACGGTGATCCGCCATATCGACGCGATCGAGGCCCGGCTGAAGGTCAAGCTGTTCCAGCGCCACGCGCGCGGCTACACCCCGACCGAGGCGGGCGAGGATCTGCTGCGCGTGGCCCAGGCCACCGAGGATCAGTTCAACCAACTGGTCGGGCGGCTGAAGGGGCGCGGAGACGATGTCTCGGGCGAGTTGGTGGTGACCTCGCTGGCCTCGCTGGCGCCGCTGGTGGTACCCACCCTGACCGCGTTCCAGCAGGACCATCCCGACCTGATCGTGCGCTATCTGACCGGCGACCGCCTGTTCCGCCTGGAATATGGCGAGGCGCATGTGGCGATCCGCGCCGGTGCGGCCCCCGACCAGCCGGACAACGTGGTGCAGCCCTTCATGACGCAAGAGGTGGGGCTTTATGCCAGTCAGGACTACATCGCGCGGCGCGGCCTGCCCGCGGGCGTCGAGGATTTCCCCAACCACGCCTTCGTCGGGGCGGATGATGAAAACAGCCGCGCGCCTTTTTCACGTTGGCTGCGCGCCAATGTCCCGGCCGATGCGATCACCTTCCGCTGTTCCAACAACTTCACCGTGGCCGAGGCGGTACTGGCCGGGGCGGGGATCGGCTTCATGGCCCGGTGGGAGGCCGCCCGCCATCCGCAGTTGCAGGAGGTGATGGACCCGCTGCCGGAATGGGCCGGCAACCTGTGGCTGGTGACCCATGTGGATCTGCACCGCACCAACAAGGTGCAGACCTTTCTTAAATTCCTCAAGGAGCAGGCCAAGGACTGGCTGCCATGAGCCCGCAGGCGCGTGGCCATCTGGCCATGCTGGTGTTTTCGGCGCTGGTGGCGGGCAGTTTCTCGCTGGGTTCGATGATTGCCAACGAGATCGCGCCGGCGGCGTTGAACGCCGCGCGGTTCGCGATTGCCGGCGTGGTGATCGGCATTGCGGCGCTGATGACGACCGGCCTGCCGCGCAGCGCGGCGTGCGCGCCGTGGCGGTATCTGGTGCTGGGCGGGCTGTTCTCGGCCTATTTCGTGCTGATGTTCTACGGGCTGAAAACCGCGCCGCCAGTCAGCGCGGCGGCGGTGTTCACCTTGACGCCGATCCTTTCGGCGGTGGCGGGGTGGGTGTTGCTGCGCCAGATCACCACCCCGCACATGGCCCTTGCATTGAGCGTTGGCGCGGTTGGCGCGCTGTGGGTGGTGTTCCGCGCCGATTGGCTGGCCTTTCGCGCCTTTGAGATCGGGCGGGGCGAGATCATCTATTTCTGGGGCTGTGTGGCCCATGCGATCTATACGCCCATGGTGCGAAAGCTGAACCGGGGCGAGCCGCCGGTCGTGTTCACCTTCGGCACGCTGGTGGCCGGGTGCGCTGTGCTGACGGTGTTCGGCTGGTCCGACATCCGCGCGACCGACTGGGCCAACCTGCCGGCGATCGTCTGGATCGGCCTTTTCTACGTCGCCATCTGCGCCAGCGCGGCCACCTTCGTTCTGTTGCAGTACGCCACGCTGCTGCTGCCATCGGCCAAGGTCATGGCCTATACCTACCTTACGCCCAGCTGGGTGATCATCTGGCAGATCGCGCTGGGCCAGCCGGCGCCGGGCCCGTTGGTCCTGGTGGGAATAGGGCTGACGATCCTTGCCCTCGTGCTGCTGCTGAAAGGGGATGACCTAGGGATGGCTCGGCAACAAACCGCGCCGGACTGACCTTTGCCAAAGCGCCCGTTCGTGGCAGGGTGAGGCAAACTCCGAAAGGACCGGAACATGCACAGATTGATTGCCTCGGCCACGCTAATGTTGGTTTTTGGATGTACGCAGGACACCGCCGACAATTCAACCCTTCAAGCCAGCTGCGAGGCATTGGTGGCTGCTGAGGCAAACCGGAGCCCCGCGGATGTCCAGGCTCTGTCTACAACTGCCGAACCGGCGGGAACCGTCACGCAGGTCGCAGTGGCCGGCGCTCAGGCACCCTGGCTGTGCCGCGCGGATCCCAGCGGCGTGGTCACAGGGGTCGAGTACAGCCAGCAAGGCTGATCCTCTTGGGTTGAGCCACATCAAGGGCCGGTTGTGTCAAACCCGCTAAGCTGTCGGCGTGAAAGGAGGGACTGATGTTCAAACACATAATGTTTCCCGTCGATCTGCATCTGCCACCCGAAGTGCGCAAGGCGGCCGAGGTTGCGGCACAAGTCGCCCGGTGGCAGGGGGCGCGGATAACCATCGTCAGCGTGACAAGCAATCAGCCCGGCGACCCCACGCAAACCGAATCCGCGATCAAGGACCATCTGTCCGATCTGGCGGACGAGTTGTCCCAAGCCAGTGGAGCGCAAGTTGATTTCCGCAACATTCATTCGGTGGATGTGGCGGTCGAAGTGGATGGTGACCTGGCCCGCACCGCTGAAGAGATCGGTGCCGACCTGATCGTGGTGGGCACCCATGCGCCGCGGATTACCGACTTTATACTGTCCAGTCATGCCGGATATCTGGCCAAACATGCCAGCATGTCGGTCTTCGTAGTGCGCTAGACCTCGTCCCCCGCGGAAAGCTGGTTTTCCAGGAACCGCTCGAACGCGTCCAGATTCACGGGTTCGAACTGCCCGAACCCTTGCATCCAAACCGAGGCCGCGCGCAACGCGTCGGGTTCCAGCTTGCACCATTTCACCCGGCCGCGCTTTTCCTGGCTGATCAGCCCGGCCCGGGTCAGGATCGTCAAGTGTTTTGAGATCGCCGCCAGTGACATCTCGAACGGCTCGGCCACGTCGGTGACGGCCATGTCATCCTCGAGCAGCATCGCCAGAATGGCGCGCCGCGTGGGGTCGGCCAGGGCCGCAAAGACGGTATCGAGGTCATCGGACATGATCCCGCTGAACCACAGCCGGAAAGTTTGGTCAACCATTTGGTTGAATATGCGGAATCCGGTGCTTCCAGCGGAATGGATTGCCAGTGACCCGATCGGCAGACAACGTGCTCCCTTAATATACATTAGAAAACAAAGGTTTAAGCTGCGCCAATTGGAGCCATCAACAGCGTTGACTCTGCGCGCGAGGCCGCATAGCAACTGCGCCAAGACTGTGCGAGGGAAACGCCCGTGACCGATGACGACCCAAAGCAGCGCCTGACGCAGCTTGAGGCCAAGATCGACGCGGCAAAAAAGGCCAAAGCGCCGAAACCTCGTGCGGACGCTGACATATCCGGGGGCGAGCTGGCCTGGCGGATGGTCATCGAGATGGTTTCCGGTCTGGGGATCGGATTTGGCATCGGGTACGGGCTGGACAGCCTGTTCGGGACGATCCCGATCTTCCTGGTGCTGTTCACATTGCTGGGCCTTGTCGCGGGCGTGAAGGTCATGCTCCGCAGCGCGCAAGAAGCTCAAGAGAAACAAGCGGCCTCGACACAGGCCGAGAAGGACGAGAGGGACTGAACGTGGCGACCGAGACCACCGCAGCAGAAGGCAGCAGCCTGGTTTTCCATCCGATGGACCAGTTCATCGTCAAGCCGCTTTTCGGCGGTGAGATGGCTTGGTACACGCCCACCAACGTGACCCTGTGGCTGTTCTTCGCGGTTCTGGCCATCATCGGCCTGCTGGTGCTCAGCACCTCGAAGCGCGCCATCGTTCCGACCCGTATGCAGTCGATCGCCGAGCTGGCATACGGATTCATCTACAAGATGCTGGAAGACATCTGTGGCAAGGAAGGCGTCAAATACTTCCCGTATGTCATGACCCTGTTCATGTTCATCGTCACAGCGAACTTCCTCGGCCTGATCCCGACCTCGTTCACTACGACATCGCATTTCGCGGTCACCATTCCGCTGGCGCTGGCCGTGTTCCTGACCGTGACCGTTCTGGGCTTTGTCAAGAACGGCGCCGGGTTCCTCAGCCTGTTCTGGGTGTCCAGCGCGCCGCTGGCGCTGCGCCCGATCCTGGCGATCATCGAGCTGATCTCGTACTTCGTGCGCCCGGTCAGCCACTCCATTCGTCTTGCAGGTAACGTCATGGCCGGCCACGCCGTGATCAAGGTTTTCGCCGGCTTCGCCGCGGTCGCCGTGATCTCGCCCGTGTCCGTTCTGGCGATCACCGCAATGTACGGCCTCGAGGTCCTGGTGGCCTTCATTCAGGCCTACGTATTCACCATTCTGACCTGTGTTTATCTGAAGGACGCTCTGCATCCGCATCACTGATCAGGGACGACCCTGAGCACAGGAACGATAACCCAAAATCGAAACTTCCAATTCGTAAGGAGAAACATCATGGAAGGCGATCTCGCACACATCGGCGCAGGCCTGGCAGCAATCGGTTCCGGCGCGGCCGCAATCGGGGTGGGCAACGTGGCCGGCAACTTCCTGGCCGGCGCTCTGCGCAACCCTTCGGCGGCTGCTTCGCAGACCGCAACCCTGTTCATCGGTATCGCATTCGCAGAAGCCCTGGGGATCTTCGCATTCCTGGTCTCGCTGCTGCTGATGTTCGCCGTATAATCTGCGGAACCTGATCCTTACGCGCAGGTGGGCCCAAGCCATAGCGGCCCACCTGTTGTAAAGACAACGTTCCGACGGAGGACATCATGGCGACAGAACCCATAGCTGCAGAAGCAGTCGGCAAATGCGTCGATTCCCATGGCTCGGCCATCGGGATGCCGCAGCTCTGTTTCGATTGGTTCCCCAACCAGATCTTCTGGCTGGTCATTACGCTGGTCGTCATCTTTCTGGTCCTGTCCCGCGTGGCCCTGCCGCGCATCGCGGCGATCCTGGCCGAGCGTCAGGGGACCATTACAAATGACCTGGCTGCGGCCGAAGACCTGAAGGCCAAGGCGGTCGAGGCCGAAGAGGCCTACAACAAGGCGCTGGCCGATGCCCGTGCCGAGGCTCAGCGGATCGCAGCCGAAGCGCGCGCCGAAATCCAGGCGGATCTGGATGACGCGATTGCCAAGGCAGATGCGGAAATCGCGGCCAAGGCGGCAGAATCGGAGAAGGCAATTGCCGAAATCCGTGCCGGAGCGCTGGAAAGCATTCAACAGGTTGCCAACGATACGGCGGCCGAACTGGTGACTGCGCTGGGCGGCGAGGCGGATGCCAAAACCATCAGCAGTGCCGTTAGCGCCCAGATGAAAGGATAAGTGAAATGCGGAATACACTTGCTCTTATCCTGACCGCAAGCTTCGCCAGCCCGGCGCTGGCCGCAAGCGGGCCGTTCTTCTCGCTGGCGAACACCGACTTCGTTGTGACGCTGGGCTTCATCGTCTTTATCGCGGTCCTGTTCTATTTCAAGGTTCCGTCGATGATCGGCGGGGCGTTGGACAACCGCGCCGAAGGCATCAAGGCTGAGCTGGACGAGGCCCGTGCCCTGCATGAAGAAGCGCGCAGCCTGCTGGCCTCATACGAGCGCAAGCAGCGCGAAGTGCAGACTCAGGCCGAAGCCATCGTGGCCGCGGCGAAGGAAGATTCGGTTCTGGCTGCCGAACAAGCAAAGGCGGATCTGGAGAAATCCATCGCGCGTCGTCTGGCTGCCGCACAGGATCAAATCGCATCGGCCGAGGCATCGGCGGTGAAGGAAGTGCGCGACCAGGCTGTTACTGCGGCCGTTGCGGCGGCCAAGTCCGTGCTTGCCAAGCAGATGACTGCGGCGCAAGCCAACAAGCTGATTGACGACGCCATTGCTGACGTAGGCTTAAAACTGCACTGATTTTGTCGCTGCCACGTCTTGAAAATGTCAATCCAGACGGCCCGCCAAATCGCGCGGGCCGTTTTCTAATTTGTGGGTAATAGTGGGAGTTGTTTACAAGTAGGGTCGCCGATAGAGTTGGCGCAACTTTCAATTTTTCCGATGGTACCCTTCAATGAAGCTTCTTGAAATTGCGCCGGATAAACTGGCCCCAATCTGTTTGTTTGCGTTCAATAGGCCGGACCACACCCGACAAACGCTTGCGGCACTTCGAGATTCTCCGCTGGCTGAAAGCAGTGATTTGACCGTGTTTGTTGATGGTCCGAGGGTTCCGGAAGAGGCGCGTTTGACGGGCGAAGTTGTGGATATTGTGGCCGAAGCGAAAGGTTTTCGCTCGGTCAAGTTGATCAGGCAGAGCACAAACCAAGGCCTCGCCAAATCAGTTATTGATGGCGTTACTATGATGCTAGATGAACATGAACAGGTGATTGTCCTAGAAGATGATATAGTTGTCTCGCCGCCTTTCCTCGAATTTATGAACCGATCCCTTGCTACGTTAAAATGCAGTGATCAGGTCGCCAGTATCAGTGGGTACTCTGAACCAATATCAAACATGCCTGAGGCCTATTTCTTGAGAAAGGGGAGTAGTTGGGGTTGGGCAACTTGGCGACGAGTATGGAACTGCGTGCAATGGGACGGGCAGGCGTTGTTGAGCGAGCTCGAGGCGTCGGGCCGTCTCAAAGACCTTGAGTTTGAAGCGAATTCAGGATTTCACAAGATGCTTGAAGATCAGGTTGCCAGCAAGAACAACTCTTGGGCAATTAGATTTTATGTTTGGTGCTTCCTGAACCAAAAATTGCACTTGCTTCCTGGAAGAAGTCTTGTGCAAAACATCGGTCATGATGGTAGCGGTACCCATTGTGGGAACTCTGAGTTCTGGAAAACGGAATTTGTGCGGGCGATGGCTATTGACGATCTAGATCTCAAACTGGAAGAGATGCCCGAGGTCTACCAAGCGCATGTCAGACGGTTTCAGGACGAATTTGGGGTTTTGGGTCAGAGAAAGCCTAAGCTCGGCCTCTTGCGCCGAGTTTTTTCAAGATAGGATTGTACAACAGTGATACCTGTAGCCATTCCAGACCTGAGCGGACTGGAAAAGGAATATGTCCAAGAGGCCTTGGATAGCACGTGGATCTCGTCCAGCGGCGCTTTTCTGGATCGCTTCGAAAGTGAGTTTGCGTCTCTTTGCCATGTCAAACATAGTTTGGCGGTCTGCAATGGAACCGTTGCGTTGCACCTTGCGCTGTTGGCGTTGGATGTGCGCCCGGGAGACGAAGTACTGGTTCCGTCGCTGACCTACATAGCGACTGCCAATGCAGTCAAGTATATGGGGGCGATGCCGGTATTTGTAGACGTCGATCCGGATACATGGTGTCTTGATCCTTCATGCCTAGAAGATGCCATCACTGCCAGAACGAAAGGGATTATCGCTGTCCATCTCTATGGGCATCCAGCCGATATGGATCGCATCAACCACATAGCCGGAGTTCATGGATTATGGGTTGTGGAAGACGCCGCCGAAGCGCACATGGCCGAATACAAAGGGCGCTGTGTTGGGTCAATGTCGTCGATTGCCACGTTTTCCTTCTTTGGCAACAAGGTTTTCACTTGCGGCGAAGGTGGAGCAATTACTCTCAACGACGATAACCTTGTCCTGCGCGCGCGCACCTTAAGGGGTCAGGGTGTTGACCCGGACCGCCGATACTACTTCCCTATTGTGGGTTACAATTTCCGATTGACAAATGTCGCGGCTGCGATGCTGTGCGCGCAGATCGAGCGATATCAGGAAATTTTGAAACGCCGTCAGGAAATTTTTGACTTGTACGAAGAGACTCTATCCGGGTGTGGTGGCGTCGGTTTTCAGCCGGTTGCGGATTGGGCGAAGCGGACGCCGTGGCTTTTCAGCATTACGATCGATCCATTGGAATTTGGCTGCACAAGAGATGAACTTGCTGAGATGCTGCTTGAAAATGGCGTGGACACGCGACCGTTTTTCTATCCGCTTCATAAGCTTCCACCCTACCGTGAGGGGCACGCTGGTAAAGAACCGCTAGTCGTGACCGAACGCTTGGCCGAGACAGGTTTGAACCTCCCAACCTATACAACAATGAGTGACGATCACGTCGAAACTGTTTGCCGTCACATACTGAACATTGCCAAATGAGAACTGAGTCGCGCGTGTTCAGAAATCTGGCATCAGATGACGTAGAGGCATTGCTTTCGTTCTTTCGCTCGCTGACCGAACAGGATCGTTGTTTTTTTCACCCACATCTCTTCGATGCAAAAACAGCCCAAGGCATCTGCCGCAATCCGGGAAAGGATATTTTTGCGGCTGGCTTCCAGTATTCCGACATAAAGGCCTACGGGATGTTGCGAGGATGGAATGACGGGTTTGAGGTGCCCCGGTTAGGAATTGCTACAGGTCCTTCAGCACGTGGCCACGGATGGTCAGACGGATTGATGGACTACCTACATCAGGCGGCGCGTGACGCGGGTGCTTCACGGGTGGAACTCAAAGTGGATGTTCGCAACAAAGCCGCCATAGCATTGTACCGGCGTCATGGATACCAGTTCCCCAAGAAGTTTCCGAATTCACCTGACACCATTGCCTGGAGGTCTCTGTAGTGCGCGTGTGCATAGATGCCAGAGCCGGCGGCGGTTGGGCCGGTGGCGTGGAGATGCTGATCATAGGGCTTGCTCAGGGATTTTCACAGTTAACTGATGGAGATGAACAGTACTTTTTCTTCACGAATCCCAACTCGGCTGATTGGCTAGAACCTTATCTGGGAAGGAATTGCCATTTGCTTCCGTCCCACCCGATGAAACCGAGTAAACAAAGGAATGTGTTTCAACGTAGCGCAGGGCGGGTTCGGTACTTCCTGCAGAAAACTCACGACAAGCGAGTGGCTAAAACCCTTGCTAGTCAGATGCAGGCGCCAGACGGAGTTTCGGGCAGCAACGGGCGTATTGAAGCGGCGAACATCGACATCGTGCACTTCACATTGCAGGAAGCCTTCGCCACTGAAATTCCGTTCATTTATCATCCGCATGATCTGCAGCACCGACACTTTCCAGAGTTCTTTAAGTCGGAAGAGATCGCTTGGCGGGACACTGTGTACAGATATTTCTGCGAGAAAGCACAACTGGTTTCGACCGTTTCATCATGGGTGAAGAAGGATGTAGTTGAAGCTTATGGGCTTCCTGGGGAAAAGGTCGCGGTTGTTCCTTTCGCGCCACCAAATCTTGGCTACCACGAGCCTTCTTCGTCGGATCTCGCGCGGGCGGTGGAGAAGTTTGATCTGCCATCGAGTTTTGCATTTTATCCTGCTCAAACTTGGCGCCACAAAAACCACATCCGTTTGATTGAGGCCGCTGCACGTGCCAAACATAGTGGAGCGCCTGACATGAATCTCGTTTTCAGCGGTCAGAAAAACAACTACTATCCAGCTATAGCTGCCAAGGTCGATGAACTTGGCATGGAAAAGAACGTCCGATTTGTCGGTTTTGTCACTCCTATCGAATTGCAAAGTCTTTATCGGCTCGCCAGATGCGTCGCGGTGCCGTCATTGCACGAAGCTGCTAGTTTCCCGATTTGGGAAGCATTTTCTGCAGGCGCGCCTGTGGTATGTTCGTCCGTTACGTCTTTGCCGGAACAGGTAGGCTCTGCCGCTGTTCTGTTTGACCCTCTCAACACAGAGCAGATGAGTGATGCTTTACTTACAGTTTGGTCTGATAGTGAACTTAGAAACGAACTGATCGCCAAAGGACGTGAGCGAGTCCGCCAATTGACTTGGTCAAGAACATGTCGTCAGTTCCGAGCGCACTATCGTGCAATTTTGAGAAGACGTTTGACCGCTGAAGATAAAGAGATTCTATCGGCACCTGCGGCGCTTTGATCGCTACTGTTCCACAACGTGCCCGAGACGCAGTCGCGCAATTGACTCATGTTTTTCGTATGTGATGCGTTCTGAGAAGGATTTCTCCACAAAGTCTAGGTGCTGCTGGATTGCGTGTCGGGACTCTATGGGGGCACGCGCCTGCAATGCCATGTTGATCGCACGGTGCTGATCCAGAATGGCTTCGCGGGTCGCGCGTTGTTGGAACATGATCTGACGGTTGTAGAACACGCCCTGCCGCAGCAGGTCGAACATCGACCGCATCATGTGCAGCATCACCACGTTGTGGCTGGCCTCGATGATCGCCATGTGGAACTGCGCGTCCAGATGGGCCTCGTCATCGGCCGCGTTGCGGGCATGGGCGGCCTCCATCTTGTCGAAGATCGCCTGGATCACCTTCAGGTCGCTGTCCGAGCCCAGCCGCGCGGCGCGTTCGGCCGCCAGACCTTCCATGTCGCGCCGGAACGACAGGTAATCGAACACGGCCTCGTCATGGCTGCTGAACAGACGGATCAGCGCTGGCGAAAAGGCCGAGCCCAGAACCTCGGCCACATAGATGCCTGACCCGGCCTTGGCGGTCAACAGGCCCTGCTCCTGCAGTTGCGAGATCGCCTCGCGCAGCGACGGGCGCGACACGCCCAGCCGATCGGCCAACTCGCGCTCGGACGGTAGGCGCTCACCGGGGCGCAGGATCCCGCGCAGGATCAGCAACTCGATCTGTTTGACGACGGCCAGGGACAGTTTCTCGGTCTGGACTTTCTGAAAGGGCATCGGATCATCGCTGAAAATTGGTCAAATCATATGACCACACATGCCGGGCCCGCGCAAGAACGGGCCGCGATCACATTGGCTGAAACACTAGGTCAGCATTATTGACTTTAAGCGCGGAGGTCATAGCGTCAGTCCGACCCAGCGGAGGAGGCTCGGCCCATGCACCAGTTATTTGCAACGCGCGCCGCGCGAATGAAGGCATCCGAAATCCGAGAGCTGCTGAAACTGCTGGATCAACCCGGCATCATTTCCTTTGCCGGCGGTATCCCCGACCCGGCGCTTTTTCCGGCCGAGGCGTTTTCTCAGGCATTCCAACAGGCGCTTGGGGCTGGCAGCGGCGCACAGGCGTTGCAGTATTCTGTGTCCGAAGGGTACATGCCGCTGCGGGAATGGATCGCCGGCCACATGCGCCAGATCGGCATCGACTGCGGCCCCGACGACGTTCTGATCACCTCGGGCTCGCAGCAGGCGCTGGACTATCTGGGCAAGCTGTTTCTGTCACCGGGCGACACGGCGTTGGTCGGATGGCCGACCTATCTGGGGGCTTTGGCGGCGTTCAACGCCTATGAGCCACGCTTTGACCGGTTGCGCGCAGGCGGCAACGCGGGCGCGGCGCAATACCGGGGCGCGGCGGGGCCGGGGGCGGTCAAATACGCGTATCTTTCGCCCGACTTTGCCAACCCGACCGGCGAGACCGTCGATCGGCAAGGGCGCGAGGCCCTTCTGGATCTGGCCGAAGAGTTGGACTGCGCCCTGATCGAGGACGGCGCCTATCAGGCTCTGCGCTATGACGGGCAGGCGATACCGCCGATCCTAGCGCTGGAACTGGCGCGGAAGGGCGATCTGCAAGCCTGCCGGACGATCTATTGCGGCAGTTTTTCCAAGACCCTGTCGCCCGGGCTGCGGGTGGGGTGGGTCGTGGCGGCGCGGCCCGTCATCGCGCAGCTTGTGCTGATGAAACAGGCCGCCGACCTGCATTCGGCCACCATCAACCAGATGGCCGTGCACCAAGTGGCCCAAACCTGTTTCGACAGCCACATCCCGAAGGTGCGCGCAACCTACCGTGCGCGCCGCGACGCGATGCTGGCGGCGTTGGACCGGCACATGCCCGAAGGTGTGCACTGGACCCGGCCCGAGGGGGGCATGTTCATCTGGCTGACCCTGCCGTCCGGCTCGGATGGCGCGCAACTGCTGGCCCGCGCGCTTGAGACGGTCAAGGTCGCCTTTGTGCCCGGTCAGGCCTTTCACCCCGATGGCAGCGGCGCCAACACGATCCGGCTGAGTTTCTCCAACTCGGACGAGGCTACGATTGCCGAGGGTATTGCCCGGTTGGGCGCGGTCCTGGGCGGCTGAGCGCGGGAAAGCTTTCGTTAACCATTTTGCCGCAAAGCTGCGGCATGATCCGGTTCTTCGCCTTGCTGGTGCTGGCCGGCTGCTCGGCCGGCACGCCCCATTTCCGCGACCTGCCCGCAACCCGCGTGGCCGTGAATGGCAGCGTCTTCGACGTGCGCCTGCGCGGTGACCTGGCCGAGGCGGTCCGCGTCAACAGCCAATATGCCCCGCGGCTGGGGCCGATCCGGGATCGGGCCGCATTGGCCATGGCGCAGGTCTCGGGCTGTCCGGTCGCCGACGTGTTGGGCGATGCGGCGGTGACCGTGGGCATCCTCGCCTGCGACCGCAGGGCGTCGGACCGGCTGCTGCTGGCTGCGGTCACGCCGACCAACTATGAATGCATTGACTTCGGAACCTATGACAGCGGGTCGGACACCGGGTATCAGGTGTTCGAGTGTTCGCCTTATTGACTCTGCGCAATTCCGCCCAAATCAGCAAGATATTGTGGATAACTCGGCTCAATATCCCATATCCTGCGCAACTGCGTTGACTCGCGGGCCTTCCCTTGTCCAGACTTTCAAGGAACGGGAATCATGGAAATCGGCCTTTGCGCTTCACCAAACTCAAACTCACCGGCTTCAAAAGCTTCGTCGACCCGACCGATCTGATAATTGCGGACGGGTTGACCGGTGTGGTGGGGCCCAACGGCTGCGGCAAGTCCAACCTGCTCGAGGCGCTGCGTTGGGTGATGGGCGAGAACCGCCCCAAATCGATGCGCGGCGGTGCGATGGAGGACGTGATCTTTGCCGGTGCCGCCACCCGTCCGGCGCGCAACTTCGCCGAGGTCGTCCTGACCATGGACAATTCGGAACGTCTGGCTCCGGCCGGGTTCAATGACAGCGACCAGATCGAAATCGTGCGCCGCATCACCCGCGACGTGGGCAGCGCCTACAAGGCCAACGGCAAGGACGTGCGCGCCCGCGACGTGCAGATGCTGTTCGCCGACGCCTCGACCGGCGCGCATTCACCCGCGCTGGTGGGGCAAAACCGGATCGCCGAGCTGATTAACGCCAAACCCCGCGCCCGCCGCCGCATTCTGGAAGAGGCCGCCGGTATCTCGGGCCTGTATCAGCGCCGGCATGAGGCCGAACTGAAGCTCAAGGGCACCGAGGCCAACCTGACCCGCGTGGATGACGTGCTGGAACAGTTGGGCACCCAGCTGGCGCAGTTGGCGCGGCAGGCCCGTCAGGCCGCGCGGTATCGTGAGATCGGCGAGCAATTGCGCCAGGCCGAAGGCATGTTGCTGTATCGCCGCTGGAAAGAGGCCGACATGGCCCGCCAGCAGGCCGAAGAGCGTCTGCGCGACCGCACCACCGAAGCCGCGCGCGCCGAGGCCGAGGCCCGCGCCGCCAGCGCGAAACGCGCCGAGATCGAAGAGACCCTGCCGCCGCTGCGCGAGGAGGAGGCCATTGCCGCCGCCGTGCTGCAGCGCCAGCAGGTGCAGCGCGATCAGCTGTCCGATCAGGAAACCCGCGCGCGCCAGACCATCGAAACCCTGACCGCCCGTATCCAGCAGCTGGGCCGCGACATCGAGCGGGAAACCGGTTTGAACCGCGACGCCGGCGAGATGATCGAACGGCTGGAATGGGAGGCCCGCGAACTGGCCAAGGCCGCCGGGGGCCATGACGACAAGCTGGCCGAAGCCGCCGAAATTGCCCGCGAAGCCGCCGCGGTTCTGCAGGAGCGTGAGGATCTGCTGGCGCAGGAGACCGAGGACACCGCTCGTCTGGTCGCGCGTCACCAATCGGCGCAGCGTCTGGTCGAGGACAGCCGCAAGACGCTGGCACGCTCCGAGGCCGAAGAGGAAAAAGCACGCGCGGCCGTTGCCGAGGCCCGCGCCGCACTGACCCGCGCCGACGAAGCGTTCGAGGCCGCGCAAGCCGCCGAGGAAGAGGCGCGCGAGGCCGCCGAAGCCGCCGAAGAAGCGCTGGCCGCCGCCGACGAGCTGCGCGGTGAAACGCAGGCGCGCGAGGCCGAGGCCCGCGCCCAACGCTCCGAGGCCGAGGGCGAGTTGGGCGCGATTCGGGCCGAGACCACCGCGCTGGCCAAGCTGGTCGAGCGCGACACCGCCGAGGGCGGGCAGGTGCTGGACCTGCTGCGGGTCGAGCCAGGCTTTGAAAAGGCGCTGGGTGCCGCGCTGGCGGATGATCTCCGCGCCCCGCTTGTCGAAGGCGATGGGCCGTCGGGTTGGGTGCAGGTGCCGGGCTATGACGCCGATCAGCCTTTGCCGGACGGGGCCGAGCCGCTTGCGCTACACGTCTCGGGTCCGGACCGTCTCAGCCGCCGTATCGCGCAGATCGGCCTGATTGACGCCGATCAGGGCGCGCGGCTGCAACCCTTGCTGAAACCCGGCCAACGGTTGGTGTCGCGCTCTGGCGATCTGTGGCGCTGGGACGGGTTCCGCGCCTGGGCCGAGGATGCCCCCAGCGCCGCGGCGCTGCGGCTCGAGCAGCTCAACAAGCTTGAGGCGCTGAAACAGCAACTGGCGCTGGTCGAAGCACAGGCCGACGGCGCCCGCGCCGCGCACGAGGCCCTGTCGCGGCAACTGGCCGAGGTGACAGAGGCCGACCGTCGCGCCCGCGAGGCCCGCCGCGCCGCCGATCAGCGCATGGCCGAAGCGGCCCGCGCGCTCAGCCGGGCCGAGGCCGACCGCAACCTGGCGCAGGGCAAGCTGGAGAACCTGACGCTTGCGGTCGACCGCCACAAGCAGGATGCGATGGCGGCCCGCGCCCAGCTGCGCGAGGCCGAGGCCGCGCTGGCCGAGCTGGGCGATCTGGACACCGCCCGTGCCCGGGTCGAGGACATCAAGCAGACGGTCGAGGCCGCGCGGATCACCATGCTGACGCACCGTTCGACCCATGACGAGCTGCGCCGCGAGGGCGAGGCCCGCACCCGCCGCGCACAGGAGGTGGCCAAGGACCTGAGCGGCTGGAAACACCGTCTGGAAACAGCCGAGAAGCGCATCGCCGAATTGGCCGAGCGCAAAGCCAGTTCCGAGGAAGAGCTGACCGAAGCGATGGCCGCGCCCGCCGAGATCGCCGAGGCACGCGAAGAGCTGAACGAGATGATCGAGGCCGCCGAGGCCCGCCGCGCCGAAGCCGCCGACAAGCTGGCCCAGGCCGAAGCGCTGCAACGCGAGGCCGTGCTTGCCGAGCGCGAGGCCGAGCGCAAGGCCTCGGAGGCGCGCGAAGCCCGCGCCGCGGCTGAGGCGCGGTTCGAGGCGGCCAAGGAAAGTGTCGCCGCCGCTGCCGAGCGCATCGCCGAGGATCAGCAACTGACCCCGAACCAGTTGTTGAACCAGCTGGACGTGAACCCTGACGACATGCCCGCCGCCGATGCCCTGGAAGCTGAGGTGAACCGCCACAAGCGCCAGCGCGACGCGATGGGTGCGGTGAACCTGCGGGCCGAGGAAGACGCCAAGGAGGTTCAGGAGGAGTTCGACACGCTCAACAGCGAGAAATCCGATCTGGAAGAGGCGATCAAGGCGCTGCGCAGCGGCATCGCCAGCCTCAACCGTGAGGGCCGCGAGCGCCTGCTGACTGCATTCGAACAGGTCAACGCGAACTTCGCCATGCTGTTCAAGCATCTGTTCGGTGGCGGCGAGGCCAACCTGGTGATGGTCGAGAGCGACGACCCGCTGGATGCGGGGCTCGAGATCATGTGCCAGCCGCCGGGCAAGAAGCTGTCGACCCTCAGCCTGTTGTCGGGCGGGGAACAAACCCTGACTGCCACCGCGCTGATCTTCGGCGTGTTCCTGGCCAACCCCGCGCCGATCTGCGTGCTGGACGAGGTTGATGCGCCGCTGGACGATGCCAACGTGACCCGGTTCTGCGATCTGCTGGACGAGATGTGCCGCCAGACCGACACGCGGTTCCTGATCATCACCCACCACGCGGTGACTATGGCGCGGATGGACCGTCTGTTCGGCGTGACCATGCAGGAACAGGGCGTCAGCCAACTGGTCTCGGTCGATCTGAAGAAGGCCGAGCAGATGGTCGCCTGACCGCTCACTGCAACGTTATTCCGCGATCGGGCCGGGCCGGGCTAGGCTGGCTGCATGAAACACGTGTTGCTGATCGCCGCGGCCTGCGCCGCCTCGCCGCTCTGGGCTGCCGAATGGGCTGTACGCCCCGGTGATATCCCCCTGAGCCCCGCTGAACTGAACGCGCTGGCCGGGCGAACGCTGACTTTCTATGACGACGGGCAGTCGAAATACTCGGTCGGTGGGGCCTATTCCTATACCTATTCGGCGGTCAATGGCGGCGGAACGGCCTTCGGAACCTACAGAATCGCCGCTGATGGCAGCATCTGTGTGCAGTACCGCAACGGGTTCGACCGCTGCGATCTGTACGTGCGCAACAGAGATCGGCTGATCCTGATCACGGAAAAAGGTGAACGTTACCCGGTGCGACCCGACTAAGATGAAGAATTGAAACGGATGGCTTGGAAAGCGCTCAACTGTCCGGATCGCCCAGCCATTCGTGCGGAACACCGATGTCCGGTCGATTCTTTTGATGCAGCACATCCAATTCGTGCGGAAGAGTGGTGATCGGCTTTTTCGAACGCACACGATCATTGCGGATGAAAGTTGCCTCGACGACTCTGGGAAATTCAACGTCATCGATACAGACGGTACCTGCGGCGTTGTTCGTATGTAGATGGGCGTTGGTAAATTCTGCGGCCATGGCGCGAAGAAATGGCTCTGCCCTGGCGAAAAAATTCGGTTTCATAAGGATCGAGGGGATCCGGTGCAGTTCAATGACGATGATCCGGAACCTTTTCAAGTATTCGGAAGGCAAAGCGGCAATCGCGGCATATTCTGCCCCCTCGATGTCCATCTGCAGGATCAAGTCACCAGACCGCGGGGCAAACTCGTCCATCCAATCGCGCAGAGAAATAAAATCACCCTTCGTCTCGGGGCCGACAAATTTCTTGCGGAAGATCGCGCCAGGGACCGGTTCCGCCGGAGCGTCAACCGAAGCGTCGGCCATGAACGATGGGATCGACCTTTTTGCCAGATCGTATTCGAATGTTGATTGAATGGAGACGCCAGGGGAAAAGCAGGCGCGGATCCCATTGAAGTCATTGGGAACCAGGTAACCGCCATCGCCGAATGCGCCTACCCTGATCAGTTCGTGGCCAGTGTCGTAGGGGCGCAATACGTCGGCTATCAACTGTCTGCGGAGATTGAGTGTCACGTTTCGCCTCAACCGGATGGTCCAATTGTCCAACAGTATCCATTGCCCGCATCGGGAGCAAACGACAGATGTCGATTTTGGTCTGATGGAGATTTCATAGCCGGTTCAGCAAATCAACCGTCGGCCAGGCATCTGCGGGCAGGCCCAGCCGGGCTTGCTCAGCCTGCACTGCGGCCCGCGTTCCGTACCCCAAGATGCCGTCGATCTTGCCCACGTCGTAGCCGCGCGCCTGCAGTTTCGCCTGCAGCTGTTTCATCTGGGCACCGGTCAGGCCTGGATCGGGGTTGCCCGCAGAATAGACTTGTGCGCCTTCGAGACGCGTTCCGAAATAGGCAGCGGTCAGGACATAGACAAAGCTTTGGTTCCACTCGAAATAGACATCGAAATTCGGATAGGCCAGAAAGGCTGGCCCCTTGCGCCCCTGCGGCAGGATCAGCGAAGCCGGCAGGTTGGCCAATGTCCCGCTGCGCGCCTGCACGCCCATCGCCTGCCAGTCTGACACCGGGCGCGGTTTGCCCGGCCCGCTCAGCGACCAGTCCATCTGTGCGGGCACGGTGACCTCCTGCAGCCAGGGCTGACCGGGCTGCCAGCCCAGATGAGACAGCATCTTGCCACCCGACATCAGCGCATCGGGGGCCGAGGTTTTCAGCCGCACATGCCCGTCGCCATCACCGTCCACGCCGTTTTCCAGAATGTCGCGGGGCAGCATCTGCACCATGCCGATCTCGCCCGCCCATGCGCCCGTGGTGCGGTTCGGGTCGAAATCGCCGTTCCGGAACAGCTCGATCGCGGCGAAGATCTGCGGCCGGAACAGCTCGGGGCGGCGGCAATCATGGGCCAGCGTCACTAACGCATTGCGGGTGTTGAAATCGCCCTGGAACGCGCCGTAATCCGTCTCGAACGCCCAGAAGGCCAACAGGACCCCGCGCGACACGCCGTATTCGGCCTCGATCCGGTCGAACACGGCGTCGTATTTCTGTGCCATCGCCTGGCCGCGCCTGATCCGATCCTGCGAGATCAGGCGACGCGAGAATTCGATGAACGGTTTCTGGAATACGCCCTGCGCGCGGTCGGCCTTCAGCACCTTGGAGTCCTGTTGCACACCTTTGAAGAACGCATCGACCGTGGCCGTATCGAAACCCTGCTGTACCGCTTCGGCCTTCAGTCCGCGAACGAAGGCGTTGAAGCCGCCGCCGCATTGGGCAAGGGCAGGGGCAGCGAACAGGCAAGCGGCCACAAGGCCCGAGACAAAGCGCATGACGAAAACCATCCTCAGAAAACCGTGTTCAGACCAACCCACACCGTCAGCCCCGCCAACGCAAGCCCCCAAACCTGCCAAAGCATTCCACATGCGCGGAAAACCTCCGTTGCGCCGATCGTGCGCCGGGCTTCGCCGTTGACCCAGGCCAGATCGCGCATCTGCCCGTCATAGCTGCGCGGCCCGGCCAATGCCACGTCCAGTGCGCGGGCCATGGCGGCCTCGGGCCAGCCGGCATTGGGCGAGATGTGGCGCTGTGCGTCCGCGACGATGGCCCGCCATTGGCGCCACTGCCCCGACAGGGCCACGATCATCAGGCAAGTCAGCCGCGCCGGGATCAGGTTCAGCAGATCGTCCAGCCGGGCGGCGGCCCAGCCGAAGTCTCGGTACGTGTCGTTGCGGTAGCCGATCATGCTGTCGGCGGTGTTCACCGCCTTGTAGACCAGGAGCCCCGGCAAGCCGCCCAGCAGGAACCAGAAGGCCGGGGCGATCACCCCGTCGCTAAGGTTCTCGGCGGCGCTCTCGATGGCCGAGCGCGCCACCTGTGCCTCGGTCATCTGCGAGGTGTCGCGTGACACGATCATCGCCACCGCCGCGCGGCCCTCGGGCAAGGATTGCCGCAGCGCGACGCCCACGGTGCGGACATGCGCCACCAGAGAATTCTGTGCCAACAGGATCGCGCAGACCACGACCTCGACCACCCAGCCAAGCCACGCCAGCGCCGCACCGACCACCCAGCCGCCCAAGACCAGTAGAAGGGCGACGAGCACGCCCTTGGCCCGCCGATGCTTGCCGTGATTCAGGCGGCGGTCCAGCCAGGCGATGGCGTTGCCCATCAAAACCGCCGGGTGCCGCAGGCGCGACCACAGCCAGTCGGGCTCGCCCAATGCGGCGTCCAGCAGCATCGCCAGGGCCAGCGTCAGGGCGGTGCTCACAGCGCCGCCTCGAGCCGCGACCAACCATGCTCGGGCGGCAGGCCCAGCCGCAGGAACCGATCGGAATAGGGGAAGATGCGGCTCCAGATATGGGCCTGTGCCAGCCGGTCCTGCCAGGCGGCGGCATCGTCCACTTCGTACAGGCGGAACAGCGTGGCGCCGCCGACCAAATGCGCGCCCTTGCCGGTCATCAGCGTATCCAGCCGTTCCGTATCACGGGCCAGTCGCGCGCGCGTGGTTTCAGCCCAGGTCGTGTCATTCAGGGCCTGCGCGCCGATGCGCAGGGCCGGGCCGGACACCGCCCAGGGGCCGGTCAGATCGTTCAGTCGCGCGATCAGGTCGGGATGCCCGATGGCAAAGCCCAGCCGCAGGCCCGCAAGGCCCCAGAACTTGCCAAAGCTTTTCAGGACGATCACGCCGGGGCGCTGGGACAGGCTGATCAGCGAGGCATCGGGCGTCACGTCGCAAAAGCTTTCGTCGATCACGGTCAGCGGCGCATGGGCGTCCTCGGCCTGCCAGATCCGGCCGTCGGGATTGTTGGGATGCACGATCACCCGCGCTTGCGCCGGGCCGTCGGGCTGCACCGTCCAGCCCTGCGCGGCAAAGGCGGCGGCGTGTTCGTTGTAGGTGGGCATGGTGATCTGGACCGCACCGACGGGGGCCAGCGCCGGGATCCGCGCGATCAGGGCCGAGGCCCCCGGTGCGGGCAGGATTGCCGCGCTCTCCGGCACCCCCCAGAAGCGACGGGCCGCATTGCTGAGCCGGGCAAAGGCCCCGTGATCCGGCAGGGCGGTCCAGTCGTCAGACGAAAGCCCCTCGACAGGGTAGGGTTGCGGGTTGATCCCGGTCGACAGGTCGATCCAATCGCCTCGCTCGCCGCCATGACGGGCAATGGCGTCGTCCAACCCACCGCCGTGGTCACGCTTGCCGCGCGGGTTCAAGTCGTCAGTGCGGTCAGTCATGCCGGAATCGTCCAAAACGCCGAAATTACCCCGCTTCAAGCGGATTTACGCCGTTTTTACAAGCAAATCCGGTTCATAGAGGAGCGCTGGAGCGACCGTTAACCCTTTGTTAACGAAATAACGTGATCACAGCTTATGGGGGTCGGCACCACTCACCTTATCAAGTGCCGAGGTTGTTGCAAATGAAAGTTCTGATTGTTGAGAGTAACCCCGACCTGGGTCGGGTCTGGCAGCGGCACCTGGAACGGCAGGGGGCTGAGGTTTCTCTGGTCGAAAGCCAGGAGGCAGCGATCCTTGCACTGTATGGCACGCCCTTCGACATCATAATCTTGGATCTGGTTCTGGATTCAGGCAGCGCGTTGGCGGTCGCCGATTTCGCCAGCTACCGCCGCCCGGATGCCCGGGTGATTTTCGTCACCAACACCACGTTTTTTTCCGACGGGTCGATCTTTGCCCACAGCCCCAACGCCTGCGCCTATGTCCAGAGCGGAACGCCGCCCGAGGATCTGGCGGCCATGGTCGAGCACTACGCCGCGGGTCGCTGATCGCGTCCGTGCGGCTCCCAATAGTCCAGGGTGGGGTTGATCGGGATGATCCGGTGCGGATTGATGCTGTCGTGACTGTAGTGATAGTGCCGCACGATATGGTGCAGGTTCACCGTGCCCGCCACGCCCGGCCATTGATACAGTTCGCGCGTGTAGGCCCACAGGTTGGGATAGTCGATCAGCCGCCTGCGGTTGCATTTGAAATGCAGGTGATAGACCGGGTCGAACCGGATCAGGGTCGTGAACAGGCGCCAGTCGGCCTCGGTCAGGCGATCCCCCATCAGGTATCGGTTCGTGGACAGCCGATCTTCCAGCCAATCCAGCGTGTCGAACAGGGGGTGCACGGCCGCGTCATAGGCCTCCTGCGAGGTGGCAAAGCCGGATTTGTAGACGCCGTTGTTCACGTTTGAGTAGACCCTCGCATTGACCTCTTCGATCCCGTCGCGCATCTCGGCGGGCCAGTAGTCGTCGGTGTTGCCAGTGATTTGGTCGAAGGCCGAATTGAACATGCGGATGATTTCCGAGCTTTCATTCGACACGATGGTCTCTTGCACCTTGTCCCACAAGATCGGCACCGTCACCCGGCCCGAGTAGTTCGGGTCGGCGCGTGTGTAGACCTGATAGGCATAGTCCAGCCCATACAAAGCATCGCCGGTGGCGCCGTGATCGTCGGTCTGGAAAGTCCATCCGCGGTCCAGCATGTCCGGATGAACCACCGATACGGTGATCAGGTCCTGAAGTTCCTTGAGTTGGCGGAAGATCAACGTCCGGTGCGCCCATGGACAGGCCAGGCTGACATACAGGTGATATCGCCCGGCTTCAGCCTTGAAACCATCCTTGCCCGAGGGACCCGCACTGCCATCGGTCGTTATCCAGTTTCGAAACTGGGCCGCCGAACGTTTGAACGCTCCGCCGGTGGATTTCGTGTCGTACCAGGTGTCGTGCCAGGTGCCGTCGACCAACAGGCCCATCTTGGATCCTCCGTTTCCGAGTCCGGACAAAGCTTAGTGCGACAGCGCCGCAGTTCACATCGCCGACGGCGCGCAGCATCTCTGCGCAGTCGCACAGTGCCGCCCGGGATGTCTGTGCAACAAATCGCCCACAGGTCCGCGTCAACGGTCGGACTTCACTGGATTTTTACGAAGATACCCCCACAATAGATAGCATAGCTTGGGGGGAATTTTGATGAGTACTTATGTTTCCAAGGAAATTAGCGCCGAATTGGATGCGGCCCGAATCGCATCGCTCAAGAAGTCCAGCCGCCTGCGGGTGGAAATGGGCGACAATACCTACAGAATCCTCAAATTGTGGAAGGATGGTTTCGCCGTCGAGGCCGAGACAACACCGCGTCTGCGTGGACTGGTCGATATTTTTGATGGCGCCAACCACCTGTATCAATGCCTGATCGTCGCTGACGAGGAAGACGGCGGCCAGATGCGATATGAGTTCAAGCGCAGCACCGTCGCGGCGGACAAGGCGCCACTGGATTTCTATCGCGCGCCGGATGCCCCAATCGCCCTTCTCGGCAAAGACGACTAGGGCAGATCGTTCACGCGGCCTTATTGAAGGTCGGAAAAAGCAAGTTTCAAACGGGCGCACGCGTCCTCGACCCGCGCCCGCTGAGTAGCGAGATTGAACCGTTCGAAGGTCTCGCCTCCCGTTCCAAAACCTGGGCCGGATGACGTTGCGATCCGCGCATCATCGCGCAGACGGCGCACGAATTCGGCGTGATCCATGCCGGTGCCCGAGAAATCGACCCAGGCCAGGTAGGTTGCCTGCAAGGGCATCGACCACAGACCGGGGATTTCGGAGATCGCTGCATCGAATATCGCGCGGTTGCCCCTCAGGTGGTCGATCTGGGCATCCACCCATTGCGCACCTTCGGGCGTGTAGGCCGCGGTGATCATCGCCACGCCAAGTGCGCTGGGGTCATAGTCCAACGTGTTCAGCCGGTGACGCATCTGCGCCCGCAGCGTGTCGTCGGGAATGATCATGTTCCCGGTGCGCTGGCCTGCGATATTGAAGGTCTTGGACGCCGCTGTCAGCGTCACCGTCCAGGGCCGTGCATCCGGCGCGGCCACGTCCATCGGCACGAATTTGTGCCCGGGATAGACCAGATCGTGATGGATCTCGTCCGAGATCAGGATCAGCCCGTTGCGTTCGGCAAAGGCCGCCACCGCACGCAGCTCGTCCGGTGTCCAGACCCGCCCCGACGGGTTTTGCGGCGAACACAAGATCAACATCCGTTCCGACCCGTCCAGCCGCGACTGAGCGTCGTCCAGGTCGATCTCATAGGTGTCGCCGGCCCGCACCAAGGGGCATTCGACCACCCGGCGGCCAGTCTTGTTCACCTTGTGCGCAAACTCGTGGTAGACCGGCGTGAAGATCACGACCCCGTCCCCCGGCTCGGTCCAGACATCGAGGCTCAGCGCGATGGCGTTGCCCAGACCTTGCGAGGTCAGGATCCAATCGGTGTCGATCGCCCAGTCGTGACGGTTCTGCATCCACCACCGCACCGCCTGCAGATAGGCCGGGTGCTGCCAGGAATAGCCGAACACCCCGTGATCGGCCGCGCGGCGCACCGCCTCGATCACGCAGGGCGCGGTGGCATAGTCGGAATCGGCGGTCCACATGGCCAGCCCGTCCTCGGGCGAGACGCCGAACAGCTGCTCCATCTTGTCCCATTTCGAGCTGAAGGTGCCCCGGCGGTCGATGAGGTCGTTGAAAGTCATGTCTGCTCCATTCGTTGGCCTGAAAGCTATCGGGAAATTCGCCCGGCGCAAGGGGGGCGTTGCGGCCACGCGCGCGATGACCTAAATCAGCCCCATGAAACGCAACATCCTGATCCATCCCGATCCCCGCCTGAAAAAGGTCTGTGCGCCCGTGGACGACCTGTCGGACGAGCTGCGCGCGCTGGCCGACGACATGCTGGAAACCATGTATGATGCGCCGGGCATCGGGCTGGCCGCGCCCCAGATCGGCGTGCTGGAACGGCTGATCGTTCTGGATTGCGTCAAAGAGGAAGGCGCCACCCCCCGCCCGCTGGTGATGTTCAACCCCGAGATCATCTCGGCCTCGGACGAAACCAGCGTCTACGAGGAAGGCTGCCTGTCGATCCCCGATCAGTTCGCCGAGGTCACCCGCCCGGCCGAGGTCGAGGTTGCCTGGATGGACAAGAACGGCAAGGCGCAGCGCGAAACCTTCGACGGGCTCTGGGCCACCTGCGTGCAGCACGAGATCGACCACCTGAACGGCAAGCTGTTCATCGACTATCTCAAGCCGTTGAAACGGCAGATGATCACGCGCAAGATGGTCAAGCTCAAGCGTGAGCTGGCCCGCGCATGACCGTCCGTCCCTGCCTGCCATGGCCCGACAAGCGCCTGCGTACCAAGGCCGAACCGGTGACTGAAATTACCGACGAGATCCGCGCCATCTGGGACGACATGATCGACACGATGGAGGCGATGCCCGGCGTCGGCCTGGCGGCGCCCCAGATCGGCGTGATGCTGCGGCTGGCGGTCGTGGACGGCTCGGCCGAGCGTGGCCGCGCGGTGCGCCTGGCCAACCCCGAAATCCTGCACAGCTCGATCGAACTGCGCGAGCATGACGAGGCCAGCCCGAACCTGCCGGGCGTGTCGGCCAAGATCAAACGTCCGCGTGCGGTGACGGTCCGGTTCCTCAATGAAAAAGGCGAGATCGACCGGCGCGATTTCGTCGGCATCGAAGCCACCAGCGTGCAGCACCAGATCGACCATCTGAACGGCCGGATGTATTTTGACCGTCTCAGCAAGGTCAAACGCGACATGCTGCTGCGCAAGGCGAAAAAGGCGGGGTAGGGCGGCATGCGCGTCATCTTCATGGGAACGCCCGAGTTTTCGGTGCCGGTGCTGGATGCGCTGGTGCAGGCCGGGCACGAGATCGCCGCCGTCTATTGCCAGCCCCCGCGCCCGGCCGGTCGCGGCAAGAAGGACCGGCCCACGCCGGTGCATGCCCGCGCCGAGGCGCTGGGCCTGCCGGTGCGCCATCCCACCTCGCTGAAATCGCCCGAGGAACAGGCCGCCTTTGCTGCGCTGAAGGCCGATGTGGCCGTGGTCGTGGCCTATGGGCTGATCCTGCCGCAGCCGATTCTGGACGCACCCCGGCATGGCTGCCTGAACATCCACGCCAGCCTGCTACCGCGCTGGCGCGGGGCCGCGCCGATCCACCGGGCGATCATGGCGGGCGATGCCGAGACCGGCGTCTGTATTATGCAGATGGAGGCCGGCCTGGACACCGGCCCCGTCCTGCTGCGTCAGGCCACCCCGATCGGACCCGAGGAAACCACCGCCCAGCTGCATGACCGCCTGTCGGCGATGGGCGCCGATCTGATCGTGCAGGCTCTGGACCGCCTGCCCGAGCTGACTCCCGAACCGCAGCCCGAGGTCGGCGTGACCTATGCCGCAAAAATCGACAAGGCCGAGGCCCGCGTGGACTGGTCGCGCCCAGCTGTCGAAGTCGATCGCCAGATCCGCGGCCTGTCGCCATTTCCCGGCGCCTGGACTCAGATTGAGGGCGAGCGCGTCAAGCTGCTCGCCTCGCGCCTGTCGGACGGGCAGGGCGTGCCGGGCGAGGTGCTGGACGACGCGCTGCGCGTGGCCTGCGGCACCGGCGCAGTCGAACTGCTGCGCTTGCAACGGGCGGGCAAGGCGGCGCAGGATAGGGAAACCTTCCTGCGGGGCTGGCCGATCCCGGCCGGAACCCGCCTCGGCTCGGAGACGTCCTGATGTTCATGGTGATGATGGGTACCGTCGTGATTGCCGGCATCGTCGGCTATCTGTCCGAGGTGACGGGCTTTACCCACAACGGTTATCTGCAATCCATCATCATCTGCGTGGGCGGGGCGTTCCTGTTCTATTTCATCCGCATCATGTTCGGCATCAGCTTTGGACCGCCTGGGCTGGATGCGGTGATCTCGTCGGTGGGGGCCTTGATCATCGTGCCCACGCACTGGAGGAAATGAGATGCCCGTCCTTGCCTTGATCGTCATCGGCGCCGCGGCCGGATTTTTGGCCACCCGCCTGATGCGGATCGAGGCGGACATCCCCACTACCCTGCTGATCGGTATCGCCGGGGCCGTGGTGGGCGGGCTGATCATGCGCGCCTTGCTGACGGTCATGGGCTGGATGCCCGGATTCGTCGGCGCGGTGCTGGGCGCGCTGCTGCTGATCTGGATCTGGAAGACCTATTTCCGGCGTTGATGCGGCAGGCCGCAGGCCACGCTAGACAGTGCTTTGGCAATCAACTAGGCATCGGCAATGAAAAACTATTTTTTCCCACAAGCTTATAACAACGCATGGGCCAACCACCGAATTCTGGAGGCTTGCGCGCAATTGCCCCCCGAAGAACTGGCGAAGCACCGTACTGGTTTCTTCCCGTCCATCATCGAGACTCTCAATCACATTTATACGGTTGATCTTTTCTACGTCACCGCTCTGGAAGGCCGGCCAATGGGATTGGACGCCTTCGACCCGGAAACTCCCTATCCCGACTTGCCCGAGCTTTCGGCGCACCAACGCGCCATCGACCGACGTTTCGTGGATGTTTGCCGCGATGAGAAGGTTTTGGATGAAACTGCACGCGTCAGGATTCCACGTGGGGAATTGGTGCAAGTCGAGCGGTACGACCGCACGATCCTGCACTTGCTGCAGCACCAGATTCACCATCGGGGGCAAGTGCATTCGATGCTTTCGGACACGATGATCGCTCCGCCGCAATTGGATGAGTTCTTCATGGAGTGGGAGGCTGACAGATCGTTGCGGGCCGAAGATTTCACATCTCTGAACCTGACCGAGGAAGAGGTCTGGCGCGGCCTCTAGCTCCGCGGCGGGCGTGCCTTGTAGACCGGCAACTGCCAGCCGAACAGCAGCGATCCGGCCCGCAATGCCCAGCAGGAGAGTGCGCACAGGCCCAGCGCCAGCAGCGTCTCCAGCCCCAGACGGGTGGCCAACACGGCCACAAGCGCCCCGGTGAAGGCGCATGAGACATAGAGCTCGCCCTGTTTCAGCACCAGCGGCACCTCGTTGCAGACCACGTCGCGCATCAGCCCGCCCAGGCAACCGGTGGTCACACCCATCAACACCACGATCACGCCCGACTGACCCAGCGCCAGCGCCGCGCCAGTTCCCGCGGCCGCGGCGATCGACAGCGCGAAACTGTCCAGCCAGACCAACCAGTTGTAGCGGCTTTCGACCAGATGCGCGGTGAAAAACACGACCACCGCCGCCGCCACCGCGATCAGGATATAGTCAGGTTGGCCCACCCAGAAGACCGGGTGCCGATCCAGCAGCAGATCACGCACCGTGCCACCGCCCACCGCCGTCAGACAGGCGATGAAGGCAAATCCCACAAGATCCAGCTGCGCCCGGCTGGCCACCAGCGCCCCGGTCAGCGCAAAGACCAGAACCGAGGCATAGTCCAGCAGGGCCAGACCGCTCATGTGCGGGCCTTTTTCGGCTTGAAAGGGGCCATGCCTGCGCGTGCCAACTCATCTGCGCGTTCGTTTTCGGGGTGGCCGGCATGGCCCTTGACCCATTCCCAGGTCACGTCATGGCGCTGTTGGGCTTCGTCCAGCCGCTGCCACAGGTCCACGTTCTTGACGGGCTTCTTGCTTGCGGTCTTCCAGCCGTTGCGCTTCCACCCGTGGATCCAGCCCGTCACCCCGTTTTTCACATAGGCGCTGTCGGTCACGATTGTGATCTTCGAGGGCCGCTCCAATGTTTCGAGCGCGCTGATCGCGGCCAGAAGCTCCATCCGGTTGTTGGTGGTCTCGGCCTCGCCGCCGCTCAACTCGCGCTCTTTCAGGACGGTTTCTCCATCCATCGCCCGCAGCAGCACGCCCCAGCCCCCCGGGCCGGGATTGCCGGAACAGGCACCATCGGTATAGGCAAACAGATCAGGCATGGGCCAGCACCAGAATGAAACCGTCATAAGAACCGGCCAGCCCCTTTCCCATACCGGTGGTGACACGGTCAATGACGAACCCGGCCTCGACCAACGCGGTCTCGATCTCGGGGCGCGTGAAATAGGTGTAGTAGCGGTCCAGTTCGTCGCGATGCTCTCCGGTGCCCAGTTTGAGGCCCAGAAAGAACACGCCGCCCGGCTTCAGGGCCCGGTGGATGGCGGCCAGGTGTCGCGGGAATTCGGCGCGCGGGGCGTGCAGCAGGGAAAAGCTGGCATAGACCCCATCGTATTCGGCCGTTTCGGTCACGTCGTCGAACGTGCCCAAATGCGCGTCCACGCCATTTGCGCGGGCGTGTTCGACAAAGGCAGGTGTGGCGTCCAGCGCCCGAACCCGCAGCCCCTGGCGCAGAAAGAAACCGCTGTCCGAACCCGGACCCGACCCCAGATCCAGCACCAGCCCGTCGCCGACCGCCTGCGCAAATGCTGCGCGCGCCTCGATCTGTTCGGGCGGCAGCGGCACTTTCAGATAGTCGTCCACACGGGTTGTGTAGGCGTCGATGGTTCGTTTGTCGCTCACAGGACTACTCCGACGGCCAGGCAAGTCAGCACGACGGCGCTCAGCAGCAGCCGCAGTTTCATCCACCAGCGCGGGGTCAGGCCCCAGGACCAGAACAGCGCGTCCAGCACCAGCAGCCCGGCAAAGCCGATCATCAGGTTGGTGCCCGCGTCGACCGGCCCGCCGCCGGTGGTGAAGAACGCCCACAGCGCCGGCAGTACCGACAACCCATAGCACAGCGCCGCCCGGCTGCCCGAGGTCTTCGTGGCAAAACCCCAAAGAACGCCGGACATGAAGCTGAGGATCACAGCGCCATAAAACAGCTGCACATAGGGCCCCACGAACCGGGGACCCAGCGCGCGGCTGCCCCAGTCGTTCAGGTCTCCGCTTAGGTAGGTCAGCGCGCCCCAGACGAAGGGGATCAGACCGGCCAGGCCCAGAACCAATGGTGCGCGGGGGATGCCGCTCATGCGGGCACGCGCAGAATGCGGGGCACCTTGAACTCGACATTCTCGGCGGCGGTTTCGACGGTTTCGACGGTCACGTCAAAGCGGTCGCGGAAGGCGTCGATCACCTCGTTCACCAGAACTTCGGGGGCCGAGGCACCGGCGGTGATGGCGATGCTGGAAATCCCCTCGAGCGCCCGCCAGTCGATGTCGGTGGCGCGCTGCACCAGCTGGGCATAGGTGCAGCCCGCCTTGGACGCCACCTCGACCAGGCGGCGCGAGTTCGAGGAGTTGGGCGCACCTACCACCAGCAGCGCGTCCGACTTGGGTGCGACAGTCTTCACCGCCTCCTGCCGGTTGGTGGTGGCATAGCAGATGTCTTCCTTGTGCGGGCCGACAATGGCCGGGAACCGGTCCTGCAGCGCGGCCACGATGTCGTGCGTGTCGTCCACCGACAGGGTGGTCTGGGTGACAAAGGCCAGTTTTTCGGGGTCGCGGACCTGCACCCCGGCCACATCGTCAACCGTTTCCACCAGCAGAACCTCGCCCTCGGGCAGCTGGCCCATGGTGCCGACGGTTTCAGGGTGGCCCTTGTGGCCGATCATGATCATCTGCAACCCGGCCTCGGCATGGCGCTGGGCCTCGATATGGACCTTGGACACCAGCGGGCAGGTGGCGTCGACATAGATCATCTCGCGTGCGGCTGCGGCGGCGGGCACCGACTTGGGCACGCCGTGGGCGGAAAAGATCACCGGCCGGTCATCGGGGCATTCGTCCAGTTCTTCTACAAAGACGGCACCCTTGGCGCGCAGCCCGTCCACGACGAACTTGTTGTGCACGATCTCATGCCGGACATAGACCGGGGCGCCCCATTTCTGCAGGGCCATTTCCACGATCTTGATCGCGCGGTCCACGCCAGCGCAGAACCCGCGCGGGGCGGCCAGATACAGGGTCAGGGGGGGCTTGGTCATGCGTCTGTCTCCTTGAAAGGGACAGGTAAGGCTTTTCCACCTGTTGGTCCAGTCAGGACAGCCTTGTCATCATGCTGACATGAAGTCCTGTTAGCCAATACCCGCTTGAGCACGGGTTTTTGATTAAAGAAGCGCGGCCAGGACACGAAGTCCTGACCGCGCGATTGCTCCACATGTGTGAGTGGTGGATGGCGGAGTTCTTATTTTCCTGCGACGGCTACCGTACGCGGTTCATCGGACACGTCCCGCGGAGGGCGTCCGATCACGTCGCGCAGGTCGTCAAGCTCGATGAAATTGTCGGCCTGACGACGCAGCTCGTCCGAAATCATCGGCGGCTGGCTGCGGATGGTCGAGACGACCGACACGCGCACGCCCTGACGTTGCAGGCTGGCAATCAGCGGGCGGAAATCCCCATCACCCGAAAACAGCACGATATGATCCACGCGCGGCGCAAGCTCCATGGCATCGACGGTCAGTTCGATGTCCATGTTCCCCTTGACCTTACGGCGCCCCATGCTGTCGGTGTATTCCTTGGCCGGCTTGGTCACCATGGTGAAGCCGTTGTAATGCAGCCAATCGACAAGCGGACGGATCGGTGAGTATTCGTCGTTTTCTAGCAGCGCTGTGTAGTAGAAGGCTCTGAGAAGCTTGCCTCGACGCATGAATTCCTGGCGAAGCAACTTGTAATCGATGTCAAACCCCAGTGCTTTTGCGGCGGCGTACAGATTCGAGCCGTCGATGAACAGCGCAAGCCGTTCGTCCTTGTAAAACATTAATTTGTCCTTCCGGTATCGCTCAACGCGCGGAGGTGTCTGTGAGTGAAAAAAATAAATTCGCGCATTGATGCCTTTAAAATAGGCTATTTGACCTGTATCGCAAGTATTCTCTGAACGGAATACGGGGATAAAAGTGGTCAAATCCATGTCAAAAGTGGTCGTGGCGTTGGGGGCAAATCTCACCTTGAGAGGAAACGGGCCCAAGGTGACACTCGCGCAGGCTCTCGAGGTCATGGAGGCCAAGGGGCTGGTGATTCGGGCCAAAAGCCGGCTGTTTTCGACCCCCTGCTTCCCTGCGGGCGCCGGCCCGGACTACGTGAACGCAGCCGCTGTGATCGAGACGGAACTGGATCCGCGCGGTGTTCTGGACCTGCTGCACGAGGTCGAGGCCGAGTTCGGCCGCGCCAGGGTTCAGCGTTGGGGTATGCGCACACTTGATCTTGATCTTGTCTGCTGGGACGACCGCGTTCTGCCGGACCTGGACGGATACCGCCGCTGGTTGGATTTGCCGATGGACCAGCAGGTGCGATCCGCGCCCGAACAACTGATAGTGCCGCACCCGCGGCTGCAGGACCGGGCATTCGTGCTGGTTCCAATGGCTGACGTCGCGCCCGATTGGCGCCATCCGGTGCTGGATTTGACCGTCCGGGAAATGATCGGACAGCTGCCTGCGGACGAGGTTGCCGCCGTAACCCCCCTCTGAGCCGCCAATGCTGGGCATTTCCCGCTTGTCAAGGCAGAGAATCGCGCTTAGATAAACCCCTTCCTGACACGGATTCATTTGTGGAGAGCGCCTCATGGCCCGCGTGACGGTCGAAGACTGCGTAGACAAGGTACCGAACCGGTTCGAACTGGTGATGCTTGCCGCCCATCGTGCGCGCGAGATTTCCACTGGCGGATCGATCACCGTTGACCGCGACAACGACAAGAACCCCGTCGTGGCTCTGCGCGAGATTGCCGAAGAAACCCAGACGGCGGACGAGCTGCGTGAACGTCTGATCGAGGCCAACCAGACACAGATCGAGGTCGACGAGCCCGAAGAAGATCAGATGGCGCTGTTGATGGGTGCAGAGTCGGACAAGCCGGCAGATGACGACATGTCCGAAGAGAAACTCCTGCGTGCCCTGATGGAGGCCCAGGGGCAGGGGTAAGCCCTGCAAGCGAAGGTGCGGACCGGATGATTTCTGTTGAAGACCTGATTGCGCTGGTCCGCAACTACAACCCCAAGACAAATGCCGATCGCATCGCCCGGGCCTATGAGTTCGGAATGCAGATGCATGAAGGGCAGTTCCGGCACTCGGGCGAGCCCTATTTTTCGCATCCCGTCGCAGTTGCCGCCATTCTGACCGAGCAGCGCCTGGACGATGCCACGATCATCACCGCGCTGCTGCACGACACGATCGAGGACACCAAGGCAAGCTATTCCAAGATCGCCGAACTGTTCGGTGACGAGGTGGCGATGCTGGTCGACGGTGTCACCAAGCTGACCAACCTGCAGCTTTCCAGTCGCGAAACCAAGCAGGCCGAGAACTTTCGCAAACTGTTCATGGCCATGTCCAAGGACCTGCGGGTGATCCTGGTCAAGCTGGCCGACCGCCTGCACAATATGCGAACGATCAAGGCAATGCGCCCTGAAAAGCAGGTGCAGAAAGCGCGCGAAACGATGGACATCTACGCGCCGCTGGCCGGCCGGATGGGCATGCAGTGGATGCGCGAAGAGCTTGAGGACCTGGCGTTCCGCGTCCTCAATCCCGAAGGCCGCCAGTCGATCATCCGCCGCTTCATCACGCTGCAGCGCGAAACCGGCGACGTGATTCACCGGATCACCGGCGACATGCGGCACGAGCTTGAGAAAGCGGGGATCGAGGCCGAAGTCTTTGGTCGCGCCAAGAAACCCTACTCGATCTGGCGCAAGATGCAGGAAAAGGATCAGGGCTTTTCGCGCCTGTCCGACATCTATGGCTTCCGCATCATTACCCAGACCGAAGAAGACTGCTATCGCACCCTTGGGGCCATACACCAGCGCTGGCGCGCGGTGCCGGGGCGGTTCAAGGACTATATTAGCCAGCCGAAATCGAACGGTTACCGCTCGATCCATACGACGGTCTCGGGCCGTGACGGCAAGCGGGTCGAGGTGCAGATCCGTACCCGTCAGATGCATGATGTCGCCGAGACAGGTGTGGCCGCGCACTGGTCCTATCGTGACGGTGTGCGGACGGAAAACCCCTTTGCGGTCGATCCGGCCAAGTGGATCGCCAACCTGACCGAGCAGTTCGATACCGAGGAAGACCACGAAGATTTCCTCGAGGCGGTGAAGCTCGAGATGTATTCGGACCAGGTCTTCTGCTTCACCCCCAAGGGCGACGTGGTGAAACTGCCGCGCGGGGCGACCCCGATCGATTTCGCCTACGCGATCCATACGCGTATCGGCCATGCCTGTGTCGGAGCCAAGGTGGACGGTATCCGTGTGCCGCTGTGGACGCGGCTCAAGAATGGCCAATCGGTCGACATCATCACCGCCGACGGCCAGACCCCGCAGGTGACCTGGCTTGAGATTGCCGTGACCGGCAAGGCCCGCACCGCCATCCGCCGCGCGCTGCGCGAGGTTGACCGTGAACGGTTCATCAAACTGGGACGCGAACTGGTCCGCGCGGGGTTCGAACATGTTGGCCGCAAGGCGACCGACAAGGCATTGGAAACCGCCGCCAAACACCTGCGCATCAAGAACAGCGATGAGTTGCTGGCCCGCGTCGGCAGTGCCGAACTGACCGCCCATGATGTAGTGGCCGCGGTCTATCCCGACCTGACCCGCGACGAGGGCGAAGCAATCCCCTTGCGTCGCGCCGTGATCGGGCTTGAGCCGGGGCAGGGGTTTGAACGCGCGCCGTGCTGCCAGCCTTTGCCGGGCGAACGCATCGTGGGCATCACGTCTCGGGGCAAGGGCGTGGTGGTGCATTCCATCGATTGCGATCGCCTTGCCGAATTCGAGGATCAGCCGCAACGGTGGGTGAACCTTCACTGGCATACCGGCACGCACCCGGCCGCTTATGGCGCCACGTTGGAGCTGACCATCGGCAACGACGCCGGCGTGCTGGGACGTATTTGCACATTGATCGGCGAGAAAAAGGCCAATATCTCGAACCTGGAATTCGTGGACCGGAAGCCAGATTTCTATCGTCTGCTTATCAGTATCGAGGTGCGGGATCTTGAACAGCTGCATTCGCTGATGCTGATGCTCGAGGCGGAAAGTGACGTGGCTGCGGTCGAACGGTATCGGGACATGACAAGCGCTGCGGTCGCAGCTGGCTGAGAAGGGGTGATCAGGAGTGGTTTTCAAGCGCCGTGATCGCCGCTCGGTACTCCAAGTCCTGTCCGAGTTGGTCTATCCTCGCGGCGGTTGGACCCGCGCCTTCCACTATGTCAAACACCGCGTCCGTCGTCTTCCGGACTCGCCCGAACGCATTGCCCGTGGGGTAGGGGCCGGGGTGTTCGCGTCCTTCACCCCATTCTACGGCCTTCATTTTCTGGTTGCCGCGGTCTTGGCCCGGATGCTGAACGGCAACATCCTTGCCGCGTTGAGCGGCACGTTTTTCGGCAACCCGCTGACCTACGTTCCGATCGGCGTGGTCTGCCTGCAAACTGGGCATTTCCTGCTGGGCACCGAATACGAAGAGGGCGACACCAAGGGGCTTATGGGCAAATTTGCCAGTGCAATGGGGGACCTCAAGGATAACTTCCTGGCGATGTTTTCCGATCGGGTCGCTGACTGGCACGGGCTGTCGCAATTTTATGACGACGTGTTCTTTCCCTACATGATTGGCGGCATCATTCCCGGCATCGTGGCCGGCGTGATCTGCACCTATATCAGCCTGCCGGTGATCCGAACCTATCAGATGCGCCGCCGCGCAAAGATCAAGGCGAAGTTCGAAGAAATCAAACGCTTGGCCGAAGCAAGCTCTGCCGTTCCCCGACCAAACCCGATAGGCTCGGGCGACGCGAACAAAAAGGATTCGAAGGATGTCTGACACCCCTCTGCGCCTGGGCGTGAATATCGACCATGTTGCCACCGTGCGCAACGCCCGTGGCGGCGCCTATCCCGACCCGCTTCGCGCCGCAAAGCTTGCCGAAGAGGCCGGGGCCGACGGCATCACTGCGCACCTGCGCGAAGACCGGCGGCATATCTCGGATGCGGATATCGACGGGCTGATGGAGGTTCTGACTGTTCCGCTGAACTTTGAAATGGCGGCTACGGATGAGATGCAGAAGATCGCTCTGCGTCACAAGCCGCACGCCGTCTGCATCGTCCCCGAAAAGCGCGAGGAACGTACCACCGAAGGTGGCCTGGAAGTCGCGCGCGACGAAAACCGTCTGGCGCATTTCATCGCGCCGCTTCGTGACGTCGGTTGCCGCGTGTCGATCTTCATCGCCGCAGACCCCAAGCAGATTGAGGCCGCCCACCGCATCGGCGCCGAAGTGATCGAGCTGCACACAGGTGCCTATTGCGACGCCCATGCCGAGGGTCGGGTGGACGACGCGGAACGCGAACTGGAGGCGCTGCGCAAGATGTCCACCTTTGCCCATTCGCTGGGCCTCGAAGTGCATGCCGGCCATGGCCTGTCCTATGACACGGTCCAGCCCGTTGCCGCCTTTCCCGAAGTGCGCGAGTTGAACATTGGTCATTTCCTGATCGGCGAGTCCATCTTCCGGGGCCTCACCCTAGCCATTCAGGAAATGCGCCGCCTGATGGATGAGGCGCGCCAATGAGCCACTGCCTTGAAGCCTCCTTCTTCTGGATCTTCCGATGCGCTTGAACACTCCCAGGTTTCTTGTCGTCTTCGTGATCACATCGATCGCGGTCCCGGCTGTTTTGTTTGGCGTTTCGGCGGTGTTCGGAATTGACTTGTCCAGCAGTTTCCTGCCGTTCATCCCCTTTTTGGCCGCCGCGACTTTCGAAGGACACCGACAGGTTCAGACGCACCAGACCATGCCGGGCAGCGGCGACATGTGGAGCGCCGCACTATGGATGGGCATCGTCGGCATGTTGGCTAACCTGGTCATGGCTGGGCTGTTCTTTCTTGTCGTTCCAGGCATGTCCGAGGGATTGGCCGGTATCCCGGTGAACTTTTTGGTGATCGGTTTCACGATCACCTTTGTCGTGGCGTTTCTCATTTCGCGACTATTCCTGTGGGTGGGCGCCCGGTCTGCGTTCAAGGCTCTTGAAAGGGCAAAGAAAGAGACGCACTCATGATACTCGGCATTGGTACGGATCTTGCGAATATCGAGCGCATTCAGGGCACGCTCGATCGGTTCGGTGACCGGTTCCGCAACCGTGTCTTCACCGAGACCGAGCAGCGCAAGGCCGAGCGCCGGCGGGATACGGCCGGAACCTACGCCAAGCGCTGGGCCGCAAAAGAGGCGTGCTCCAAGGCGCTGGGCACGGGGCTGCGTATGGGCATCGCCTGGAAGGACATGGCAGTTACCAATCTGCGCACAGGTCAGCCCGTGATGCATGTGACCGGCTGGGCCGCCGAACGGCTGAAGGAAATGACGCCCGAAGGGCACGAGGCGATCATCCACGTCACCTTGACCGACGATCATCCATGGGCGCAGGCCTTCGTGGTGATCGAGGCGCGCCCGCTTGGTGATCCCGACGCAGCGGCCTTGACACCCCCGCGACCGCGCCGCATGTAACCCCCCGAGCCGAGCAAGGACTGGAGAGCAGTATGGCCGAGCAAGCCAAATCCGGAAACGCCATCTGGGAGACGATCAAGACCATCGTCTATGCCCTGCTGATCGCGGGCGTTTTCCGCACTCTGTTCTTTCAGCCGTTCTGGATTCCGTCGGGGTCGATGAAACCCACGCTGCTGATCGGTGATTTCCTGTTCGTCAACAAGATGGCCTACGGCTATTCCTACGCGTCCTGCCCCAGTCTGATCATCCCCAGCGTCGGCCTCGATGTCGATGCCGAGGACATCTGCGGCTGGATGGGGGGCGACAATACCCGACTGCTGGGCGGCGAGCCCGAGCGGGGCGACGTCATCGTGTTCCGCCATCCGGTTTCGGGGCGTGACTACATCAAGCGACTGATCGGCCTGCCCGGAGACAAGATCCAGATCAAGGATGGCGTGGTCTACATCAACGGTACCGAAGCCAAGCAGACCCCGGATGGCACTTTTACCGAAATCGCCGAGCCGCAAGGGCCTCAACGTCTTCGGCCGCGCTGTGAAAATGGCCCGGTCGGTGTCGGCGGCACCTGTGAAAAGACCCGGATGATCGAAACGCTGTCGGGCGGCGTGTCGCATGAAATCCTGAATATCGGCAATCAGAGCACTGACAACACGGGTGTCTACACCGTGCCGGAAGGGCACTACTTCTTCATGGGCGACAACCGTGACAACTCCAGTGACAGCCGCGTGCCGCAGGTCGCAGGCGGCGTCGGCTACGTTCCTTATGAAAACCTGATCGGTCGAGCCGACCGCATCATGTTCTCGTCCGCCGGGCGTTCGATGCTGTTTTTCTGGACCTGGCGCGGTGACCGGTTCTTCAAGGCGGTCAATTGAAGCTGTCGACCGACATGAAGGCGTTCGAAAAACGCCTTGGACACAGGTTCGCCAATCCCGAACTACTGGTTCGGGCGCTGACCCATGGTTCGGTCTCGTCTTCGACGCGTCCGGACAACCAGCGGCTCGAGTTTCTGGGTGACCGTGTGCTGGGGCTTGTGATGGCCACCGCTTTGCTCGAGGCCGATCAGAAGGCCACCGAAGGCCAGCTGGCCCCCCGTTTCAACGCGCTGGTGCGCAAGGAAACCTGTGCCGACGTTGCCCGCCAGATCGATATCGGCGCGGTTCTGAAGCTGGGCCGGTCAGAGATGCTGTCGGGCGGGCGCCGCAAGCAGGCGCTCTTGGGCGACGCCATGGAGGCAGTTATAGCCGCGGTCTATCGCGATGCCGGTTTTGAGGCGGCGCAGCAAGTGATCCTGTCGCTGTGGGGCGACCGGATTCACACGGTCGAAGCGGATGCGCGCGATGCCAAGACATCGCTTCAGGAATGGGCGCAGGCGCGCGGGCAGAAACCGCCCGCTTATGTCGAGATTTCGCGCAGCGGCCCGGATCACGCCCCTGTTTTCACCATCGCGGCCCGGCTGCAGGACGGATCCGAGGCCCAAGCAACGGCCGGCTCCAAACGTCAGGCGGAACAGGCGGCTGCGCAGGCTCTGCTGGATCGTGTGACAAGCTGATCTCTTCGATCGCGGTGTTACCTGCTCTTGATCTGTCCGGGAATGTCCGCGAGGGCTGTCCACCTATCACGAACTACGTCTGCAACGGCTAGACCTTGCCGCTCTAACGACCCGCAAGAACCCGGTCAGCCCGGTCTTCTGGTGTTCGATCACATGGCAGTGAAAGGCCCAGTCGCCCGGATTGTCTGCGACCAGCCCGATTTCGACGACCTCGTCTTTCAACAGCAGCATGGTGTCCGTCACCAGCGGCGGCAATTCTCGCAGGTTTGATCGCAACGGCACAAAGACCAGCCCGTGCAGATGGATCGGATGCAGGTTCGGAGATTCATTGCGCAGCCTCAAGACATAGCTTTTGCCCAGTTCCAGCGTCGCCAGTGGCCCGACGTCCGCAGCAGCATCTCCGGGCCAGGGAACCCGGTTGATCGACCAGAAATTGTATCCAAGAGACCCGCAGAACCCATTGTCCGGCAGTTCACCTTCTGGCGTCCAGCCGAAGACGAATTCGTGCACCTGAGCGTTGCCGAGATCGGGCAGGGCGACCGGGTTCTTCGGCAAAGGCTTCAGTTCTCTCAGGTCCCGGTGCGCGGATCGCCCGACCGATCGCAGGCTGGCCATCGTCCTCAAGGGCTGACCGGGCAGTTTGGCCACAAGGTCGACCTGCGCCCCTTCGCCGCCTGGCATCGCAACGGCAAAGTCCACACGCTGACCGGGGCCCACTAGCAAGGGATCGTCGGCACTCGGCATCGGCAGTTCGACGGTGACCGGGTGACCGTCCCACGCGATGATCTGCGCGTTTCCGCCCGTCAGGTGCAACTTGTAGATCCGGGTCGTATCCGAATTGAGCAGTCGCAGCCGCACGAGGCTGCCGGCGGAGTGGTCATAGACTGGATGCTGGTGCCAGTTCGCGGTTTGCACATTGCCGAAAGTTCCGGCTCTGGCCGCGCCCCGCTGGGTGTAGGCTGGCAGAAATGCCCCCGTCTCGTCCAGGCGAAAGTCCCGCAGGTTGATCACTTGCTCGCTGTCGAACCCGACGTCTTCAGGCTCGGCGATGACCATCACTCCGGTCAGACCGTGCGCCATCTGCTCCATCGTCATGCAGTGCGGGTGATACCAGTAGGTTCCGGCGTCTGGGGGTGTGAACTCGTAGGTGAAGCTTTCGTTCTGTCCCAGGGGCATCTGGGTCAGATAAGGCACGCCATCCATATCATTGCGGATTCGCATCCCGTGCCAGTGCATCGAGGTATAGTCGGACAGAGTGTTTTTGACCGTCAGTTTCATCGCTTCACCCTGACGTCCAAAAAGGATGGGCGGAGGAGCGTCGGGGCTCAGGCTGACCATTCCTTGCGTAGGCTGGTCCCGAAACATGTAGCTGGCGCTTTGAACCACCAGTGCCTGATCGGAGTTATTGGACGCGAATGCAAGTCCACCCAAGCCCGCGGCCCCCATTGCGGCGCCGCCCGATAAAAGAAACTCCCGTCGTTTCATGCCTGATCCTCAAGATGCGGGTCGCGGCCTGGCTGGGATCGGCTTGGCCTGTGCGCCTGTCCTGCCATTCCCGTACCGGCCCGGCAATGCGACAAATGCCTCTGGCCCGCTGTGCCTTTCTGCGATAGGGATGCGCACTTGAAAACAGGATCACCACACAATGACGACACGCGCCGGATTCATCGCCCTGATCGGAGAGCCCAACGCAGGCAAATCCACCCTTCTGAACCGCATGGTCGGGGCCAAGGTCTCGATCGTGACGCACAAGGTGCAGACCACGCGTGCCCGTATCCGCGGCGTCGCGATGGAGGGTGATGCGCAACTGGTCTTCGTCGATACGCCGGGCCTGTTCAAACCCCGCCGCCGGCTTGACCGCGCGATGGTCGCGGCGGCGTGGGGCGGCGCGGCCGATGCCGACATCATCGTGCTGATGGTCGAAGCACATCGCGGTATCACCGAAGGCGTCGAGCGCATCCTGGATGGCCTGTCCGAGATCGCGCAGGGCCGCAAGGTGGCGCTGGCGATCAACAAGATTGACCGGGTCGAAGCCCCCGCGCTGCTGTCACTGACCCGCGACCTGAATGACCGCTTCCCCTTTGCCGAAACCTTCATGATCTCGGCCGAAAAGGGCCACGGCGTCGAGGACTTGCGTGCCTGGCTGGCCCAGCATCTGCCCGAGGGCCCCTGGCTCTATCCCGAAGACCAGATCGCCGATCTGCCGCTGCGCATGATCGCGGCCGAGATCACGCGCGAGAAGCTGACCCTGCGCCTGCATCAGGAACTGCCCTATCAGTTGACGGTCGAGACCGAGAACTGGGAAGAGCGAAAGGATGGTTCTGCCAGGATCGACCAGGTGATCTATGTCATGCGCGACGGCCACAAGGGCATCGTGCTGGGCAAGCGCGGCGAGACAATCAAGGCCGTCAGCCAGGCCGCTCGGGCCGAGTTGGAGGAATTCCTTGATCGCAAGGTCCACCTGTTCCTGCAGGTGAAGGTCCGGCCCAACTGGCTGGAAGAGGCCGAGCGCTACTCGGAAATGGGGCTGGATTTCAAAGACGGCAACGCATGACCCGCCTGACTGCCGAGTTCTGGGTCCACGCCTACCTAGCCCGGCTGCGCCTGCACGAGATCCCCGCCTTTGTCGTATCCCATGGCGACGACACTGCCGGCGCGGTTCTGGTCAAGCTCAACACGCTCGACGGCAATGCCACCGCCTTTCAGCGCAGCTTCGACCTGCTCAGCGGCGCACGCAAATGGATCGAGCTCGCCACAGGTCCCGAAGCCGAGGTGGACGAGGCCATCGCCCGTCAGCGCAGCTTTGACCCCGATCTCTGGGTGATCGAGGTCGAAGACCGGCAAGGCCGGCATCTGTTGAACGAGGAAGGGCTGGACTAGGGCTGCCTTACCACAAAGGCGACAGCGCCAGCCAGACGCCCGCGAACATGGCGATCCCGCCCAGGTTCACCCAGATATGCCAGATCGCATAGCGGTAGGGCAGCGTCTTGCGGGCGTAGAACGCGGTTCCGATCACATAGCAACCCGACCCGGCCAGAATGCACCACAACGTCGCCACCGGTACGCCCCGCAGATCGGGCAGGGCCAGCAGCCCCAGCGCGCCCAACCCCAGGTAGGATGCCGTCGACCAGCGCGATTTCACCGTCTCGTTGGTGATCTTGTTCCAGACCGCCACCGCTGTCAGCGCCCAACACACCACCAGCAGGCCCAGGGTCCAAGGCGTTCCAGCCAGAACGAAGAACGGCGTGAAGGTGCCCGTAATGCTGGGGTAGATCGCCGCGTGATCAATGCGCCGCAGCAGTGTGCGCCGCTCGTGCAGCGGTAGAAAGTGATAGGCCCAGGACGCCAGGTTCGACGCCAGCGCACACAAGACGTAAACCACGACGGCGACCACCAGCGCGGCTTGCAGATGGGTTGCCGCCTTAGCCACCAGCAAGCCGCCCGCAATCAAGATCAAAGCCAGGCCCACTGCATGCACCGTCATGTCCGCGCGGCGGAAGGCGGGGTTGAAACTGGGAAAGGTCGCGTCGGTCATGTCTGGTCTCGTGGCTGCCTGTTCTGGGTAATATCGCCCCGGGTCCAAGTCCACAATTCCGGCACGTCAGCCGGCGTCTTCCGATTGAATTTGCTTCTTTCCGCGCCGCGCCGTACCGTCGCGGTCCGACGCGATCTCAAGGCAACCCAAGGGCCCCGCATGGACTGGCGCGACCATGGCATTCTACTGACCGCCCGCCGCCACGGCGAAACCGCGGCCATCATCGAGGTGTTCACCGAAACCCATGGCCGCCATGCGGGCGTGGTGCGCGGGGGTGCCAGCCGCAAGATCGCGCCCATCCTGCAGCCCGGCGCGCAGTTGGACGTGCTGTGGCGGGCGCGGCTGCAGGAACATATCGGCACTTTCCAGGTCGAACCGCTGCGCTCGCGCGCGGCGGCGGCGTTTTCGGGGCGGCTGGCGCTGTCGGGGCTGAACGCGGTCGTGGCGCTGCTATCCTTCTGCCTGCCCGAACGCGAACCGCACCCCGGCATCTATCGACACACGGAACAGCTGATGGATCTGCTGGGCCAGGACGAGATCTGGCCGCTGGCTTACCTGCGCTGGGAACTGGCCCTGCTTGAAGAGCTGGGCTTTGGGCTAGACCTGACCCGATGCGCCGTGACCGGCACCACCGAGGGGCTGGCCTATGTCTCGCCCAAGACCGGCCGGGCGGTCAGCGCCGAAGGCGCCGGGGAATGGGCCGACCGGCTGTTGCCTCTGCCGCCGGTGCTGCGCGGGCAGGGGGCTGCCCCGGATGGCGAGATCGCCGCCGGGCTGCGCACGACCGGCTATTTCCTGGCGCATTGCGTGGCGCCATCGCTGGGTCACACGCCGCTGCCCGAATCCCGTGCCCGCTTTGTCGATCAGTTCACTCGGCGGCTTTGAACACCATCTCGTGCCCGTCCTCGTTGCGCAGGATCAGCACGTCGCCCGACACTTCGGACTGCGTCATCGCCAGCAGCGCGGCGAAATAGAACCCTTCGGCCTCAAGCCCGGCGCAGGCGGCGCGGGTGGCGGACAGGTCGGTGATTTCGAACCACGGATAGGGCGCGTTCAATGTGCCCGAGTAGCTGTTGCAGGGCGCGTTGCCGGCAATCTTGCCTTCCTCCGGAAAGCGCAGTAGGGCGCTGGCCTCATAGGGCTGGCCGTTCACCTCCTGCAGCACCCAGGTGCGGTCGGCCGCGCCGTAGGCGGCGACGCTCTCGTCGCGGTCGCATTGCAGCAGGGCAAGGGCGGGCAGGATCAGGCTCAGGCGCAGCATGAGGGTTTTCTACCGCGACTAGGCGTCATTGCGCCAGCAGTTCGGCGCGCACCTCCATCCGGGGGCGCCAGTTGTAGCGTGTGTCCTCGCGCACCGGGGCCCAGAACAGGTCACCCCCGTTGCGCCAGCCGTCCAGAACGATCGCGTCATAGGGCCCCTCGCCCTTGGCGCTGATCGCGGCCGAATGGTGGATGATCCGGAACGGGGTCGGCGGCGAGGTGATCCAGTGCAGGTCCAGCGTGCGGAAATTCTCTTGCCGCAGCCGCTTGAGCATGTCCTCGGCCCAGTCATTGCACAGCCCGCGTTCGCGAAAACCGTTGATGACTTTGGCGTTGTGGATGATCGCCGGATCGGTGACCCGGTATTCGGCCCTCAGCTGCAGCGCATAGTCATGGGCGATCTGCGCCGCGCGGGCGGCTTCCTGCGGATCGACATCGGGGCCTAGGTTCTGAATGGCGCGGGTCAGACCGGCAACATCGCCCGAGGTCGAGCCGGAGGGCGTGCTGCATCCTGCAAACAGGAGGCCAAGAACAAGGATCAGTAGGCGCGCCATGGTCACTCCGCAAAGATCGGTTCGGCATCTGCGTAGCCGCGGCGCAGCACGATGCGGTTCGACCGCTACTTAGCCGAAACCGGTACCAGGACCCAAGGGGGAATTTTCCCGGCCCATGTGTCCGGCGGGTCCGGTTGGGTGAAATGAACAGGGCAGATCTGGTCACTCGGCGCTTTTGGCTTGCCAGAAAAGAAAAGACCCGGCGCTGGGCCGGGTCAAGTTGGGGAAACCGCGACGGGCGGGCGTTCAGGCCAGCAGACGCCGCGCGATGACTTGCGCCTGAATCTCGGCGGCACCTTCAAAGATGTTCAGGATGCGGGCGTCGCACAGCACCCGGCTGATCTTGTATTCCAGTGCAAAGCCGTTGCCGCCGTGAATCTGCAACCCGTTGTCGGCCGCGGCCCAGGCGACACGGGCGCCCAGCAGCTTGGCCATCCCGGCCTCTAGGTCGCAGCGGTGGCCGTTGTCCTTCTCCCAGGCGCTGAAATAGGTCAGTTGGCGCGCGATCATGATCTCGACCGCCATCATCGCCAGCTTGCCGGACACGCGCGGGAAGTTGATCAGTGCCTTGCCGAATTGCTTGCGCTCCTGCGCGTATTGCATGGCGATGTCCAGCGCGCTTTGGGCCACGCCGATGGCGCGGGCGGCGGTCTGGATACGCGCGGATTCGAAGGTTTCCATGAGCTGCTTGAAGCCCTTACTTTCCTCGCCGCCCAGCAGGTTCTCGCCCTTGACGTGGAAGCCGTCGAAGGCCAGCTCGTATTCCTTCATGCCGCGATAGCCCAGCACCTCGATTTCGCCGCCGGTCATGCCGGGGGTCGGGAAGGGGTTGTCGTCGGTGCCGGGCGTTTTTTCAGCCAAGAACATCGACAAGCCCCGGTGGTCGGTGGTTTCGGGATCGGTGCGCGCCAGCAACGTCATCACATGGGTGCGCGCGGCATGGGTGATCCAGGTCTTGTTGCCCGTGATCTTGTAGTCGCCATTCTCGTCCTTGACCGCGCGGGTGCGCAGGCTGCCAAGGTCCGAGCCGGTGTTGGGTTCGGTGAACACGGCCGTCGGCAGGATCTCGGCGCTGGCGATCTTGGGCAGCCATTGGGCCTTTTGGTCGTCGGTGCCGCCCGCGATGATCAACTCGGCCGCGATCTCGGACCGGGTGCCAAGGCTGCCGACGCCGATATACCCGCGCGACAATTCCTCGGAAACCACGCACATCGACGCCTTGGACAGGCCGAACCCGCCATATTCTTCGGGAATGGTCAGGCCAAATACGCCCATCTCGGCCAGTTCCTCGATGATTTCCATCGGGATCAGCTCGTCCTTCAGGTGCCATTCATGGGCGTTTGGCTCGACCCGATCCAGCGCATAGCGGCGGAACTGCTCGCGGATCATCTCAAGCTCTTCGTCCAGGCCCGAGGCGCCGAACATGGTGGCCCCGGATTGGTCTTGCATTAGCTGAACCAGACGGCTGCGCGCGGCCTGGCTGTTGGCCTGTGCCATCAGAGTCTGCACCTCGGCGCATTGGAAGCCTGACAGCGCATCCCAACCCAGCCCCAGATCCTGCAGGCGCACGACCTCGCCCTGGTTCATCGGGATGCCGCCGGCGACCTGGTGCAGATATTCGCCAAAGGCGATCTGGTGCAGCAGCTGCTCCATCTCGCCGAACTTGCCCTGGGCGTCCAGCGCCTCGGCCCATTTCTGCATCTGTTGCAGCGACTGGTTGTAGGTCGCCAGCCAGGCCAGCCCATGCGCGGCGGTCTGGTTCGCCTCGACCAAAGCGCCCGAGACGCGACCCTCGGCCGAGACCACCTCGCGCACCGCATCGCGCGCCCGGTCAAAGACGGACTGAACCGCCGGCAGCGCGGTCCCCGTCAGGGTCAGAAGATCAGGCAGAACCGGCTGAGAAGTCATGTTCGTCATATCTTGTCCGTCATGGGCCATGAATCACGTCCTTTGCTGGGTTGTCTGGTCATATCATGCTGCAACTGCAGCGCAACAAAAATTCACAAAATGCGTCGAAAAGGTCCAAAAATTACGTAACGAATTTTGCGGTGCAGAGAAAATCTGCGGTGATATGTAGGGGCAATGGATCTGTTTTCTTTGATGTCCCTGCCCGAACTCTGCCTTGCGTTCGCGGTCGCCTTTCTGGCCGGAGCGGTGAAAGGCATGGTCGGCTTCGCCATGCCGATGGTCCTGATTTCGGGGCTGAGCATGATGCTGCCGCCCCAGCTTGCGCTGGCCGGGCTGATCCTGCCAACGGTTGTGACGAACGGGATCCAGGCCTTGAGAGAAGGACGCGCGGCAGCGATGTCTTCCATCCGGCAGTTCCGGGTCTTTCTTTCCGTCGGGCTGGTTTTTCTGTTGGGGAGCGCTCAGCTGATCAGCTTGGTTCCATCGCAGGCTTTCCTTCTGATGATCGGAATTCCCGTCACGTTCTTTGCCACGATCCAACTGCTGGGCGTGAAACTGAGCCTGTCTGAACAATCGCCGAAGATCGAGGCCGCAGTCGGTGCGGTTACCGGGTTCATTGGCGGCATATCAGGCGTTTGGGGACCTCCGACCGTTGCCTATCTGACTGCGCTGAATACCCCCAAATCTGAACAATTGCGCATTCAGGGTGTGATCTATGGCTTGGGAGCCTTGGCTCTGGTCGTGGCGCATATTGGATCAGGCGTGTTGCGGGCTGAAACCGTGCCGTTTTCGGCTGCGCTGACCCTTCCGGCTTTGGCCGGCATGTGGCTGGGTTTGCGGATGCATAATCGGATCGATCAGGCCACGTTCCGCAAGGCGACTTTGTTGGTTCTGATGATCGCAGGTGCGAACTTGCTGCGCAGGGGGGTGTTCGGTTGAACGCTCAACCTTTACGCTCAAAGTAGCGGAAGGCAAAAAACAGTCCGAACATCAGGAACAGCAGTCCCGACAGATCGCCGATCAAAAAGGCAAAATACTCGGCCGTCGCGCTGCCAAAAGCCAGGTTGGTCAGGCCGGACACCAGGATTGACGTGATGACCCCGACCCCCATGATGCAGGCCCAGCAGGGCGCGCGATCAGCGGCGGGAAACAGATCCCATCCCAGCCATTTCAACAAATAGAATACGGCCGGCGCCGTCGTGACCGCAATCAAGATGGCCAACAGGCGGCTTGTCAAAAAAACGTCCGAGCCACCGAGTGTCGCGAAAACCAGAAAGACACCGGGCAGCATGGCCAGTATCGCACGCCACCCCAAGAGCCACGCCGCAAGGACCCGCACGCCGTGCGGAAGAAACAACAGGCTGGCGCGGCTGGGGTACTCTGGAAAGAACACGTTCTGCATGGGCATCAAAACCCAAAATGTCAGAAACGATGCGCCGATATAGGCCAAAGAAGCGTAAAACGTGTCAGAGGCCCACGATCGCATCACGTCATGCTTCTTTCAGGATTGCTCAGCGGTCAACGCGGGGCGTTGACGACATACCGTCCCCGGTTGGCGTTCCCGCTTTGGGACAAGTAGCCCTTCTGTACCAGCGACTTGAGGGCGCGGAAGAAGGTCGGGCGCGAAACGCTTTGCACCAAAGTGTGCTCGATCAGGCCATAGGTCCGGACTTCGCGCGTGTCTTTCGACAATTCTTCGGCCGCGTAATAAATGTCACGCTCTACCGGAGAAAGCTCTTCGAGCCCCAACGTGCGTTCCATGCTCTGCATCAACTTGCGCAGTTCCGCCAGTTTCGAGATCTCGGTCATTTCCATTCCTGATTTTACCAGTGCCACCAGTTGATATCCGCTTGGTCAAATGACCCATGATAGTCGCCTATCACGCGGCATATCTCATGTTGACACTCATCCCCTTGATAATACACTACCGCCTTGATTAGGCTGCTCATCTTGCGAGTGTGAGTGTCCGCGCGCGAGCTGCCCAAAGGTTTTTTCAGTCTCGGCCCGGTGCATTTTGCGCCGGGCTATTTCCTTGTAATGGGTCCTTGATTTACTGCATGATTTTTAGGCGGGCAACGAATTTGTTCATGCCAATGTCACATTACAACTGCAGGAAGAACAAACAACTGCAAGGACCCGTTATTGTGCGCGCAGGGGCCCGTAACCGCGCCCCTGCATGTCGGTTCAGCCGATTGCGACGGCTTTGATGTCTTCGTCGATGAACGGCAAATACTGTTCAAAGTTCTCGGCAAACATGTGCACCAGCTTTTCCGCCTGTTTGTCGAAAGCGGCCTGATCGTCCCATGTGCGACGCGGATCCAACAGAACTTCGGGCACGCCGGGGACCGTCACCGGAACGTCGAAGCCGAAATTTGCGTCCTTGCGATACTCGGCATCGGCCAACGAGCCGTCCAGAGCCGCAGTCAGCAGGGCACGCGTGGCCTTGATCGGCATCCGGCTGCCCACACCGTATGCGCCGCCGGTCCAGCCGGTATTGACCAGCCAGCAGGTTGCGCCGTGCTGGGCGATCTTGTCGCGCAGCAGCTTGCCGTATTCCTCGGGGCGGCGCGGCATGAACGGGGCGCCGAAGCAGGTCGAGAAGGTGGGCTGCGGCTCGGTCACGCCGCGCTCGGTTCCGGCAACCTTCGAGGTGAAGCCCGACAGGAAGTGGTACATCGCCTGCGCCGGGGTCAGCCGGGCGATCGGCGGCAGGACGCCGAAGGCATCACAGGTCAGCATGATGATGTTTTTTGGGTGCCCGCCCAGCGCCGTCTTGGAAGCGTTCGAAATGTATTCCAGCGGGTAGGCGCACCGCATGTTCGCGGTCAGGCTGTCATCGTTGAAATCCAGTTTCAGGGTCTCGGGATCGAAGACCATGTTCTCGATCACCGTGCCGAACTTCGACGTGGTCGCGTAGATCTCGGGTTCCGCTTCGGCGCTCAGATTGATGGTCTTGGCATAGCATCCGCCTTCGAAGTTGAAGGTCCCGCGATCCGACCAGCCGTGCTCGTCGTCGCCGATCAGAACACGTGCCGGATCAGCCGAAAGCGTGGTCTTTCCGGTGCCGGACAGGCCGAAGAAAACGGCGGTGTCGACGGGGTTGCCCACCGCATGGTTGGCCGAGCAATGCATCGGCATCACGCCTTTTTCCGGCAGCAGGTAGTTCAGAAGCGTAAACACGGACTTCTTGTTCTCGCCCGCGTATTCGGTGCCGCCGATGAGAATCAGTTTGCGGTCAAAGTTCAGCGCGATCACCGTTTCGCTTCGGCAATCGTGCTTTTTCGGGTCCGCCTGGAAACTGGGGCAGTTGATGATGGTGTAATCTGCGATGAATTCGTCCAGGTCCTCGCGGTCCGGGCGACGCAGCAGGTGCCGGATGAACAGGTTGTGCCAGGCCAGTTCCGTAACCATGCGCACATTGATCGCATAGGCAGGATCAGCGCCGCCAACCAGATCCTGAACGAAGTAGTCCTTGCCTTTCATATGGGCCAGCATGTCGGCGTACAGCGCGTCAAAGCCATCGGGGCTCATTTCCGCGTTGTTTTCCCACCAGATGCTGTCCGCCACGCTTTCGGTCCGGACGACGTGCTTGTCCTTGGGTGACCGGCCCGTGAACTTGCCGGTGGACACCAGAAACGCTCCGCCATTGCCCAGCGTGCCTTCATTCCGCTTGAGCGCCTTCTGAATCAGCGCCGGCTCCATCAAGTTGTAATAGACATTGCCCAGCCCCTCGATGCCTTGATCTTCGAGGCGGAACTGCGGGTTTACCCGTCCAAATGTCATTCGTGTCTTCTCCTGTGGCGGCGCTGCGGCGGTTGGGGCCGTCTGCGCTCATGAGGCGTAGTGCCGGTTAGTCCGGCGGATAAGGGCCTCATATCACGGCCGTTTAGGGCATGAACAGGACGGTTTGGCACAGTTAGCGCAACCAAGGCCGGGTTTAGCGCAACCAAGATTTTCCGGTCGGAAAACCCGGGCACTTTCGGAAGCGCAGGACGACCTTTTTGTCGCAGGATCGTGAACAATGTGGCGCGATTCGTACATCCGGATTGATTCGCGGCCTTAAAAAAGCCAAGAATGCCCTACAAAAAGCAAAAATACATCGTGAGTGAGCAGGTAAAGGGGCAGCCCTATGTCTAAGATTGCACTGGTGGATGACGATCGGAACATTCTGACGTCCGTATCCATGACGCTCGAGGCCGAAGGGTTCGAGGTCGAAACCTACAATGACGGGCAGGCAGCCCTTGATGCGTTCAACAAGAAACTGCCGGACATGGCGGTTCTGGACATCAAGATGCCCCGCATGGACGGCATGGATTTGCTGCAGCGGCTGCGGCAGAAAACCCAGATGCCGGTGATTTTCCTCACGTCCAAAGACGATGAGATCGACGAGGTTCTGGGCCTGCGGATGGGCGCGGATGACTACGTGAAAAAGCCATTCTCTCAACGCCTTCTGGTCGAGCGCATCCGTGCACTGCTGCGCCGTCAGGAAGCGACCGACGGGGATGCGTCGGCTGCAACCACCGGGGACGCAAAGGTGATGGAGCGCGGCGATCTGCGCATGGACCCCCTGCGTCACGCGGTCAGCTGGAAGGGGACCGATGTTTCGCTGACGGTCACGGAATTCCTGCTGCTGCAGGCCTTGGCGCAACGCCCCGGCTTCGTCAAAAGCCGCGATCAGCTGATGGATGTCGCATATGACGATCAGGTCTATGTCGACGACCGGACCATCGACAGCCACATCAAGCGTCTGCGCAAGAAGATGCGTGCGGCTGATCCCGAGTTTTCGGCTATCGAAACGCTGTACGGTATCGGGTACCGTTACAACGAGGAATAAGCCGGGCCGGCTTTCTGCAAAGGTGAATTTGTTTCGTGCGTGACACCGAGCAATCCAGCGAGTTGCGCGACGGTGACGTCGTTCTGGGCGATGATTGGGTCATCCCGCAAGACCCCGAGTCGGCCGAGCTGCGCGCGCGGCGATCGCGGCGTACTCTGTTCACGCTGCGCAACTCGCCGCTGGCGCGCAAGATCATCACGTTCAACCTGATTGCTTTGGTGATCCTGGTCGCAGGGCTGCTGTATCTGGATGACACCCGAAAAGAGAGGGTCCAGCAAACGGCGCGGAACCTGATCGGCGATGCGCAACTGGTCAGCAACGTCTTCGAGGCCCAGCTGCGCCAGGTTGCCGGATCGCGGGACGCTTCTGACCTGAACGTCAAGGCGACACTTGCCGGGCTGAGCATCCCCGAAGGCGGCGAAGTCTTCGTCTATGACAGCACCGGCACGTTGATCGGCTGGACACGGGGTTCCTCGACCGTGTCGGAATTGCCGGGCCTGATTCAGGCCGAGGCGGATGTTCCGACCGGCAGCACATTGATCTCTGATGCCCTGACCGCCGTCTGGAATGGTCTGTATTCGGTTTTCACCACCGGATCTGAAACCGAGGCGCCGACGCTGGCACAGCGGGTTCAGGACATCATACCAAACGCGCTGGACGGCCACATGCAGGTTCACGCCGTGTCTGATGCGGCCGGAGACACCGTGATTGTGGCGGCGTCGCCAATCGTTCTGGATGGCGCCCCTGTGGGGGCTGTCGCAATGGCTGGCCCCGCCGGAGAAATCGATGCACTGGCTCGAAAAGAGCAGGAGCGCATTCTACAGATGTTTGTCGTTGCCCTGCTGGTCTCGGTGGGTCTCAGCCTTGTGCTGGCCTCGACCATCGCGAACCCGCTGGCGGATCTGGCCGCTGCGGCGGAAATGGGCAAGGACCGCGGCACTGGGGTCAATCCCGGCCGTATCCGCATCCCCGACCTGAGCGCCCGCCCGGACGAGATTGGTCGGCTTAGCCGTGCGCTGCGGGGAATGGTGACGGCGCTCTACAACCGAATAGACGCCAACGAACAGTTCGCGGCTGACGTCGCGCATGAAATCAAGAACCCCTTGGCCAGCCTGCAATCGGCCGTCGGTACGCTGCGAATGGTCAAGCGTGACGATCAGCGCGAGAAATTGTTGGGCGTTATTGAGCACGATGTCCGCCGATTGGACCGCCTTGTCAGCGACATCTCGAATGCGTCCCGCCTGGACGCTGAACTGGTCAAAGAGCAGGAACAGCCCTTCGATCTACTGAAGCTGATCGGCAATATCAGTCAGTATCTGGGCGAAGATGCCCGGTCGAAGGGGATCGACTACATCACGGATTTGCCGTCCAAGCCCATCGTCATAAACGGGCTCGAGGCCCGTCTGGCGCAGGTTTTCGTGAACCTGATTACAAATGCCATTTCCTTCTGCGAGGAAAGCGACGCGATCCGCGTTTGGGTGCGCCAACGCGAAAATCGGGTTCTCGTTGTTGTCGAAGACACCGGCCCCGGTATTCCGGACCAGGCCCTGACCAAGGTTTTCAAGCGCTTCTACTCGCAGCGCCCGGCCGAGCATTTCGGCAACAACTCGGGTCTTGGACTTGCGATCTCGAAACAGATTGTCGAGGCCCACGGCGGCGTCATCTGGGCCGAGAACATCCGCCCGACCGAGGCGGACATCACGTCGGACCCGCAAGGTGCGCGGTTTGTCGTGGGTCTTCCCCTTTAAGCGATGTGGGCTTTGCGCCTTCCGGAAAAGCCCAGCGATGATCCGGTCTGCGTGCACGCCACATGCGTTGCCGTTGCTGGCCGCGGCGCCCTGATTTCGGGGCCGTCCGGGGTCGGAAAATCGGCGCTTGCATTGCAGATGATGGGCTTCGGAGCGGACCTCGTCGCCGATGATCGTGTGAATTTGACCCTGTCGGGCGACCGGGTGCTGGCGGATGCGGTTCCTCAGATCCGTGGATTGGTCGAAGCCCGCGGCGTTGGGCTGCTGCGCGCCACGGCCTGCGGTCCCGTTCCGTTGGATTGGATCGTGGATCTGGATCAGGTGGAGTCCCAACGACTGCCGGAACCGCGACAGGTTCTTGTGCTGGGACATCCTGTTCCCTTGCTTCATGCCGCCGGCGTCCCCAACTTGGCATCAGCACTTGTTCAACTGATGAAAATGGGGCGCGTCGATCCGCAATGGCCAAGCACATGACAGCACAAACGCGCATCGTTCTGGTGACAGGTCCGTCGGGCGCGGGCCGGTCGACGGCGATTCATGTGCTCGAGGATCTGGGCTATGAGGCCATCGACAACTTGCCGATGGGCCTGTTGCTGCGCCTGATGGAGGGCGCGGATCCGTCCCGGCCGATGGCGCTGGGAATCGATGCCCGCAATCGTGATTTCTCGACCATCGGCTTTATCGAATTGGTCGCCAAACTGGGCCGGATGAGCCAGGTGGACCTGTCCACGCTTTATCTGGATTGCAGCGACGACGTGCTGTTGCGCCGGTTTTCGGAAACCCGACGCCGTCATCCGGTCGCAACCGATGCCAGCCCCGAAACCGGCATCCGCCAGGAAAAGGAATTGTTGGAGCCGATCCGCGAGATCGCCGACACCCTGATCGACACCAGCGTGCTCAACGTGCACCAGCTGCGATCCGAGGTCGAACGCTGGTTCGCCCCGGAAGGAGGCCGGCATCTGGCCGTTTCTATCGAGTCCTTCTCCTACAAACGGGGGCTGCCGCTGGGCCTCGACATGGTGTTCGACTGCCGATTTCTGGCCAACCCCTATTGGCGTCCGGAGCTGCGCGAGGCTGATGGTCGAAATCCGGACGTTGCGTCCTATGTTCAGGCTGACACGAACTATGCCGCCTTTTTTGAACGGGTGGTGGAGCTGTTGCTGTCTCTGCTGCCCGCCTTCAAGGCCGAGGGCAAAACGCACCTGTCGGTCGCCTTCGGCTGTACCGGGGGTCAGCACCGCTCGGTCGCGATGGCCGAAGCGGTCGCAAAAGCCCTTGCAGAGCAGGGGCAGCCGGTGGCAATTAGACACCGCGAGATGGAACGTCGATCGTTGAATGTGAGGCCGGATTGATCGGAATTGTAATCGTGGCGCATGGCGGATTGGCCCAGGAATACCTGGCGGCCATGCAACACGTCGTGGGCAAGCAACCCGGCCTTGTGGCAGTGTCGATCGACGCTGATCATGATCGCGAAGAAAAGCAGGCCGAAATCTGTCGGGCCGCGGATGCTGTGGATGTCGGCGACGGTGTTGTTGTCGTGACCGATCTGTTCGGGGGCAGCCCCTCGAATCTCAGCCTGCGCGCCTGTGCGCCGCAGGACCGTAGAATTCTTTACGGCGCCAACCTTCCGATGCTGATCAAACTGGCCAAAAGCCGCCAACTTCCGGTCGGGGACGCCGTCCGTAGGGCTATGGAGGCTGGACGAAAGTACATCAATGCGCAAAATGTGACATTGGACTGACATCGGATCGATTGAATATGGCCACCAAAAGCTTGAAAATCATAAACGAAAAGGGCTTGCACGCGCGCGCTTCAGCCAAATTGGTCGAGGTAGTCGAAGGGTTTGACGCCCGCGCCGAAGTGTCCAAAGACGGCATGTCCGCGTCGGGTGACAGCATTATGGGCCTTTTGATGTTGGCGGCTTCGCGTGGAACGACTATTGACGTCGAAACGTCCGGGCCGGATGCTGAGGCGCTGGCAGATGCGCTGGAAGCATTGGTGAACGACAAGTTCGGCGAAGGTTTCTGACGCAGGGCACTGCCACAAAACAAGAACGGGAAGACCAGGAATTGGCGGAAACCACGCACGATACCAAGACCAACACGGTGGTGGCCGAGACCGCGGAAGCGGGCGAAATCTACGACCGCCGCACGCTGACCTACGCAAATTCGTTTGACGACGCCTGGACCTCGACGGCCATCAAGGCGATCGAATGGTGCACAGGCAAGCTGACCATTCTGCGCATGGTCAACAAGTTTGAAAAGCAGAATGAAAAGTATCGCGGCCAGAAATTCTGGGGTGGTGCCCTGGGTATCATGGGAATCGACCTGACCACGCCCGAACACCAGATTGCGCGCATTCCGAAAGAGGGGCCCGTTGTGGTGGTGGCCAATCACCCGCATGGGATGGTGGACGGCATGATCCTGGCCGAGTTGATCGGACGGGTGCGCCAGGACTATCGCATCCTGACCCGCTCGGTTCTGACCGGGCTGGACGAGGCCGCGACCTCGTTCATGATCCCGGTCCCGTTTCCACATGATCCCGAAGCCCAGAGCAAGATGCTTGAGATGCGGGGCAAAGCGATGGAGCACCTCAAGAACGGTGGTGTCGTCGCGCTGTTCCCATCCGGCGTGGTGATGTCGTCCGACACGTGGTTCGGCCCCGCTCAGGAACGCGAATGGAACGTATTCACTGCCAAGATGATCCGGCGATCCGGTGCAAAGGTTCTGCCCATCTACTTCCCTGGCAGCAATTCGCGCTGGTACCAGATTGCCAACAAACTATCGGCAATTTTGCGTCAGGGACTTCTGTTGCACGAGATCGTGCGGTCCTGCAACAAACCGGTCGGCCCCGTGATCGGAGAGCCGATTTCGGACGAGGACATGAAACTGCTCGAACGCGACCCACGCGGATTCATGACCTGGCTCAGAAAACACACGCTGGGCTTGGGGCAGTCACCACAAGCCTGATCCACCGTTCATTTGCGCGAAAACATCGCAAGCGAGCGGGGCGGTCTCTTGACGGCTTAGCGCGTCGGGACCGGAACCTCGCCACGGTAGTCGTAAAACCCGCGATCGGTCTTGCGGCCCAGCCAGCCGGCCTCGACGTATTTCGTCAGCAACGGGCAGGGGCGGTACTTTGTATCCGCCAACCCATCATGGAGGACGTTCATGATGGCCAGGCAGGTGTCCAGCCCGATAAAATCGGCCAGTTCCAGCGGACCCATGGGGTGATTGGCGCCCAGCTTCATGGACTGGTCGATCGACTGAACGCTGCCGACCCCTTCGTACAGAGTATAGACGGCCTCGTTGATCATCGGCATCAGGATGCGATTCACGATGAAAGCCGGAAAATCCTCGGCGCTGGCGGCGGTTTTGCCCAACCGATCCACCACGGCCTTGCAGGTGGCGAAGGTTTCTTCGTCGGTGGCGATACCGCGAATCAACTCGACCAATTGCATGACAGGCACCGGGTTCATGAAGTGGAACCCCATGAAACGCTCCGGCCGATCCGTCCGGCTGGCAAGCCGTGTGATCGAAATGGACGAAGTGTTCGACGTCAGGATCGTGTGGGCCTGCAAATGCGGCTGCAGATCCTCGAAAATCGCCTGCTTGATGGCCTCACGTTCGGTCGCGGCTTCGATCACGAGGTCCGTCTGGCCGATCTCGGGAAGGTTCAGCGTGGTCTTGATCCGCTGCAATGCGGCCTGCATCTCGTCGTCACCGATCTTGCCGCGTGACACCTGACGAGCCAGGTTGCCCTTGATCGTTTCAATGGCAGCATCCAGCGCATCCTGGCTGATGTCGTTCAGCAGAACGTCATACCCTGCCAACGCCATCACATGGGCGATTCCGTTGCCCATCTGGCCCGCGCCGATTACTCCGACTGATTTCACGTCCATATTGAACTGCCTTCCGCATCAAGGTTCAGGGGGACATTATCGGCAGTCCGGGTTGGGCGGCAAGGGGTTGGGACCCGTCCAATTCGCTTCAAATGCGCACATTAGAGTTTTCTAAACACCTAAGGCCGCAGAATGGCAATTGGGTGAAGAAAATGGGTGGCTGACATGAGTTATCATGAGTCGGGCGCGACCGGTGTCGAGGAATCCGTCTGCCGGTACAGGGCGTCAAAACTGTGGTTTCGCGGGCCAAAGCGTGCGTTGCAGGTACCATATGTGGCCTGCGTCGGCGGCACCGAGACATTCGGTCGGTTCGTCGATTCTCCGTTTCCCGCAGCGTTGGAGCAGCGGCTGGAAATGCAGTGTCTGAATCTGGGCAGTCTGTTCACGGGTGCCGAGGGATTGGCGCGGGATCCGGAAATTCTGAGCCTGATGAATGGCGCCGAGGTTTGCGTTGTGCAACTGCCCTCGGCGCTGAATCAGTCCAACCGGTTCTACCGTGTTCATCCCCGACGCAATGATCGGGTGCTCCAGGCAACCTCGGACCTTTCCGCGTTGTACCCCGAAGTTGACTTCGCCGACGTTCATTTTGTGCGGCACCTTATGTCCAGGTTGTCGGCATTTTCGGACGCACGGTTCGAAGTGGTGGCCGCCGAGCTGCGGCGGGCTTGGGCAGAGGCTCTTCGCACCCTGTTGGACAACGTCACTAGCCGGGTTCTGCTGCTGTGGCTGGACTGGGATCACAGCCCGGCAGTCGGGCTGGTTGCGCGGGGGGTATCTGATCCGGTGCCAATTACACAGGCCATGATTGATGGGGTGTCGGATGGAGGGGTGGCAACCGTGAAGATGACGGTGCGCCCTTCAGGTGCTTCGGATGATCTTGAGGACATGCTGTTCGGCACGATGCAGCAACCGATGGCGGAATATATGATCGGGCCTGCCACGCACCGGGCCATTGCCGAACGTTTGCTGCCTGCGATCCGAGACCTCGAATGAAAAAGGCCCGCCAATTTGGCGAGCCTTGAGTTCTCGAAAGAGGGGCCGTCAGCCCAGCTTTTCGGTCAGTTCCGGCACAGCCTGGAACAGGTCGGCGACCAGGCCGTAGTCCGCGACCTGGAAGATCGGAGCTTCTTCGTCTTTGTTGATCGCGACGATGATCTTCGAATCCTTCATGCCGGCCAGGTGCTGGATCGCACCCGAAATACCAACCGCGATGTACAGATCGGGTGCAACGACCTTGCCGGTCTGACCCACCTGCCAATCGTTCGGGGCATAGCCCGAGTCGACTGCCGCGCGGCTGGCACCAACCGCCGCGCCCAGCTTGTCGGCCAGGGCTTCGATCAGTTTGAAGTCTTCTTCCGAGCCAACACCACGGCCGCCCGAGACAACGACGCCGGCCGAGGTCAGTTCCGGACGGTCGCTTTCGGCGACCTTGTCCTCGACCCAGTCCGACAGGCCGGGGTTTTCACCGACCGATACGGTCTCGACCGGGGCCGATCCGCCTTCGCCGGCCGCATCAAAGCTGGCCGTACGGAAGGTGATGACCTTCTTGGCGTCGTTCGACTTGACGGTCTGGATCGCGTTGCCCGCGTAGATCGGGCGCTCGAAGGTCGAGCCGTCCACCACGCCCGACGCGTCCGAGATGACCATCACGTCCAGCAGCGCGGCCACGCGCGGCATCACGTTCTTGGCGTCGGTGGTGGCGGGCGCCACGATATGTTCATAGCCATCGGCCAGGCTGACGATCAGCGCGGCGGTCGATTCGGCCAGACGGTGGCCCAGCGACGGGTCTTCGGCGACCAGGACCTTGGACACGCCGTCGATCTTGGCGGCGGCTTCGCCGGCAGCGGCGGCCGAGCCGCCCGCGGCCAGAACGGTCACGTCACCCAGCTGCTTGGCTGCGGTGACCGCCTTGGCGGTTGCGTCCATCGCCAGTTCGCCATTGTTGACTTCGGCAAGCAGAAGTACAGCCATTACACAGCCCCCGCTTCTTTGAGTTTCCCGACCAGCTCGTCGACCGAGCCCACGATGATGCCAGCGGCGCGTGCCGGCGGCTCTTCGGTCTTGACGACTTCGAGGCGCGGCGTGACGTCGACGCCGTAATCGGCGGCGGTTTTTTCGTCCAGCGGCTTTTTCTTGGCCTTCATGATGTTCGGCAGCGACGCATAGCGCGGCTCGTTCAGGCGCAGGTCGACGGTGATGATGGCCGGCATCTTGACACTGATGGTCTGCAGACCGCCGTCAACTTCACGCGTGACCTTGGCGGTGTCGCCTTCGATGTCCAGTTCGGACGCGAAGGTGCCCTGGCTCCAGCCCAGCAGTGCCGACAGCATCTGACCGGTGGCGTTCATGTCGTTGTCGATCGCCTGCTTGCCGCACAGAACCAGTCCGGGCTGCTCTTCCTCGACCACCTTGGCCAGGATCTTGGCGACGGCCAGCGGCTCGATGTCCTGGTGGACGTCGTCCGCCGCGACGACCAAGATGGCGCGGTCTGCACCCATCGCCAGCGCGGTGCGCAGCGTTTCCTGCGCCTGCTTGACGCCGATCGAAACGGCCACGACCTCTTCGGCCTTGCCGGCTTCTTTCAGGCGGATCGCCTCTTCGACGGCAATCTCGTCGAACGGGTTCATCGACATTTTGACATTGGCGAGATCAACACCGCTGCCGTCCGCTTTGACGCGAACTTTAACGTTGTAGTCGATCACGCGCTTGACAGGCACAAGTACCTTCATTTTTGCGTACGCTCCTTACAAAAACGGCAAGCCGCAATGCGACTCCACCAATGCTCTCGTCGGCCTAGATAGCGCCTTGCGGGGCGTCGGGACAGGGCAAAATCGTCACGTCATGTTGTGGGGACGTCGCGTTTCACGCTTTTTGACGTGAAGGAACGAAAGATTGTTACCCGGCCGATGGGCGGTTTTGCCGCGCCGGATGGTGTGAAAACGCATTCAAGAAGCACGGGTTTCAGCGGTTCGCGCCCGCTCTTTGGGCCGGGGCTTCGCCCTTCCGGTCGCCCCAACGTCCGCTGGACGTTGTGCCGCTTTCAGCGGTTCGCGCCCGGAACCCACAAGACGTCATCGCGACCGCCGTTGTTGGCGCAGCGGGCTGCCACGAAGAACCAGTCGCTGAGGCGGTTGAGGTATTTCACCGCGGCCTCGTTCACCGGTTCCATGTTGGTCAGTTCGACAGACAGGCGCTCGGCGCGCCGCGAGACCGTGCGGCAGACATGAAGATGCGCCGCCAGCTTTGATCCGCCCGGCAAGATGAAGCTGCGCAACGGTTCGAGGTCGGCATTCATCGCGTCGATTTCCGATTCCAGACGATCGATCTGGGCCGGGGCGATCCGCAGGGGCGGGTAGTCGGCCTCGGCGTCTTTTTCCATGTCGGGGCGGCACAGGTCAGCGCCCAGATCGAACAGATCGTTCTGGATGCGGGCCAGCGCCGCATCGACCTCGCCCTCGGCCTCGGTGCGCGCCACGCCGACAAAGGCGTTCAGTTCGTCCACCGTGCCATAGGCCGCCACGCGGCCCGAATACTTCGCAACCCGTTCGCCATTGCCCAGCGCGGTTTTGCCATCGTCCCCGGTCCGGGTGTAAATCTTGTTCAGAACGACCATCTACTGCACTCCCTGTCCACGCAGGTAGACGTAGAGCACGATCAGCACCACGGCAATGAATTGAAACAGGATGCGCAGCCTCATCATCTTGTTGCTTTTCTTGGCGGCCTCCATGCCGCCCTTGCCGAAATTGGATATGCCGATGGCAAGAACAACGACGACCGCCGCCATCGCCAAAAGAAGTACGCCCATTAGAAGGTCCATGAACTCACCGTCCGCATTTGTTGTATCCTTTGCGCACCATCTAGCGGGGCGGCCCGCGAAAGCGAACGGGTAATTTCGTCTCAGATTCCTGAAAGGATGCGGTCTATCGTGCCCGTTGGCAGAATGCGGCGCAGATAACCCGCGATATAGGTCGGTGTGGTCACGTAGTATCGAGCCTTGGGCGACTTTGCCTCGAGCGCGCGGGCAAGTTTGTCAGTTACCGCAGACGCCGGCAGTTCGAACCGGTCGGGGCCCGAGTCTTCGTACAGACGTTTGAGCAGCGACCCCTCATACTTGTCGCGCAGAGCCGAGTTTTCCCAGTCTATGAACCGTTCAAAAACCGGTATGGCCTTTTCGCGCAGTTTAGAGGTGATGGGACCGGGTTCAATCAGCACCACTTTGATGCCGGTGCCGCGCAGCTCCAGCCTCATCGTATCGGTCAGGCCTTCGATTGCGTATTTCGTGGCGACGTAAGCACCGCGCCAGGGAAAGGCGACCAGACCCAGTACCGACGAGTTCTGCACGATGCGGCCATGGCCCTGTGCACGCATGACGGGTATCACCTGGCGGGTCAGTTCGTGCCAGCCAAAAACATTGGTCTCGAAGATATGGCGCAACCCGTCGGTGGGCACATCTTCGATCGCACCGGGCAGGCCATGGGCGCCGTTGTTGAACAGCGCTTCCAATGTGCCGCCCGTTGCTTCGAGAACACTGGCCAATCCCGAAGTGATCGTTTCGGCGTCGGTATAGTCGATTCTTGGGCTGTCAAAGCCCTGTGCCCTCAGTCTGTCGCAATCGCGCTGATGTCTGCAGGCGGCAAACACGCGCCATCCGCGTGCACGCATCCCGTGTGCCGCGTCCAGACCAATGCCGGATGAGCATCCGGTGATGAGGATGGATTTCTGCATGTCTGCCCCAAAGTCGTCCTCGGCAAAAACTATTGCGAGGATCGGCCTCCGGCAATGACGGCATCACGTCAATTTGTGCTTTTTCGGATCAACGAGGAGGAAATCCAGCCAACCTGTTGCTCGGGCAACACGCGCAGGCGCAGCCAGCCGGTTCCGGACTCGCTCAGAACTTCGACCTGCTGACCCATCCGCGCTTTGCCGATGATCGGATAGATCGTGCCGGGACCGTCGCGCATGTTCACGCGGGTGCCGGACACGATGCGGATGTCTTTCGGCGGCTCTGCGGGTGCAGGGGCGGCTGCCGTTTCCGGTTCGGCGTCGGTGTCCAAAACCTGGACGGCCGCGTTTTCATCCAGCGACGCCAGCGAAAAGGTGCCGCCGGTATTGTCGAAACTGGACAGATCAGAATTCAGACCGGCCGCAATCTGCGCTAGCAACGCCTCGGTATCGACGGCATCGGCGGCGGGGATCGGTTCCGGCTTAGGTTCGGACGGCTTGGCGGGGCGCAGGGCCACTTTCGTCACAAGCTCGGTTGCCGGGGAGGGGACCAGTGGCCTGGGCTCGGGTTTCTCAGCTGCCGCAACGACGGGTGGTGCCTCGGCGCGGGTTCCGCGCGGTTCGAATTCGGATCCACCGCTCATGACGTAGAAGAACCAGCCGAGCATGGCAAAAGTAACAAGCATAAGGCGCGTCATGGCGCATCCCCCGGTAATCATAACAACAAGAAAAAGGCAGCATTCAATTGTTGGGATCCTACCATAGTTCGGGTCCCGAGTCGAAAATCGGGGGAAATCGCCGGGTTGGCTCCCCCTGTTGCAAAAACCCCGACTTGTCCCCAGCAAAATATGCCTTGGTTGCTTTACCACGCGCGCCGGGCGTCGTATCACATCATCTATGAACGACACGATCGACGACCCCAACATGGAGGCCCCCGACGCCGGGGGCGAGGTGGCCGAACCGCTGCGCCGGGCAATTGGCGAGCGTTATCTAACCTATGCTCTCTCCACCATCATGCACCGCGCGCTGCCGGATGCGCGCGACGGGCTGAAGCCGGTTCACCGGCGAATCCTCTACGCTATGCGCGAGCTGCGACTCAGCTCCTCGGGCGGGTTCCGCAAGTCGGCCAAGATCTCGGGTGACGTGATGGGTAACTATCACCCGCACGGGGACGCCGCGATCTATGACGCGATGGCGCGTCTGGCGCAGGATTTCAACGTCCGCTACCCGCTGGTCGACGGGCAGGGGAATTTCGGCAATATCGACGGCGACAACCCGGCGGCCTCGCGCTACACCGAGGCCCGGATGACCATCGTTGCCGAGGCGTTGCTGGAGGGGCTGAACGAGGACGCCGTCGATTTCCGCGACAACTATGACGGCACGCTGACCGAACCGGTCGTCTTGCCGGCACAGTTCCCGAACCTTCTGGCCAATGGCGCCTCAGGCATTGCCGTGGGCATGGCGACGAACATCCCGCCCCACAACATCGCCGAGCTGTGCGACGCCTGTCTGCATCTGATCAAGACGCCCGACGCGCGTGACGACACGCTGCTGAACTATGTGCCGGGGCCCGATTTCCCAACGGGCGGCGTAATCGTAGAACCGGCCGAGAATATCGCGCAGGCCTATCGCACCGGGCGCGGATCGTTCCGGCTGCGTTGCAAATACGAGGTCGAGGATCTGGGCCGCGGCCAGTGGCAGATCGTGGTCACCGAGATCCCGTATCAGGTTCAGAAATCCAAGCTGATCGAAAAGATCGCCGAGCTGATCCAGACCAAAAAGATCCCGATCCTGGGCGATGTGCGCGACGAATCCGCCGACGACATCCGCCTCATCCTCGAACCGCGCTCCAAGAACGTGGACCCCGAGGTGTTGATGAACATGCTGTATCGTAACTCGGATCTCGAGGTGCGGTTCAGCCTGAACATGAACGTGCTGATCGACGGGCTGACGCCCAAGGTCTGTTCGATGAAGGAAGTACTGCGCGCCTTCCTCGATCACCGGCAAGAGGTGCTGCTGCGCCGCTCTCGTCACCGCATGGCCAAGATCGACCACCGGTTGGAGGTGTTGGAGGGCTTTATCGTTGCCTTCCTGAATCTCGACCGCGTGATTGATATCATCCGCTATGACGACGATCCCAAGGCCGCGCTGATGCGCGAGAATTGGGGCATCGACCATGTCCGCGCCACCAGCGAGGCCGACTATGTCTCGCCCAAGCCGGGCGAGGGCGAATTGTCCGAAGTTCAGGTCGACGCGATCCTGAACATGCGCCTGCGCAGCCTGCGTCGGCTCGAAGAGATGGAACTGGTCCGTGAGCGTGACGCGCTGATGGAAGAGCGCGCAGAACTCGAGGATCTGCTGGCGGATGAGGGTCTGCAATGGGCCAAGATCGCCGAGCAGCTGAAAGAGACCAAGAAGACCTTCGGCAAGGATTATGAGGGCGGCGCGCGTCGCACCCGCTTTGCCGAAGCAGGCGAGGTCGAGGACGTACCGCTAGAGGCGATGATCGACAAAGAGCCGATCACGGTCGTCTGCTCGCAGATGGGCTGGATCCGCGCCATGACCGGCCATATCGACCTGAACCGCGAGCTGAAGTTCAAGGACGGCGACGGGCCGCGGTTCATCTTCCATGCGGAAACCACCGACCGGCTGCTGGTCTTCGCATCGAACGGGCGGGTCTACACGGTCAGCGCCGCGAACCTTCCCGGTGGCCGGGGAATGGGTGAGCCGCTGCGCCTGATGGTCGATCTGCCCAACGAGGCGCAGATCGTCGATATCCTGATCCACAAGCCGGGGCGCAAATTGCTGGTTGCTTCGGATGCGGGCAACGGGTTCATGGTGCCCGAGGACGAGGTGCTGGCCCAGACCCGCAACGGCAAACAGGTGCTGAACGTCAAGGATGACGAGCGCGCGGTGATCTGCAAGCCGATCGAGGGCGATCACGTCGCTGTGGTATCACAGAACGGCAAGTTTCTGGTGTTCCCGGTCTCCGAACTGCCCGAGATGACGCGGGGCAAGGGCGTGCGTCTCCAGAAATACAACATGGCGCGCGGGCGCCAGGGCACGCTGGAGCTGGATGGCGGCCTGTCCGACCTGACGACGTTCAACTGGGAGGACGGTTTGAAATGGTCAATGGGCGGCGACAAGACGCGGCATGAGGCAGATATGTCTCAATGGCTGGCAAAGCGCGCAAGCGTCGGAAAAAAACCGCCCTATGGGTTCCCGCGCGATTACAAGTTCTCGTGATCGTGCGCCGACCACGGTGGAAATCTGCCGATACGGCTTGGCACAAGCTGCATCGGTGCGCTAGATCAAAGAAAAACAGGCCTATCGAGACGAGACAATGCTGCGCATTCTGACCCTGATTACCGGACTGGCCCTGGTGGGCGCCTGCACGCAGACGCAACTCTACGAAGAACCGGAAGATCTGGGTGAATTCAAGCTGCGTGTGAACTATGCGTTTGCCGACAAGGCCGTCCAGGGGCCGGTGTCTCGTGACGCGACGCCCCAGGAATGGACCGAAGCGATCCAGAAGGCCGTCGATATCCGCCTTGGTCGCTATCAGGGCTCGCAGGAGTATGACATCGGGATCAGCCTCGAAGGCTATATGCTGGCGCCTCCTGGTATTCCGGTGATCTACAACCCCAAAAGCACAGCGATCGTTCTGGTCAACGTCTATGATGTCGGCAAGAAAGAGTTTCTGGCCAAGGGCAAGCAGTTTCAGGTCCTCGAAGATACCACCGGTGGCAGCGCTCTGAAGGGCTCGGGCAACGAACGCACCAAGGAAGAGCAGATGAGCGGTTTGGCACTGAAAGTGGCGGACCGCGTCGAGGAATGGCTGGCTGAAGAGCACAAGGACAATGGTTGGTTCGACCTGCGCCCCGGCCTGATCCAACCGATTGAATCCGGGCAGGCGATACAAAACCCGGCATAGTTTTGAGGATTTCCCTCAGGATGTGCTTGATTTTCCGCTTTGAACCAAATATCTCGCGCGCGCAGATGTAACCACGGGACCAAGGGTCCCCCAAATCGCAAAAGGGCGCCTGAGGAATGGCAAAGGAAAAGTTTGAGCGTAATAAGCCGCACGTCAACATCGGCACGATTGGCCACGTTGACCACGGCAAGACGACGCTGACCGCAGCAATCACCAAGTATTTCGGCGACTTCAAGGCGTATGACCAGATTGACGGTGCGCCGG
>NZ_JBQFTL010000005.1:0-388877 GCF_056538625.1 Ruegeria sp. BF8 | reverse complement strand
CGGATGTGGGCGCGCTTTGGCTACACCACCGCGCAAGAGGGGCGCACCTCGGGCCCGGCGGTTCAAGCCCTGCGCCGGGTGGCCGCGGACGGCGACCTTCCCATCGACGTCGTGGCCTTTCCCGACGTTCTGGAATCGCGCGACTTCATCGAGTCGGACGCCTCGCGCACCTATGCCGACGGGGTGCGAGTCGGCGGGTGCAAGCTGACAATCGACGGTTCGCCGCAAGGGTTTACCGCGTTGCGGGATCGGCCCTACTACGATCCGGTCGGGGATTACCCGCCCGGCTATGCCGGATACGCCGCCATCACGCGCGAACAGTTGCAGGATGCGGTGAACTGGTGTTTCGAGAACGGCCATCAAATCCTGACCCATTCCAATGGCGAGGGGGCCACGGACATGCTGATCGCTGCCATCGACGAGGCGCAGCTGACCTATGGCGATCCGGGCAACCGGCCGGTTCTGGTGCACGGTCAGTTCCTGCGCGAGGATCAGGTGGCCAGCCTCAAACGATTGGGCGTGTTCCCCTCGCTGTTTCCGATGCACACCTTCTACTGGGGCGATTGGCACCGCGACCACACGGTCGGGCCGGTCAATGCCGACAACATCTCGCCCACCGGCTGGGTGACAGAACGCGGCATGATGTTCGGTACGCATCACGACGCGCCCGTGGCGTTTCCCGACAGCATGCGGGTTCTGGCCGCGACGGTCACCCGGCGCACCCGATCTGGCGACATCCTGGGCCCGCATCAACGGGTCGATGTGATGACGGCGCTCAAGGCGATGACGATCTGGCCGGCATGGCAGCATTTCGAGGAAGACCAGAAGGGATCGATCGAGGTGGGCAAACTGGCCGATTTCGTGATCCTTTCGGATGACCCGACCGCGGTTGACCCCGAAACGCTTGCCCAGCTTCGTGTGGTGACCACCATCAAAGAGGATGCGGTGATCTTCGACGCCGATACGGCGGTCAAGGAGGGGCGACTGGACCGACGCCCCCTTGCCCCTGATCCGGTGACGGCACATCTGCTGCTGCATGCGCTGTATCAGGGCATGGATGTCGAACGGCCTTGGCTGGTGGACTTCACGCAGCCCTCGACCGAATGAATAGGCTTTCCGAGGTGGGGCAATAGAGATACCGTCGCCACATGGTGCTTTTTCTGAGCCTTGTTGCGACAATCGCCGGTCTGTTGGCCTGGTATTTCTGGTCGAAGTCCAGGGCCAGGGCCGAGCTGTTGCAAACACCGCTGAGCGATGAGGAGCGGCGGACCATCCACGCGACGGTGCCGATCCTCGAGCGGCTGCCTGCCAAGCTGCGCGCCACTTTGGAAGGCAAGATCAACCTGTTCCTGAATCAGGTCGATTTCATCGGCTGCGACGGGCTGGAGGTCACGGACGAGATGCGTCTGTCGATCGCAGCACAAGCCTGCCTTCTGGTCGTCAACTCGGACCAATGGTACGACAATCTGACGACGGTCCTGATCTATCCCAACGCCTTCAAGTCCCGCCAACAGCGGCACAGCGGCTATGTCGTGACCGAACAAGAGATCATCCGTACCGGCGAAAGCTGGGATCGCGGGCCGGTGATCCTGTCCTGGGCGCACAGCCGGCAGGGCGCAGCAAACGATCATGACGGACACAACGTCGTGCTTCATGAATTCGCACATCAGTTGGATGACTTGTCCGGCGGCACCAACGGCGTGCCCGTACTGGCCAAGGGTCAAAGCTATGCCGAGTGGGAGCGTGTTTTTCTGACCACGTATGACGCGCATCTGCACGCCGTTGAAACTGGCCGGCGCACGGTGATCGACCCCTATGGCGCCACCGGACACGAGGAGTTCTTTGCCGTCACTGTCGAGCTGTTCTTCGAACGTCCCGAGGCCCTCAGGGATACTGCGCCCGAATTCTATGGGCAGCTGTCCAAATACTTCCGGCTGGATCCAATCGAATGGCCTAAACCTTCGTGATCCGTGATCAGAAATCCAGACCCAGATCGGCTGTCCGATAGGAATGGGTCAGCGCCCCGGACGAGATGTAATCGACCCCGGTGGCCGCGATCTCGGCCACCGTGTCCACGGTGACATTGCCCGACGCCTCGGTCACCAGACGCCCATCCACCATCGCCACGGCCTCGGCCAGCATGTCAGGCGTCATGTTGTCCAGCAGCACCACATCGGCGCCGCCGATTTCCAGAACCTCGGCCAACTGGTCCAGCCGGTCCACTTCGATCTCGACCTTCATCATGTGCGACGCACGCGCCTTGACCGCCTCGAGCACCGCGCGCACCCCGCCGGCGGCGGCGATGTGGTTGTCCTTGATCAGAATCGCATCCGACAGCGAATGGCGGTGATTGAACCCGCCGCCATGCAGCACGGCCAGTTTCTCGACGATGCGCAGGCCCGGGGTGGTCTTGCGGGTGCAGGTAATGCGCCCCTTGGTCCCGGCGGTCTGCGCCACCAGCCCGGCGGTCAGGGTCGCCACCCCGGTCAGACGACCGGCAAAGTTCAGCGCCACGCGTTCGCCGGACAGGATCGAGGCCGCGCTGCCGGCGATCTCCATGAGGGTCTGGCCCTTGGTGCAACGGTCCCCGTCCGCCACAAGCGGCGTGATCTTCAACGTCGGGTCCACCAGCCGGAACGCCAGGGCCGCAACCTGCATGCCCGACACAACCGCATCCTCGCGCGCGTTCAGCCGTGCGGCATAGGTCACGTCCGCCGGGATCACGGTGCGGGTAGTGATGTCGCCGCAGGTGCCCAGATCCTCGGTCAGGGCGGCGCGGACCATCGGTTCGAGGATCAGGTCGGGGACAGTGGCATGATGCATTTTGCGGTTTCCTTGAAGATTTTCGACCGCAGCGCCACGGCCTCGTCCAATGTCAGATCAGACCGCCGCCCCGGCCCTTCGGCCGTAACCGGACAATCCGACCGATAGTGCGCGCCGCGGCTTTCGGTGCGCATCAGCGCTGCTGCCGCGATCAGCGTGGCGGTTGCGGTCATGTTTCGGAACAGGTGCGACTGGCCGTGCAGCGACTCCAACTCGGCGATCCGGCCCAAGGCGCGGCGCAGCCCGTCGGCGTCGCGGACCACCCCCACGCCATCAGTCATGACCTGGCGCAGTTCGGCTACGGCTTGGGGGTCGGGGTCGGTGCCGCCGGACGGCAGGCGCAGCCGCACCTCGGGCGCGTCGGCCACCGTCAGGGCGCCGGCGATATCACGGGCGCAGGCGCGGGCAAAGACCAGCGCCTCAAGCAGACCGTTCGAGGCCAGCCGGTTCGCCCCGTGCAACCCGGTCGAGGCCGCTTCGCCACAGGCCCAGAGCCCGGCCAGCGAACTGCGGCCGTTCAGGTCGGTGGCCACGCCGCCCATGTGGTAATGCGCCGCCGCCGCCACCGGAATCGGTTGAGTTACGGGGTTGACACCGTTGCGCAGGCAGGCCTCGGTCACCGCCGGAAACTGACTGCGGATCGCCGCGCCGATCGCTGCGCGCGTATCCAGCGCGGGCCGGTTGTCGGCCTTGGTTTCCAGATAGACGGCGCGCGCCACGACATCACGCGGGGCCAGCTCGGCATCGGGGTGGATGCCTTGCATGAACCTTTCGCCGTGGCGGTTGATCAGTACGGCGCCCTCGCCACGCAAAGCCTCGGTGGCCAGAGGCATCGGGTCCTCGCCGACGTCGATCGCGGTGGGGTGAAACTGAATGAACTCGGCATCGGCAATCCGGGCCCCGGCCCGTGCGGCCATGCCGATCCCCTGCCCGCGGATGCGCGCCGGGTTGGTGGTGCGAGCATAGAGCCCCGCCGACCCGCCCGTGGCCAGTACATGTGCCGCCCCACGCAGCAACACCGGTTCGGCCCCCGGCGCATCTGTCGGCGCCAGATATACGCCCGAGACCTTGGCCCCGTCGCTTTCCAGCCCCACGGCCAGCGCCCCTTCGATCACCTGGACCGAAGAGCGACGCCGCAGCTCGGCGATCAGGGCGCGCATGATCTCGGCACCGGCCTGGTCGCCTTTGACACGCACCACGCGGGCCACCGAATGCGCAGCCTCCTGCGATTGGATGAATCCGCCATCGGCGTCCCGGTCGAACCCGGTGCCCAGATCGGAAAGGTCCAGAATGTGATCCCGCGCCGCGCGGGTGACGAACTCGGCCACCTCCTGCAGGACCGATCCTGCGCCGGCGCGCATCGTGTCGCGGGCATGGGCTTCGGGGCTGTCGGACGGGTCCATCGCCGCCGCCACCCCGCCCTGCGCCCAGGCCGAACTGGCACCCGAGCCCAGCGGCTCGGGCGAGATCATCACCACCGGGTGCGGGTCGAGCTTGAGCGCGGTATAGACCGCGGCCAGCCCGCCGCCGATGATGACCACCCGAGGGGTCGAGACCGTCTGCATCGCCCCGATCAAATTCCCAGCTTGCGCGACAGGTCGATCATCCGCTGAACCGAAAGGCGCGCTTTTTCCGCCACGTCGGGGTCAACCTCGACCTGGCCGGTCATGGTGTCCAGCGCATACAGCACCTTTTCCAGCGTGATCTTCTTCATGTAGGGGCACATGTTGCAGGGGCCGACGAAATCGACCTGCGGCAGCGCGTCGGCGATGTTCGACGCCATCGAACACTCGGTGATCAGCATCGCCTTTTCGGGCTGTTCGTCGGTGACGTATTTGATGATGCCGCTGGTCGAACCCGAGAAGTCGGCCTCGGCCACCACGTCGGGCGGGCATTCAGGATGCGCGATCAGGCGGGTGCCCGGGTTCCATTCGCGGAACTCGCGCAGGTCCTGCGCCGTATACTGTTCGTGCACGATGCACGAGCCTTCCCACCAGACCACGTTCTTCTGCGGCACGTCGCGGGCCACGTTCTGCGCCAGGTACTGGTCGGGGGTCATGATGACCGTGTCGCTGTCCATCGCCGCCACGATCTGCGCCGCGTTGGACGAGGTGCAGCAGATGTCGGATGCCGCTTTCACCTCGGCCGTGGTGTTCACATAGGTCACGACCGGCGCGCCGGGATAGCGGCGGCGCATCTCGGCAATGCCTTCGGCGGTGATCGACTCGGCCAGCGAACAGCCGGCCTCCATGTCTGGCATCAGAACCGTCTTTTCGGGGCTGAGGATCTTCGAGGTCTCGGCCATGAAATGCACACCGCATTGCACGATCACCTCGGCCTCGACCTCGGTCGCCTTGATGGCCAGCTGCAGGCTGTCGCCGACGAAGTCCGAAATGCCGTGATAGATTTCGGGCGTCATGTAGTTGTGGCCCAGAATCACCGCGTTGCGTTCGGCTTTCAGATCGTTGATCGCCTTGACATAGGGCGCGTAGATCGCCCAATCCGCTGGCGTGACGACACGCGACATGCGGGCGTAGATGTCGCTCATGCTGGCGGCCAGCTCGGGCGACGGGGTCAGATCGAATTTCTCGGCAAGATGCGCGCGCTGCGCGGGGAGGTCAAACACTGGACTGGTTTTCCGCCTGTTGAATAGGTGGCCTCGTTCTTATGGGGTTTCCAAACCGTTTTCCACAGTCGAACCGCGAAAAAACGCCCCGAAATTCAACGGGACGTTGGGCCACGTGACCAAATATCGCGGACAGGCCGGAGTCACCCGGCGTCAGGCACCTCAACCGCGCACCAGACGCAGTCATGATCCGAGAGCGGCTTGGCGTCGGCGGTCAGCGACGACAGCAGACCCCGGTCGCGGCAGATCAGCCCCTTGCCGGCGAACCAGTCCAGCTTCATCACCCGGTCCGGGTGCGGCGTGATCAGGCTGGGCCGGGTAGTGTGGCCTTCGGTCGTGAACTCCCAGGAAAATCCGCGCTGCTCGGCCAGAGCAAACAGGGTTTCCCGGCGCCAGTCGAAATCCGGTGGCAGGTGGTTGCCGGTATTCAGATCGCCACCGATCAGCACCGGCATCCCGGGCGCAAACTCATCGAGCGCATCCAGCAGAAGCTGAAACTGCGTATGGCGATGCGCCGCCGCAGCATTGCTTTCCAGATGGGTGGAAACCACGCATACAGGCCCGTTCTCGGTCGCGACTTCTGCTGCAATCGCCATTCGGCCACCCAGCCGCGGTTGTTGCGGATCCGACGCCCCGGACTCGGCCGCAAACCAGTGGCCATGGTCGTCAAGACGGATCATGGCCACGCGTTTGAACGGAACCAAGGACAGAATCGCGTTCCCATGCCACCCGAGGGCGTTGAAATCATCCTTGCAAAGGGCGCGCTCGGTCGGACCGCCCAGATCCAGTTCGTGAAACTCGACTCCAAAGGCGTAGGCCATACCCAGCTTGCCGGCCATTTCTGCCGTCGTGTGACGTTGACCGGTACGGGACATACCGTGGTCCACCTCGGACAGCAGAACGATGTCCGGGGTCACAGCCGCCAGGTGGGCTGCGCTTTCTTCGGGGAACAGGCAACGTTCCACATTCCAAGCCGCAGCCGAGAAACGTGCACCCAGAACGTCCCGGGTTGCGTTTCCGCCCAGTTGCACCGCGTTCATCGCCGGTGTCTGCGCCATCAGGGCGCGGTGCGCCTCGGCCGTTCGCGGCGCTGCCAATATGCGGTCTCGGACATCATCCGAGACCGGTGGCAAAGACGACACGATGTTCGTGATCACAGGGCTTTTCCGGTTTCCGGGTGGAACAGGCTGATCGCGTCGGGCTTGAGTGAGATCCGCGTTTCTCCGGGCGCGGCTTCGACATCCTTGCCCACGTGGATCGTGAACTCCTGATCCGCCAGACGCCCGTGCAACAGGCGGTGCGCGCCAAGCTCTTCGATAATGTCGACGTGAAAAGCGATCGAGCCCTCAGCCCCGATCAGTACATCTTCGGGCCGCACACCTACAGTCACCGCGCCAGACCCTTCGGCCGTGGCAAGCACCGTGTCGCCGTTGATCATCACGCGGCCGCCCTCCAGACGTGCGCCGATCAGGTTCATCGGCGGAGCGCCCATGAAGCTGGCCACGAAGGTCGAGGCCGGGCGGTGATAGATCTCGGCCGGGGTACCGATCTGTTCGATCCGGCCCGCGTTCATCACGATGATGCGGTCGGCCATGGTCATCGCCTCGACCTGGTCATGGGTGACATAGATCGAGGTCACGCCCAGACGCCGCTGCAGCGCCTTGATCTCGATCCGCATCTGGTTGCGCAGCTTGGCGTCCAGGTTCGACAGCGGCTCGTCGAACAGGAACAGCGCCGGGTCACGCACGATGGCCCGCCCCATGGCAACCCGCTGGCGCTGACCGCCCGACAGTTGCGAGGGCTTGCGGTCGAGAAACTCGTTCAGGTTCAGCATCGAAGCGGCTTCGGCCACCTTGCGGTCGATTTCGTCCTTGGGCGTCTTTCGATTTTTCAGACCATAGGCGATGTTCTTGCGCACGGTCATATGCGGGTACAGCGCATAGTTCTGGAACACCATGGCGATGTCGCGATCGGCCGGGTCAACGTCATTCATGACGCGGCCATTGATCGTCAATTCGCCTTCGGTGATTTCTTCCAGGCCGGCCACCATGCGTAGCAGAGTGGACTTTCCGCAGCCCGACGGACCGACCAGAACCACGAATTCGCCATCACCGATGTCGAAACTGGACGGGGTCAGCGCCTCGGCGCCGTTGGGATAGATTTTTCGGATGTTCTTCAGGGATACCTGAGCCATTGATTCTGCCTTACTTGTCGGATTCCGTCAGGCCCTTGACGAACCAGCTTTGGAAAAAGATGACGACCATGACCGGGGGGATGATGGCGATTATCGCCAGCAGGTTGGCCCGGCCGTATTCGGGAATGCGGTTGCCCTCCAGCACCTGCGTGATCTGCTTGATCCCGCGCACCAGGGTGAACATGTCCTCTTCGGTGGTGATCATCGTGGGCCACAAATACTGGTTCCACCCGAACACGAACATGATGATGAACATCGCCGCAATCATCGTACGCGACAGAGGCACCAGGATGTCGATGAAGAATTTCACCGGGCCGGCGCCGTCGATCCGCGCGGCCTCGACCAACTCTTCTGGAACCGAGCGGAAGAACTGCCTGAAGAAGAACGTGGCGGTGGCCGAGGCGATCAGCGGGATGATGAGGCCCTGATAGGTGTTCAGCATCCCCAGCTTCTGCACCACTTCGTACGAGGGCAGAATGCGCACCTCCAGCGGCAGCAACAACGTGGTGAAGATCACCCAGAAAGCCAGCGTGGCAAAGCGCAGCCGGAAATAGACGATCGCATAGGCCGCCATCATGCCGATGATGATCTTGCCGAGGGCAAAACCGATGCCCAGGATGAACGAGTTTTTGAGCATGTTCATGCCCGTGTTCTGGCCGGAAAAGCCCGAGGCCTCGAACATTGCCTTCTGGAAGTTGGGGCCAAGTTCGTCCCCGATCGTCAGGCTGGGTCCGGTCTTGATGACCTCGACATCCGGAACGGTCGTCATCTGGAAGATCATCAGCAGCGGCAGCATCATGAACAACGATCCGACGATCAGGATCGTGTGATCAAGGATCGTGGACAGTCGGATGCCGCGCTTTCGTGTTTGGGTGGGTGAAGTGGCGGACGCCATCGCAGGGGTATGTGCTTCGGTCATTGTCTGCCCTCCTTACGTGTAGTGGATGCGGCGCTCGACCAGCCGGAACTGGAACACCGTCAGGGCCAGAACCAGAACCATCAGAACGACCGACTGCGCCGAGCTGCCACCCAGGTCGTTGCCGCGGAAGCCGTCCACATAGACCTTGTAGACCAACGTCATCGGGTTGTTGCCCGGCTCACCCTTCACCATCGTGTCGATCACACCGAAAGTATCAAACAATGCGTAGGTGATATTGATGATCAGCAGGAAAAACCCGGTCGGCGCCAGCAGGGGGAAAGTCACGTCCCAGAACCGACCCGTGGATGAGCGGTTGTCGATCAAAGCCGCCTCACGCACCGATCGCGGGATCGATTGCAGGCCAGACAGAAAGAAGATGAAGTTCACCGGAACCTGTTTCCAGACCGAAACGATAACCATCGCGGTGGCGGTGTCATTGAAATTCACGCCCAGTTTGAAATCCCACCCGATCGAGCGCGCCAGTTCGGTCAATGGCCCCCAGCTCTGGTTGAACAGGATCAGGCCGATGAACCCCGCCACCGGCGGCGCCACGGCGTAAACCCACATCAGCAGCGTGCGATAGGTCTTGGCGCCGTGCAGCACATTGTCGGCCTTCACGGCCAGCAACAACGCGATCGACAGCGAAAAGAACGTGACCAAAACGGTGAAGATCACCGTGAACCAGGCAATGCTGAGATACTCGGAATTCCCGGCAAGGTCGCTGTAGTTGTCCAGCCCGACGAAGGTCGACCCAAACCCGAACGGATCCTGAAGGAAGAACGAAGACTGCACCGCGTGAGCGGCAGGCCAGTAGAAAAAGACCGCGATGATCAACAGCTGCGGCAACAGCAGAAGAACCGGCAGCCAGCGAGTGGAAAAACCAGCGCGTTTCATGAAAACTCCGAAAAAGGGAGGACGGTCGCACTTCTGCGACCGCCCGTTTCTTGGCGAGTGGGATCAGCTCTGGGTTTTTGCGAAACGCTCGAGCAGACCGTTGGCTTCGTCCTCGATTGCCTTGAAGGCGTCCTCGACCGAGGTTTCACCCGTCAGGATCCGGCCATATTCCCGGTTCATCACGTCGCGGATCTGGACGTAGAAGCCCATGCGATAGCCCTTGGTGTTTTCACCAGCAGGCAGCGACAGCTGCTTGATGCCGACTTCGGCGGCCGGAGCACGGTCATAGTGACCATCGCCCTTCGCCATTTCATAGGCGGCGGTGGTGATCGGAACATAGCCGGTCTCGCGGTGCCACATGTACTGGGTTTCGGGCTTGGTCAGGAACTCGAAGAATGCAGCGGTGGCCTTGTTTTCCTCGTCGCTCTTGCCGGCCATCGCGAACAGGGCCGCGCCACCGATGAAGGTCTGCTTGGGTTCCTTGGTCACAGCTTCCCAATAGGGCAGGAAGGTGGCCGAAAACTCGAACGGCAGGTCCTTCTTGGACAGGCCGCCGAACGAACCGGACGAGCCCAGCCAGATGGCAACCTTGCCTTCTTCGAACGGAGTCTGGTTGTCGCTCCAGCCGGTGCCGTACCATTCGAAGAACCCGTTGTCCTTCCAGTCTTTGACGGCGGTGAAGTGTGCCTTGATCGCCTCGTTGTTGACAAGAATCTTGGTGCCGTCAGCGCCTTCATAGCCGTTGTCGTTGGTGGCAAACGGCAGGTCGTGGCGCGAATGGAAGTTCTCGGTGAAGATCCAGGGCAGATGCGACTGCGACAGACCGATATAACCGGCCTCTTTCAGCGCCGGCGCCGTCACGGTCTGGAACTCTTCCCAGGTTTTCGGCGGCGTCACACCCGCTTTTTCAAGCGCATCGACGTTGTAATACATGATGGGCGAGGACGAGTTGAACGGCATCCCGATCATCTTGCCGTCGCTGTCGGCATAGAAGTAGCGAACGCCCGAGATATAGTCCTCGATGTCGAACGCAACGCCGTTCTGCTCCAGCAGGTCCTGAACCGGAACGGTCGCGCCCTTAGCGCCAATCACGGTGGCGGCGCCGGCGTCGAATACCTGCAGGACGTTGGGCTGTTCACCCGCACGGAATGCGGCGATGCCGGCGGTCAGGGTCTCTTCATATGTGCCCTTGAAAACCGGCGTGATCTTGTAGTCGTCCTGGGACGCGTTGAAATCCTCGGCAATCTGGTTGACGGTGTCACCCAGGGCTCCTCCCATGGCGTGCCACCACGTAATCTCGACTTCGGCCGAGACCGTATTCGCTATCATCGCGAACGCGGCAGCAGCAGCACCTGTTTTGACGTTTATCATGTAGTTCCTCCGATTCATGTTGCGCCCCTACGGGCGGGCCAAAGCCCTGGAAACTATGGGGTATTTTCCCCGATGACATATTTCACATCCAGAAAAAGGCTGACACCTTTCGCAAAATGTGCACACGTGTTCACTAGCTTCCAACCGTGACAGTTTGATGAAAGATTCGATTCATTGCAAGAATGTTGAAACCCTCTGAACAGGCGAAACGCAAACCGCATGTGTAGCGAGAGAAACAAGGACGCAAAACGCCCCCGGCGCGCAACGGCCCAGACCGTTGCGGACCTTGCGGGCGTCTCGCGTTCAGCTGTTTCGCGCGCTTTCACGCCCGGTGCCTATGTCGATTCCGAGAAGCGTAGACGGATCCTCAAGATCGCAGCCGATACCGGGTATCAGCCGAATGCCCTGGCCGCTGGCCTCAAGGCCGGGCAATCAAATTTGGTCGCCGTCTTCGTCGGCAACATGCGCAGCCCCTACGACTCGGCCTTTGTAGGTGAACTGGCCCAGGCCCTGAGCGGGTTGAAGAAATGGCCCATTCTGATCGACCGAACCGGCGCCAACACGGATCAGGCGCTGCGAGAGCTGCTGCGCTATCCGTTGGACGCATTGATTCTGCGCGGCGGCAGCATGTCCGAAGAGATCGTCGACAGATGTGCGCGGTTCGGCATCCCGATGATCTCGTCAGGCCGTCCCGTTCAAGGGCCCCGTGTCGACAATGTCTGCTGCCGCAATGCCGATGGCATGACCATGATCACCGACTTGCTGATCAGCCGGGGGCGGCGCCGGTTCGGGTTTCTCAGCGGACCCGAGGAGTTCTATTCGTCTTCACGGCGACGCGCCGGGGTCCTCCAGGCGCTGGATCGGGCGGGGCTTGACCTCGTGGCCGAACACCCGACTGATTACTCGGTCGACAGCGGATACGGCGCCGCGCGCAGTCTGTTGTCCCGCGCCTCTCTGGATGCGCTAGTCTGCGCCAATGACGCCACGGCGATCGGGGCGCTATCGGCTGCGCGCGATCTGTCTCTGAACGTACCCGGCGATTTGGCGATTGTTGGTTTCGACGACATCGCCATGGCGAAATGGCCGACATTCCGCCTGACGACAGTCCGGAACCCCATCGACGCCGCCGTTGACGCGATCATCGCGTTGCTGGAGCGTAGGCTCGTCGATCCCGGACGTCCCGAAGAGAGTATCTTTTTGGACCCCAGCGTCATCGAACGCGAGACGCATTGAACAGCCGCGTCGATCTAGAAGCCTAGGCAGGGCCACCGGCGAACTGCTTGAGCTCAACCCCGCTCTTCTTCAGGGCATGGCGGACACCGGCCGCAATCGACACCGCCGTGGGCGTGTCTCCATGCAGGCAGATCGTGTCGATGCGGGTCGGGATATGCTTGCCGCTTTCGGTGATGATCGCCCCGGCCTTGACCATCTCGACCATGCGCGCGGCGGCACGGTCGGGGTCGTGGATCACCGCGCCGGGCAGGCTGCGGTCGACCAGAGTGGCGTCATCGTTGTAGGCGCGATCGGCAAAGATCTCGCAGGCCACCGGACAGCCCAGGTCTCGCGCGGCGCGCTGCTGGGCGGTTCCGGCCAGAACCATGATGATCAGATCCGGAGCCACCGACAGCGCCGCCTCGTAGCATGCCCGCGCCATCGCCTGATCCTCGGACGCCATGTTGGCCAGCGCGCCGTGCAATTTCAGATGGCGCACCTGTCCGCCGGCCGCCCGCGCCATCGCCTGCGCCGCGCCGACCTGATAGCGGATCAGGTTCTGCAGCGACGGCAGGGGATAGTGCATCCGCTGACGCCCAAAGCCGTGCAGATCGGCAAAGCCGGGATGCGCGCCGATGCCCACGCCGTTTTCGACCGCCTGCGCCATCGTCGTGGCCATCACGTCCCAGTCGCCCGCATGAAACCCGCAGGCCACGTTGGCCGACGTCACGATCTTCAGCAGCGCCGCGTCATCGCCCATTTTCCAGGGGCCAAAGCTTTCGCCCATATCGGCGTTCAGATCGACTTGATGTGCCATGACACAGGCTCCTTTTCTACAAAACGTCCTCTTCGCGGGCGATGGCGCCGCTGATCAGTTGATAGGATAGCAGGTCGGACATGCTGCGCGGATCGCGGATCAGCGGGCGTAGCGCCCGGGGTAGCGCGGCGCGGGTTTGCGCCGCGGCGCGCTCGGCAGTCACCGCTTCGTCCAGCGACACGAAGCGGAACCGCAGGTCGGCCCCGGCCGGGGCCTGCGCCACCTTGGGCAGGTCGCAGGGCAGAACGGTGCCGATGCGGGGATAACCGCCGGTGGTCTGGCACTCGGCCAACAGCACAAAGGGCGTGCCGTCGCCGGTGACCTGGATGTCACCCGGCACGATGGTTTCCGACAGCACGCTGCGCCCGCCCGAGACATGAAAGCCCGGTCCGTCGCTTTCCAGCCGCACGCCCATGCGGTTGGCGCGCGCGTCCCGGCGAAACGCGGTGTTTTGCAGCCGCTCCAGAACGTCGGCGGCGAACAGGTCGGTCTGGAAACTGGCCACGATGTGGATTTCACCGCCCGAGAACCGGTCCTCGGGGTCGAAGGTCATGCCGGTTGCACCGCCCGCGTCCAGGCCGATCGCCAGCCGGTCCCCCGCCTTCAGCACGGCTCCGATCCCCGCCGTCAGATGCGCCGAACGGGCGCCAAGAACCGGGTCGCCCTGCACCCCGCCGCCGATGCTGAGGTATCCATAGCTGCCGGCTACGGCCGGCCCAATGCTGAGCCGGGCGCCCGCAGGCAGGAGGTGCGAGGCGTTCCAGACTGCGGTCGCGCCGTCGATCTGCGCCCGCATCCGCGCGCCAGTCAGGGCGATGCGCAGGTCCTGATCAGCCTGAAATTCGCCGCCCATACCGGCCATTTCCAGGGCGGCAAGACTGTCGGCCTGTCCCAGCAACGCTGCGCCTTCGGCCAATGCAAGCCGGTCCACCGCACCACCGCGCGACAGGCCCATGTCCAGATAACCGGGTCGCCCCATGTCCTGCACCGTCAGGCCGGCCCCCGCGCGCAATATGGTCAGATGCGTGCTCATGCCAACGGCTCGCAACTGCCGCCGCCGCGCGGATCGCTGCGCATCCGCGCCAGCGTTTCCGGGTCGGTGGGGGTGAACTGCACCTCATCCCCGGGGCGCAGCAGGAAGGGTTGGGGCATATCAGGCTGGAACAAACGGATGGCGGTCTGGCCCACATGTTGCCATCCGGTCGGCGTGGTGACCGAGAACAGCACAAGCTGCCGCAGCGCCACCACCAGCGCGCCTTCGGGTACGCGCGGGGTCAACTCCTTTTGCCGGGGGATGTCCCAGGCGGGCGGCAACTCACCCAGATATGGCTGACCGGGAGCAAAGCCGATGGTCTGCACCCGTACCCGCGCCTCGGACAGCGACCGGACCGCCACGGCCTCGGACAGGCCCGCCGCCTGCGCCGCCTGCCCCAGCTGCGGCGCCAGATCCGTGCCAAAGACGGTGGGCACCCGCCAGAACCTGCGCCCGCCGGGCAGGTCGGCAGCGTACCAGTCGCGCTGGTCCAACAGCGTCTGCACCTGCCGGTGCAACGTGGCGTGTGTCAGGCGCAGCGGATCGAACCGGACGAAGGCCGAGACCAGCGAGGACGAGGTTTCCTCGACCCCCGCCCAGCCCTCCGCCTCGAGCGCGGCGCGAAAGGCGAGCGCTGCGCGGTTGGCCGGTTCGCTGAGTGCGGCGGCAAAGCTGATCAACAGCCCGTCCACGCCGGCGGTACGTATGATTGGAAAATCCTGCATCGCCCCCGTCACATCTGGTTCGGCAGATAGGTCACGATGCCGGGAAAAGCCACGATGATCACCAGCGCCACGATCATCAAGAAGAAGAACGGCAGCGCCGCATGCGCCACCCGCAGGATGTCGCGCCCGGTCAGCGATTGCAGCACGAACAGGTTGAAGCCGACCGGCGGGGTGATCTGCGACATCTCGACCACGATCACCAGGAAGATGCCGAACCACAGCGGGTCGATCCCCGCCTGCATCACCATCGGCATGATGACCGAAGCCGTCAGCACCACGACCGAGATCCCGTCCAGAAAGCATCCCATGATCACGAAGAACACGGTCAGCGCCGCCAGCAGCGTGAAGGTGGACAGGCCCAGCGACCCGATCCATTCCGCCAGAACACGCGGAATACCGGTGAAGCCCATCGCCACGGTCAGGAACGAGGCCCCTGCGAGAATGAAGGCGATCATGCACGAGGTCACGGTGGCCCCCATCAGCCCGTCGAAGAAACTGGCCCGGGTCAACGTGCCCTCGCGCCAGGACAGCAGCAGCGCCAGCACCACGCCCACGGCGGCCGCATCGGTGGGCGAGGCGATCCCGGCATAGATCGAGCCGATCACACCGACGATCAGCAGGATCACCGGCACCAGTCGGCGCGAGCGACGCAGTTTTTCCGCGAAACTCGCCTGGATGTCCTCGGTGGGCAGGTTGGCGCGGTTGATCAGCGCCCAGATTGCGACATAGCCCACGAACAGCCCCACCAGCAGCAGTCCCGGCAGAACTCCGGCCACGAACAGACGGGCGATGGATTGCTCGGTCGCCACGCCATAGACGATCAGGATGATCGACGGCGGGATCAGCAGGCCCAGCGTGGCCGAGCCGGCCAGCGTACCGATGATCATCTTCTCGGGATAGCCGCGGCGCGAGAGTTCCGGAATCGACAGCTTGCCGATCGTGGCCGCGGTGGCCGCAGACGACCCCGACACAGCCGCAAAGATCCCGCAGGCAAAGACGTTCACATGCAGCAACTGCCCCGGCAGCCGGTTCATCCAGGGCGACAGGCCGGTGAACATGTCTTCGGACAGGCGCGAGCGGAACAGGATCTCGCCCATCCAGATGAACAACGGCAGTGCCGCCAACGCCCAGGAATTGCTGTGCCCCCACAAGGTGGTGGCCATAACCAGCCCCAGCGGCGCATCTGAGAACAGCGCCATCGCCGCGATCCCGACCCCCAGCAGCGAAAACGCCACCCACAGCCCCGACCCCAGAAAGGCGAACAGCAGAACAAGAAGAATGATGGAAAGCGTGGCAATCGACATCTGCTGACCCTATTCGCTCAGAAGGTTTTCGCCCTTGCCGTCCCAGCTGGGCGCGCGGCCCGCCAGCAGGCCGACAAGTTCGTCGAACAGGGCAAGAGTCAGGATGGCCAGCCCCAGCAGGACCGGCATCTGCACGATCCACAACGGCACCGAGACCATGCCCGGGCTGCGGTCGCCATATTCCAGCGACTCCAGAACCAGCAGGCCCAGATACCAGGTGGCATAGGCACTCATGGCCAGGGCAATCGTGACCACGCAGATCTCGGTCAGGCGGCGCGGTCCCTTGGGCATTCGCCCGATCAGAAGCGTCACCCGGATATGCCCGCCGGCGCGCAGCGCATAGGCCAGCGCCAGAAAGCTGGATGCGGCCAGAAAGAATCCGGTGAAATCGGCATAGGACGGGATGGTCAGGCCCACGCCCTGCCCGGTCAACGCGGCCCAGATCTTGTCGGCCAGGTTCAACCCGACCTGCGCAAAGACCAGCACGACGATGGCCAGAATGAACAGCGCCGCCAATCCGCCGGCCGCACGATAGATGAAATCAAGACTGCGCCGCAGCATCGCCATCCCCTCCCCTTGTTGTCGAACCCGGCCGGGCGTTTGGCGCCCGGCCGGTTCGGGTCGTTTACTGCTGATAGGCCTGCAGCAACGCGGCACCGTCCTCGCCGGCGTTGGCCTTCCAGTTTTCGAGCATCTGCGCGCCGATTTCACGCAGGCCAGCCATCAACTCTTCGGATGGCTGTACCACGGTGATGCCGTTTTCCTGCAGAACTGCGGTCTGCTTGGCGGTCTCGGCCTGGCTCATTTCCCAGCCGCGGGCTTCGGCGGCGGCGGCAGCCTCGAGAACGGCGGCCTGGGTCGCGTCATCCAGACGGCGGAAGGCGCGCTTGTTCACCACGACCACGTTTTTGGGAATCCAGGCCTGGATGTCGGTGTAGTGGGTCAGAAAGTCCCACGCCTTCGAATTCACCCCGGTCGAGGGCGAGGTGATCATCGCCTCGACCCGGCCGGTGCTGAAGGCCTGCGGAATATCCGGAACCTCGACCTGCGTGGGCGCGGCGCCCGCCAGGTTGGCGAATTCTTCCAGCGTGGCGTTGTAGGTGCGGAACTTCAGGCCCGCCAGGTCATCCACGCTGTTGATTTCCTTGGTGGTGTACAGGCCCTGCGGCGGCCACGGCACCGCGTACAGCACCATCATGCCTTGCTCGTCCAGCAGACCGTTGATCACGTCTTTCTGTGCCGCCCACAGCTTTTGGGCGTCGTCATAGTTGGTGGCCAGGAACGGCAGCGAGTCTGCGCCGAAGGCCGGGTTGTCATTGGCCAGCAACGACAGAAAAAACTCTCCGACGGGCACCTGGCCGCTGCGGACTGCCTTGCTGATCTCGGGGTGCTTGAACAGCGAACCTGCGGAATGGACCTTGATTTCAAGGGCGCCGTCTGTGGCCGCGGTCACGTCCTTGGCGAAGTCGTGGATGTTCACGGTATGGAAGGTGGCGTCCGGATAGGGCGTCGGCATGTCCCAGGTCTCGGCCTGCACCTGCATGGCCAACCCGGCCAGCGCGGCAACCGCGCCACCGGCAATCTTCATCAGTTTCATTTTGGCTCTCCCTGCTTGAGTACTGGCGCAGAAGCTGACTCAACGTTTGCGATTTGTCAACGTTTTGTTATCGTTTTGACCAAAACACTGCAGAGTCCAAAGGTCAGCACGTTGAAAACACACGCCCTTCATGCCAAAACACTGATAATTTCTCAGCGTTTTGCAGATCAAAAGGCCGCATTATGACCGATTCTTCCCCCGACACACGCCGCATCGTTTCCTCTCGCCACTTGGCCGAGGGCGAAGGCTGGGAACTTTCCGAACTCGAATTCGGCCTGATCATTGTCTATAATGCGTTCTCACGCTGGATGACCCGTTGCATGGCCGCAGCCGGGCAGGCCGATCTGGGACCGCTCGACATCCTGATCCTGCACAACGTCAACCACCGCGGACGCGACAAGCGCCTGACCGACATCTGCTTTCTTCTGAACATCGAGGACAGCCACACCGTGAACTACGCCCTGCGGAAACTGCTGAAGGCTGGGCTTCTGACGTCGGAAAAGCGTGGGAAAGAGGTGTTCTACCGCACCTCGCCCGAGGGAGTGGCGCTATGCGACGCCTACCGGAAAGTTCGCCAGCAATGCCTGCTGGAAGGGCTGTCAGCCACCGACCTGTCGGGCCCGGATCTGAGGGACCTGGCCCGCGATCTGCGGGCCCTGTCCGGCCACTATGACCAGGCCAGCCGCGCGGCGGCGTCTTTGTAGCGCCTTAGCATCCGCCCACGCAGCATGATCGGTAAGAAATAAAATGGTGCGGGTGGAGGGACTTGAACCCCCACGCCTTGCGGCGCCAGAACCTAAATCTGGTGCGTCTACCAATTTCGCCACACCCGCAACACGGCGCCGACGCGCCGAATGGAAGGGCTGATAACAAACCTTTTGGACAAGCGCGAGAGGGAATCTTGCCGTCTGCGGCGGAATATTGACCCCCGTTCGGAAACAATGGAAATGACCAAGGCGAGAGGAAGAGCGACCCGCGCAACGGCGCTAAAATGTGTGGCATCCGGCTTCCCGGTATATTTTTATTGCCAAATGGAATTCTTAAGGCTGAAACCCGTCGCTTTCGGAACGAAACAAAACGCCATAATTGTTCTGTTTTTGGACACATTCCCAATTTTTCAAAAAATACAAAATTCTCGCTGACGTTGTGGGTCGCATGGGGACGTCTCGACCACCCTCATCAACCCCACACTGAACCCATAGCAATTCGGTCCCTCCGCCTTCTGCCGTGGCGTGCACTCAACCTCTGATCTGGTTTTCTATTTTTCATCTATTTTACAAAACACTAGCTATCTGTCGAATTCATCACGACTAACCCAATCGCACGCCGAAACACACCCCTGATCCAAGCCCGGCAGTCTTGCCTGTTTTGGTTTATACATCCTGAAGTTGCGGCATTGTCATGCAACGGCCACCATAATTGCGCCACATTTCAAACGCCAAAATATCTCAATCACGTCAAAATAACACCGCGATGAAGGTAATTCTGTCTACCAAGGAGTTAATGAGTCTTTTTCGCCTTTTCGGCACCGTACGAGTTTTTTGCTCAACTCCAGTACAAGGGTCTCAGTCGTGACCGAACAGATCAACTCCGCTACCACCGAGCAAGACGTCGTCTTTCTTGCAAGAGAAAGCTTTGTCGGCGAGCTCAAAAACCTCAACCAGCAATTCCCGAACACGGGTTTCGGCATTGCCCTGAAGACGCATGAGGGCAACGAATACCTGTTGGCAAATGCGCGAATGCCCCTTCCATCGGCCAAATCCAATGGGTTTCCGACCGGACGACGGGTCGCGCGCCTGGACAATGGCACCCGGTTCAGCTCGATCGAAGTGCTGGCCGATTCGCGCGCCTTCGATACCATCTCGCCCGGAACCGAGGCCGAGATGCTGGGCAACGCTCTCGAACTGATCGCCCGGATCGACAGCTTTTCAGGCATGGCGCCTGCCAGTTTGACGGAATCCGGGCATACCCAAATCGCTGCAACCGGAACCGGAGGCTGAACATGGCCCGCAACGACCACCTTTTGTCTGTAGGAAACGAGGCATTGGCGCCGATGTCGGAAGCCATGTCCGCACTGACGACACAGATCGACCAACTGACAGAGGTGGCGGATGCGCGCTCGACTGCGCGGCTGGCCACGCTCAAGACCCGTATGGAAAACTTCACCGCCAGCGTCACTTTCGTCGGCCAGGTGAAGGCGGGCAAATCTTCGATCGTCAACATTCTGGCCGGTCGGCCCGGTCTGCTGCCGTCGGATGTGAACCCGTGGACCTCGGTTGTGACCACGCTGAACATCAACACCCGCATGCCCGGTGAATACAGATCCAAGTTCACCTTCTTCGAGCAGGAAGAATGGGACAATCTGATGGTCGGCGGTGGCCGTTTGGGCGAACTGGCCAATCGCGCAGGCGCCGACGACGAGATGGAGGACATACGCCGTCAGATCGCGCAGATGAAGGCCAAGTCCGAGGAACGCCTTGGCAAGCACTTCGACCTGATCCTGGGCCAAAGCCACCAATACGATTACTTCGACGAAGAGCTGATCCAGCGCTATGTCTGCCTGGGTGACGAAGACGATCCGGACATCGACCCGAAAACGGGCCGGTTCGCCGACGTGACCAAAGCCGCGGAATTGTACATGGACATTCCGCAGTACCCGATCGCGCTGAAACTGTGCGACACGCCGGGCGTCAACGACACGTTCATGGTGCGCGAACAGATCACTCTGCGCAGCCTGCGCGGATCGGAAGTCTGCGTCGTGGTTCTGGCGGCAAGCCAAGCGCTGACCACTATGGACATGGCGCTGATGCGGATCATCGCGCAGTTCGAGAACCGGCAGATCGTCCTGTTCGTCAACCGGATCGACGAGCTGACCGACCCGGTCAAGCAAGTCCCCGAAATTCGCGACCGAATTCAGGATACACTCAAGCAAAACGGAATCGACACAAGCACCAGCGTTGTTTTCGGCAGTGCGTTGTGGGCCGAGGCCGCGCTGACCGGCAACCCGGACATTCTCACCGACGATTCCCGCCAGGCCCTCAACACGTTCTATCTGGCCGCCGGCTTTGGAGATCAGGCCGCATCGCTGGACAAGATCTGGGCCCTTTCTGGTCTGCCTGACCTGCTGTTGGCCATGAACGAACGTATCGCCCAAGGCGCAGGAACGCGTCTTTTGGACCGTGTCCGTCACCGCGCCCGCAACATCGCAAGTCAGATTCGCGCAACCTCGGTCGCCAAGAGCCTGTCGGGCGGAGACGGCGTTGTTCGCGATCTTGACGGCGTGTCACCCGAAGATGCGATCGCCACCGTCGCGGCCGAATATGACAAGAAAGCTGCCGCCCTGACGACGTCCCTGCGCGACAAGGTGTTGGAACGTCTGGCTTCGGCCGAGGCAAACTTCGTCAAACGTGCAACGGACTCGTTGATCGCGCATCTCGAGCAGAACGGCGAACAGGGCACCTGGCAATACGACCCGGCCGGGCTTCGTACCCTTCAGAAGGCCGCCTATTTCAGCTTTGCCCGCGCAATGCGCAAGGACGCCAGCGCGCTGTATTCCGCAGCCGCAGCGGATGTCGAGGCCCTGTATCAGAAGCTTCTGGGTAACCACTTGGGCGAATTCAGCATCGAGGCGCCCATTGTGCCGCGCGTACCGCCGCCATTGGGCATTGGCAGAACGATCGCGCTGGACCTTCAAAGCACATGGTGGCGTCGCTGGTGGCAACGCCGGAAAGGGTTTGAAGCCTATGCGGCGGACTACACCCGCCTGATCGCATCAGAAGCCAATTCGATCACCAAGGATCTCGAAGAAACCCAGATCGCAGCCGTTCTGGAAAATGTTCGGGCCGTCCTGTCGGATTTCATGCGCGAGCAGCAGGAAACCCTTCTGAGCATCTCGCAATCCGCCGAAAAGGCACCGGGGACCGCCCCGGACCTGATGGCCGGGCTCGAGCCGAAGAAGTCACGTGACGAAATCCTCGGCGACATCCTCAAAGACCTCAGCAACGAAGCAGCGTAAGAAAGCCATGGCAAAAGATTCACAAATCCGCTTCGTCTCTCCTCGGGCATGGGAACGCATCGAGCAGTGGTCCCGCCGCAAACCGGTTTTTGCGCTGATGGGAGAGTTCAGCGCCGGAAAGTCCACGCTCATGAACTTCCTGCTGCGCAAGCAGGCCCTACCGACGCAGGTGACGGCCACCCAGCTGCCGCCGGTCTGGTTCAGTTGGGGCAACAAACCGGCTTACGTCCAGCGCCATGACGGGACCACTTCTCCGATTGGTTTGGACGAATTGGACAAGGTGGGCGTCAACGACGCGCAGTTCATCCGCATCTATCTTGAAGCGGACATTCTCGAGGCCGTCGACCTGATCGACACGCCCGGCATTTCGGACCCCAAAATTCAGGCCGATGTCTGGCGCCGTGCGGTAGGTCAAGCCAACGGGGTGCTATGGTGTACGCACTCGACGCAGGCCTGGCGCGAGACCGAACGCGCCACGTGGGTTTCGTTGCCGGAACGGCTTCAGCACAACTCGCTTCTGTTGGTCACGCGCGCGGACGCACTGGATCTGAAAGACCGCCAGAAAGTGCTCCGCCGCATCAACCGCGAAGCGGGGCACCTATTCAATCGGACAATCCTGTTTTCCGCCCGTGACGCGATCATCGCGCGTGACAAAACGGGCGACGCCGAGCTGTGGTCGCGCAGCGGCGGCGGCAAGATGATCGACAGCTTTCTTGAGATCACCGAGCAGATCATGGACAGCCGTGCGGAAAAACTTGCCCGCTACCAGATCGACAAGAGCCTCGCCGGCACGCCCCCGGTTCAACCGGTGCGTCCCGAACGATCCGATCGCCAGACCGCAGCCGAAGAGCCCGCGCCTTTCAAGTTGACCAACCCGCTGGATCAGGATGATGGATTCGAGGCGGTCCGGAACTCGGACGATGTGATCGCAACCTTCCCGGTTCGACCGGCCCGGGTGGAGCGCCGCGGCGAGTCGACCGTACGCGAGCGGATCAACCCGGATGACGCCGACCGCTTGCGCGCCGAAATGACGCCGGTGCCCGATGAAGATTTGCGGGCCTTGTTCCGGGACGAGGATGAGGATCGGCTCAGCGTCGCCGCAACTTCGACTGCGGTGACTCAGCTGGACGACGAAGACTTTGACGAGGTCGATGACGATACGCTCGATTTCGAGGACGACGAAATGCTGGTCGCAGACGCCGATGACCAGACCAACGATCAGGGTGCCCAGGACGAAGACCTGCTGGCCACGCTGTCAGAACGTTTGGTTGGCGAGTCCCCCGCACCGGCAGCAGACGAACAGGACGAGACCCCGGCACCCAGTGTCGAAGACTCGGTCTCGTCCATTGCTTCGCTGTTGTCCCAGCAACAGGGTGACGATGCCACGACCTATGAACCTGAGCCGGAATCGAACGGCTTGATTTCGGCCCAGACCCCTGAAGACCAGGAACCCGAAGTGCCTTGTGAGCAGGTCGGCGAAGGCGAAACCTCGCTGGAACACCTTTTGAGCGTGCCGGCAGGAGCTCCGCTCAGCGCGGCGGCGATGTGGCGGGAAATCGCGGCCAGTGAAGATATCCCCCAAGACGTGGACGGGCTGCACGCCGTGTTCCAGGCCTTTCTTGAGGAGTTCGACAAGATCGCTCACGAGCACACCGGGCGCGACGAACAGGACAGGATTCAACCGGTGCCAAATCCGAAAGACAGGGCGGAGTGGCATGTGTTGTAACCGGGCCTCATGGGACACGTTGGAAACGGTAAACCGTTTCCCATCCCGAACGGCAATGCTACTCAGCGGCGCGACGGTTTCGAACCGCTGCGCCTTTGGGCTTAATAAGGGATAACAGAGCTTTAGATGACGATTGACGCCGCATTGACCACCGCCATGGAAACCATTCCCGACTGCATCGCAGCGGGATATGTCGACATGGAAACGGGCATGCTTCTGGGCATGTCGGCAACCGGGACCGAGGATGGTGCAGCCTTGGAAACCCTCGCCATTGCGGTGGCAAATCTGTTTCAGGGCCGGGGCGTTCAAGCATTCGAAGCGCTGTTGGCCTCGGCCGGACTACAGGATCCGGAGAACCCGGGATTTGGGGAAATCTCGGTGTTTTCGAACGACCGGCTACACATCTTCATGCGGACCCGGGCCTATCCGGAACACGTGGTCTGCTACATCTGCCGCGACAGCGCGAATATCGGGCTGACGCTTACGAAATCACATCTCAGCCTGGGGCCGGTAGCGGCCGCAGTTTAGACGGGACCAGAGGGGGTCACGGCATGATGGCGACAGACATAATCGACATGCTCGAAAACATCGGGCGGTCTGCGACGCCCCGTTTGTCGCCGGCCGTTCGGTTAACCGGGGACACGGCCGAGGCCCGGCGGGCCAGCATACTGAACCTGATCCGGGGAACGGTTCTTCCAAGACGCTTGGAGTTCAACGCCCAGAACGGAACGATCCTGGCGATCGAGGTGAACAGCTCACGGATCACGGATGTTTATTCGGCGAGCACCGGCACCCTTCCGGATTTCGAAACCGAACCGCGCGAAGCGCTGATCGAAAAGCTGGCGCGGCTCGTGTCCGACCTGGCCGCGACCGCCCCTCCGATCGAAGTGGTGTCTCTGAAACCGGACGGGCCGCTGGAGGCGGATGACGTCGGCATCACGTTCAGCGAGATGCAGAAAGCCTGTTCCGAAATCGTTCTGCCGTCCGAGCCACGGGTTTCGGTTGTCCCGGATCCCGTCGAGGACACGAAAGAGCAGGACAGCACTGAAAGTGCAGAACTCAGTGTAGCCGCGGCTTTCTTCGACGGCGCCGAACGGTTCGCCATGGGACGCCTGCTGACAAGTGCGGAGGGGGCGACCCACCAGTTCGATGGCGTGTGCGCCGATGGACAGCCTCTTCATCCTTCGGATGATCTGTTGACCCGGTTCGCACAGGATCTGGCGGGATGGGATGCCGACAATGCCGGGCTGCTCGAGCAGCCGCAACTGATCGTCATGCGGCCGTCAGGTGGCAAGGGCGCGGGTGTCGCTCTGGTTCGGGATGGTCGCAATACAGCCGCCGCCGTACATGACGCGCGCAAGCTGGGTGCCGTCGTCAACCTGTGGAAATCTCTGCGGGAGTCGGTCTGATGGCACCGCTTTCGCGACAGTTGAAGTTAAGTTTGAAGCAAATCTTGGGTACCAGTTTTTAGGGTAGTGTTATGAGTGAAACCAACCGCCGGGAATTGATCCGGATCGCCAGCGAAATGAAAGAGGTGAGCAATGACGAGACCTGTCAGTTCATCTCTCGCATCGTTGACGATCTCAGCGGCCTGAAACCATCGATTGCATTCGTCGGGCAGATCAAGGCCGGGAAGTCCCGCCTGATCAACGGCTTTACGGGACAGGCAGAATTTCTGCCGTCGGACGTGAACCCGTGGACGACCGTGATCACCGACATGCATTTCGGTCATCCCTCCGGGCGCACATCGGGGGCCGAATTCCATTTCTTCGACAACCGCCAATGGCAGGCGCTGATCGCCGAAGGCGAAGAACTGCGCAACATGTTCCCCGACGATGAGGACAGCTATAAGCGCGAGATGATCGAGGAGCAGGTCGACGCGATGAAAAACCGCGCTCGTCTGCGCCTGGGTGACAGTTTCGAACAGCTGATGGGCCAGCATCACGACCTCGAAGAACTGACGTCGGATGACCTTGCCCGCTATGTCTGTGCCGGGGATGATCCGACCGACGAAGCCGAACATGATCCGGGCTCGGACCGGGGTTTGTACAGCGACATCACCCGCAAGGCCGAGGTGTATTTTGATCTGGGCCATTTCCCGTTCCCGCTGACCGTGACCGACACGCCCGGCGTCAATGATCCGCTGTTGATCCGCGAAGAGATCTCGCGCCAGTACCTCAAGGAATCCGACTTTTTCGTCGTGGTTCTGTCCGCGCACCAGGCCCTGTCGCGCGCCGATTTGAAACTGTTCCGGCTGATGCAGGCGCTTGAGCTGGGTCAGATCGTGGTTTTCATCAACCGGGTCGACGAATTGGGCGGCGGTGCGGAAGACGCGGCGAAAGTACGCGCCGACGTTTTGGACGGGTTGGAAAAGGCTCTGGGGAAGTCCAGCATCGACGTTCTGATGGGCAGCGCTCAGTGGGCGCATTATGCGTTGACCGGGGACGAAACCGGCGTCAACCACGATCACATCCTCGCCTGGCTGCGGGCGCATCCCGAACAGATGAAGCAGTACCTTGCCGGCGTCGAAGAGATCAAACGCGGCCCCGGCCCGATCAGCCGCGAGGCGGTTCTGCGGTATGCTGCGATGATCGCCTCGGGCTTGCCAGACCTGCGCCGACATGTCACCACCGCGCTGACTGATGGCCCGCGCAACGAACAACTGCGTATGGCATGGCAACATCTGAACGGCTTTGCCCAGGGCGAGCTGGAGCGCAGCAAAGCCCGCCTCCGCGCGCTGGAAGAAGATGGCCAACCTTCGGACGATGCGGCTGGCGAGAATGACAAGACCCTCGCCGAGTTGCGCAAGCTGGTATCGGACAAAACCGCAGAGATCACCCGCGACATGGATGATGTTCTGGCAAACTTGCGTGGTGTGATGGACGACACCGTGGCCGAAGCCGTCGTATCGGTTGTGCGCGGACCCGACGGGCAATCCCCGTTGCTTGCAAAAGGTGGCGCAACCGAACTGAACTTTACACCGTTGCGCGAACGCATGCGCGAACTGGTGCAGGGTGCGACTCAGGTCATTCGCCAGCGGATGCTTAGCGAACTCTATGCCATCGACATGCAGGCCAACGCGTCTCTGCGGTCCCTGCCGGGCTGGCAGGAGCCGACCGACAGCCGTATGAACACCAGTGCCGTGCGCTGGTTCCGTCCAGACACCACCGCTCTGACCCGGGGTATTACGGTCGAGTTGCGGGTGAACTGGTTGTCGCGTCTGATCTCGCGGAAATCCGTCGTCTCTCGCGCCGAGCGCATGATTGTGCAGGAATTCGAGATGATTGGAGATGACCTGATCGATACCGCGCGCGAGAACCTGCTGGAGCGCTTGAACACCGCTCTGGACCATTTCCTGGCCCTGCTCGCCGGGCATCTTGAAAACCGCACCGCGACGGGCGAGACATGTGAGCGCACCCAGGCGCAGGTCGATTTCGACCGCGCACGCCGGATCGCGGACGAATTGCAATCGACCTTTGGCGCTGAACACAGCGACGAACGACAAGCGGAGGCCGCCGAGTGATTGAATTTCCCGGAACCGAGACGGAAGTGCGTCAGCTTGACCGTTTTCTGACCGCAACCGAACGCCTTCCGTCCACGCCCGAGTTGGACGGCATGCGCGCGCGGGCACAGTCCCACGCCGAGCGGTTGTCAAACGCGGTCTCAATCGGTTTTGCAGGGGAATTCGGCGCCGGGAAGTCCAGTCTTGCCAACATGCTCGCCGGAGCTGACATCCTGCCCACGGGTCCGCAACATCTGAAATTGCCTCTGGTGATTGTCACCTATGCGGACACGCCTGAAACGACCGTTGGGTGGTGGGACCGCGAGCCAAAGGTTTATTCCGGCATCGCCCTGGAAAAGGCCGCGGCCGACAATCCTGATTTTATCTCGGTGGGGCTGAACACCCCTGCCCTGCGCGAAATCTCGTTGTTCGACCTGCCCGGCTCCGGTGCGCTGGACGACACTTACAAACAAACGCTTGATTTGTTGAAATTCGTCGATTGCGCCATCTGGTGCACGAACGGAACCAACGCTTGGCGCGAGACCGAGCGCCATTTGTGGGCACAAGTCCCGCAAAACCTGCGCGACAACAGCTTGCTAGCCGTCACTCACACGGACCTGCCCCCTGTCCGCGACGCCCTCGATCGCGTTCTGTCGCGGTTGGAGAAGGAGAAGTCGGGCATGTTCCGCGCGATCGTACCGATCGGGACACCAGTTGCCGTTCGCGCCATGGCGCAAGAGCCGGAACCGGACTTCGCCTTGTGGGAAACCTGCGGCGGCCAGAACCTTGCGGAGAAGGTGCTTGAAATTGCATCGCATCGCCGCCGAACGGATCTGGAGGCCGCGCGGCAGGACCTTGCCGCTGACTTCCTGCCGTTCTTGGAGACATTGACCGGCGCGGGCGAAGCCGCAGCCTCGGACACCAGAACGGTACAGCCCAGTCTGGAATCTGCGCTGCCGCCGCTGGACAACCCGATCCTCGAAGACTGGCTGGCGGCGATCGCCAGCATTTACGAAGACCTGCGCGACAGTTCGGACATCGAACCGGCCGCCTTCCTGCAAAGCTGTCAGGAAATTGTCGAGGATTTTGCTGAACGGCTGGAAAACGGGTCCGAGATCGATCCCGAAGCCGACTGGATTCCGGGCGAGTTCGAAAAGGCCACCGACCTGCTTCTGCTGCTTCAATTCGAGAGCGGCGAAGGGCCACTCAAGGATGCGATCAGCATACTGGCGCAGCTCAGCGACAACCTGGCGTGGGCCGGCAGCACGGTCGCTTCGGCCCCTCCGAAGACCGGAACCTGAGTCATTCCCGCAAAGATTGAGCCGCGGCGCGGCGAATCGTTAACACTGGAATCATGATTCCATTGTTTCGAATCCGTGGACCATGGGTCGTCTGGCGCCCGGACTGAATCCTTTTTGTTCGCCGGGAGACACTACATATATGTACTCTATCAGCTATTAGATCAATATATTGATCTGCGCCCGAAACCGTTCTCAGTGAAGCCACGAGGCGGCCCCATTAAAGTCAAATTTGAAACGTCTAACCGTTCTCAAGTGTCCTGCGGTTGTGTTGGTTGTGTGTTCGTGGGCTGATTGCCCGGTTATTTTGGCCGCAAGTTTTTGGAATGATGGGCGGGAAGAAATGAACCACAACCAGGCTGTCGGTGCATCGCACGACGAACCTCAAATTCAAGGTCTGCAACCGGGCGCGAAACTGCTGCGCGGCCAGTACGAAATTCTTCGCTTCCTCAGCAATGGCGGGTTCGGCATCACGTATTTGGCGCGTGACAGCCTGGAACGCGATGTGGTCATCAAGGAATGCTATCCGGGTGCCTTGTGCCGCCGCAACGGTGACCTGGTCGAACCCAATGATCCGGCCTTCAAGGACGACCTGCGCGCGATCATCGACCTGTTCATTCAGGAAGCCCGCAACCATGCTCGCCTGGTCCACCCCAATATCGTCGACGTGCACCAGGTCTTCGAAGACAACGATACTGCGTATATCGCGATGGACCTGATCCGTGGATGCGATCTGCTGGATTACATCGAGGACCCCAAGACCGAAACCGGCCCGGACTTTATCGTCCAAGTCACCGAAAAGATGCTGTCCGCGGTTTCATTCATCCACCAAAGCGGGATGCTTCACCGGGACATTTCGCCAGACAACATCCTGATCGACGAAAACGGCGAACCGATCCTGATCGATTTCGGCGCCGCGCGCGAGCAGGCTGCCAACCAATCGGCGGCCCTGTTGACGCTTCGGGTGATCAAGGATGGGTACTCGCCGCACGAGTTCTACGTGCGCGGCTCCGAGCAGGGTCCCAGCAGCGACTTGTATGTGTTGGCGGCAACGCTCTACCACGCGATCAGCGGCGAGCGCCCGATCGACGGCCAATCGCGCCTGAATGCCTTCAACAACGGACAGAAAGATCCCTATCAGCCGCTGACCGGTCGCTTCCAAGGTTACCCGGATGGCTTCCTTGGGGCGATCGACAAGGCCATGGAGGTCCACGCGACTGACCGCCTTCAATCTGCACTGGACTGGTTGCGGATGTTCCGCGGCCCCGGTGTCGAATTCGACAGCTTTGCCTATCGCCCCGTTTCGGTAATCGTGGCCTTGGACCGCAAGGACGAAGAGGCCGAAAAGGCCCGCATCAAAGCCGAAAGCGAAAACGCCGAAGCGGTTGTAACAGCCCTGCTGGCCGGCAATTCCGATCTGGCTCTTGGGCATGGCGAAAAAAACGACGACGGACCGGCAAGTTTTGCCCAGAAGGACGAGCCCGCAGCAGCAGTGGACACGGTTGTCCAAAAAGGATCGGGCGGCAACGGCAAGTTGATCGCGGGTGTCGCCGCAATCGCGATTTTGGCCGCTGGTGGATTCTTCGTGATGTCCGGCGGCTCGACCGAGACGGACCCGACACCGATCCAGACCGCGACGCCCACCGAGACGGCCGAACCTGCCGAAACGCAGACGGCCGAACCAGTGATCGCGCCCGAAGCAAACAAGGCAGAAGAAACCGCAGCAGCAACCGAAACAGAACAGCAGGTGGCAGAAGACCAGCCTGTCGAGCAGGCCGCAGCGGCTGTCACACCGCCGGCGGTGGAAACACAGGAAGAAGCGGCGCAGCCCGAAGAACCTGTCGAAGTGGCGGCGGTTGCACCGAGCGCTCCGGTCAATCTGGCCGAGACCCAAGTCAGCTATGCCCATTGGGATGTCAAAATCCCGTTCTCGACTTCGCAGCGGCGCGCCTCGACCGGAAACATCATCGCCATCACCGGTGTGGATGCCGACCAGGACATGTCCACGATCGGTGAATGGGTTCAGCGAGGCGCAGCGATCTATACCCTGAACGGCAGCCCTGTGCGCGCCGGAACGACGCTTGCTGCGCAGGTTCTGGACAACCTTCAGGTTGACCCGGACGGCTATATCCGTGTCGCGGCGCGGTATCGCCCCATCGGACAGACCCGCGCGCAGAACGGCCTGCTGGCCCTGCCCGCAATCCGCGAGTTCGGGCTGGCCAACGGTTACTCGTTCGAAGCCCGCGGCGCCGATTTGCCCGAATGGCAGACGGTTGTTGCCGGAGCACCGGCCGCAACGGCAGGTGGCCTGCAGACCGGCGACATTCTTGTCCGCGAGACCGTCTCGGGAACCGAGATGATTGCTGCCGACAGTCTGGATACCGCGCTGAACGCGTTGGTTTCCGAAAACAAGCCCGAAGCACGTTTGGTTGTGCTTAGAAACGGGGCGGAAACAACCGCCGTGATGCCTTTGGCGCAGGAGTGATCAGACCGGTACGTATTTGATCCGCCAGTTTGTGTTTGCTGAGGAGGATGCCGCGTTTTGGCCCTCCTGGTGGGGACAGGCCCACCGCGGAAGGTAAGAGTGTTTCAGGTTTCCAACTTCATCAGTGCCGCTGCGCCATGCGCAGAGGTTCGTAGCAGCCCCACGGGTCACCTAAGCCCGTGCAAGTAGTCAAAAGGTGTCGACACCATGTTCAAATACAAAAGCCCACTCAGCCGGCTTCTCGAGGGTGCCGGCAAAGCCAAAGAAGCCGAAGGGTCGGAACCCGAAGTCGAAACGACCGACAAGGCCGAGCCGATTGCGGACTTCAATGCACTGCGCCAGGCACTGGCTGGTGGAAACCTGAGCACGGACAGCTACGAGGAAACCGACGAGCTGATTCCGGAAGAGAAGATGCCCGATTTCGCCGAGACCGAACAGACGGTGGAAGAGGCAACAGAAAGCGAAGAAACAGCCGAAGCCGCGCCTGAAGCGCCGGAAGAAGCCGAACAGGTCGTGACGCTGCACGTTGCGGCAACCGAAGAAGAAGAAGAGACCATCCAGTCGGTCATGGCCGAAACTGCCGAACCCGATCTGGAGGAAGTCCAAGAGGAAGAGGCCTCGGCGCCGACCCCGTTCGAGTTGCCGGAACCCATTGCAATCGAAACTGCCCCGGACGAAGCAGCGGCAGATGCCGAACCTGTGGCCACCGAGCCCGAAGAACCCGAAGCCGCCCCGGAAGTCGCCGAAGCGCCGGCCTCGGATCGTCGGTCGCGCGTCAAGACCACCTTCCTCGGGTTCGAGCGCCCTGACACACATGTGCAGGAACTGATCGAAACAGCCGAGCCGGTGGCCAAGACCGAAACCGCAGGCGCGACATTCCCGGTCGGTTGGCTGGCAGTAACCAGTGGCCCCGGGCGGGGGTCCAGCATCACGCTGACCGAAGGGCTGATGCAGATTGGCCGCAACGATGACCAGGCGATCCAATTGGATTTTGGCGACACCGGGATTTCACGGTCGAACCACGCCGTCATTGCTTATGACCCCGAAGACCGCAAATGCTATCTGGGCCATGGCGGCAAGGCAAACCTTGTGCGCCTGAACGGCAAACCCGTCCTCAGCACCGTGCCGCTGTCCAGCGGCGACCTGATCCGCATCAGCGAAACATCGCTGCGGTTCGTGGCCTTCTGTGACGAAAACTTCGACTGGCGGGACGCATAACGGATGCTGGCTACTCCGGCATATGACATTGCACTGATCCTGGATCAGGGTCAGCGCGACACGCAGGAAGACGCGGTTGCCTCGCGGGTCTTTGACGCCGCCAACGCCGGTTATGTCGTGGTGGCAGACGGCATGGGTGGTCATGCCGCGGGCGAAGTGGCCTCGGATCTGGTGGTCAAGTCCTGGTGCGAAGTGCTCGACGCAGTTCTGGAGACTCCGGAATTGACCGAGAATACGCTGCTGGATGCGCTGCCCATGGCCGCAATGCAGGCCAACGCGGCCGTGGCGGGGTATGGCGACGACCAGCACCAAGGCTTCAACATGGGCTCGACCCTGCTGGGAGTTCTGCTGCTGGGCAACAAAGTGTTCTGGATCTCGATCGGCGACAGCCCTTTGTACCTGTTCCGCGACGGCGTTCTGTCTCAGATCAACGAAGATCATTCGATGGCCCCGATCATCGACGCACAGGTAACCCGAGGGGAGCTGTCCGAAGCCGAAGCGCAGTCCCATCCCGACCGCAACCAGCTGACCTCGGTCATCATGGGCGCGGCGATCCCCAAGGTAGACTGCCCCGAAGACGCGCTGGAACTGACGACCGATGACCTCCTCATCCTCGGCAGTGACGGGCTGCAATATCTGGGCAACCACGACATCCAGTCCATCCTTCAGGACAACGCTTCGGCCCTCTCCCAGGACATCGCCGACAGCCTCCTCAAGGCACTGATCGCCAAGGGTGATCCGGATCAGGACAACATTTCAATCGCCGTCATCAAAACGGCCCGACAATAACAAAAGCAAAGCAACAGGACCCATGAGAACACACCTGATCATATCCAGCATTGCCCTAGCGTCAGCAACGGGGGCAGCCTCGGCGCAAGAGGCATGCTCGACCTACGAGATCCAGCGCGGCGACAGCCTGCGTGAACTGGCCATCAAGGTCTATGCGACCGAAGACTATCGCATCATCTACGACGCCAACCGCGACACGATCGGGTCCAACCCCAACATCATCCGCGTCGGCGACGTTCTGACCTTCCCCTGCCTCGAGGATGTCGGCCGCGCCGCGCCTGAACCGGAAACCGAGGCCGAGCGCATGGCCGCCGAGATGGCAGCCGAACTGGTCAAGGCCGCGGAAGAACGTGCCGCCAAGGCCATCGCCGAGGCCGAAGCCCGCGTTGCGGAGGCCCAGCAGGCCAGCGACAAGGCTGTCATCGAAGCCAAGGCCGCTGCGAAGAAGGAAATCGAGGCCGCCCGCGCAGAAGGTGCCGCGTTGATCCGCAACGCCGGTGACGGCACCCGCCCCGAGATCCGCGACCGGCAGTTGCTGCTGATCACCGGGGGCAACTACGCGCCGTTTACGGACGAAGCCCTGCCCAATCGCGGTCTGTACACGAACCTAGTCGAAACCGCGATGCTGCGGGCGGCGCCGGAACAGGCCTACAAGATCCAGTTCGTGAACGACTGGTCGTCGCATCTGGACCTGCTGATGCCCACCCTGGCCTTCGATGCCACGTTCCCTTGGTCGCGCCCGAATTGCGAAGAAGCCGAGGCACTTTCGGAGAGCGACCGGAACCGGTGCGAGACCTACAACTTCTCGAACCCGTTCTACGAAGTGGTCGACACGTTCTTCGCCAAGGATGGTTCAGGCTACGAAACCTCGCTCAGCTACGCGGAATTCGTCGGCACCACGATCTGCCGCCCCGAGGGCTGGTCAACCTCGCACATGGACGCTGTAGGTCTTTATGAGCCTGCGATCACCATCTTGCGCCCCGTCGATCCGGACGAGTGTTTCCACGCAGTCATGGACGGGCGGGCTGACCTGGTCGCCATCGAAGCGCATCTGGCCGTCGAGGCGATCGGTCGGCTGGGTTATGAACACAAGATCATCGAAAACCCCAACCTGGCGGCGATCAAGTCGCTCAACGTCATGACCCACAAGGACAATCCGGATGGGGAAGCGATCCTCGAGACGCTCAATCAGGGTCTGGCGATCATGCAGCAATCGGGCGAATGGCGCGACATCGTCTCGACCGCCCTGCGGTACCAAATGGAAAACGGATAAGGGCCGGCAAGGTCTGACAAAACAAAAGTCTGGAGGAAGTGGACATGTTTGAAATCAATCTGAAGAAACTGGTGGCGGCAGCCACCGCAGTAACCGCCCTCAGCGCCGGCGCCGCCGCCGCTCAGGAGGCCTGTACCAACTATACGGTTCAGGACGGTGACACGATGGCAACCATCGCCATCGCGGCCTACGGCACATCGAACTACCAGCCGATCTTCAACGCAAACCGCAACGTCATCACCAACCCGAACTCGCTTGAGCCGGGCATCGTTCTGGCCCTGCCCTGTGAAGACGGCAGCCTGCCGAATGGCCGCAGCGCGCAGGAAATCATCGCCGCGGAAGAACAGCGCGCTGCAAGCGTGAAACGCTCGAGCGTCTATGAGCCGCCGATCAAACTGGTCACCGGTAACGGCTGGGCGCCCTTCGCAGATGAATCGCTGAATGGCGGTGGCATCATCCCGCGTCTGGCAACCACCTCGTTGCAGCGGGGCGGCAACGCCCGCGACTATTCAGTTAGCTTTGTTGACGACTGGAATTCGCACCTGGAAACCCTGCTGCCGCTGGGCGCGTTCGACGTGTCGATGGCATGGAACATGCCGGACTGCACCAACCGCAGCTACGAATGGTCCTGGGAAACCGAGGTGCGCTGCACGCAGTTCGACTCGTCGGTCCCAGTCTATGACATCGTGGTCGGTTTCTACACCCTGCCCGAAAGCCAGTTTGCCAACGCGACCACCTTTGACGAGCTGAAAGGGTCGACCATCTGCCGCATGGACGGCTGGTTCATCCACGATCTGGAACAGCAAGGTCTGATCAATGGCGACACCATCACCTTGATGCAGCCGATCACCGCGCGGGAATGTCTGGATGCCGTGCTGACCGGCACTGCAGATGTTGCAACCTTCGAGGTCCAACTGTTCTCGGACACCATGGTTGAAATGGGCCTGAACCAGAACGACCTGATCGAGAACCCCTTCGTGACCTCGCTGTCGTCGCTGCGTTTCATCGCACACCGTTCGAACCCGTTCGGCAAGCAGTACCTGGCCATGCTGAACAAGGGCCTCAACGAAATGCGTGAATCCGGCGAATGGTACGCGATCGTTTCGGACTCGCTGCGCGAGCACAACGACAAACTGATGGCCGCGTCGAACTGATCCCTCGGTTCCGCGAATGACTGGGGCTGGTCGACTGACCGGCCCCTTTCTTATTCTCCGATTAACTGATCCAGCCGACCCGCAAGGCCGCCTGCGGGGATCAAACCCTCGACCTTGCGCAAAAGTCGCGCGCCGCCAAAGTTCAGCCACTGAGACTGCCGCAACGCCCAGTAAGCGGCTTTGGCAGATCCCAAGGCCGCGAGCTCGTCCCGTGAAACCATGAATGACCGAGGTTCCACGATCTCGTAGGGATGCAGATAGACTTGCGGCGGGATGCCGGCCTGTTCAGACCGTTCGATCAGTTTCCCCGCCAGATCCGAAGTCATGAACTTCAGATAGCTACCTCCCAGACGCACCATCGGCCCCTTGACCGCCAATGGCGTCATGAACAACGGCAAGATCCGGAGCGTGGTCAGCCCCATTTCCCGGGAAAACCGATCACATTCCTGCGCCGAGGCGAAGAATGACGAACAGTCGTAGTCGAAATGGCGTTCAATCAGGCGGTACTGTTCAGGCGTTGCGCGGTTCAATCGAAAGCGCGGGGCGCGAAACCCTCGAACTGGTGTGTTCCCGGCCTCCTCCAAAGCTTGCCGCGCCTGACCCAGCATACGGTCTATGGTCTCCGCAGACTGCAGGTCCATGCTGTCATGAAAATAGTAGTGGCAAGCAACCTCGTGGCCCCGCCTTGCGATTTCGGCCACCAGATCAGGCGCATCGCGTGCTACGACTCCCGTGCAGAAGAACGTTGCGGGGCCACCGGTAGATCCGTCATGTGAGCGAAGGAAGCCATCAATGGTTTCAAAGCTTTGCCACAGCTCTTCAACTCTGAGGGGCCCGGTTTCCCAGACCCCCAGAAGGCGTTTCAGATCATGCGCAAAGTCTTCGAAATCGACGCTGAGAAACAGCCGGGTCACGCGACAGCTTGGGCCCGGGCGCTGTCATCCTTCAGCGCTTCGCGCAGCACGACATAGTCACCGATCACCAACGCATCCACTCCCGATGCGGCAAATGTCGCGCAAGCATCCAGAGGCGAATAGACGATGGGCTCCTGGATATTGAACGAGGTATTCAACAACACGGGCACTCCGGTCTTTTCACCGAACCGCGTCAACAAGGCGTGGTACAGCGGGTTCGCCGACTGCGACACCGTATGTACGCGTGCCGTCTGGTCAGTATGGGTGATTGCCGGGATGTCTGCCGCCCGATCGCCACGCACACGAGCAACGATGTTCATGTAGGGGCTGGTCTGATCGATCTCGAAAAAGGTCGAGGCCGCCTCCTCCGCAACGCTGGGCGCAAAGGGCCGGAAATGCTCGCGTTTCTTGATCTTGACGTTCAGATCGTCGCGAATGCTGTCCTTGCGTGGGTCTGCAAGGAAGGATCGGGCACCCAGAGCACGCGGGCCAAACTCTGCCCGCCCCTGGAACCAAGCGATGATCTTGCCTTCGGCCAGCAGGTCGGACACACGGTCCAGGAACTGGTCAACAGGCAAGGCCTGCTGCGGTTCCGCACAATACTGATCCAAGGCAGCGGTGATGTCGGCATCTGCCCAATCGGCACCCTGATATGGGCTGCGGACCGAGGGCAGATCGACCTGCTCGCTCGGAATGCAGGCCAGCGCTGCGCCAACTGCACAGCCAGCATCATGTGGGGCCGGTGGAATGATGACCTCGTCAAACGTGCCGTCCGCGATCAGCGTTCCATTCGCCGTGACATTTAGCGCGCAGCCGCCAGAAACTACCAATTTGCGCAGGTCCGGATTGGCTTTGCGGACCGGCTCCAGAATATGGTGCAGGGCTGCCTCGAACGCGGCTTGCACGGATGCCGCCAGGTCCACGTGGCGTTCGTTCGGCGCGGTGCCGGGCTCGCGCCGGGTGCCGAACAGTTCTTCCATACGTGGATGGAACTCGCCGCGCAGGGCTGAGTGATAGTCGCACAGCGCGGTGTTCACGCGGTAACCGCCGTCATCGTCCAGGATCAGAATTTCGCGCAGGATGGCGTCGCGATAGATGGGTTTGCCATACGGAGCCAAGCCCATCATCTTGTATTCGCCTTCCAGCATCTTGAAGCCAAGAAAACCGGTGAAGGTCGAGTAGAAATGACCCAGCGAGTTCGGCCAGCGATGATCCGCCAGACCTTCCCGCTTGCCGTTCCGCACAACTGACACGATGGTCGAGCTTTCCTCGCCTCCACCGTCATAGGACAGGGAAACGAAGCTGTCCCAGTCACGCATCGCTTCGGCGTACAATTGATGGGTCAGATGGTGGTTGATGTAGTGCAACTTGAAATCGGCCGGACCATGCACAGCCGTCAGGATCTTGCGGATGCGGAACAGGTCCATCCAGCCGCTGTCCTGTGACTCGTCCGACGAGGCATCTGACACGAACAGTGCCCCGATCCGCGCCGTTACGCTTTTTGCGGCTGAGGGGCGCTGCAAAATCTTGCGCATCGTGCCCATACCTCGGCCGACCATACGCCAAGGCTGCCAATAGACCGCAACCTCGTCGATGTCCGAGAACTTCAGCCCAGCAATGCGCAGAACTTCGGCGATCGCCTGATGGGGAAATGCCCCGTCATTCTTGACCCGCGTCAGCCGCTCTTCTTCGATTGCGGCAACCAGCTTGCCGTCCTTGAACAGCGCAGCGGCGCTGTTGCTCATTGTAGCTAAACCCAAAATTACTGACATAACCTAAAACACCCTTGGCCAAAAAACTTGCCTGATAACGCGGCCACGTTAACGGTCAGAGGCTGGTAGGTGCAACCCGGATGAAGGTGCTGCTCGATCAAATCTCAGCCTTTCACGGCCAACCGGAAGCCATGCAAGTGTGATTCACCGGACTTGTCAGCCTGTTGCACCGGTCTGGTGCCGGGCACTGCGCAGGGTACGCAACACCCACTCAGTGAACAATCGCGCCAAAAGTGCTCTTTCGTTCACGAATAGCCACTGCGTTAAGCCCGGCGGCAGCCGGTTACGAACTTGGGTTCCCCCAAACACCGAGCTTCTGCTAGGCTTAATCGTGGCATTTGTTTTGGTATTCGTGGAATGGATTTGCGGTTAATTCGATCCGTCAGCGCCCCGTCATTTTTGACCCGACGGACTGTCACATCTGTTTGCGAGACACCTGGTCTTTGGACCGTGACTTGTCGAGGGAAGGGCTATTCATGAAAATCCTGTCTTTCAAATCCGGACATGACGGCACAGTTGCAGGTGTCGACAGCACTGACGGGCGTCTGCAGTTTTCCTACGAGGCGGAAAAGAACAGCTTCCCCCGGTATACGCCGGTTACGCCTGACACGTTCATTGACGCGGGTCTATGGTTCAAGGATTTGCCGGATGTCCTGGCCCTCAGCGGGTGGTCAAGCAACGGGGCCGACCACGTTACAACTTCGGGGGCCGGATACTTCGGTATCGGCGCGGGGTCTGAAACAGCTGGCAAACGAACCTTTTTTGGCAAGTCGGTCGATTATTACTCTTCAACTCACGAACGGGCGCATATCTGGTGCAGCTATGCCATGTCCCCCTTTCGTCAGGGCGAGCCCTGTTATGTACTTCTGTGGGAAGGCGCATTGGGAGATTTCTACGAGATCGACAGCGACCTGACCATTCATCACCGAGGGCAGGTGATGACGGCCCCGGGCACACGCTTTGCGTTTCTCAATGCCCTCGCCGACCCCGACTTTCCGGTCACGGGCAACTCACCCCGGCCACAGGATCCCGGCCGCCTGATGGCAGCCTGCGCATTTGGCGAAGACGGTCCACCAGATGCGGATGAGACGGAACTGATCAACCGGTTGCTTTCCTCGGACCTGGGCGGCGACGCACTTCGCAAAAGCGATTTTGTGACTTCACCCTTCTTCAACATTGGAACGGACAGCCAAAAGCTGAAGAACATGGCCACCAAACTGTCCAAAGCGATATTCCAGATGTTTCGCGACTATGCGGAACAGAACCTGCCTGAAAAGCATCCGCTGCTGATCGCCGGCGGGTGTGGCCTGAATGGACACTGGAATACCGCGTGGAAGCAAAGCGGGCTCTTCCGTGAGGTCTTCGTACCGCCGACGACCGGCGACTCGGGATGTGCCATTGGAACCGCCGTGGACGCGATGCGCCACTATACCGGCCAAGCCAAACTGGAATGGTCGGTCTATTCCGGCCAGTCCTTCTGCGACGACCGCATCGACACGCAGGGTATGACCGCAACCGAACTGAACCTAAACACGATCGCCAAAGACCTGCTGGACGGAAAGATCATTGGCTGGACCCGCGGCAATTGCGAGATTGGGCCGCGCGCTTTGGGAAACCGGTCGATCCTGGCCGCGCCGTTTTCCCCGGAGACACGTACGCGACTGAACCGGATCAAGGGACGGGCCAGCAACAGTCCAGTGGCGCCGTCTTGCCTGGAAGAGGATGCTGCACTGCACTTCGACATCAGCGCGCCCTCGCCATACATGATGGACTTTTACCGCGTTACCAATCCGGACCTGGCCGCAGTAACCCATGTCGACGGTTCGGCGCGGGTACAGACGGTCAACCGCAACCAGAACCCCTATTTTTACGACCTTCTGGCCGCGTTCAAGGCGGTGTCGGGGGTGGGCGTGCTCTGCAACACCTCGCTCAATTTCAAGAACTCCGGCTTCATTAATACAACTCGGGATCTGGCACATTATGCCCGCCAGGTCGGGTTGGATGGATTCGTCGCGGGCAATACCTATTACACATTCGACAACCCGCGCTGTTGACCGAACAAGCTATCAAGCGAGCAACCGATCATAGATCTCGCAAACCCCGTTCACATGAATATCCAAGCCGAAATTTGCACGGGCATAGTTCTTTGACGCTTGTGAAATCTCCTCGAACAACGCTCTGTCCTGATGCAACTTGCGCACAGGTTCCACGAATGCCTGAGGATCGTCGGGGTCGACCAGCACACCGGTTTCCCAGTCCGTGATCGCTTCGATGTTGCCGCCGTGACGGGTCGCGATGACTGGAGTTCCCAAATACATCGCTTCGATCAACGTACGGCCAAACGGTTCGTCCAGAGCGGTCACCAGATTGGCATCCATTGCAGCCATGTACCCATCGATCGGCTGTCGGAAACCCATCATATGGATATGCTCGCTGGTCCCCGCCTCATTTGCGATGCGAAGGCAGGTCTGGCGCAACGGTTCGTCCCGCTCGGCCGCGCTGCCGAACAGAAGACCATGCACCGGAGTGTCGGGCATCGCATTTTGCACAGCCGCGATGACCCTTACAAAATGGTCGGGACGCTTGCGCGTGACGAAGTTTCCGAAATACCCGAGAAGCAGCGCGTCATCGGGCAATCCCATCTCGGCGATTACGGCTGCTCGGGCTTCGGACCTATCCGGTGGGTCAGGGTTGAAATCAAATGGGCTGCGGATCACGGTGAACTTCTTGTCGACCGACCGCACCGGGTTGCTTGGCTTCGAAAAATGCGAAACGCTGATAATGTGGTCGGAAATTAGCGGCGCCAGTTTGTTGATCCCGAACGCGGTCGGATCCTGCCGATGGTGCCAGATGTGTTTCCTGCCCGCCAGACGGGCCGGCAGCACCCAGTTGGCATGCATCCGACCTTCGTTTGTGTGAACGATGTCGGCATCGATGCGCTTTAGGACACTTGCCAGCCTCCATGCGCTAGAAGTCAGGTATCGCCCCGGGCCACAATCGCGCGGATAGCTGAGCCCGCCCGGAGACATCAGGCTGGGATCGTGCAGGATTTCGACGTCCAATCCCAGCGATCGGGCATACTCCGCCGCCGGGCCGGCCTCGTAGTGGACCAGGATATGGGGCACATACTTCGACCGGTCCAACGCCGCCGCAAGTTTCAAGGCTGACACGTGACTGCCGCCAATAACGGTGTCACCTTCGAAGGGAAATAGAATACGTCTTGGCATGGATGGTCTCAAAACACTCGTGACTCAAGGAATTTAGGGACAGGGCCGGAAGATCACCAACCCATCATGTTTCGTGTTTTCTGGCCAGATAAGACCGGATGGCGAATATGCAGCCCACCGTCCAGATCACATTGAACAACAAATGGGCCAGGGCAATCCCCTCGATCCCCATCCAATACAGCAACGGCAGAAATGAGGCCGTAAAGATCACCGTCGCAACAATCGTCGTGCGCACAAGTGCGCTGTCCAGCCCCATGCTCAGCAAGGCGGGGTTCAACACCAAGCCCCCCAGATACACGATCGCGGCATACATCAAGATCGTCATGACGGGCGCTGCGCCACGGAACTCTGGCCCGAACAGCAGAACGGCCAACTCTGGCATCTTCAGCGCCAACGGAATGGAGACCAGGATCGACACCCCGCAAACCGAGAGCGACACCAGCCGTACAAGACGCCAGAACCGGCCGAAATCGCCGACGGCCCATAGGCGGGTCATCTCGGGGTACAGGACTTGCCTGACGGGGCCGCCAATCCGAACAACATTGGCCATGATGCGCTTGCCCACCTGATAGAAGCCCACCGATGTCACGTCCAGCAGGGCGCCGACGACAAGTATGTCCAGCCGCTGAGTCGATTGTCGCAGGATTACGTTGAAATTCGAATTCCAAAGGAACCGCAGATACCCGGGGTTATGGGCAAAAGCCCGCCGCAGCGGCTGGGACAAAAACCTGTGCAAGTTGCGTTTTTTCAATTCGGCCAGTGCCAGAAAGAACGCAACCAGCCCGGTCAGGATCTGATGCATCAGCAACAGAGCCACAAATGCCCAGATCCCCAAGTCCAGCAGAAAGGCGATGATGACTCCGACAAGCCGAAGGCCGGCGATTACCATGTCCGAGATCGCCAGCACGTCGAACCGGTCGAAAATTCGAAGAACTCCAATGCCGGTTGGTCGGAGCGATAGAAACAACCCAAAGGCAACAAGCGTGATATAGGACGCGCCTTCAGGTTCAGACAGCCCGATGAACGGAGCAAGCTTTGGCGCCAGCATTATCGCCACCGAACCAGCCAGCAGCCCGCCAAGGCAATCGGTCACCACAGACATCTTGATCAATTGTCGGAATCTGTTCGGATCCTCTTCGATCAGAGCCTCGCTGCCGTACTTGATGGTTGCCTGCCATGGCTCGAGCCGGAACAACCTGTCCATCACCTGAATGTACGCGTCCACCAGCGCCAGAATCCCAACCGCAGCCGGCCCGATTGCGCGAGCCGTAAAGATGAGGCTGGCCAAACCGAACAGACCAACCAAAATCTGCGACAAGAACATCCATGACATGTTCTTGGCCAGCCGCTTCAACAGCGGCTTCGAGCTTGGCTCACTCATCGGTTCACGCGAAACCACGCGGCACTATCCACGCGGCGTTCAGGAAGCGGGTCATCAATTCACCCATGCACTCGGTACAATTCAATACGTTTCCAAAATTTGTGGCGGGTTAAGTCATGTTTCCGGTTGTTTCCGTTTCTATCATTTAGTTGTCTTGGATTATATCGTTTTACGAAAGCGCAGTTTGCCGATTGAATCCAGTACTGATTGTTGAAAGGGCTTTTGAAGTTGCGACAGAAACCAATTCTTGTTCGGAGCACCTGTCGGGGTGCCAACCGGTCCGGGTCGGATGCCGACCGCGCCCGGAGCCAGACTGAAAATACCCGGTCCGAAGGTTGAATACCCCGTCATGACCCGTGCACCCGTTCTTGTCCATATCGGCTATCACAAAACCGCTACGTCGTCCCTGCAACAGCAGCTGTTCTCGGCGCCGGACGCACCGTTCGCGACTCCGCATGGCGATCGCAAATACATTCTTTCAAACCGGATCGTACTGCCGCAGCCGATGACCTATGATCCCGCAGAAACTCGCGAGATGTACGAGAGTTTCCTGAAAAAATCGCAGGATAGCGGGCAGGTTCCGGTGTTCTCTCACGAGAGATTCTCTGGTTACCCGGCCAGCGGCGGGTTCGACAGCACCATCATTGCCGACCGTCTGCAACGCACGTTTCCCGACGCCTACATCTTGGTCGTATTCCGCGAGCAGTTGTCGTCGATCCTGTCGATGTACAGCCAGTACATCACCGATGGCGGCCACGGATCGCTCAAGACATATCTGTCCGAACCTGAACCGAACTTGCGACGTGCGCCGATGTTCTCGGAGGAGTTCTACCGGTACCACCGCTTGTTCAAGTTCTACCAGGACAAGTTCGGCAAGGATCGTGTGCTTGGATTGGCCTACGAACAGTTCATTTCCGAGCCGGATTCTTTTGTGGAAACCCTGTGCAATTTCGTCGGCGTCGAGCACAAGAAGCGCGAATTTGAAGTCACTAACGAGAAGAGATCGGAGTGTTTTCAGATTCTGCAGCGATTTGTTAATTTCACACTCAGCGACAACCAACTGAGCAAGGGCGCATTGTTGCCATTTCCGAATGCTACGCGCAGATTCGGAAAATTGAGCCGACCGATCGGGCGCATCTTTCCCGACAAGCTGGATCAGATGCTCAAAAACCGGCTGGTCGGCAGAATTCAGTCCCGATTTGACGGTGCCTTTGCTGAGTCCAACGCTGAACTCCAATCCTTGACTGGCCTCGATTTAGGTCAGTTCGGGTATCAGCTGCCTTCGACCACAACCGCAGTCTGAACTGCGCTTTTCTGCCCCCAAAAAACAAAATGACCAGCACCCCATATGCTGGTCATTTGTCGAGTGAGTGGTCGGGCCAACGGCCCCACCGGTCGAATTTCGTTGTTAAAATAAGGTTAGCCAGTCTCAGGCGGCCTGGGAATTAGGGGTTTCCCGTAGTTTATGCAAATTCTTTCAAATATTCCCGTTTATCATTAAATAACAAATGCTTGGCGGAGCCACCACCCCTCAATTTGCCTCATCATCCCGGGTTTTGGTCGAAAATCCCATCTTGCCGAGAAGGATCGCATTGATCCGACGGACATCGAACGAATCCTCGGCACGTTTCCGCGATGCCTGACCCATTCGTTCCACCAGATCAGGACTCTCGACAAACGAGGCCATGGCGCGGCTCAGGGCCTCGGGGTTCCGGACCGGCACGACGTAACCAGTCTCGCCGCTGATGACCGGATCAGCGCAACCCGGCGCATCCGACGTGATGATAGCCCGCCCCGACGACATCGCCTCGAGGATCGTGCGCGGTATCCCCTCGCGGTAGGCCGACGGCAGCACGAAGACCGAACACGCTGCCAAATAGGGCCGGACGTCCGAAGTTTCTCCCAAGTATTCGATCACGCCTTCGCGCGTCCATTCGTCGATCTCGCGTTGGCCGATGGAATCCGGGTTGGCGTCCATCGGACCAAGCAATTGGCATCTTGCTTGGGGGTGCGTTTCTTTCAGTAAACGGGCAGCCTGAACGAAATCAAACACGCCCTTCTCGCGCAGCAGGCGCGAGATCATCAGAAATACAGGCGGCCCAGCTGGCGGATCGGTAAATCCGTAGCGATCCAGATTTACACCAGACCCGGGCACGATGCTGAGCTTGGCATCTGGTGCAACAAGGCGCCTTTCTCGGAACTCTTCGGCATCTGCGCGGTTGTAGACCAGCACCTCGTCCACACCTTTCAGCGCAATACGATACAGAACCGATGACACAGCGCGAACCGCACGCCTCCGAAAAGTCAGGCCATGGGTGCTGTAGACATAGCCCAACCCGGTGTTCATGGCATAGATCCGGTCCACTCCCGCCCATTTTGCAGCCAGGCAACCATAGATGATTGGCTTCATGGTGTAGGCAAAGACAATGTCGGGTTTGAATTCCTTGAAAACGCGCACAAGAGCACGCAGCGTGCGCATGTCCTCAACCGGGTTCATCCCGGCACGTGACAGCGGAAACTGCACGAACTCCACACCGATTTCTGCGAGCGCAGTTTCCGTCGCTTCATGGCGCTCGGGACCGCAGGCGACGACCTCAGCCCGCTCCGACAACTCCTTCAGCAGGTCATAGCGAAAATTCAGCAAAGACGCAGTCAGATTGGCGACAACCACGATCCGTGGTCGCGCCCGCGTGGGGAGGGAGACCTGCGGTTTCAACTTTTGCAACAATGCCAACTCCTGATGGCAGAGCAGGCGCTGCGGCCCGCCTGGTTTGGTTCAACTCTCCCGGCGGCAGCTGCTATGGCCATGTTCGACCCCCGCTCCAACCCTGCGATGAACGGCATCGGCAATGATCCGGTCCCATTTCTCAAGAATACTGCCGGGAGCCAGCCAGTCCCTGTTGTGTTGGTATCCTTGACGCATCTTGTCCAGCAATTCCGGATCGTCGCTCAGCTGCAGCACTGCGCGGGCCAGTTCCTCCGTGTCTTCAGGCGCAACAAGCAATCCATTCTCACCGTGTCGGATCAATTCTCGTGGTCCGTAGGGGCAATCAAAAGACACAACCGGCAAGCCTGCGACGGTCGCCTCTGCCACCACATTGGGAAACCCCTCGAAGCGGGAGGAAAACACCAGTATGTCTGCGCCATCCATCCACGCTCCGGGTGTGTCGCTTGCGCCCGGCAGGGAGATGACGTCCTGCAGACCCAACCGGTCCCTCTGCGCCTCGAGCGCGGCACGTTCCGGGCCTTCCCCGAAAATCGTCAGGCGCGCGTCCGGGTTGTTCTGGATGATTTCCGACATTGCGTCGATCAACAGATCGAACCCCTTTTGCGGATCCAATCGCCCCACCGCGACCAGCCGATTGCCACCCGAGCCAAGGAGCGTGGCTGCACCATCGATTGGCGCACAGGGATTTGGAATGACCCGCGCCTTGCTCCGCAATGATGGCGGCAGGTCCTGGCGCACCCGCTCAGTCTGCATGACCACGGTGCTGGCTCGATGTCCAAGGATGTTTTGAGCGTGGCGCCAGACAGGGTTGGCGTTTTGCACGATCGGGTTGTTCCGCTCTGAAACGATCACCGGAACATCCCGCCCCAGGGCTGCAGCGAGCGTCAGGACGTTGATTTTAGTCAGAAAGGATACCACCACGTCGGGGTTCTCGTCCCGGATGAAGCGACGAATCCGGCGCAGGCGGGCCAGCTGTTTCAGCCCCCTGAACCCGTCGTTTCCGCCTTCGGCTACCAGCAGGCTGACGCCGTCAGGGAAAGAAAAATACGACCCGTCCTCGGGCATGGTCATGCCCGCAACCGAGACCTGATCGCCAAGGCCGATCCGATGGGCTGCAAGAACCGAGACGATCTTTTCGGCACCGCCAGCTCCGAACCCACCCTGAACGATCAGTATCTTCACTGCGCCCGCTCCACCATTTGCGTGCTGTCGGCACGGTTCTGTTTCCCCGACGTGTTCAGTTGTTCCACCGGGCCATTCAACTCGGTTTCGACCACGGGCTGGTTAAGGTTTTTGGCCTGCAGAAAAATCCGGCCGACATATTCCCCAAGGATGCCAAGGAACATCGCATTCAGGGTCATCGACAAGAGCAGCAGGATTGTCGTGGTTGCAAAACCTGCGGGCCAATCCTGGCCAAAGAACAGCTTGCCGACAAGGTAGCCGATCATCAACAGGAACATCGACAGCCCTACTGTAAGGCTGATCAGCGAAGCCAGGCGCAGCGGGAGCAGGGAATGGTTGATCAACCCGTCCACAGCCAGCGCCAACATCGCCCGGACCGGAAACTTGGATTCACCCGCTGTCCGGGCCGCGCGATCATATTCGAATCCGACCTGCGAAAACCCCATGCCGCTGATCAGTCCACGAACATAGGGCGAGCGGTCATCAACCCGGCGCAATTCGTCCAATATCCGCCTGTCAGTCAGACGAAACTCACCCGCGTTTCGCGGCAGATTATCGTTGCTGATCATGTCGATCAGTGCATAGAACCCCCGCCGTGCAGCGGCAACGACAGGGCCATCGGGCAGGCTGCGGCGAATACCATAGACGACATGATTCCCCTGCCGCCACAGATCCAACATCTGAGGGATCAACTCGGGCGGGTCCTGCATATCGCAATCGAGCTGCACCGCGCAGGCCCCGGTCGCCGACCTGTATGCTGTCAGAACCGAAGCCTGGTACCCCATGTTCCGCGCAAAGCGGATCACACGGACCCGAGGATCCTCCCCCGCGATTTCGGACAGGATTTCAAACGTCCGATCCTCGGAATGGTTGTCGGTGAAGATGATTTCAGGCTCGTACCCATCCAGTTTGTCGAACACCGCCAGCACGCGCTCATAGGCCATACGGACGTTGTCTTCCTCGTTGTAGGCGGGGATCAGAATGGAAATGACCGTCATGCGTTTTGTCCTGCCATGTTCTTCCGCGCATCCAAAGAGATGGCCCAATCGACTGTATCCCGCAGGCCGTCCTCCAACCCGATCCGCGCGGTCCAGGGATAAAGGGAATGGATAAGTCCGGGATCGTTGACCAGGTGCATCGGCTCACTTGGCGGGTCGGCATAGTCGAGCTGACCGGGTCCGGAACCGGTCAGCTCAGCCAGGATCGCGGCCGCGTCACGGACTCGAGTAGCCACTCCGGTACTGACATTCACCAGCGGAACGTCAACCCGCGGTGCATCGGCCAACATCAGAAGGGCACGCACGGCATCGCCGACATGCAGAAAATCCCGGATATCATCGGGGCGTCCGATGCGCGCGGCATCCCCGTTCAGCAACGTGCGGATCAGATACGGGACCAACTGGGGCCCGGTCTGACCCGGACCATAAGTCAGCGAAAGCCGTGCCGTCATAGCCGTGAATGGCAGGCGCGGCCGAAGCATGGTCAAGTACTTGGTCCCTGCCAGCATAGATGCCCCATAGCTGTCGCGCGGCATTTCGCATTGGGTTTCAGTGTAGGGAGAAGGAACCTCACCGTATTCGGCAATGGTTCCAAGACGGATGAATACATCCGGCGGTGCGTCGCAGGTCGCAGCGGCGCCCAAAACAGCCATCAATGGCACAAGATTGTCGCTCACGCTGGCTTCGGCATCTTTGAGGCCGGGCCGCGCTACAGCCCGGGTGTTTGCCGCCGCATGAAACACAACCTCTGGCCGGGACGTGTCAAACACGCGGCGCAAAGCATCCTTGTCGCTCAGGTCGACACGCTGCAATTCCACATCGGGCATTCCATCAGAGAGGAATCCGGGTCGGACCACGGCCACGACCTGATCCCCCCTGTCCATACAGGCTCGGAGCAGATGCTGTCCGATGAACCCTCCGGCACCGGTGATCAGAACGCGCCTCGTCATGACAAACCGCCGCCGGCCATGTTCTGGGCCGGATTGGTGAAAACCGCGCTTTGCGGGTCACCCGTATCATGATCAGTTGTCATCAGTTTCAATCCTGCGCCCTGGCCGGTCCCTTCGATACTATGGAATTTGGGACCATTGGGATAGTTGCGCCAACACCGATCACTCCGCACCCACCAACCGCAGACGGAAAGCGGCCACTGGAAGGCCTCAGATCAAGACGCCTTGCGCGGCATCCCGGTTATATACGGCTTGAGGAATTCCTGCGTCTTTTCATGCATATAGTCGATATGAGCCTGAGTCAGCCCGTGATGGCATGCCAACAGAATGCCGCCGCGCATCACGGCATCGGACACGGGATAACCTGCGGTATCCGCACGATACTCAACATCTTTCATGGCCGGCTGGCGCAAAATGTTGCCGGTAAAGACCGGCCGGGTCTGGATGTCCGCCTTCTCCAGGAAAATCTGCATCTCGCGACGGGTAAATGGAGCGCCTTCTCGCAGAGTCAGCGGGAACGCCAGCCATCCGGTGCGTGCGCCCGGCAGCTGTTCGGGCAGAATGAACCATTCCTCATATTGCGCAAAGAACGCGCGATGCGCAGCAAAGGCTTCCTCGCGGACCCGAATATTGTTCTCAAGCTTGCCCAGTTGCACCAAGCCGAAAGCAGCGCTGATCTCGGACGGTTCAAGATTGTAGCCGAGCGCCTCAAACAGGAACTTGGCATCATATTCGATCCCATCCAGCTGAACGTTGAAGCGGTTCTCGATGGCCTCGGATTCGACGAACAGCGACGAGCTGCGGCCCCACGACCGCATCAGCAATGCCTTGCGTGCCAACTCGTCATCGTTGACGCACAGCATTCCACCATTTCCTGCGCCGTTGATGACATGGCTGCCGTAGAAGCTGGTGGTCGAAACATCCGACCAGACGCCCGTGCTGGTACCGTCGATCGTGGCACCCAATGTATCGGCGCTGTCTTCGATGACCTTCAGGCCATGTGCGTCGGCCAGTTCCCGGATCCGACGCCAGTCCGGGAGGTTGCCGATTAACGAGGGGATCATCATCGCCGAGGTTTTGGGCGATATCATCCGCTCGATCTGTTCGACATCTATGTTGTAGGCTCCCTCGGCCGCATCAACGAATGCGGGCACAAGCCCTTGCCGAACCAGCGGAGCGACCGTGGTGGCAAACGTCAGAGCCGGGGTGATCACCTCGGATCCTTTGGGAAGATCCAGGATTTCGACGGCCAGATAGTTCGCCGAGGACCCGGAATTGACCATGATCCCATGTGCCTTCGAAAACAGTGCAGCGACTTTCTGCTGCATCTCCCGGACTTTGGGTCCCATTTGGGTGGATGTTTTCAGAACCTCGACGACAGCGTCGATCTCTTCCTGGCCGTGGACTGTCTGTCCGTAATTCACTCTCATCAAATAATCTCCTGAAAATCTACTGCGCGGCCAGCCCGGTTTGGTCGCAACCCGTGACGGACATGAGGTCTTGGTATGCGGCGATCTGCGATTGGGTGACCTTACCCATGTCGTCGCCCGCCGCGTGTGCCTTGTACCAGTCGGTTGTCAGTTCAACGGCTTGAGACAGTTCAAGCCGAGGCCGCCAGCCCAAACAGGTCTGCGCCTTGGTGCTGTCCAACCGAAGTATGCCAGCTTCGTGGGGCGCCGTTGCGGACTCATCCGGGAACCGGAACCCGGGCGCGCCTGCCCCCCAGGCGCGCCACATCATATCCGCCAGATCCCGGACGTTGACGGTGCCCGAAACGTTTGGCCCGAAATTCCATGCCCCGGCAAAACGCTGTCCGTCGCTCAGAGTCTTCTGGGCCAGCAGCAAATACCCTGCGACCGGCTCCAGCACATGCTGCCATGGCCGAACGCTGTCCGGGTTTCTGATGGTCACCGGCTGGCCATCATGCCAGGCTCGAATGATGTCCGGTATCAACCGGTCTTCGCCCCAGTCTCCTCCGCCAAAGACATTGCCCGCCCGAACCGTCGAAAGCTGAGGGCCATTCGCGTCAGAAAAGAAAGAATGCGCATAGGACTGGGCCACAAGCTCGGTTGCCGCCTTGGAGGCACTGTACGGATCCTTGCCGCCCAAAGGGTCGTTTTCGCGATAACCCCACAGCCATTCCCGATTGTCATAACACTTGTCGCTGGTGATCACGACAACGGCCTTCAGCGATGGCATTCGACGCACGGCCTCCAGAACGTTGACCGTACCTTGGACATTGGTCGCAAATGTCTCGGCCGGTTCGCGGTAGGATCTGCGCACCAGAGGTTGCGCAGCCATGTGAAACACCACTTCGGGATCCAGACCCTCGGTCGCCCGTGCCAAGGCCGCCGGATCGCGGATATCGGCAAAGCGGCTGTCCATGGTCCGATCAAGTCCGCACGCCTGATAGAAGGAAGGCCCGGGCTCGGGCGGCAAGGCAATGCCTGTGACCTGCGCACCCAGCCGGTTCAGCCAGGTCGAAATCCACCCGCCCTTGAACCCGCTATGCCCTGTCACAAGCACCCGGCGGCCGGTGAATTGACCGCCGAAGATCTGATCGGACTGACCAGTCATTGGTTCCTCAGATCGCTATGGCGGGGTAATCAGAGGAGGGCTTGGCATCAAATTGCAGCCAAGGCGGGGTATCATCCTCGCAAAGTGCCCCCAACGCGTTGCGGTCACGGATCGTATCCATCGGATGCCAGAAACCCTCGTGGCGATAGGCCATCAGTTCACCGTCGCGGGCCATCTGAGACAGCGGTGACTGTTCCAGCGGCTCCATATCGTCGACCATGTAATCCATGACCCCCGGCTCGAACACGAAATACCCGCCGTTGATCCAGGTTTCGCGGCGGCGCACCTTTTCGGTGAACGCGTCCACGCGGTCGCCCTTCAACTCGATGTTGCCGAAACGCGCGGGCGGCTGAACCGCCGTGACAGTCGCCAGCTTGCCGTGCGACTTGTGAAAATCGATCAGCGCGTTGATGTCGATGTTCCCCAGGCCATCGGAATAGGTGCACATGAAGGTTTCGCCCGGATCCAGCCATTCCTTCAGACGCCGGATGCGCCCGCTTGTCATGGTATGAGCCCCGGTATCGACCACCGATACGTTCCAACCGCCGGGCGCCGAAGGCACCAGCTTGAGCTCGCCCGTATCCAGAGCGACCGAGATATTGTTGGCGATGAGGTGGTAATTCGCGAAGAACTGCTTGAGCAAAAGCGCCTTGTATCCGGCGGCTACGACGAAATCGCGGTGCCCGAAATGGCTGTAGATATCCATGACGCGCGCGATGATCGGCCGGCCGCCGATTTCGACCATCGGCTTGGGGATCGAGACTGTTTCCTCGGCCAGCCGAGACCCCAGACCGCCAGCAAGCAGTATCGTTTTCATTCGTGCCACTCCCTCAAAATACTTGTTACTAAAATCTGCATGTCTGCGTGGGCCTCACACCGGCCGCTTGACGAACCGACCACCAGAGACCGCGGATCGAATTGGGCTCATTCCGTTGCTCCCGATGGCTTCAAGTATACCACACCTTGCCCGTAGCGGTTGCCCAATCCCGAAATTTCCACGGGCTGGTAGCCGTTTGTTTCCGCATAGCGCAACAATGGCTGCTCAAGAGCCGGATCATATCCCAGCAGGAAAGCGGAGGGAGGATTGGAATCAAACACTGCCTGCAACCCGGCCGCATCTGCCATCACGTATTTCGCGGCCAAGTCAGGTTCCGTGTAAGGCGCGATCCGATAGGCAAAGGGGCCAGTAGACAGTTCGGGATAGACCGGCAGTTGCGCTTCAAGCGGATAGATCGGCATGATCGTCGCTACGGGTCCGTCCGGATGGGCACTCTCGGCAAGTGCGGTCTTCAAAGCCTCGGCACCCTGCGCCACTCGGGTGGTCGTGAAGCCGCTGGGATCGCTCACTGCTGCCAGACCAGGAACGAGGCGCGGCGCGCCAAGCACTGCCAGCAGAACGAAACCGGCCGCAAGGACCGGGGTGACCTGCGAGCGCTGCTCTGACCCGACCTTTCGGAAGACCAATGCGCCCAGCAGAGGGATCATGACCAAGGGCTGAATGTAGTACTGCGGAAACCCGGGCGAAGGTACAAAGCTGAACGAGGCTGTCACGGCGATCAGAACCAAAACCAACAGAACCGCGCCGAGCTCGGAGAGCAGCATGCCGCCCGATCTGGCCAAAACTGTCAGATAGGCAACAACGAAGAGGCAAACCAGTGCCGCTCCACCCAACCAGACCGAATAGGCCAACTGAACTTTGCCCCCAAGGCCCAGAGCCAGATCGGGTTCAGAGGCGGCGTTGGCCTGCCAGTAGGCCACGTGCGGACCCGTATGGAACTTGAGGACATGCGCGATGAAAACCGCGGGATCAACGGCCATGTACCAGAACAGCGGCAAGGCCCCCAGCAGCCCACCCGCCAGCATCGGCAGGGTCACCCGTCGAACACGTTCTGCAAACGCCATATGCCCCGGCATCAGAAAAGTGGCAATCGCGACGGGCGGAATGAAAACCACCGCGCTGACTTTCATCCCCGCGGCGATCGACAGGCAGACTCCAATCAGTACAAAAACAACTGGCCGCGGATGGTCGCGCTGGGTTTCCAGCAGAAAACCCCCGACACCCCATACGACGAAGGGCAATGGTAGCAGGTTGTTGCTGGCGGCCATTCCGGCCTGGGCCAGAAGTGTTCCGTCAACCATCAAGACCATGATGAAGAATGCCGCAAGCAGAGCCGATCCGGACAGGCGCCAGGTCACCCAACCGGTACCGCCGATCAACGCAATCCAGCCAAGAAACACACCAAGGCGCGCTGAGCCCAGCAGACCCTCCTGACCCGTGATCAAATAGAGACCGCGGAAATACCACGCCGAATCCGGAACGTGATTGTAGAAGAAGTCCTGGTACAGGCGCCATTGGCCCAACAATTCTGCCGGTGCCACGAACATCAGTTCGTCCCGACGCAAACCAAACGACATGATCCGGCCGAACAGAGCCGCCAACATCACGGCCAGCAGCCCCCCAAACAAGAGCCACAGGGCCGCGCGACGACGACCAGACCCGGCCTGAGAAACGGCCCGGTCACGCATATGTTCGGCCTCAGCCGTCATATCCCTCTCGCTTTGCCAGTTCGGACGGGCCCGCCAAAATCTGCAGGTTGCCGTAAACCGCCAAGGTCGCAAATAAACATCAACGATATGCTCCGAAGAGCCCTTCTGAAATCGTAACCCGCGGCTGAAAATGCCGCTCACTTAAATGTACTTTTGACAAATTTTAGCGACCGGCGTTGATCGTCTCCAGATTTTTCTGCGGTGCGAAGTTTGCAATCCGCTTGGGCGTCGGCACAGGTTTGATCTGCGGCTTGCCGGTGCGCGCGGCCAGCTCTTTGCCATCGATCGGGCGCAGACCGTTTGCACCATAACCCGGCACCAGATCCTTGAGCAGCTTTTTGACCCCAAGATCATTGCCGTCCTGAGCAGCCTGTTCCAGCTTGAGGATCAGCGCCCGCAAACGCGCGGCAGAGACGCCTTCGGGAATTGCCGAGGAAACGCCAGGAATACCGCTTTCGCGACGCTCTTCGGTCACGTCGAACAGCTCTTCGTACAGCTTTTCACCCTGACGGATACCGATGAATTTGATGTCGATGTCCTGATAGGGCTCGAGGCCGGCCAGACGGATCATACGCTCGGCCAGGTCCACGATCTTGACCGGCCGACCCATATCCAGAACGAAAATCTCGCCGTGGCTGTCTTCAAGGTTCAGACCCCGCGCGGCGGCAACCAGCGTCAGCTGCACGGCTTCACGGATGGTCATGAAGTACCGCTCCATTTTCGGATCAGTCACCGTCAGCGGGCCACCTTCCGAGATCTGGCGCTGGAACAGCGGGATCAGCGAACCGGACGACCCCAGCACGTTACCGAACCGAACCGAAAAGAACCGGGTTTTCTCGTCGGTCTCGTTGGTCACGCGGTCCTGCGCCTGAACGTAGAACTCGGCCACGCGCTTGGTGGCGCCCATGACGCTGGTGCTGTTCACGGCCTTGTCCGTCGAGACCTGCACCATGGCGATTGCACCCACATTGCGGGCCGCGTCCGCAACATTCCGGGTTCCGATCACGTTGGTCAGAACGCCTTCGCAAGGGTTCAGCTCAACCATCGGCACATGCTTCAGCGCAGCAGCATTGAAGACCAACTCGGGGCGGTGACGTTCAAAGATCGCGTTCACGCGGGACGCATTGCGAATGTCGGCCACGTAGATCCGGCGTGCGACATCCGGGAAGTTTTGACCCAGATCCATGTCGATGGAATAGGCGTTGTATTCCGTGTTCTCGATCATCACCAGCTCGGCCGGCTCAAACGAGGCGATCTGGCGTGTCAGCTCGCTACCGATCGACCCTCCGGCGCCGGTGATCAGGACGCGGCGGCCCTTGAACATCTCGCGCAGCATCGACCGTTCGACCGCTTTCTGCGGACGGTCCAGGATGTCTTCGGGATTTACGGTCCGGATGCCGTTGCTCTCGGTGCCAAGTTCTTCAAGTCCCGCCAGACGCGACACCGGAATGCTGTTGGCTTCAGCCCAACGGGTCAGCTTGCGAATGCCATCACTTTCAAAATGGGTAACAGGCTCGGTCAACAGAACGCGCTGCGGCAGTTGGTCATAATACTTCAGACGTTCGATAACGGCGTCTGCATCCAACAGCGACCCGATGATCTTCACATCGTGGAAATACAGGCCTTGCGTGTTCCGCGCATCATCGATGATGCCGACGGGTTCATACTTGGACTCCTGATTGCGCAGAGACCGCACGAACAGGTCGCAGCTGGCGCCGGTACCGACCAGAATAACCGGGATTTTCCCGTTGGACGCATCCGGGCAACGGCGCGCCGGATCGCTCGTCAACTCGGTGCTGCGCGCCAGAACGCGTAGGGTACCAAAGGCGGGCACCAGCAGCAGGAACTGAATGACATAGACCGCCAGCGGCACTTGCGCGGTAACCGGCAGGGCAGCGCCCAGCAATGCCAGCAATACAACAGACAGACCCGCAGCCCGGACGATCAACGTGACATCGCGCAGCGAAGTCGACCGCGTGTGGCGTTTGTAGATGCCGGAAAGCGGCAAAACCGCCAGTGCCACCAGGCAAGTCATCACCACCAACGGCAACAGAACGGACCCGAACTGTTCAGGAACAATGCCACCATTGGCCAGAACGACGGCCACGGCCACGGCTCCGGCGGATGCGAATACATCCCCGATCAGCAGACGCCGGTTGGCGCTCATTTCGGTCAGCTTCTGTCGCAGCTTCGACTGGATGTCTGCAAAGGCGCGATCTTGTTCGATCGTGCTGTCTGCATCCGGTCCACTTTTGAGCTTAACCAACTCTTGCTCGTACATACTCATAAGAACCCCCGGCAAAAATTGCCACTTACCACTCGACTGAAATGAGACGGGCCAAACACACCCGCTCCACCACTAAAAAGCCTCAATTCCCGATCGACACCACACGGTGCCGGCCGGAAAACACATTGCTTCGCTAAAAGTCCCCCACGTAATTCCGGGCGCCTATAAACCTCCGCCCTGAACCAAACCCCCTTTTAACTCGTCAACTCGTTACACTACGCGTGGTCTGGCCCATCACACGGTCCCGACCACGAACCCACATCTTCAAGGCTACCACACCAACATGGGTATCAAAATCCCCTTTCCACCACTTGGACACCATAATATCACAGAAATGCCATTTTTTGCAGCAGGTGACCGCCGTCGCAGTTTCATTTGTTGTATCCTCACGGCCCGATATTCCCGGTTCATCGTGCACGCACAAAGCCCTAAGGCGCTTTTGTTTCCTGAATGGAAACCAAATTCTGGCTTCGATCATGACATGGCCTGCGATTCGCTTCTGTGAATTGCATCCGAAACCGTCCAATTCAGGCAGAGTCCCGGATTGCGGCGGGCAAGCCATTCCACGTCGGTCGCATAGAACTCGGTCATCTTCGCCTCCAGCTCGGGCGACAGGGCCGGGTAGGTCACCTTTCGAGCGACAGCGTTTCGGATGGACCGCACCGGCCAGGTGTGACGTACAGGGTCCAGAACAGCTCGAACCGGCTTTAGCACACGACGCAGCGACAGTGGCACCATGGGTGTATTCTTATCTTTGACTTTCTGCTGCACAGGCGGCTCCAGCTGTCCGTCATATCCAATATGGCCGGCCACCTTCTTCAGGTTCCCATGAGGGTTCACGCGGACATCCTCATAGGCCAACAGCAGGATCTGGTCCTCTGGGAACAAGTCGTAGAACCGCTTCAGATGGTGGCCATATCGCCCATCGGACAGAAAACGCTGGTCGGCCGCGACCGCCGGATCCAGATAATCTTCGATCCTTCCCGAGACCTCGCCGCGGCGGAACAACATGCAATAGTCGGAATAGGCGCGCTGAACCGGGTCCCGCATCTGCAGGATCAACCGAGTTTCAGGGAAATGCTCCCGAATGCGTTGCGCAGCCGGGGGTTCAGTCAGGTACGAATTCGATTTTTCACCAATCAGATCTGCGCCATCGCAGTCTCCGAACTGGTCACGATACCAGTCCAGTCCGTTTGCATAATACCGAGAAAAGAAATGCAACTCGGGACCCGGCATATGGATGGCCGGCGTCTGCATCAGCGACTTTTGCAACCAGGTGGTTGCACATTTCGCGGCACCGAAAATCAGAAAGTCGACCGGACGACCGTCAGGGAGAGACATAGGAATACTCGTGACCTTGCGAACAGACTAAAAAAACAAACCCGGCAAACCCCGCGCCGGAACACTCAATTCGACGTGACAATGGTTCTTCGTACGACTTCTATGGTATCCCCGGGCTGAACCGCCTCGGTCCCGTCCATCTTGCGTGGCGCCGTGCCACCCGCCCGTGTGACGATGTAGTCAATTACAACTTCACTGGCGATATCATCGTCGCTGAGCAAACCAGCGGCAGCCAGTTCTCCGTGCAGGCTTGCCGCGGTATCAAGACGCGTCCGAAGCGAGGCCAACTCGCGTTCGACCGCATTCAACTGGACCAGAGCATCCGAGCGCGCCTTGTCATCCAGTTCCAACTCGTCGCGCTCGGCACGGTTCAGCTCCTGACGAGCCAGCATCAGCGCAACCTCCTGATCCAGACGCTTGGATTCCAGATCGTTCAGAAGATTGGTCATGGTCGTCACCCGGTTCGATACGGTCAGACCTTTCTCCTTGAGCTGGTTCAGGTTTTCCAACTCCCGGCTGACATTCTCGATCTGGGTTTTGCGAAGCTCCAACTGGATGGTCAGGCTCGAGATCTGCTCTTTGAGCATCTCCTGCAGATCCCGAATTCGTTCACCCAAACCCTCGCGGGCGTTCATTGTCGCCTCGAGGATTTCACCCTCGAGCCCTCCGGGAGCGTCAGGCGCCGCGTCGGTGCCGGTCTCAATCCCTTCTTCCTGGAGGCTCGCAAGGTCAGCTTTCAGCCTCTGCCTCTCGTCTTCCAACTCATCGATCTGAGTGGAGAGCAGCCGCATTTCGCCGCCCATCCGCATGATCTGAAAATCATTGTTTGCCCCAAACTGGATCGGAGGACGGATCGGACCACCTGCAAGGGCCAGAACCTGCTGGGCAGTCATCCCGGGATGGTAGGCATAAGCGCCCGGCGAATTGACGTCTCCAAGAACAAAGACCGGAAGATGGCTGATCACTTCAAGCGCGACCTTGGGCGGCTCGGCCATGCCGGTCTGGCTGCTGAGCTCAAGCTCCAACATCTGCGACAGTTCCAGCGTGGTCAGCCCGGCCGCCTCAACCTGTCCCACCAGTGGAAACATCAGCGTTCCATCACCGGCCAGAGCGAACTCGCCGGACACGCCATCCCAAATCATGTAACTTGCGGACAATGGGTCCCAACGCATGGCACGAACCGACAGGCGATCCTGCGGCAGCAGGCGATAGCTTTCGGCCAGGGCCGGCAGAGCGGCCAGCGCAAACAACAGCGTCGCCAGAATTACTCGAAAGAAGCTGCGCAAAACCTTGCCTCCCAACTCTTAAACACCAACAAGCCGGGCGTGGGTGCCGGGCACGATACTCAAATCTCGAAAACACAAACCGCACCCACAGCGCAAGTCGGTCGTCAAAAGCAATTTCGGTCATCGGCGGGACAGAAACGATCCCACTCGGCAAATCATAGGCGCTTGGCCTCAGGCTGACAAGCAAAGCCAATGGCGCGTCGCCTTTGGCGCTGGCTTTCCTGTCGACACTGACCTGTCAGCGCCTTGGCCACCGCGTCGGCCGCGTTCGCAACCCCCTGTGAATGCAGCCCGAAGGCTGGGTGTTTTGCGCGAAACACCCGATCAGAACACCCCGCCTAGTTTCGCGGCAATCACACCGCGGCTCTGGCTCCTGCTTTTCCTGACTGGCAACAGTTCAAGGCATTGGCTCGAATCGTTGACGCAACACGGAGGGCAAATCAGCGTCTTCTTCTGGTCAACCCTGCATTCTCAGCCCCTGCATCCCGCGGCGGCATCGACGGCTTGCAAACAGAATCCGTTTCGACCAATCTTGCTGCATCGCCGCTTGTCGACCCGGGTTGTCGGTATTTCAGTCGCGGTTGCTCGGGTGGCGTGTCGCGTCCCTTTGTATTGGTTGATTTTTTGTGTGTCGCGGGACCCCGCGTGTTGCGAGTTGGATTTGATTTGTGAACCGGTTGCTTGAAATCCTGATCTGCCTGCTGCTGGGCCTGCTCGCGCTTCCCTTCTTTGTCATTGCGTGTGTCGTGGTGCTTTTGTCCATCGGCCGTCCATTGATGTTTTCGCAGATCCGAGCCGGACGACAGGGTCGCAATTTCCGACTCTACAAACTGCGCAGCATGAAAGAGACGCGCGCGGTGGATGGATCTTTGCACCCCGATGCGGATCGCCAGACGCGCGCCACGGCAATGATCCGACGCCTGCGCCTCGACGAGATCCCGCAACTCCTTCTGATCCTGCAAAACAAAATGGCCCTGGTTGGGCCTCGCCCCTTGCTGCCTGAAACGATCGAAGACTTCGGACCCGCCGGACAATACCGATGTTCCGTTCGGCCGGGGTTGACCGGGTGGGCGCAGGTCAGCGGCAACACCAACCTCAGCAACAGTGAAAAACTGAGCCTTGATCTATGGTATGTGGCGCATCGGTCACTGGCGCTGGACCTGCAGATTCTGGGCGAAACAGTCGGTGCGGCCCTGCACAACGAACCCCGCCGCGACGACCGGATCGAGGCGGCCCGGAAATGGATGGACTCGAATGGCCCGCTGGCCCAGGACATGCAGGAGATGAACGCGTGAATATCGTACTTGTCGGCGCCGTCGAGACTACGCTTGCAGCCCTGATGTCGATGTGCGGTGCCGGGCATGTGCCGGCCCTTCTGGTAACCTTGTCGCCGCGCCTGTCTGCACGGCATTCGGATTTCGTCGACCTGTCACCGGCGGCCGAAAAGTATGGTGTCCCGGTTCTGCATATCGAGAAAACCAACGACCCCGCGACTCTCGAACAGATTGCCAAGGTCAAACCCGACCTGATCCTTGTGCTCGGTTGGTCACAGATCTGCGGCCCCGAGTTCCGGGCGTTGGCGCGGATTGGCTGCATCGGATTTCACCCATCGGCCCTGCCGCGCTTGCGGGGGCGCGGTGTCATCCCCTGGACGATCCTGGTGCAGGAACGAAACGTCGGGTCCTCGCTTTTCTGGTTGGGCGAAGGTGCCGATGACGGCCCTATTGCCGCTCAGGCCATCTATGCGGTCGATCCCGAAACCGTCACTGCACGCGAGTTGTACAATCGGGCTTTGCGTGCCGTCTCAGGACTGCTGCCGCCTCTGTTGAACCAGATCTCCAATGGCGACATCCCGGCCGAACCACAACGCACCGACGGAATCAGCCTGTGCGCCCGCCGCCGCCCCGAGGACGGCCTGATTGACTGGACCAATCCTGCCGCGGACATTCACCGCCTGATCCGAGCTTCGGGTCCGCCCTACCCCGGCGCCTACACCTATGGCCCCGATGGCGTGAAACTGGTTCTGACAGGGGTCAGATATACCGAGCCGGAGGGCTACTTCATCGGCCTGCCCGGCCAGATCCAGGCCATCGGCAACGGCGGCTTTACGGTGGCCTGCGGCGACGGGCGCTGTCTGGACATAACTGAATGGTCAGGGGCCGATACCCCCCCTGCCCTTCACGCGAAACTGAGGACACATCCATGATCGCTTCCGACCTGACCACTGGCCACGCCGGCCCCGCGCTGATCGTCGCTCCGCATCCCGATGATGAGGTTCTGGGCGCCGGCGGCACGATGGCCCGCATGGCCGATGCTGGGCGCGAAGTGCATGTGGTTGTCGTCACTCGTGGCAAGCCCCCGAAGTTTACCGATGAACAGGTCGCAACCACACGGCGCGAGGCACGCAATGCGCATGATCTGCTGGGCGTCACCGAAACACATTGGATGGACTTCAATGCGGCGGAGTTGTCAGAACATGCCCATTCGGACCTGAACGGCGCGCTGGGAAAGCTGGTCCGCGACATCGCCCCCAGCCTGATCCTGGCTCCGCATCCAGGCGACATCCATATGGATCACCAGCTGAGTTTTCTGTCCACGCTGGTGGCAAGCCGCCCGCATCAAGATGACTATCCGGCCAATATTCTGGCCTACGAAACCCTTTCCGAAACAAATTGGAACGCCCCCTATCTGACCCCGGCCTTCGTGCCAAACGTGTTTGTCGACATCTCGGACACGATCGAGCGGAAGCTGGAGGCGTTCGGCAAGTTCGAAAGCCAGGTCAAACAGGCGCCGCACGAACGATCGGTCGACAGCTTGCGCGCACTGGCCACCCTGCGCGGCGCGACGGTGCACCGGTCGGCGGCTGAAGGCTTTGTTCTGGTCCGATCGGTGATTTGACAGGAGGTGCGAAATGCAGATGTGGCCCATCTATGATCAGGAACAGATCGACGCCGTAGCGCAAGTTCTGGCCTCTGGCAAAGTCAACGCCTGGACCGGCCCAGATGTTCGCGCATTCGAGGCCGAATACTGCGCATATACCGGAGCCAAACACGCGATCGCCATGGCCAACGGGACAGTAACGCTGGACGCCGCGATGCTCGGGCTAGGCCTGCAACCAGGTGATGAGGTCATTGTAACGCCGCGCAGCTTCATCGCCTCGGCCAGCTCGGTGATGCTGGCGGGCGGAGTTCCGGTCTTTGTCGATGTCGATCCCGACACCCAGAATATCACGCCCGAAACCATCGCCCCGGCGATCACGCCGCGCACACGGGGGATCATACCGGTGCATCTGGGCGGTTGGCCCTGTGACATGGACGGCATCATGGATCTGGCCCGCGCTCACGACCTTTGGGTCATCGAAGACTGCGCCCAGGCCCACGGTGCGATGATTGGCGACCGCCATGTGGGAACCATCGGGACCTTGGGCTCGTTTTCCTTCTGCCAGGACAAGATCATGACCACAGGCGGCGAAGGCGGTCTGCTGCTGACCGACAATTCTGATCTCTGGAGCCGCATCTGGAGCTACAAGGATCACGGCAAAGGTTATGACACCGTGTTCAACACGGAACACCCACCCGGCTTTCGCTGGCTGCACGACTCGGGACCCGGCACCAATCTGCGGATGAACGGCCCTTCGGCGGCACTTGGTCGAATACAGCTGAAACGCCTGGACGCATGGCGCGCGCACCGGACGGCAAATGCGGATATCCTGCACAAGGCCCTTGCGACCTGCCCGGCCTTTCGCGTGCCAATGCCACCCGACGGCGTTACCCACGCATTTTACCGCTTCTACGCATTTGTGCGGCCGGAAACACTTGCGCCCGGCTGGAGCCGGGACCGCATCATCGCCGAGATCGCCGAGGCCGGCTTTCCCGCCTTTTCCGGCAGCTGCTCTGAGATTTACCTCGAGAAAACCTTCACCAGCCGAGGCCTGGGACCCAAGGAGCCATTGCCCGTGGCGCGCGAGCTAGGCGATACCAGCCTTGCCTTCTTGGTCGACCCGGCCTGGTCCGCCGAGAACGTCGCTCGTCTGGCGCAGGTCATCGTTGATGCGGGCCAAAAGGCGACGGCCCGCCACATGGCGCAGGGCTGAGCGCGAACCGGTGATGTGTGGCCGATCAACATACAGCTTGAGTCGAACACCCACCGGTGAGCTGCGGAGGGTGACCCGATGATCTTGCATGTCACCACTGATTTCTCAGGCCAAGGTGGCGCACAAGCCATGTTGGCCCGACTTTTGGCCCATTCCGGCGAACGGGCCTGCGTCGTCGCCCTGACCGAGGTTTCGGACCGCTGCCGCACAATGGCGGCGAATGACAAGGTCGAATACGTTTCGCTGCGTGCCAGATCGCCGTTGGCCCTGTTTCGCGCGGTTTGGCAGATCCGACGTTTGATCCGGACCCATCAGCCGGATGTGGTTCTGTGCTGGATGTACCATGCGATGGTCCTGGGCCTGATTGCCGGCAAACTTGCCGGGCGGCGCGTTCCCGTCGTTTGGACCGTGCGGCAAGCGCTGGACGACCCGGCTGCCTTCACCCGCAGCACTCGCGCTGCGGTGGCTCTGTCGAAGGTGCTTTCCCGGTTCTGTCAGGGGATCCTCTACAACTCGACCCGCGCTCAAACTCAGCACGAGAAATACGGCTTTGCCGGGGACCATTCCACGGTGATTCCAAACGGGTTTATCCTTCCGCCCGATCCAACGGCGCGGCCGGGACCTGCCCGCGTGCTTGGAGTGGCGGCAAGGTTTCACCCGCAGAAAGACTTCGAAACTTTCTTCCGCGCCTTCTCGATTGCGCGCCAGTCCGTCCCGGACCTGCATGCCCGTCTGGCCGGAGACGGCGTAACGCTGGAGAACCCTGAGATCCGCGCGATGCTGGCCGACAACGATCTGCCCGAAGTCAGCGTGACGTTGTGCGGCGACCTGCACGATATGTCCGAGTTCTACGCGAGCATTGACCTGCTGGTTTTGGCCTCGCGCACCGAAGGCTTTCCGAATGTGATCGCCGAAGCCATGAGCCACGGCCGCCCGGTCGTGACGACTCATGTCGGCGACAGCGCCAGAGTGGTGGACTCGTGCGGCTATGTCGTGCCGCCACGTGATCCGCAGGCATTGGCAGAGGCACTGGTCCAAGCTGCCAACTGGCCGCCCGAAACCTACAAGGCCCATAGCAATGCTGCCCGCGACCGCATCGCCACACACTACTCCCTCGACGCGATTGCCCGCGCCTATGATCAGGCCCTGAACCAAGCTGCCAACCCGGCGCCACCCACAGCGCCTCAAGTCGAATAAAGGACCTGACCCATGTGCGGTATCGCCGGATTTCTGACTTTTCAGCCCATGGGCGCCGACTCGGGCCGCACCACGCTGCAGGCCATGTGCGACGCTATTCAGCACCGGGGTCCCGATGCCGACGGATTGTTTGTCGATCCAGACGCCGGTGTAGCTCTGGGCCATCGCCGCCTTTCGATCGTCGACCTGTCGGAGACCGGGGCGCAGCCAATGACCTCGCCCAGCGGCCGGTTCACCATCGTCTACAATGGGGAAATCTACGGCTTTCTGGCCCTGCGGCAAACGTTGCTGGACAAGGGCGTCACGTTTCGCGGCACATCAGATACCGAGGTGCTACTGGCGGCTATGGACCTCTGGGGCATCCGCAAGACATTGGAACAGGCGCACGGCATGTTCGCCTTCGCGGTCTTGGATCGCAAGCTGAACCGGGTGGTTTTTGCACGCGACCGGTTGGGCAAAAAACCCCTGTATCTAGGCCTCAAGTCCGGCCAGCTTTTGTTTGGTTCCGAACTCAAGGCGCTGCGCGCGAACCCCGCATTTGGCTCGCCAGAAGCCGACCGCCGTGCTCAGGCGCAGTACGCCCGCTACGGATATGTGCCGGCACCACTCTCGATCTATCGCGAAGTTATGAAGTTGCCCGCCGGATCAATGGTCGAAGTCCGCTTGGACCAACCGCCCGGGACGGCTCAGGACCTGGTAGATGCCATCCGGACGTTCTGGGACCTTCGCGACTGCGCGAAACAGGGACTTGCCGCACCAATCCAAGACGAAGACCGGGCGCTGGCTCGTATTGAAGAGGAATTGCAACGCGCCGTGCAGGAGCGCATGGTCGCGGACGTCTCGGTGGGGTCCTTCCTGTCCGGCGGGATAGACTCGACCCTGATCACTGCCATGATGCAGGAACAAACCAACGGCAAGGTCACCAGCTTTACAGTCCGTTTCCAGGAAGAAGGGCTGAACGAAGCAGACCATGCCGCCGCAATCGCTGCACATCTGGGCACGGACCATCACGAGGTCACTGCGACACCCTCCATGGCGTTCGAATTGCTCGATGACCTACCACACGTCTATGACGAACCTTTTGCCGACCCGTCCGGTGTTCCAACCCTGCTGGTGTCCAAACTGGCCCGCGATCAGCTGACCGTCGTCCTGTCGGGTGATGGCGGCGACGAATCCTTTGGCGGGTACGAACGCTACGCCCGAATGATGGCGATGGAACGCCTGGGCCGAAAACTTCCAAGGCCGGCTGCGTCAGTCTTGGCAGCATCCCCTGATGCCCTGCTTGCAGCCGTTGCGCCGATCCTGCGTAAATTCGTTTCAGACACCATGCGCGACCAGATCACAGCCGACAGGATCTCCAAAGTCGCCTCGGTCATCGCGCAGCCTGATTTCAGAAGCCGATACAATACCCTGTTCAGTCTTTGGGACCCGTCCGCAGCGCTGAAGGACGTGAATGACGGCGGGGTTTATCAAACACTCGGATTGCCCAACGGCCTTGATGAAATCGACACGATGCTGCTGCTGGATTCCTGCCTGTATTTGCCCGAAGGCATTCTTGTGAAAGTCGACCGAGCATCGATGGCCGTCGGTCTTGAGGCGCGTGCGCCCTTGTTGGATGACCGCGTCGTCGCCGCCGCTTGGCAGGCGCCCCGATCCCTGCGTTTCGACGGCAAACAGGGCAAGGTGGCCCTAAGGCGCCTCGTGGACAAGCGCGTACCAAAGGCCTTGTATGATCGCCCAAAACAAGGGTTCGGAATTCCCGTCAACGACTGGCTGCGTGGCCCGCTGAAGCCTGTGGCAAACGAGGTTTTTTCAACAGGACAAGGGGTCGAGGACGTATTCGACACAGCCACCTTGGCGCGACGATGGCGCGAGCATCTCAGCGGGCGTCGCAATTGGGGGCCCCATCTGTGGACGGTTCTGATGTATCATTTCTGGCAGAAAAAATGGCTGGTCTGATCCTCGAAGCGCGGACTTCTGTTCACCAAATTCGCACAAAAGGACGCAATTCAGCCGATTGTCATGCGAAACAGAGGTGCACGCCCCTATTGTTTGTCACGCGCTGCACCGACGTGCCTAAGTCTGTTCATGACTGAACTGATTGCATCCTGCTCGGGCCTTTGGCGCGATATCCGGTCCGAATTTCGGTCTCCACACCCCCCTGCAATGAGACGGCAGGCGGGCCTCGCGCTACTGCTTCTGTTTGGCGTGGTCTTTGCTTTTTTCTATTTCCGGCTGGAATTCGCGCGGCAGTTTCTGGACATGCCCGCACCGCCGGGCAAACCGTTCTACAACGACGACTGCATCCTTGCCTCGGACCCTGGCCGTTACTCGCATGGCTTGTTTCAGGGGCACTACCTGGCTTTCCACCTTGCGCGCCACCCGCTGGTCGTGATGCTGAACGCCGCCATCGCCGAGCCGTTGACCTGGCTGGGCATCCGGCAGCCTATCGCGATTTCGATCAGTCTCGCATTCTGGGCCGCCATTTCGTCTGTCACGATTGCACTATTCCTACTGCGCCAACACCTGTCGCTCTCCGTTACCATTCTGGCGACGCTTGCTGTTCTCCTGACCTTCGGAACCGTCACCACGCTCAGCGTTGTCGAGACCTACAGCGTCTCACTCTGGGCGATCGCCATGTCATTGTTGATCATGGCCGAGATGGCCAGACACTGCGCCAAGTACCCGGCCCTTACCAGCGTGATCGCTGGCCTGGCTTGCGGTGTGCTGGCCGGATGGTCCCATTTGCCGGCGGCTGCATTCTCACTGGTTTATGCTGGATTTGCATGGGCGTCTCTCAACGGAGGTGTCGGGCGGAAACTAACTTTCGGACTGGTGGTTCCGTCGGTGATTGCCGTAATCTTCATGATGGCTCCGGTCGTTTTTCTTGGCATCGTTCTGGACGGTGATCCTTTCATGGAACCGACCGAGATGGTTGGCCGGTACGCGGACGCTGCGAACTTCACCAACCCGGAAATCATCAAAGACTATGCCGCCGGCTTCTTCCTGTTTTCCTGGGTCGCGCCGGCCGAAACCGTTCAGTGCCGCTTTTTGCTGGATCGGCTATGGGAGATTCTCCGCGATCCAAGCCGCTTGGCCCTGACAATTCTGGCGACAATCCTGGTCGGATGGGCAATTGTTTCCGGCACCAGAACACCTGGCCGCGCCCCGCTTGTGCTGGCCGTGTGGACGTTGGTGGGCACGTTCTTTGTGTTCTACCTGTTTTTCAACCCACTCGAAGTGTTGCTTTACAGCTCTCACTGGACCACGGCCATTATCTTGGGTTCGGTCGTTCTGCTGAGGGAAAAGCCGGGTCTTGTCTTGCTGTTGAGTGGAATTGTGGCGCTCAGCCTGTATGTAAATGTACCGCCTCTTGCGGATCCGGCTTCATTCGATCCGGCGCAATGCTGTCCGCACGGAGGTCGAAACTAGGCCGGTCCGAGCGGCGGCTGTGCGGAAACTTGACAACAAAAGTGACCCTACCTAGCGTTCTGGGTCATCGTCTCCGCCGGTGAAAAATTATGGATACGCCGAATTCGCAAACTGCTAATTGCGCCATTCGGCAATGTTTCACGCTGTTGGTTGTAAAAGTGTTTTTTGGGTTGAATTCATGCGGCAGTCCACCGAACTGAAGGTCTTTTTCTTTTTCCTCGGTGCTTTTGCAACCGGGCTATTTGCCGCCGGCACATGGCACGGAATCGGAATGCGTCCGGATTCTATGGCCTATCTGGGGCTGTCCCCCGATCGGTTTCAACAGGCGCCAACCTATACCGCGCTGATTGATCTGCTGGCCGGAATGGGTGTCCAGCCCGTGCTTGCGGCCACCGTACTGAATATCCTCAGCCTGATCCTAAACATCGCTTTGATGTTCTTGATCCTGAACGACTGCAAGGTTCGGCCACGGATGATCTTTCTGGCAGCACTTATCATGGTCCTGAGTCCCCAGTTCATGTACGCGCATGTCACGATCCTGTCGGAACCGCTCACGACAAACTGCTTGCTGGGCACCTATTTCTTCATGTCCCGTTACCTGCGCGGCGACAACGTGTCCGCCTTTGTGTTGGCAAGCTGTCTGGCCGCCCTGTGCGTGCTGACCCGGTTCGCATTGGTCCCACTGATCGCGGCCTGCTCGCTGACAATCCTTGTTTATGGGCACGGTGATCTGCGCCGTCGACTGGTTTCGGCGATTGTGTTTGGCCTGATCGCATCCGCAATCATCATCGGGTGGTACTTGTACAATCAAACCTCCGGTGGGACCGGCATCGGGCGTCAAGCAGCGTTCCTTGGGGATCCCGACACCGAGACCTTCCGCGCGGCACTGACCACGCTATCAGCCTACGTGCTGCCAAGCTCTCTGCCGCCGATTATCACGTTGACCGCTTTGGTTGTGGTTTTGGGATTCGTCATTGCTCTGATCGGCACAGCTTTGAAGGTTCAGACCAACCCTGATGACCTTCCCGGTCTGCCAGTTGCGCGTACGATCTCATTCTTTTTGCTGGTCTACGTTCCTTTCCTTGTTCTGGCCCTGTTTATCGAGGCCAATCTGACCATCCATGCCAGGTACCTGTTGCCGGTGTTCATTTCGACTCTGGTTCTGGGGTTTGCTCTCGTTGGCGGTCAGCCCGGAACGGATATGATGTACCGGCTGCGTCCCGCAGCTCTCATACTTGCGCTGGCGTTGACCGGAACCTATGCCGTACGTACGGCAGCGATGACCCGCACCCACATGACGGAGGGGAATTTCTATGCCTCACCGGTCTGGAAGAACTCTCCGACTTTGGCGCATCTGGACAATCTGCGGGACGGTGTCGTGGTTTACTCAAACGGCTATGATGTCATTCGGCTGGTCAAGGGTGTGGATGCGCTCAAGTCCCCTGAGTTGTTCGAGCGCAGAACCGGCAGGCCGGACCCTGGTACGTCGCCAGAAAAAGAAATTCAGGAGGTCCGCAAACGCGTGGCCGACCAAAACGCGGTTGTCGCCATCCTGAACGAGATCGACTGGCGGTTCTATCTGGTCGATGAGGAACAGCTGATCCGCGAAGCTGATCTGACCCTACTCTATGAGGAGGCCGACGGGCGGATCTATGGATCTCCCGCCAGTTTCAAACCGACCGAATGAAGGATCGTATGTCATGAAGCTTGTTCCAACACTCGGGGCCGAACAATGATAGGATCGATGATATTCAATCGGGTGGCTCTGCATTCACGCCCTGAAGGATTGATTGATGAAGTTTGAAGACCTCAAACACGTCTCGGTTCTGGTCGGTCGCTATTTCGTGACCGGGTGCACGGCCGTCGTCATCCATTTCTCGGCGATGGCGTTCTCGGTCGAGGTCTTGGGCATCTACGAAACGATCGCTTCGGCAATCGGGTTCCTGATGGGGGCCACATTCAATTACTGCATCCAAAGACTATGGGTGTTTCGGTCCAGCGTTCCACATCGCAGTGCCCTGCAGAGGTTCATTTTGGTCACGGCGACGACGTCGGCGATAAACGTGGCGCTGTTCTCTCTTCTCTTTGCGTTGTTGCCTTTCCACTACTTGATCATTCAGGCGTTCGTGACCGGGTGCATATTCCTTCTGAATTTTACCCTGAACTGGAAAATCACCTTTCGCGAGCCTGCTGCTGAACCACCGGAAGCCCGGGCGCAGGACGCCCGAAGGTAGGTATGCCGGACCAAACCCACTGTGTCGTATTCGGAAACAACGCCGACAACCAAGCGATTTGTTCACGATTTCAAGACCTCGAAAAGGCAGCTCTTCGCCCGACGCCAGAATGGCCAAAAACTCTCTGCTCTCGGATTTGCATCGCTTTTTTTGCCCGCCAAACGCACAGGGACGGCCTTTTGGCCTGATATGGCTAGATAAATCTATCGAGCCGATCAAAGTACAGGTAAAACAATATGATAAATAACAGTTCGATTCTGACGCCGATTTTAAGCCGTATTCACGGTCCGAAAAAAATGGAGAACACTCGTGCAATCCGGTGACGACGTAATTGCCAACCAGCATGAAACCAACGATTTCATCAATATCTGGTTGCTACTGCGCCGGAACCTTCTGGTCATCTTTCTGTTGGTCGTCGGTGCGGTCTCGGCAACAGCCTTCTACATGTCGACCATCCCCGACCAGTATCGGTCGGACGCACAGATGGTTTTGGCTCTCACGGAAACACGATTCAGTGAGTCGACCGGACAGCTGGAAACCTATGAACTGAACCGGTCGAGCGTGGAAACCGAGTTGGCCCGACTGCGGTCTCGCGACTTTGCCGAGCAGGTGGCAGACCGCCTGGGTCTGTTCGACGACCCCAGCTTTGTGCGCCGTGCGCCCGGCGCGGACAGCGAGGCGGATGAAGAGATTCACCGCGCTGCGGTCACCGACAAGGTTCTGGCCTCTTATTCCGTCTCCCGCGCGGGAGAAAGCCTCGCCATCAGCATCGAAGGCCGATCCACATCGCCGGTGCTGGCTGCAGCCCTGCCCAATACCGTCATTGCCGTCTATATCGCGAACGAGCGCGACGCACGGGTCAATCGCTTGATGACATCGATCGACAATCTCAAACGCCGGGTCGGTATCCTCGGCGAAGAATTGACCCAGGCGGAATCGAATTTGGCCGAGTTCATCCGTGAGGACAATCTGGATGACGAACAGGTCGTGACCCGGCTGCGGGCCGAGGTGGAGCGGCGCAAGGCCCAGCTGCGCATCGGCATCGAACGCAACCTGCCGGAAGACGAAATTCTGGCCCTCCAGGAACAGCTGGTCACATCCGAGCAGGAGCTGGAGGCCCGCACCCGTCTGGAGCTGTCGTTGCTGCGCCGGGAACGCGAGGTCGAACTACTGCGAACCCGCTATCAAACCACGATCGACAACCTGACCTTGCTGGAAACCCGCATCGGCCAGCTTGAGGACGGCACGATTCAGGTTTCCAAAGCACGCATCCCGGTTGAACCCTATGCCCCCAGCAGGTCATTGATCACGGTGCTGGCCGGCCTGTTCGCAATGATCGTTGGCTTCATCATCGCGCTGGTGCGCGAGGGCCTGGACAGAACGGTGCGCAGCGAAAACCAGATCTTCCGAATGACCGGCCTCAGCAACCTGGGATATATCGCCCGTCAGCGACGCAGCAAAATGTTCGCCGGTGAGAACAAGGCGATCGAAAACCTGTTGCAGAGCCAGAAATCGCCCCTGGCCGAAGCCGCCCGGGGCATCTTGACCAATTGTATCAAGTTCCGGCATTCCAAGGTGATCCTGATCACCTCTGGCCTGCCGAACGAGGGCAAATCCTTCGTCAGCAGCGTTCTGGCGACCTCGGCGGCGGTTGACGGACTGAACGCTCTGCTGATTGATCTGGACACGCACCGTCGCGGCGCGACGAAGACGTTCATTCCGGACATGGATGAGGTGCAACTTTCGGAAATCTATTCTGACAGTGTAACCCTGCAACATGCTCTGACCACCGAAACCAAAGGGTCACTGGATCTGATCACCGCAGCCTCGCCTACGCACGAGCTGTCTGATGCCGCGTCAAACAAGCTCAAGCAACTCAAAGAAACGCTGCTGGATCAATACGATATCATTATCGTGGACACACCCCCGGCACTGGTGATGGATGAAGTGTACCGCAACGACATCCTCGCCGACGCCGTTCTGCTGGTCGCGCGCTGGGGAAAAACGCCACAGCATGCGTTGCAAGCCGCGGCAAAACGGCTTCAGTCATCCGGCTTCAATGTACTGGGTACGATTCTGAATGACGTCGACCCCAAAAAGTACCGCTGGACCACGTACGAAGGGTATTACGGTACTTACGACGACTACTAGAAAATCCGGCGACCGCGCCGTTCCGGCCACCGGGGATGTCTGGTGGCCGAGTCTGTGCTACCATGCAGGCACCGGATGCTGCGCGCGGGTACTGACCGACGTGCGGCGCGGTCGGAATACCTGACTTTGCTTGGAGTGGGTTTTGGGGAAAGCTTCTTCAAGGGCAGATGAAAACGGGGGGCTCATAATCATCGCGCTGGCACTGGTCCAGGCGGTGATTCAGACGGCTTTTCCCTTGGTTGACGTGAACTTCTCCAGTGACTCGGCGGACTACGTTCAAGCCGCAGCATATCGCGGCTTTGCATATCCTTTTTTTCTGGACCTTTTCGACGGGTTCGCGGACCCGCTGCGCGCCGCTGTTGTAGGCCAGATCTGGGTATTCTCGGCTGCTGCATGTCTGTTGTCGGTCACGCTGGCCCGGGCCACTGGCCACTCCGGTGCCGGTCTGGTCCTGCTTGGAATTCTGATCATCAACCCGATGACGATCTACTTCAACTACAGCATCCTGTCCGAGTCTCTGTTCCAGAGCGCGACATGCGTCTATCTTGCCTGTCTGGTGCAAGCGATCCACGGCCCCAAGCCCTGGCACTTTGCAGCCCTGGGCATGACAGTCGGCGCCATGATCGCGATCCGTCCAGTTGGTTTTGCTCTTTTGCCCATCCTTATCGTGGTGGTTCTTTGCGCGAGCTATATCAATGGCAGGCGCCCGTGGGCTGGGCTGGCTCTGGCAGTTCTGGGCGTCACCTTCGTGCTGCTTGCAGACCGCGCCGCTTACGATCTTCGCCACGATGAACCTCGCGAAAGCGTGCTGGGGAACGTCTTATTCGCAAAAAGCGCCATGTTCGCTGCAGGCCCAAGCCCCTATGCCCCCGATGACCCACGAACCGAAGTCTGGATTATTCTTGAAGAAGAGGGTCCGGCAGACGCACGCGAGGCGATTTCCCGGGCGCCATTTGGACCGGTCTCCTTCTTTCTGATGCACAGCTACGAAGCCAGCTTGATATTTCTGTACGAGAAGGACCGGTTGCAGTCCATTGCCGACCGAATTGGCATTCCAAAGACTGAACTCATGGCCGAAATCGGTTCAAGACGAATTCTGGCGAACCCAACGGGGTTTCTGCGGTTGCCGCTACAACACTATGCCGCCCTCTGGCAGCCCTTCTACCATGCCGTAACCGCGAACGACATCACCGCCTACATCGCGCAGAATGGGCCGTTCCCGATGGACAATGCGCTCGGCTACATCACCCGCGATGTATTTGATCCGCCGCATGCACGTCTTATCCATTCCGCGCTTGCGATAGGTTGGCTGGCTTCGATCTTGATCCTGGCGGCCTCAATCCTTTGGCTGCGCCGAAACTGGCCCGGACGTCAGATGCTGACCCTAGCTGGGTTGGGGGTGCTGAGCCTGCATGCGTTATTGTTTCTGTCTGCAACACTATCCATTGCGTCGGTAAGGTATCTTGCAGCACTTTGGCCTATCGTCGCAGTGGTCATATGTGCTAGTTTCCTTGTGGTTTTGAAGCTTTTTGATCGCCGGAAGAAGCACGCAAGGCGCAGTCTGGAAATCTGACATGCCGCCCGTATTGTTCTGTTTCCCGCCTTTTCGGGTCCGGCAAATGTTGTTGTGTCGGTGAAAGTGGTTGCAATGGTAAAAGCCGGATTCAAAGACTATCTGTCCATTGCGCGCATCGACCATTGGTTCAAGAACATCTTCATTCTGCCGGGTGCCGTTCTTGCGGTCATCATGGGTGCCGAGTTCACCGGTCGGTCGGTAATCGACCTCGCCGTCGGAATCTTTTCGATCTGTCTGATCGCATCGGCCAACTATACCATCAACGAGTGGCTGGACCGTGAGTTCGACCGACACCACCCGAAGAAGAAAGAGCGTGCCTCGGTCGTGACCGAAATCGACGGCCGGATCGTCTGGTTGCAATGGCTGGGTCTGGCGATCATCGGTCTGGGACTCGCGCTGCTGATCAATACGCCGTTCTTCCTGACGGCGCTGTCCCTGCTGATCATGGGGATCATCTACAACGTCAAACCAATCCGGTCCAAGGACCGCGCCTATTTGGACGTTCTGAGCGAGGCCATCAACAACCCCATCCGGTTCTTTGCGGGCTGGTTCATTATGGTTCCGCCGATCGTGGCACCATCCAGCGTGTTGATCTCGTACTGGTTCGGGGGCGCGTATCTGATGGCGATCAAGCGCTTTGCCGAATATCGTACCATTGACGACCCGGCGCTTGCCGCGCGGTACCGCGCATCTTTCAAAGACTACGACGAGTCGAAGCTACTGGTTTCGGCGCTGGTCTACGCAATCTTGTCCACCGCTTTCCTGGGCGTTTTCCTGACCAAGTACAAAATCGAGCTTCTTCTGTCTCTGCCCTTCGTGGCGATGTTGTTCGGGCGCTATCTTGCCGTCGGGCTGGCGCGGGACTCGATCGCACAGGCCCCCGAAAATCTGTACAAACAACGCGGCCTTGTTTTTCAGGTTATTCTGCTGGTGGTGGTCATGTTCGTTCTGCTCGAGATCAAGCTTCCGTTCTTTGAACAGTTGCTTGAAATCCGGCCAGTCGGGTCATAGGTGCCGGGCAACGGACCGGCTTGCTGCCAGACTGGAGGTGATGCGCGCATGGTGAACCAGCCTTCAGATGATGTTGTTTCCGCACCGGCCCGGCGATGCTGGTTGTGCGGCACCGGCGGCCTCAGGAGGATAAAGGAAAGCACCCTGCGCGGGGATCCGACGTCGCGGAACTTTGAAATCTCGAATGCCGACTACGGTACAACCGCCGCGATTGACCAATGCGTCCGCTGCGGTTTTTGCCAATGCACGGATATGGTCGATGTCCTTAAATTCTACGAAGATCTCGAAGACCCGGCCTATGAGATGACGCGCCCCCAAAGAGCGCGACAGAAGCGGGTGCTGCTGAACAGATTGCCAAGACCCACTGCCGGCGCGAACCGGCTGCTGGATGTGGGGGCCGGAACCGGTATTCTGGTCGAGGAGGCCATCGCCTGTGGTTACGACGCGATCGGGGTTGAGCCGTCGCGACGGTTTTGCGCACGCGCAAAACACCATGGCCTGCCAGTGGTCCAAGGCGTTCTTCCACATCCCGATCTGACCGGCCCCTACGATTTAGTCACTCTGGTAGACGTGGTCGAACATGTTCCGGATCCGCTGGACCTGATCACTCAGGCTGCGCAGTTGCTGGACGATGATGGAGTACTGGTCGTCGTTACGCCCGACCGCTTGTCCCTGTTGGCGCGTATCATGGGAGACCAATGGTGGCATTATCGTGTTGCGCATATCGGCTATTTCGACCCTGAAACACTGCGCTTTGCCTTGGCCAAAGCTGGCTTGCAACAAACCGAATTTCATCGGCCAACTTGGTATTTTCCGTTAGGATATCTGGTTGAAAGAGTGCATCGTTATTTACCCAGATGGGCGCGCTTCAAGGTTCCGGAACGGCTGTCTGACCTGGTGATCCCAGTGCACCTGCGGGATTCAATGATGGTCTGCGCGACCAAAGCCCAAACCCGGGACACCGCGCCCTAGACCAAAGGCAGAAGAATTTTGACAACAGCCAAGGTTTTTAGAATGCCCGTTGCAAAAAGGCCAAGACTGCTCGCCGTATTACATGGTTCGCTATTTGCGGCTGTTCTGGCGATGGGCTGCAGCCCCGGTACGCTGCTGGCCGAGAACGCGAACCGGTCACTTTCGGCGCAATTTCCAGATGGCTCCCAAAGAGCATTTCCCAGCGCCGAAGGGCATGGCGCCGCGGCCAAAGGTGGGCGCGGCGGGCGCGTGATTTATGTCACGACAACCGAAGAATTCGGGCCCGGCTCCCTACGCGCATGCATTGATGCCAAAGGACCTCGAACCTGCATCTTTCGGGTCAGCGGAACGATTACACTGGAAAAGGCGTCTCTGATCGCAAACAGTCCTTTTCTGACCATCGCCGGAGAAACCGCTCCGGGCGGCGGGATTGCGATCCGAAACGGCCCACGTCAATTGCGCCCATCACTGGAAATCCGGACGCATGATGTCATCGTGCGCCATGTTCGGTTCCGGCCCGGGCCGCACGACGTAGAGTCCTGCTGTTCAGGGGCCATTGGCGTCTACACCAAAGCCGCGCGTGACGTGATCTTCGACCACATTTCCGCCAGTTGGGGCAGCGACGAGACGATTGACTCAGAAAACGCCGAACGGCTGACCTTTCAGTGGAGCATCATCAGCGAGCCCCTCTTGCATGGCGGACCAGGCAAAAGCAACCGGGCCCGCAACATGCTGCTGACAAAGGGCGGCAACTTCAGCATCCATCACAACCTGTTCTCTCACGGGATGTTCAGAAACCCGCAAATCGCGCCCCAGACCCCGGGGACCACGACCGAGATCGTAAACAACTTGATGTACTCACCGATCTGGCAATATGTCGTTTCGCTGGACAATCGCTGGACCGAGCTGGACGCCAATATCATTGGCAACCTGAAGCTGTCCGGTGAAAGCATCGATTCCAATCTACTGGTGCACCTGTTCGACGGCTTCAAGAACGGCTACCGGTTGTACCTTCGGGACAATCTTGATGAAGACAACCGCAACAGCCTGGACCTTCCCGAGGAACTGGTCCTTGCCCCCGAACATCGTGTCTATGTCGTTGATGAGCCGGTCACCCCACCTTTGGTCCAGGCCGATCCGGTTTCGACAGTGTTTGAAACGGTCCTGCAAAACGCTGGAGCGACACGCCCGTCTCGCGACGCGGTGGATCAGAGGGTTGTTCAGGAGGTCCGTGACCGTTCCGGCAAAATCCTAAAGAAGAACCCTGAAAAGGTCGGCGGTTGGCCCGAGCTTGAAAGCGCCCTGCCCTATGCAGACAGCGATGTCGACGGGATGTCTGATGAATGGGAAACGCAATGGGGCCTTAATCCCACGGACCCGACGGATGCAATTGCAGATTCGGACGAAGATGGCTGGACCAATCTTGAGGAGTTCCTCCACGAATTGGCTGGCGACGGGAACGGCATGGGACAAAGCAACCCGTGACGTGTAACGCTAGCGCCGCCGGTACCGATCGGACGCAGCCAACAGCCCCAATGCCACGATCCACGGGATCAGCATACCGCGCTGGTAAACATGGGTGTAGTTCATTGACAGCGCCGCAAAGGTCAGCGTGACGGTCACCACGGTCGCGCGCCCGTACACCCTGTTCGGCACATTATGCCGGGCCATTACGGCGTAGACGATGGCGGACCCCAAAACGAAGCACAATCCCAGTAAGGCCAGAATGCCCCCTTCGTTGGCCAGCAACAGGTACAGGTTGTGAACGGGAATGCCTTGACTGCTCAGTTCGCGATACTGTCCCGCGCCCATACCCACCAGAAAGTAATCCGGCAGAAACCGCCAGGCCTCGATCATGAGATCGGCGCGGTCTTCAAATGTACCCGCATGACTCAGGTCCCCTTCGAGCAGAGGTGACAATACCCGGTTGCGGAACGTCGGCGGAAAGATGAACTCGGCCCATTGGATACTGATCCAAGCCATCGTCGTCACAGCTGTTCCCCAGATCATCAGCACGCGCTGATTTCCGACCAGCAGCAGGAACAGAGCACCGCAGATGACCGCACCGGCAAGGCTGGAATTCGAACTTGCGTAGATCAAAGTGATGGCGAGCAGCCCGAAGAGGGCCAAGAATGGCAGTTTTCTTAGCGCACCCGTCAGCCCAAGATACCACAATACCGGGAACCAAAGCACGATCAGTCCAGCCAACCCGTTTGGATTATCCACCAACCCCGCCACGCGGTAGTTGCCGCTGACCAGCATGAAATACCGGGATTCGCCACCGGAATAGCCCACGCCATAGGCGATCATCCCGACAAGACAGTTCAAGGCAATCGAGATCACGCCGACCTTTGCAAGAGTAACCGCCTCTTCATACGGGCGGCCCAGGATCGCCAGAGGCAAAAGCACGAACGAAAAAAAATACTGCACGATGACCACGAAGGCCGACACCGGATCGCCGTGCGCGATAGAGCCGATCGACAGTCCCGCCACCATCATCAGCATGCCGATGAACCAGACCGAGGACGCGGATTGCAACGGAAACAGCGGCAGGCTGCGGTTGCACCGCAGGATCACGGCAACCGTCAAAAACATGTCGCTGGCCGTGAACAGAACCGCCGGATGGCGAAAGGCAGTGAACGTGCTGAACAGCAACGCAGTCATCAGACACGCGAATTCGATCTGCTCCAAAATCGGCTTAGGCCGGCTGATACTGTTGACTGGCACCATATTCTACAATCCAAACGGCGGTGGGTTACCTGGCCCGCAGACTGGTACCCGGAATACAAGGGTAACACCCAAGATACCTTCAAAAAACATGTTTCCGGCTCCCATCGCCCGGCTGCCGGACCGGGTCATGCCGCTCCCGGCAGCAATTGGCCCCTCAACGTCATTTCCAGACCCGTTGCAATGTCCACAACCGGCGCATAGCCGAATGCTGCCCGGGCTGCGTCCGAGGACAGATCGAAGCGGGTGAATGGCGGACTGTCTCCGGGTCGGGTTTCGATCACACCCCGGCCACCTGCGACGGACATGACCTCCTGCGCCAGATCCGCCAAGGAAACCGGACCTCCGCCGGAGATATTGAATACACCGTAAGCTTTGGCATCGGCCGATTGCAAAATCGCCCGGCTCAGGTCATGCGCATGCACGAAATCAATGCTGTTCTTTGGACCTGTTACTGTGATGTTTTGCCCCGCGGCCGCATCATTAAGCATCCGCACAAGAAACTTGTCATCAGGCAGCCCATGACCATAGAGCGCCGAAGGTCTGAGCACGGTCACTCGCGCTCCAGAAGTCTGGGCAAGCTCAGCCAGCCCCGCTTCGGCCAAACGCTTGGTTGTAGCGTAATCACCCCCAAGCGGCCCCGGGGCGGTTTCCGCGCTTTCGTCGATTCCGCGGGCATGAGGATCGCGATAAACTGACCCGCTGGACACAAAGATGAAGTGCACGTCACGATCTGCCGCCCAACGCGCCGCATTCAACGTGGCTCGCACATTGCTGTCAAACAGCACCTGCCAAGCCGAGCCGTCATCCGCAGGCCCGGCAAGGTCAATCCGGGCCGCGCAGTGCACGAATACATCCGCACCTTGCGCCAGTTGATCCAGCCTGACATGGGTGATCGCGTCCTGCAGATCCCAGTTCGACCGGTCGATCCGCGCAACAGGAATGTCACGTCGGCTTAGCCAGGCCACAAGATGGCGACCCAGCAGGCCGGTCGCCCCTGTCAGGGCAACTTTCATGGCGTCCCGCCATAGAGGCTGAACTGGGCCGGGATCTGAGGTTCCAACTGGCCGGCCTGATCCAATGTGTCTGTCATTGAACGCGGAACGACCAGCTCGCTCCAGTACCGCAGAACCATGCTGTCCCAAGCGATTTCCGGCTCATAGGGAAGGCCGCGATCGGTCTTGAGGTAACATTCGACCGGATTGAAACCCAGTTGAGCACAAAACGGTGTAGTGCCCGAGAACCGGGCATTGATTTCGAACACCTTGGGTACTCCGTCGTCGCCAAGGCGCAGCTGAAAATTGCAGGCCCCTTCGACGTCCAGCTTGCGCGCGATAGCTGTGACATAGTCTTCGATCACCGGGTTCCGCTCGGGAATGGCCCGATATGTATCGCCCGACCGAAGCACTCGGCGCAGTGCCAGAACCGGCGACAGGCTCCCCTTCGCCCCGACGATCGTGCACGTAAACTCGCGCGCGTCATCGCCGATCAGTTCCTGTACGATGGTTGCCGCCGGATCACCGGGATAGTTGGCCAGCTCTTCCCGGGAATTCACCCGCTCGACCCCGATGGACCGAAACCCGACCGCCGGTTTGGCAATAACCGGGTAGACCAGATCATCCATTTCCAAAGCCTCGGCCATAGGCCAAGTGCGCGGATAGGGCAGCCCGTTATTCGCCAAGAAAGCCGAGGTAAGGCCTTTGTCATCGGCAATACGCACCGTCTCTGGATTGTTGACCACGACCTTTGTCCCGAAATGTTCCGCAATGCGATCCCGGTTTTCGGCACACAACTCCAGTTCGATATCCGTTCCGGGGAAATAGTAGTCCACGGCCTCTGACTGAAATATCTGCGCCAGTGAGTCGAGATATCCCGGCGAGCGGCACCCTTCGACCAGAAAGGCTTTGTCGCAAGCATAAAGGCCGGCAGATAGGGCGGACATGTCGGCTCCAAGAATACGCAGCGGCAAATCAGAAATCAGCCTGAGCGACTTGATGATGCCCTGGCCCACTCCGCCACCCGCACCTGTAACCAAAACCGTGATCAATTCATTTCTCCATGAATGAAATAAGCCGTTCCTTTGTCCCCTGACTGAGGTCAGTGGCCTGAATATCCGCGCGGATATGTTCCAGATCGAAGCTGATCGACGGGATGTCGATTCTAACCCGGTCGCCATCCAGCTCGAGGGTCAGATAAGACAGGCCCGTGCCCCGCCCCTGCCCGACCGCTCCGGGATTCAGCAGTAGCACAGACCCTTTCGGAATCCTTATCCACTTGCGTTGATCCGCTGGTGTCGGTCTTCCGGCTTCGTCGATCATGACGGCAAAGGCCCGGTGCGAATGCCCAAAGACCCCGACCGTCTTTCCCATGTGTCGCAAGGCCGCTGCCGCTGGCGCCCATTGTTCCGGTTTCGAGACATAGGACCAGTCCCCATAATCGTAAGGGTTGGCATGTGAGAACAGGATCGGCCCCATGCTATGGCGGTCGGCCCATGGGTATCGGTCAGCCAACGGTGGGTCGCCCCGGACCTCACCATGCGTCCATTCGACGGACTCCAACACAAATCCTGCAATGTTGTCGTAGAAGGACGGGTTACCTTTATCCAGATCGAAATAGAACTGGTCGTGGTTGCCGCGGATGAACACGCAGTTTTGGCGAGCCATCAGTTGGTCGGTCAGTTCCAACACCTGCCGAGGGCGCACACCATATGTCAGCAGATCGCCCAACATGACGACGACATCCGGCACAAAAGCTTCGGCCTTTTGGATCGCGGTCGCATACGCCGTGGCGTTTCCATGTATGTCGGACAGTACCGCGATCTTCAGCGTACTCATGACCACTCTCCGCCGACCGTGTCCGGCAATCTAAATCCAGCGCCAGCCCTGGTTCCAATTTCTGGGAACACAGGAGCTCTGAAACACCCTTTAACAAATCAACTGCACTGTCCGGCCGAACCGTTCGACGGTGCAAACTTTCTGGGATGATACCGGCTGAGAACCGTGCCGCAACTCCCTTTGTCCAACCCAGGTCGTGCTGGAACTGTTCAGGTCCGGCCAATCAAGCAAAAGCAAACAATAGCTCGGAAAAAAAATAACTGTCGCCTGATCCGACGAAACAAAAAGGCCGGGCTCATTCGCCCGGCCTTCTGAATTCAGCCAATGATCGCGTTCAGTGTCGCGCTGGGGCGCATCACCGCCGCAGTTTTGGTGCGATCGCCGTGGTAGTAGCCGCCCAGATCTGCAGGTTTGCCTTGAGCGGCCAGCAGTTCGGAGAGGATCGGCTCTTCCTTCTCCGCCAGTTCTTTGGCGATCGGAGCAAAATGCGCGGCCAGTTCAGCATCATCCGACTGCGCGGCCAGTGCCTCGGCCCAGTATCGGGCGAACCAATAGTGGCTGTCGCGGTTGTCCGGCTCGCCAACCTTGCGGCTGGGCGAGCGGTCGTGGTCCAGGATGCCCTGCGTTGCGGCCTCGGCCGCAGCGCCCAGAACGGCGGCCTTGGCGTTTCCGCGGCTGTCGGCCAGGAAATTCAGCGATTCACCCAACGCGCAGAATTCGCCCATCGAGTCCCAACGCAGGTGGTTTTCCTCGACCAGCTGCTGAACGTGCTTGGGCGCCGAGCCACCTGCACCGGTTTCGAACAGGCCGCCGCCATTCATCAGCTTTACGATCGACAGCATCTTGGCCGAGGTGCCCAGTTCGAGGATCGGGAACAGGTCGGTCAGATAGTCGCGCAGCACGTTGCCGGTGATGGCGATGCTGTCCTTGCCGGCGGTGATGGTTCCCAGCGACTTGCGGGTCGCCTCACGCGGCGCCAGGATCAGGAACTTGTCGGCTACGCCCGCAGCCTCGAGCGCCGGCTTGACGTATTTGATCAGCTCGGCGTCATGGGCGCGGTTCGCATCCAGCCAGAAGATCGCCTCGGAGCCGGTCAGACGCTGACGGTCCATCGCCAGTTGGATCCAGTTCTCAATCGGGGCTTTCTTGGCGGTGCAAGCGCGCCAGATGTCACCCTTTTCGACCTCATGCGAATGCAGGGTTTCGCCATTGGCCAGAACGATGCGGATCGTGCCGTCGGCGGGCGCCTCAAATGTGGTCGGGTGGCTGCCATATTCCTCGGCCTTCTGGGCCATCAGGCCCACATTGGCCACCGAACCGGCGGTCGCCGGGTTCAGCGCGCCGTTGGCTTTGAAGAAATTGATGGTCTCGTCATAGACCGGCGCATAGCAGCGGTCGGGGATCACGCAGTTGGTGTCGCCCTTCTTGCCGCTCTCGTCCCAGCCCTTGCCACCCGCGCGGATCACGGCCGGCATCGAGGCGTCGATGATCACGTCCGACGGCACGTGCAGGTTGGTGATGCCCTTGTCGCTGTCGACCATGTACATCGAGGGACGCTCGGCCTTGACCGCTTCGATCGCGGCCATGATCTCGGCATCGTCCTTGACGCGGTTCAGCAGATCGCCCAAGCCGGAGTTCGGGTTGACGCCCAGCTGTGCCATGCGGTCGCCGAATTTTTCGAACACCGGCGCCAGCCACGACTTGACGGCATAGCCGAAAATGATCGGGTCACTGACCTTCATCATCGTCGCCTTCATGTGCAGCGAGAACATCGTGCCGTCTTTCTTGGTGTCCTCAATCGCGGCATCCAGGAACTCCGACAGCGCCTTGACTGACATGAAAGTGGCGTCCGCAACGGTGCCCTCTTCCAGCGTCCAGCCGTCTTTCAGGACGGTAACACCACCGTCCTTGCTCACGAATTCGATCCGCGCGTCACCGGCCTGGTCTGCAGTGATGGTGGCCGATTTCTCGTTGGCATAGAAATCATTGCCCGGCATCGACGACACCTTGGTCTTGCTGTCGGCCGTCCATTCGCCCATCGAATGCGGATGCTGCTGCGCATAGCGTTTGACCGCCTTGGCCGCGCGGCGGTCGCTGTTGCCCTCGCGCAGAACCGGGTTCACGGCCGAGCCCTTGATCGCGTCATAGCGGGCGCGGATCTCTTTCTCGGCGTCGGTCTTGGGATCCTCGGGGTAGTCCGGGATGTCATAGCCCTGCCCCTGCAGTTCCTTGATGGCAGCGACCAGCTGCGGCACCGAGGCCGAGATGTTGGGCAGCTTGATCACGTTGGCCTCGGGGGTTTTCACCAGCTCACCCAAGGCGGCCAGATCGTCGGGCTGACGCTGCTCTTCGGTCAGGTTTTCGGGGAAGGCCGCGATGATGCGCCCGGCCAGCGAAATATCCTTGGTTCCAACGCTGACGCCCGCGGCCGAGGCGAATTTGCGGATGATGGGCAGGAACGAGGCACTGGCCAGCTCCGGCGCTTCGTCTACGATGGTATACAATATGTCGAAGTTCGATTTTTCTGCCATGTTCCCTTACCTTTTTTAAGCCTTTCAGGGGCGTGCGATCCGAGAGTTGTGCCGCGTGCGGCGCGGCGTGCGAGGAGCGTGAATGCTGTTCCGCTCCGGGGTGACTCTGATTTGACAGGGCTTCCCTTAAATCACCCGGGGCCCGGGATCAATCGCAACTGAATGCGCATTTTGACCCAGTTTGCGCAAAACCGCGCATATGCCCGTATTTTCAGCCCGCCGACGATACGCGACGCCTTTCCCTTGGCGCGGGCGCTGGCTAAGACGGTTCTCCAACCCGAGATCAAGGAGGCCCCGTTGGACCGTATCGCCCGCACCATCGCCACGGAAATCAATGCCCGCCCCGAACAGGTGGACGCAGCGGTCAAGCTGCTGGACGAAGGCGCCACCGTGCCCTTCGTGGCGCGCTACCGCAAAGAGGTGACGGGCGGGCTGGATGACAGCCAGCTGCGCACCCTGTCCGACCGGTTGGCCTATCTGCGCGAGCTTGAGGCGCGGCGCGAGACGATCCTGAAATCGATCAAGGATCAAGGGAAGCTGACCGACGATCTGGCCAAATCCATTGCCCGCGCCGAAACCAAGGCACAGCTGGAAGACATCTACCTGCCCTACAAACCCAAGCGTCGCACCAAGGCGATGATCGCGCGGGAAAACGGGCTGGAGCCGCTGGCCGACGCGATCCTGGCCGACCGCAGCGCCGACCCCGAAGTTCTGGCCCAGGCCTATGTGACCGAGGCCGTGCCCACCACCAAGGACGCGCTGAATGGCGCGCGCGACATCATCACCGAGCGTCTGACCGAAAACGCCGCCCTTCTGGGCGAGCTGCGCAGCTTCATGCAGGCCGAGGCGCTGCTGACCTCGAAGGTGATCGAGGGCAAGGAACAGGAAGGCGCCAAGTTCAGCGACTATTTCGACCATGCCGAGCCCTGGGCCAAGGTGCCTTCGCACCGGGCGCTGGCGATGCTGCGCGCCTCGAAAGAGGGGATCGTGACGCTGGACATCGCCCCCGACCCGGAAACCGGCGCCGCCCGGGCCGAGGCGATCGTGGCCGCCCATCTGCAGACGCGCAGCGACGGGCCGGGCGATGCCTGGCTGCGCAAGGCCGCAGGCTGGACCTGGCGGGTAAAGCTGTCGCTGTCGATGATGGTCGAGCTGATGGCCGATCTGCGCAGCCGCGCGCAGGAGGAGGCCATTCAGGTTTTTGCACGCAATCTCAAGGACTTGCTTTTTGCCGCCCCTGCCGGACCTCGCCCCACTCTGGGGCTGGACCCGGGCATCCGCACCGGCGTCAAGGCCGCGGTGGTGGACGCGACGGGCAAGCTGGTGGCGACCGACACGCTCTATCCGTTCCAACCCATGAACGATCTGCGCGGCGCACAGGCCACCATCCTGAACCTGATCGCCACCCACAAGGTTGAACTGATCGCCATCGGCAACGGCACCGCCAGCCGCGAGACCGAGCGGTTGGTGGCCGACACGCTGAAACTGCAACCCAAAGGGGTGCGGGCCCCCACCAAGGTCGTGGTGTCCGAGGCCGGGGCCTCGGTCTATTCCGCTTCGGAACTGGCCGCGCGCGAATTTCCCCATCTGGATGTCTCGCTACGTGGCGCGGTATCGATCGCCCGCCGCCTGCAGGACCCGCTGGCCGAGCTGGTCAAGATCGAACCCAAGAGCATCGGCGTCGGCCAGTATCAACACGACGTCGATCAACACCGGCTGAGCCAGTCTCTGGAGGCAGTGATCGAAGACGTGGTGAACGCCGTGGGCGTCGATCTGAACACCGCCTCGGCGCCGCTGCTGGCCCATGTCTCCGGCCTGGGTCCCGGTCTGGCCGAAGCCATCGTTGCGCATCGCGACCTGAACGGCGCGTTCCGGTCGCGGCAGGATCTTCTGAAGGTCGCGCGCCTCGGCCCCCGCGCTTTTGAACAATGCGCGGGCTTTCTGCGCATCCGCGACGGGGATGAGCCGTTGGACGCCTCGGCCGTCCACCCCGAGGCCTATGACGTGGCCCGCCGCATCGTGCGGGCCTGCGGCCGCGACATCCGTCAGATCATGGGAAATGACGGTGCGCTGCGTGGTCTACGCGCCGAACAGTTCGTCGATGACCGCTTCGGCCTGCCCACGGTGCGCGACATCTTTGCCGAGTTGGAAAAGCCCGGCCGCGACCCGCGCCCCAGCTTCGTGACCGCCAGTTTCAAGGAAGGTGTCGAGGAGATCACCGACCTCAAACCCGGCATGATGCTGGAAGGCACCGTGACCAACGTCGCTGCCTTTGGCGCCTTCGTCGATATCGGCGTACATCAGGACGGGCTGGTGCATGTCAGCCAGCTGGCCGACCGGTTCGTTAAAGACCCGCATGAGGTGGTCAAGGCTGGTCAGGTCGTGCGCGTTCGTGTGGTCGAAGTGGACGTGCCTCGCAAGCGGATCGGGCTGAGCATGCGCAAGGATGGCGGGGCTTCTGCAAGGCAAGATCGCGACGTCAAAGGCCAGAACACGCGCGAAAAGAATAAAGGCGTCCCGAAACTACAACGCGCAAAATCTGCCCATAATGCGCAGCACAGCGCGATTGGGGATGCGCTGCAAAATGCACTGAAGAATCAATAAGCCCCCTGCCCCGCCTGAGCCTCAGGCGGGGGTTTCCGTCTGGAACGCATCGGGCTCCAACTCCTCCCAAAAGGCGAAAATGGCGTTGGCGTTCAAACCTGATCGCCATCCGTGTTGCCGGAAATTCTCTCGGTCTAGCTCGTCCGACAAAGTCGACATGAACAAGCGTTTGTCGGCATCCCGTTGAGTGGGGTTTCGCCGCGAAACCAGATCTTCGACGATGGCCAGCTTGCGGGCACGCTCAGCACGTTCTGCCACCCGCGCGGCATAAGCTTGATCTTCGCGTGCCTTCTCTTCCTCCCGCTGCTTGGCTGCGGCCAGCGCCTCGGGACTGGGCGGTTTCACTGTCTCTGCCGCGGGGGCCTTGTAGTCATCGCGCAAGGCGGCCGAAAGATATCCCAGCGTTGATTTCACGTCCCCCTGCCCGGCTACATAGTCCAGCTTCTGCTGAACGTAATCCTCACCATGCTCAGATATCCACTGACGCGCCAGCCGATCGGACACCCCTTGTTTGCGCAAGGTTTTGTAGACCGCCAGGTTGCGCACCCCATCGCTGTCGTCGATCTCGAACATTGCCTTCTGCGGGTTCGCCTTGATCAGGAACCGAATGTCGGTGACTCTGCGGCCCTTCTTGCGGAACTCGGGCTCGATCAGAATATCCGAGCTTTTGTTCACCTCGACCACTGCGGGTTTGATGATCTTGGCATTCAGGTGTTTGAAGCTCGTGTAATAGTCGCTGCCGTCCACACCCATCAACTTGCGGAACACCTCGAGCGTCCACCACCCGGTCGACCCGGTACGGACGAAACGATAACAGTTTTCATACAAGGCCAGCCCGTGCCCCGAGCTGAAATTGCGCTGGATATGCACATTGATCAACGCATAGATCTTCGGATCGTACAGCTTCTGCGCCAAGGCCGGAGAATAGGCATATTCGCAGATCCCGCCCTTGAGCTTGGCGAAACTCAGCAAGGACGACACGCCCCACTCTTGTCGACCTTTTTCATCGAGCATGTCCCATTCGGCCACTGTCTCGGCAAGCGCTCTCAGGCTGGCGCGCAATGTGTCGAAGTCGTTCGAGTTGTAGCCCACCATCATCGCCAGGGTGCGGGCATCGATCGTATGGGTCTGCGCCGTGGTCAGTGAGTCGTAGGCATTGAGAAGCAACACATTGGAAAGCTTTCGCTGCAACAGCGTCAGCTTGCCGCTGATATGGATCGCGGCCACATTTTTTTTCACCGTTTCCCGACGCAAAGCGCCTGAGAGGTGATCCATGTCCAGTTGTGTATCCGGCATGATTCTGCCCGGCTGCTCGTTTCCAAAGTTTGTGACACAAAAGGTACCCATGGATCAACTGAATTTGGGTCCCCATATACAGGATGGAGCGAATCCCGTAGACAGGTACCTATCCGAATCGGCGACCCAGTTATCCACAGAAGCCGGGGCCAATTGTTTCACACTTGGAGTCGTGACCCGCGTAGGCGGCGATCAACGCACTTGGATTAGACCCTAAATAGCCCACGATAGAGCCGAACCGCGAATCGGTGCCCTTCTCCCCGGATTCGGGACCCTTTGATCCTGTATAAAGGTCCCTTTTAACCCGAAGCCAGGAACCCTTGGTCCTGTATCCGGGTGCCGATGCGACAACAAATATATGATTTATTTATGTTTTCTGTCGTCAAAGAATCTAAAACCCTTAAAGAAAATAAACTCTTTGGTGTGCCCTTTTCTGAGAATAAATGCCGGTTTCGTCGCGAAACCGAACTCTTCGGCATTCTTCTGTGGAAAACTGCTCTTTCGAGGATAGCGCAGAAGGAAAATGTTCGGTACATTTCCTGATATACGCCGGAAAGGCGAACATTATTCGAGGCATCGACAGTGACAAAATCTAAACAACCTGCTCTACCGCCGTACTTCAACCTGGATCCGGCCAAGGCTGCATCAAAGTTACCCGATCCTATCGGGACATCACGATTCGCAAAAGCTGCAACCTTCTGTGCCAAAGGGCGCGAAGATCTAGCCCGCCGCGGGTATGCGCCCGATGGCGAAAAGCGCCTCCGCCGGTTTTCGATTTGGGAGATTACCAAATACCTGATCCCGGTGGCTCCGGCCCACCTGCGCCGCGTCCTCAAGGCAAATCCTGACCTCCCGCAAGGCGAAGGCGAAGCAGGATCGAAATGGTTCACCCTCGAAGAAGTTCTGACCTTGAGGCGCCATTTCGCGGCCGAAGGTGTAAGCACCAAGGAATACCTGCCCTACCGGCCGGAAAATCTGCCGGCAAAAGTTGTTGCCGTTGCCAATTTCAAAGGTGGCGTGGGCAAGACGTCCACCGCTGCTCATCTGGCAATGTCGGCCGCGTTGGACAGTTATAAAGTGCTGGTGATTGATCTTGATAGCCAGGGATCCATGACGTCGATCCTGGGTGGTCGCGTCGCGGATGAATGGCAGACAGTCTTCCCCTTGATCGCAAAAGACTATGCGCGCGCGGTTCAGGAAGAGAACAGGGTCCGCGCCGCTGCCGGTCAACCCGAAATCCCATTGGATGAAACTCTGCAAGAGGCACTGAGAACCCAACCTCAAGATGTCATCCAGAAGACCCATTGGCCCAACATTGATCTCATTGGTGCTCAACTGAACCTCTATTGGGCTGAATTTCAGATCCCGGTCTGGCGGATGGGCCTTCGCAGTTGGCCGCTGTGGGACGGGCTCACCAACTTTTTGCAGGACGAGGCCGTATTGAATGACTACGACATCGTGTTCCTCGATACTCCTCCTGCACTTGGGTACCTAACGATCAATGCGCTGGCCGCAGCGGACATTTTGCTGGTGCCGCTCGGAGCTTCATTCCTGGAATTTGATTCCACCGGGCGCTTCTTCGACATGCTCTACACCACATTCGCCAGTATCGAGGATGGCGAGAACGCGGCACAAAGGGCAGCTGGGTTGCCCGAACTCAAGTTCGAATGGGATGTCGTGCGCGCGATCATCACCCGGTTCGACGCCAGTCAGCAGACGGACATGGCAAACGTGATCCAGGCGTATTTCGGTGACTTCATGAACGCCTATCGGCAGGATTACACCGCTTTGGTGGGGCAGGCCGGAGAACAGGTGAACGGAATCTATGAAGCGGACTACCGTGACTTTAACCGCGACACCTATGTCCGGGGACGAGAAACCTTCGATCGAACTTACGCGGAATTCAAAGAAGTGTTGATCGGGTGTTGGTGGCGCGACGCCCAGATGGGAGGACAGGCAGATGGCTAAACGCAGAAGACTGACGGCGCCGGATGCGGCGGAACTTGAACAACTCGAGGCTGGTTTCGCCGCGAAACCCTCGATCAGCCCGTTCGAGGCCAACCCGTCAACTCCGCCAATTGCGCAGGTCGCGGCCGAGGCCGCGACGCTGAATGGCATGACAGCAGTGACCGACCGCGCAACCCTTGCAAAAGACCAAGGCGACGCTGCGCGTTGGCGGGATGCCCAGGACGCGGGCTTGGTCGCAGAGATGGTGCCCATCGATCAGATCGACGCCGATTTCTTGCGGCGCGACCGCATGGTCGATGACGAAGAGGCAATGTTCGAACTACTGGAATCTCTGCGCTCCAACGGGCTGCGGACGCCGATCGAGGTGACCAAAACCGGGGATGGCTATGGTCTGATTTCGGGCTATCGCCGGTTGGACGCCTTCCGACGCTTGGCCGGCGGGGACCCGAAATTCGCCCAAATTCCTGCGTTCGTGCGGCAGGCTGGCGCAGGGCAGGGCGCGTATGTTTCGATGGTCGAGGAGAACGAACTTCGATCAAACCTCAGCCCGTATGAACGTGGGCGCATCGCTGTCCTCGCTGTGGGGCAGGGTGTGTTCCCGTCGACCGAAGCCGCCGTGGATGTTCTGTTCGCCGCAGCCTCCAAGGCCAAAAGGTCCAAGGTCCGCAGCTTTGCCGTGGTTCACGAAGCCTTGGGCGACTTACTGCAGTACCCGGTTGCGTTGTCGGAAAAGGCAGGTCTCAGGATTGCCGCGGCTATCCGGGATGGCGCGCAGGCCAAGCTGAGGGAGGCCTTGTCCCGGGGTGAGGCCACGGACCCGAAATCGGAACTGACCGTGATAGAGGCTGCGTTGAAAGACGCGCCTGCACCGACTCAGGAAAAGCCGCGTGGGGGCCGCCCGAAACAGATTCAACGGCTGCCTATTCAGACGCTGCCCAAAGGCGGAGAATTGCGAGCAGAGGTATCGGCGGGCGAATTGCGGATACATCTTCGCGGCCGGACTCTGAGCGTAGACGAAGCCGCGCGGTTGTTGGAACGGCTAGTTGAGCATTTGGGCTGACCATTTTTAACCATTGGTTTGGCCTGTGCTTCCACCGGCCAAACCTTCCTGTAAACAGGTACCTTTCCGCAACTTCCCCTGTAGTATGCAAAAAGGCATAATTATGATCATTATGACGGACGCTCGGTTTGTTTCCAATACGCCGGCGTTTGACCATTTTGACGCCGAACCGCCACCGCTATGAGTAGCGGAGAGACAGACTGAAACTTGGGTAGTGTGAACGTCGGCTGGGCCAATTCTGGCTGGATGCGTTCTTGATTGAATCCCGCTTGGCCCGAAGGTGCATTTTGCCAGCCAGTAGACGCAAATTCCGACTTGGGATAGGTTCGTGTTGGGGCGACAATGCGGGCGTTCTGCATTGCATTGGCAATTAATACGCAACGCGCTGACTATAAGGGCCGGCATACGGTCGGACATATTTTAGCTTCGTCAGAAACCAGGTCTCTCTGACTGACGCCGATTGGACAAAAGGCAAAGCACATTGAAGTAATTTCGACCGAGGACTGAAGATGGCTGACATCAAGGCGTGGTTGGAGAAGTATTCCCTTGAGAAGTACCATGGTGTGTTCGCCTCGAACGCGATCGAATTGGATGTTCTTGCCACCCTCACAGAAAATGACCTGGTCGAGCTTGGACTGAACCTCGGGGATCGCAAACGCATGATGCGGGCGATCGAGGCGCTTCGCTCGGATCAAGGTGGCGTTTCACATTCCGAGAATGCTCTCACGTCATCGCAAACTGGGCCTCACGCGCCTCAACCCACGGCATTGGAGGGTGTCCCCGAGCGCAGGTATCTGACTTTGGTCTTTGTCGATCTCGTTGGATCGACTGAATTGTCCAGTCATCTGGATCTTGAGGAGTACCGCTCCGTTCTGCACGACTATCAAGCCCTTTGTTTTGATGTCGTGACCCGGCACCAGGGGCACATTGCCCAATTCATCGGAGATGGAGTGGTTGCTTATTTCGGTTATCCGACGGTCGAAGAGAACGATGCGGAAAGGGCTGTTGCCGCCGGACTGGAAATCTGCGGCTCCATTGGTCGTATCAAACACGGCAAGGGTGAGGTCATCGGGGTTCGGGTCGGGATTTCTTCCGGGGAAGCCGTGGTTGACAATCACTCGACTTTGGGAGGTCTGGTGGTCGGTGAGGTGCCGAATTTGGCGGCCCGTATCCAGGAACTGGCGGACCCTGGGACGGTCGCCATCAGCGAGCACACCAAGCTGCTGATCGGGAGCAACTTTCGCTGCGAGTGGAAGGGGAAGCAAAGCCTCAAGGGGTTTGAGAACCCGATCGGCATCTGGAAAGTTCTGAGTGCGGAAGAGCCGATGCTGCGGTTTCAGGCGCGTCCCGGAGTTCAAGGCTCGCCCTTCGTCAACCGGGTCGATGAGGTCGCGACGATCAAGAAGCATTGGCAGGCCGCACTGAATGGAGAAGGGCAGGCGGTGATGGTTTCCGGTGAGGCCGGCATCGGAAAATCGCGTCTTGTCGAGGAAGCGACCCGCGGATTCGAAGAGCAACAATATCTGCGGCTTGGGTTCCAATGCTCGCCCAACCACGAGCGAAGTGCCCATTTCCCGGTTCTCAGCTGGATCAGCCACATGGCCGATTTCCGCAGAACCGACTCCGACCAGCGGAAGCTGCGCAAACTCAGGCAACTGTTTCAGGAATGGTCGGAGGTTCCGGAAGACTATCTTCCTTTGTTTGCCTATGCCATGTCGTTGCCGGTGGAGGCCGAGGAAGACCTGCTGAAACTGCCCTTTGACCGGCTCAAGCAGCAGTTTCAGGAGGCCTTGGTGCAGACCGTTGCTGCGCTGGCGCGGCATCGACCGGTTCTGTTGCTGTTTGAAGACCTGCATTGGATCGATCCCTCGACTGAGGAAATCATCGCTTTGTTGATCGAGCGCTTCAGGTCCATGCCCGTCATGATCATGTGCACGTTCCGCCCGTCCTACCATCCACCGTGGGAAGGCCGGGAGGGTGTCGTCCCGCTGACGATTTCCCGCCTCGACCGGGACCACGTCCACCAGATGCTGGATGCGCTTTTGCATTCCAAGCAAGTGACACAGACCATGAAAGACCGGATCGCGAACAGGACGGATGGCGTCCCTCTGTTTGCGGAAGAGATGGCACGAATGATCCAGGACGGGTTCTTCGACCAGACGGACGCGTCCGCAATGCAGATGCAACAGGCACTGCCATCGACGCTCAAGGAACTGTTCTGGGCCATGTTCGACCGGCTGAGCACGGCCCGCGATATCGTGCCGGTCTGCGCCGCCATTGACCGCAACATCCTGCCTGCGATGGTCAGTTCGGTCAGCGGTCAATCGTACGAGGCAACCCTGCGCATGTTGGACGAGTTGGTCGAAGCGCAAATATTGGTGCGGCGCGGGGTCAATATGGGAGGTGCCTATGCGTTCCGCCACGCTTTGATACGGGACGCGGCCTATGACCTGATGTTGCCCAGTCGGGCGCGGGCGGTGCACAGCCGGATCGCCGAGGTCCTCGACACTTCGTTCAGTGACCTTGTGGGTCAGAACCCTGAATTGCTGGCCCAGCACTATGCCCGCGCGGACATGCCCAAACAGGCCCGGGACGCGTGGCGCCGGGCGGCAGTCATCTCGGGCGAGCGATTTGCCAACGAAGAAACCATCCACCATCTCAATGAAGCCTTGACCGAGAACGACAAAATCACCCCAAGCCCCGAACGGGATCGAGAAGAGATTTCGCTGCGCAAGATGCTGAACGTGGCCCTCAGTACCAGGGCGTTCGGGTCGAAAGAGGTTTTGGCCAATCTGGACCGGTTCCGCCACCTGCTTGACCGTTCCTCCGCCAGTGTGACGGATGCGTTTCTGGCCGTGCATGTGCAGTTCGGTGCTCAGTTGACTCTGGGCGATCCGAGGGGCGCGTTGGCTTTGTGTGATTACCTGGAGGAGGTCGCACGGCGCGCGGAAAACCCGACGATGGAGGCGCTCGCGGCGCACAATATCGGCATGAGCAACTTCATGCTCGGCCGTCTGGAGGTCGCCATTTCTGCTTTCGACCGAGCGATTGCGTTACGCGGGGCAACTGATCCGGACGATCTGCTGAATTATCACGAGGCAGACATATACTTGGTTGATCAGGCGATGCGGTGCTGGGCCGTGGCGCTGCAAAGCGGAGACGGCGAAACGTTTCGCGCCGAGCTAACGGAACTGGCTGAGCGGATCAGTCGTGAACCACACGATTTCACGCGTTGCTACGGGCTGAACATCCTGGCGACCATCTATCAGATATTGGGCGACACAAGTGCATTGCTGAATATGGTCAACCGGGCTCTCGAGATCAGTGGGCAACGGGAGTTCCACTACTGGGATGCCTGGGGCCGCATCCTGCACGGCTGGGCGCGGGCATCAGAAGGTCACCCTGCCGAGGGGATCGCCGAGATCTCGGCCGGGATCGACGCCTATGTTGATACAGGTTCAACTCAGATCGTTCTCTACGCTCAGACGTTGCTCGCAGACGCGCACTTGATGGCCGGAGAGATCGCTGAAGGCTTGAAGGTGATCGAACTTGTGCGAGCGGGTGAGAAATCCTGGAGTGTCCGGTACCAGCTCCCATTCACCGACCGGGTCGAGGCGGCCTTGCGCAATGCGCAGTCCGAAGTCGCAATGAAGTGAACCACCCGGTTCGACGCAGTTTTTACGCCAGGTTTTTGGTCTGGACATAACTTCAGCCGAACTGCCGAAAGGTGCGATTATTGAAACATATACGAAAATTTGATAGTGTTTGATGGCATTGTTTCGATTTTTAGATCAAAAAACTGGGGATAATCATGTTCAGACTTAAGGCTTTAGGCGTTTCAATTCTTGGCGCAGCGATGGCGCTTGCAATCCACGGACCAGCAAAGGCCCAGGAGATTTTGTCCGAAGACGGAACCGTAAAATTTGAAGATGGGATACCGCAGTACTCCGGCGGCACCGAGTTGTTTACCTTTCAGTATCATCAAATCGTGGATGAAAATGATCCTGAGAACCTGCTGTTTTCAGCTGACCGTCAGTTGGTTTCCTTGAATCCCGTTGAACTTTTCCGTGAATACGGAGACTCCACGCGGGTTTTGGAGGCCCCCGGAATGTCGGCGCTTATGGCGCAGTCTTTGGAGGGTGGTTTTGCGTCGTCCTTTTCGGACATGGTTCTGACGGAACTTGCGGTGCTGCAGAAAAATTGTGTCGTCAACGGTGCTCCGATTCAAAGTGCCACCATCAAGCCGGTTTACAGCGTTCTAAGGCTTCACACGAACCCGATTAGAACAAACGCCGTGCTGAACATTTTTTCGTACAAATTGCTGGAATGCAGTGAAGACGGAGTTGATATTTCCATCCCGCTCAAGCGCCGGTGGGTCATCTCGATTGGTTCCGGGTTGGAACAGGGGCCGATCGACAAGACAATCGGCGGGGTCCAGATGACCTACAAGATGTTCGCGCAGGGTAAATCGATCAAGCTGATGGCTTATTACTCCAATCTGACACTGCATGGCGAAAGATGGGGACCGAATATGCGTCTAATTTCCGGGTTTGACCAACTCGGCAATGTCGACCCCAGAAACAAGTACTACACTCCGAAGGCCGCAAGTTGCCTTGATATCGACTTCAAGAACAAGCCGCCGAATGATGTTGACGTTTGGTCTGTTGCGCCCAGCGACATGAGGTTCTGCGCCCGTGGGTGCATCCCCGGAGATGTCAGCGCCACCAAGTAAGGCTGCTTCTGTTCAGGGTTAACCAAACGCAGACCCCGCGCCTGTTTGCCAAGACAGGTCGATCGGGATGCCGCCACGTGGATACCAGTGCCTTCCAATCCGCAACCACCGCTGCGTCGGAAACCTGACCCGGCGCCGGGCAATGGAAACGGTGCAGTTCTCTTGGAAGGAGCCGTGGTTTCGGAACGATCCCAGGAACAGTTTCAGCGACTTCGACCTGACAAGCCAGCCCCCCGAATTCAATCGATCACCAGATGACCATAGTCAGCCTGTCCATTCATCGGGCAGAGCGAAGTGAATTCGGGCGCGGTGAACCTCACGCACTATTCGAAATCGGCTTGTGGAATCTGAACCCTTGTTTTGCAACTCGAATACGCTGCAACCGGGATGCGCAGTGTGTAACGGTGGGCAAGCTACTGCCAAGCCGATCTGTTTCGTGGTCTCTGAGTTTCCTGCCGAGTTTTACGCATTTCGAGGTGGCCGGCGGGTCAGCGCATGACAAAAGGATCAGGAATAGGGTCGTCGCTGGTGCGCAGCCAAACGGACTTGATTTTGGTGTAGTCCAATGCAGCCTGCAGCCCGCCCTCGCGCCCATGCCCCGACAATCCATGCCCCCCAAACGGAGCGATCGGACTGACTGCGCGGTAGGTGTTGACCCAGACAATGCCGGCTCGGATTGACCGAACCATCCGATGGGCCCGCGTGAGGTTTTGCGTGAACACGCCCGAGGCCAGGCCAAACCGGGTATCGTTTGCGATCGCGATGGCCTCATCCTCGGTTTCGAAGGAAACGACCGACAGGACGGGGCCGAAGAATTCGCGCGTCATGCAATCAGCATCGCGCGCCCGACTGCAATCCAGAATGGTCGGTGGAAAGTAGAATCCCGCGCGATCAAGTGGCTGGCCCCCGGTGATCAATTGCGCGCCTTGGGCCTGCGACCGGGCGACAAGTTCGGCGGCCCAATTCTGCTGCCGCTGCGTGCACAGGGGCCCGACTTCGGTCGCCATATCATCCGGTGCGCCGATCACGACCGCTTCGGCCTTTTGCCGCAGACGGTCCAGGACCGCGTCCTTGATCGATGCCTGAACCACAAGCCGCGACCCGGCAACGCAGCTTTGACCCGACGCCGCGAAAATTCCGGAAACCTGAGCGTTGACCGCACTGTCCAGATCCGCATCCTCGAACACGATAAAGGGCGACTTTCCACCCAGCTCCAAAGAGGTAGACGCCAGATTCTCGGCCGAGTTTCGCACGATATGCCGAGCCGTTTCCGGCCCACCGGTAAAGGCGACATGGGCAATTCTTTCGTGCCGGGTCAAGGCAGCGCCGACATCGGGCCCACCCGTCAGAACATTCAGAACGCCTTCGGGAAACCCGGCCTTGTGAAAGATCCGCGCGAACTCCAGCATTGGGGCAGGGGCCACTTCCGAGGCCTTCAGCACCACTGTGCAACCGGCCGCTAGGGCCGGGCCGATCTTGACCGCCGACAGGAACAATTGTGAGTTCCAGGGCACGATCGCCGCGACAACCCCCACGGGTTCTCGCCGCAGCCAAACTTCCATATCTGGCTTGTCGATGGGCAAATGGGCGCCTTCGATCTTGTCCGCGAGGCCCGCGTAGTAACGATAGTAATCCGCAACATAGGCAATCTGCGCCGAGGTTTCGCGGATGATTTTTCCAGTGTCGCGGGTTTCCAGCTCGGCCAGTCTGGGTGCGTTTTCAGCGATCAGATCTGCCAACCGGTATAGCAGCTTGCCCCGCGCGGTTGCGGTCAATGACGCCCATTCCGGGGATCTGAAAGCCTTGTCCGCTGCCATCACGGCCTGGTCCACATCAGCTTGGCTGGCGGCGGGCATCTGCGCCCAAGCCTCACCTGTGGATGGATCAACACTTTCGAACCAGGTGTCGCCATCGCGGAAAGTGCCGCCGATATAGTTCTGAAACCGTTGCATCCCGAATTCCCCTATTGAAAGGCCGGCATCACATCCTTGATGAAACGCTCCAACGAGGCCTTTTTGCGTTCAAACGGCATGCTGGAGTCGATCCAGAATGAATACTCGTCATACCCCAGTTCCTCGCATCTCCGAAGCCGGTCGATCACGGTATCGGCTGTTCCGATGACAAGGTCCCGCTCCATGTTCTGGGGCGAATAGAACGGATGCTTGGCGATTTCGGCATCACTCAGCGGGGCAATCAGCCCCTGGGTAACGTCACGCTTGTTCATGAACCATGCGCCGAAATAGCAGTAGAACCGGTTCAACTCGATGGCGGCCTGTTTTACGTCGTTCTGATCTTCGGCCACGTAAGTGTGGCGCAGCAACATAATCTTGGGGCGCGGCATGTCAGGAAACTTTGCGCAGGCGGCATTGAACTTGGCCATCAGGTCGATGACTTCGTCGTCGCCGTTCCACAATGGCGTGACCTGTACGTTGCACCCTGAGCCTACGGCGAATTCGTGGCTGTTGGGGTCGCGTGCCGCCACCCAGATGGGCGGCCCACCAGGTTGCAGGGGCAGGGGCGACGAGGTGGTCTTGGGAAATTGGTGGAATTCGCCGTCATGGGCGTAGTCTCCCTGCCAAAGCTGTTTCACTGCAGGGATGAGTTCGCGCATGCGCTGCCCAGCTTCCCACGCATCCATGCCAGGCATCATACGTTCGTATTCGTAACTGTAGGCACCGCGGGCAATGCCCAGATCCAGCCGACCGTCGGTTATGATGTCCGTCATCGCGGCCTCGCCTGCCAAACGGATCGGATGCCAGAAGGGCGCGATCACGGTGCCGGTGCCCAGCCGGACATTCCGGGTGTGCCGAGCCACGTCAATCAGGCTGAGGAAAGGGTTGGGCGCGATTGTAAAGTTCATCCCGTGGTGTTCGCCTGTCCAGACGGCATGCATCCCTCCGTCGTCGGCGATTTTGCACAGTTGGATGAACTCGTCATACAATTGCTTCTGGTCCTGCTCTGGCGAAATCCGCTCCATATGCGCAAACAGCGAGAACTTCATTTCAACTCCCCCGAACCAACGGTTTGACCCGTCCGCTGGTTTCATCTCCGTAGTATATGCCGAAATTGCCCAAACGGCTTTCTCGGGCAAAACGTTCCAGCATCGTACAGATGGCTGGGTCAGCGACATCCATCAGCGTCGACTCGACGATTTGCGTAAAAGCCCCGTTGGCTGGGGAGCCGTCCTCGGCTTGGCAAAGGAACGAGATATGCTGTCGTCGCGACTTGTCCTGGTAGACCGAATAGATGAAGCCCGGTTCTGCCTTGATCCCACATCCCGCGATCAGCTGGGCCAGCGCAGTATCGGCGCCGTTCGCCATGTCCTCGGTTGCCGGAATGGTCAGTCCGCCGTTGCCATCGTCCAGCAGCAGAATCTGGCCGTCCCGCTCGATCAGCGCGGAAACCACGACGCCCGCGCGACGGTTCAGCGCCCGGGCTTCGGCGGCAGGCGTCACGTAGGCGCCGCGCGCATAGCCCAGGCCAGGTGCGATCGAGTGGTCGAAGGCCTCGACCCGACCGATCAGGATCAGGTGGTCGCCGGCTTCGACTGTCTTGAAAACCGAGCAGTCAAACCAGGCGGAAACCCCGTCAAGGATTGGTGCGCCGTTGGGTCCGGGCTTCCACTCGACATCGGCAAACCGGTCCTGTGAAGGGCGTGCGAAGGTGTTCGAAACGCTGATCTGATCCTCCGACAGGATGTTGACGGCGAAACCGGCGGCTTCAGAGAATGTGTTGAAATTGCTGGAAGTATTGGCAAGACAAACCGAGACCAGCGGAGGGTCCAGCGAAACCGAGGAAAAGGAATTGGCGGTAAAGCCGATCGGTCGGCCGGATTCGTCATGGGTCGTGACCACCGTGACACCGGTGAGAAAGGTTCCGAACGCGCTGCGCAGGGCGCGAGGGTCGAAATCGGTCATACGGGTGACCTTTCGTGCGTTGGGGTCTTCAGCCATTGAACAAGGGCCGCGTTGACAGTCTTTGGATCAGTAAGGTTCACCATGTGCCGATGACCCTCGACGATAACCGCCTGCCCCTTGGCGGCCGCGGCGATGGCGCGGGTCATGTCGGGTGTGGAATTCGGATCCTCAGCACCCGTCAACACCAGCAAGGGGCAAGAGATCTGAGGGTAGCGATCAGCGTAGACCATGTCGCCCCGGGCAAAGGCATCGTAGGCCGTCGCATAGCCGTTTATGTCGACCGCGGCCAACCATGCGGCGACTCTGTCCCGAGCGGCGCGGTCGGTCGGACCGTTTGCGAACCAGCGTTGCAGTGGAGTTTCCAGATCAAACCTTCCGGCGCTGATCAAGCCGGCGCGCGCCAGCACAGAGTCCCGGGCCTGGTCGTCCCGCCGGAACACTCCGTTCAGCAGGGCGACGCGCCGGACCCGATCGGGATGTTCGACCGCAAACCCGCCGGCAATCAGTGCGCCCATCGAATGACCGACAAGGTTCACGCGATCCAGGTTCAAAGCGTCCAGCACCGCCCGCAGCCACTCCACAAATGCTGGTAACTGCGCCCCTGCAGCGATCGGGCTGGACTGGCCATGCCCTGGCAGATCCAGTGCGTAGACCGCATGCAAGTCGGACAAGGCATCGATCTGCGGCGCCCAGGCCTCCGACTGCATACCGACCCCGTGCAACAGGACCAGAGGTTCGCCATCGGGGGGGCCGGCGAAGCGCAAGCCAAGACGCCCGAATGGTTCAGACAGCTGCCGGATTGTCGACGTCATGTCCCAAATCCTTCAGATCCTGATACCGATCTCCGATGCGGTGATGCGGGCGCCCTCCGATCGAGGCGCCCAAAGCGATCATGATCTCATCCGGGGCCGGAGCGTCGGCGACCTGCAGGTGGATGGTCAGATAGTGGCTGCGCCGCCCACCATCATTCTTGTCCATCAGGGGAATTTGCATGGCCGCATTCGCCGGTCCGCGCGTGTTGGTGAAGGCAAGGTAGGATTTTGCACCAACCGCCTCGCGATAGGCATTTCCGAACCTCAGGGTATGGATCAGGGCCGACCCGTGCTCGACCTCGCCATTCACTCCGACAACGGCGGCTTTGCCATAGGCTTCAACCCGGTCACCGCCGCCGGCCGCCTCGAGAATCATCTCGGTCAGCATGTGGCCCAGCCCCGGAGCACAATCGTGTATCTCCGGACGAAGATCTTCGACAAAGCCGCGGCCCGCCCAGGGATTGGTGACGACGGCAACCGCCGCGATCAAGGTCAAAGGGCGCTCGGCGGCTTTGCCACCTTCGATCAGCGTGTTTTCGACATGCAGCAGTGTTTTACGGATGGTGGAGGGCATCGCAAAGCTCCTGTGATTCCGTTTCCGGCATGATGGTATACCATAAGACAGGATGTCAATCATACCTTGCTGAGGCAACGCGCGACCGGTAGATTCCCGTCCATGACAACGCCAAGACTCACCAAGATCGATCATCCTCCGGCAACCCTGCGCGACATGGTGCAGGAGCGTATGCGCGAGGCCATCATCGAAGGTGTTTTCCAGCCCGGCGAACGGCTGGTGGAACGTCCGCTATGTGATCAGCTTGGTGTCAGCAGGACAGTCATCCGGGAAACGATCCGCTATCTCGAGGCCGAGTGGCTGGTCGAAATTCTGCCCGGGCGCGGGCCGATCGTGGCTTCGATCACACGGGACGAGGCACGGCAGATCTACGATATCCGCCGCATGCTGGAAACCGCGGCCGCCGAGAACTGCGCGCGCAATATCACATCAGACAGGGCCAGCAGCCTGCATGGGGCGCTGGTGCGGCTCAAGCAAGGTTTCGTGGACAAGACACCGGGCTCGATCTTCCGCGCCACTTCCGATTTCTACTCAGAGATTTTCGAGGGAGCAGGGCATCATGTGGCCTGGGATGTGGTCCAGCGCCTGAATGGTCGGATCAGCCGGTTGCGGATGATGACCTTGACGGCAACAGAACGCGACCGCCCCGGGATCGAACATATGGAGGCCATCTGTTCTGCGATTCAGTCCGGCGACCCCTCCGCCGCGCGCCGAGCCGTCGAACGGCATCTGGACGATGCGGCGTCGGTTGCCGAGACCCTGTTCGATGCAGAAGAGGGCTTGGGCAAAGCCGCACACTGCTAGATCCTGCACCGGTCAGGTTTGGTCGCCCAGATACGTCGTCAGGGCCTGGCGCGCTCCCTGATCCCAGATCACCCTGAGCCACCGGTCAAACGCGTCGCGAAACGCGCCGGATTGTGACAGGTCCTGATAGTACTGGGTCTGCTCAAGCCAGGTGGTCGGGTTGTCGCGGGCCGCGTTGGCCGAGGTGACCAGATCGGACCAGTTGGGATCGTTGGGTTCGATAATACTTCCATCCTCGCGAGCACCGGCACACATGCGGGCCCACAGCGCCTCGACCAGGGCCAGCCCATTGATCGGCGCGCCGGCAGCCAACGCATCATAGACTGTGGGAAGCACAAATCCCACATGCCGGGATGATCCGTCAAAAGCAACGCGACGCGTGGTGTCGACGATGGCTGGATTGCGGAACCGCTCCTCGATCAAGGTTACGTAGTCCGCAACCGACTGATTGGGCACCGGACGCACGAAAGGCGCGATTTCTTCGACCAAAACCTTTCGGAAGAATGCTGAAACCAGTGGATCGGCCATGCAGTCTGCGATCGTATTCAGGCTCAGGATCTCGCCGACATTGGCCAAAACCTGGTGGCCCGCGTTCAGAATGCGCAGCTTCATGACCTCATAGTCATGAACGCGGACGGTAAATGTGGCGCCGACCTTGTCCCAATCCGGGCGACCGGCGCAAAAGGCATCCTCGATCACCCATTGGCGGAAGCTTTCATGGGTGACGGGGGCGGCGTCGTCGATCCCCAGCGCGCGCACCAGCTCCAGCTCGGTCGGGCCGGTGGCGGGCACTATGCAATCGACCATCGAATTGGGAAAGGTGCATTGCGTGTTGATCCAGTCGGCCAGATCCACGTCCGATAGTCGCGCCAGCCCCACCACCGCCTGACGCAGAACCTGCCCGTTGCCGATCAGGTTGTCGCAGCTCAGCCCGGTCAGCGGACCAACGCCTGCATCGCGCCGCCGTCGCAGGCCCGCGACGATGGCACCGAAGGCGGTGCGCGGACGGTCGGGGTTGGCGGCATCGTGGCGGATGTCGGGGTGGTCGGTGTCCAGCCCTTTGGTCACAGGGTGCACGAAATAGCCGCCCTCGGTCACGGTCAGCGAGACGATGCGGATCGCCGGATCGGCCAGTTGCGCGATCAGCGGGCCGTTGTCCTCTTGCGGGGGCAGGTAATCGATCATCGCGCCCGTCACCTCGGCACGACGCTGGCCCTCGGTCAGCTCGACCAGCGTGGTCAGACAGTCCTGCGCCAGCAGCTTGTGCCGCATCTCGGCGTCATAGGCGCGCACGCCGGCGCCGATGATGGCCCAATCCTGCGCCGCGCCCTGTTGCATCAGCCGGTGCAGGTACCAAGCCTGATGCGCGCGATGAAAATTGCCCACCCCGATATGCACGATCCCCGGCGTCAGTGCCGCGCGATCGTATTCGGGCCGCAGCACGCCCTTGGGCAACGCGTCCAAATTGGCCTGACACAACCGGACCGGTCGGGTATCCGCGGGGCGCTCCACCATCAGCTCATCCAATTTCCACCATCCACGTTGTATGTCTGGGCCACGATGTAGTCGGCCTCGGACGAGGCCAGAAAGACCGCCATTCCAGTCAGGTCCTCGGCCCGGCCCATCCGGCCGAAGGGCACCGCTTCGCCCACTTCCTTCTTTTTCTGACCCGGCGCCTTGCCCTCGTATTTGGCAAAGAAGGCATCGACGCCGTCCCAGTGCTCGCCATCCACCACGCCGGGGGCGATGGCATTCACGTTGATCCCGTGTTTGATCAGGTTCAGCCCCGCCGATTGGGTCAGGCTGATCACCGCCGCCTTGCTGGCGCAATAGACCGCCACGAGCGGCTCGCCCCGGCGGCCGGCCTGGCTGGCCATGTTGATGATCTTGCCGCCGGTACCCTGCTCGATCATCTGGCGCGCGACTGCCTGCATCGTGAACAGGGTGCCGGCGACGTTGATGTCGAACACGCGCTGGTAATCCGCGCGGATGATTTCCACGATCGGGGCGGCGGTGAAGATCGCGGCGTTGTTGGTCAGGATGTCGACCCCGCCCATCCGCGCCGCGGCGTCGGCCACGCCCGCCTCGATGCTGTCCTGCTGCGAGACATCCATTTCGACCGCAATCGCCTGCGGCCCGATCTCGCGCGCGGCCTTGCGCGCCTGCTGCACGTCGATGTCGGCCAGCGCTACCTGCGCGCCCTCGGCGGCATAGGCCTGGGCAAAGGCCAGCCCGATGCCCCGCGCCGCCCCGGTGATCAGGGCCCGTTTTCCAACCAGCCGGTTCATGCGATCCGCAGCCCCGCCGCGTCGAACCGGTGGATCTTGTCCTCCTCCGGCGTCAGATGGATCGTGTCGCCGTGACGCAGGCCGACCTCGCCGCCGGCGCGCACGGTCATCGGCTCGGCGAAGCCGTCCACATGGACGTGAAAGAACGTGTCCGAACCCAGATGTTCGGACACCCCGACCGTACCTTTCCACAGGCCCTCGCTGGGCGAGGCGGCAATGTGCTCGGGGCGGACGCCGATCGTGTGGGCGCCGTGTTTATCGGCCTCGGGGCCTTCGATGAAATTCATCTTGGGCGAGCCGATGAAGCCGGCCACGAACTTGTTGCGCGGCGCGCGGTACAGTTCGAGCGGCGAGCCCACCTGTTCAATCACCCCCGCCTGAAGGACCACGATCTTGTCGGCCATGGTCATGGCCTCGACCTGGTCATGGGTGACATAGATCATCGTGGTTTCCAGCCGGTTGTGCAGCTCGGAGATCTCAAGCCGCATGCCCACGCGCAGCGCGGCGTCCAGGTTCGACAGCGGCTCGTCGAACAGGAAGGCCGCCGGTTCGCGCACGATGGCGCGGCCGATGGCGACCCGCTGGCGCTGGCCGCCCGACAGCTGGCCGGGGCGGCGGTCCAGATAGTCGGTCAGGTTCAGAACCTCGGCCGCCTGTTCGACGCGGCGGTCCTGCTCGGCCTTGTCCAGCCCGGCCATGCGCAGCGGAAAGGCGATGTTCTTGCGCACGGTCATGTGCGGATAAAGTGCGTAGGACTGGAACACCATGGCCAGGCCCCGCTTGGCCGGTGGCACCGCGGTGGCGTCCTGATCGTCGATCAGGATGCGGCCGCCGCTAACGTCCTCTAGCCCCGCGATCAGGCGCAGCAGGGTGGATTTCCCGCAGCCCGATGGGCCCACGAACACCACGAATTCGCCGTTGTTGATTTCCAGATCCAGCGGCGGAATGACTTCCACGTCGCCAAAGCTCTTGCTGACTTTCTCAAGTACGATGCGTCCCATGTGTCTTTCCTTACTTCACGGCGCCGAAGGTCAGGCCGCGGACCAGTTGTTTCTGACTGAACCACCCAAGGATCAGGATCGGGGCGATGGCCATTGTCGATGCCGCGCTGAGCTTGGCGAAGAACAGGCCCTCTGGGCTGGAATAGCTGGCGATGAACGCGGTCAGCGGGGCCGCGTCGACGGCGGTCAGGTTCAGGGTCCAGAACGCCTCGTTCCAGGCCAGGATGAAATTCAGCAGCACGGTCGAGGCGATGCCCGGCACCGCCATCGGCGTCAGGATGTATAGGATTTCCTCTTTCAGCGTGGCGCCGTCCATGCGCGCGGCTTCCAGGATGTCGCCGGGGATTTCACGGAAATAGGTGTACAGCATCCAGACGATGATCGGCAGGTTGATCAGCATCAGAACCACCACCAGCCCGGCGCGGCTGTCCAGCAGGCCAAGTTGGATGAACAGCAGGTAGATCGGGTACAGAACCCCCACCGCCGGCAGCATCTTGGTGGACAGCATCCACAACAGGATGTCCTTAGTGCGCGCCGAGGGCACGAAGGCCATGGCCCAAGCGGCGGGTACCGCGACGATCACGCCCAGAAGGGTGGACCCGCCCGCGATGATGATCGAGTTCCACAGATACCGCATGTAGTTCGACCGTTCCTGAACCACGGCATAGTTCTCCAGCGTCCAGTCGAAGTTCAGAAAGATCGGCGGGCTGGCGATGGCCTGGGCCTCGGTTTTGAAGCTGGTCAGGATCGTCCAGAGGATCGGGAAGAAGATCAGCAGGCCGACAGCCCAGGCAAAGGCGGTGTTGATCAGCTTGCGTGGTGTGGTGACGGTGCGGGCCATGATGTCGTTCTCCTCACGCGTCCAGGTTTTTGCCGACGATGCGCATCAGGAAGATGGCGACGATGTTGGCAAGGATGATGGCATAGACCCCGCCGGCCGAGCCCAGCCCGACATTCTGGCTTTCCAGCACACGCTGGTAAATCAGGTAGGTCAGGGTGCGGGTGCCGAAGGCGCCGCCGGTGGTCACGAAGATCTCGGCGAAGATCGACAGCAGGAAGATCGTCTGGATCAGGATGACGATCGTGATCGCACGGCTCAGATGCGGCAGGATGATGAAAAAGAAGCGTTTCAGCGGTGGCGCACCATCCATTTCGGCGGCCTCCAGCTGTTCGCTGTCCAGCGACTGGATCGCGGTCAGCAGGATCAGGGTGGCAAAGGGCAGCCATTGCCAGGACACGATCATCACGATCGACGGCATCGACGCCTCGGACAGCCACGAGATTGGCTCGGCCCCGAAGAACCGCCACAGATGGGCAAACAGGCCGTTGACCGGATCCATGAACATGTTCTTCCAGACCAGCGCCGAAACGGTGGGCATTACGAAGAACGGGGCGATCACCAGAATGCGCACCACGCCCTGGCCCCACATCGGCTGATCCAGCAGCAGCGCCAGCAGGATGCCCAGCACCACGGTGATGGCCAGCACACCGCCCACGATCACCAGCGTCGCCTGAACGGCGGGCCAGAAGGAACTCGAGGTCACGAACCGGACGTAGTTGTCGAACCCGACCCAACCCAGGTCACCGCCGCGCAGCGGCAGGTATTTCTTGAAGGAAAAATACAGAGTCATCGTCAGCGGAACCAGCATCCAGCCCAGCAGCAGGACCACGGCGGGCGCCATCATCAGGCGTGCGACGGATCGGGAGTGTTGAGTTGCCATGACGCAAGACCTCTCTGTTCAGGCGACTTGTTGCCTGCGAGACTAACACGGGTTGTGGAAGGGGGAGAGCGGGGGACAGAAACCTGCCCACCCGCCGGGAGGAGGCCTCAGTACCCTGCGGCTTCCATTTCTTCGGCCGTGAAGGCCTGTGCCTTGGCCAGAGCTTCGTCAACCGACTGCTGTCCGGCATAGACCGCCGAGAATTCCTGGCTCACCTGGGTGGCGATGCCCGCGAATTCGGGGATGGCGACGAACTGGATCCCGGTATACGGCGTCGGCTTGACGCAGCAGTTTTCCGGATCGGCCGCAAGGATCGACTTCAGCGTCATCTGCGCGAAGGGGATGTCCTTGTAGTCGGGGTTCTCGTACAGCGAGGTGCGCGCACCCGGCGGAACGTTGGCCCAGCCCTCGTTCTCGGCAACCAGTTCGATGTATTCCTTCGAAGTGGCCCATTCGATGAACTGCTTGGCGGCGTCCTCTTTCTGGGTGCCGGCCGGAATGGCCAGGGCCCAGGCCCACAGCCAGTTGGCGCGCTTGTCAACGCCTTCCGAGTTCGGCGCCAGAGCAAATCCAACCTGATCGGCGACAGTCGAGTCGTCGGGGTTGGTCACGAAAGACGCGGCAACGGTGGCGTCGATCCACATGCCGCATTTGCCCTGCTGGAACAGCGACAGGTTTTCGTTGAAGCCGTTGGTGGCATACCCGGCGGGGCCGGATTCGTTCATCATGTCTACGAAGAAGGTCAGCGCCTCTTTCCACTCGGGCTGATCGAACTGGGGTTTCCAGTCTTCGTCGAACCAGCGCGCGCCGAACGAGTTCGCAGTCACGGTGATGAAGGCGCCGCCCTCACCCCAACCGGCCTTGCCGCGCAGGCAGATGCCGTTGATGTCGTTGTCGCGGTCCGTCATCGCAGCCGCCGCTTCGCGGATGAACTGCCAGGTCGGCGCCTCGGGCATTTCCAGACCGGCCTTCTCCATCAGGTCGGTGCGGTACATGATCATCGAGCTTTCGCCATAGAACGGCGCCGCATACAGCGTACCGTCGTGGCTGAGGCCGCCGCGCATGGCGGGCAGGATGTCGTCCACGTCGTATTCCGCGGACATACCGTCCAGCGGCACAAGCCAGCCGTTCGCGCCCCAGATCGGCGTTTCGTACATGCCGATGGTCATGATGTCGAACTGGCCGCCTTTGGTCGAGATGTCGGTGGTCACACGCTGGCGCAATACGTTCTCTTCCAGCGTGACCCATTCCACCTCGTGGCCGGTCGCTTCGGTGAACTTGTCGGTGTATTTCTGCATTCGGATCATGTCGCCGTTGTTTACGGTGGCGATCGTGATCGTCTCTGCAGTTGCGGCGCCGGCGGTCAAAGCCGCTGCGCTTGCCGCCCATAGAACGGATTTCAGGTACATTCTTTCCTCCCTGGTGTCGAATTACCTGGAGGAAAGCATCACGAATTATTTGGCGCGCGTCAACTAAAATTTTACGCGCGTAAAAAAGGTGTCGAAAATCAGGCCGAACTCCGCAGTATCAGACGTGCGGGAAACAGGGTTTCGGTGCGGGCGCTCAGCCGCCCACCGGATTCGACCAGTTGCGTCAGCGTCTCGACGGAGCGATTCGATACTGCGGTGTAGTCATGCGCCGCGGTGGTCAGCGACGGGCAGGTGAACTTGGAAAACGGATGGTCGTCATGCGAGGCGACGCGCAGGTCGCAATCCTCGCCCAACCCGACCCGCAGGCCCTTTTCATAGCAGGCCGACAGGAACCCGATGGCCAGCCGGTCATTGCTGCACAGGATGGTGCGCGAGGGCAGGCTGGGCTGATCCAACAGCTTGAACGCGCCCTGACGGCCGATTTCCTCGAACCCCCAGCCGCGACCGTCGACCTTGATCACCTGCGGCTCAAAGCCCAGGCTCTCCATTTTTTTGATGTAGGCGATGCGGCGTTTGTTGGCGTTGGGGTTGGCGGGGTGCCGCATCTCGAAGAACGCGGGCGGTTCGCCGCTGCGGCACAGGTAATCGACGGTCTGTTCGATGAAGCTCGCGTTGTCCGACCCGACAAAGGCTGCGCCCATGCCTTCCAGGTTGCTGTCGAACAGGATGGTGGGGATGTCCTTGCAGAATTTCTCGATGAACGACCGGTCGGAATCGCGTCCCAGCGGTGCCAGCAGCACGCCCGCCGGTTTCAGCGCGCGCAGGCTGTCGAGGATCTCGGCCTCCTGCGCGGGGTCGCCATAGGCGCTGTAGAGCGTCGGACGGAACCCGGCCTCGATGCATTTTTCTTCGATGTTGCGGGCGATCTCGGCAAAGAACGGGTCGGCCAGATAGGGCACCACGATGCCGACATTCTTGGTCAGCTTGCGGTTCTGGTTCATGGCAAAGATGTTGGGGCGATAGTCGAACCGCTCCAGCGCCTGCTCGATCCGTTCGCGGGTCGACCGTCGGACGCTGTCGGGATCGTTGAAATATTTCGATACCGTCGGGCGCGAGATCCCGCTGACCGCCGCAAACTCCTCCATGTTCCGGATTTTTCTGGGTGCCATGCCTTGCCTCTGGCGCGGGGCCAGGCCCGCGCCGCTCTGAATTTGTCGCTGTTTTACCTTTTCTTATCGCGCGACAAATTTCAACGGCAGAGTTCCAGAACGGCCATTCCGGTCAGATCAGCATCTCGAGCCGGGCGTCGGGGAAGCGTTGCAGAACCGGCGCGATCCGGTCGGCGGGCAGCAGGCACAGCGCGGTCGACAACCCGTCGGCCAGCGCCGCGTCAGGGGCCGAGACCGAAACCGCCCGATGCCGGACCGGCTGACCCTGCGGGCCCAGAATGTGGCCATGACGCCCGGCCAGCTGTGTCGCATCAGGGGCCGAGGTCGCCACCGCCCGGTCGCGCAGTTCGATGCGCCGGGTCACGCCCTCGGGGCCGGCCAGGCCGACGCGCCAGTCCGACCCGTCGGCGCGGGTGCCGATGGCGGCTATCTCGCCCATGTCGACCAGCACATCGGTCAGCCCCTGCGCCCGCAGCAGCGCCGCGATCCGGTCGGTCACGGCGCCCTGCGCGATGCCATTCAGCGTCAGCGCCGAACGGCCCGGATGGGGCAGGCGGATGCCGTCGGCCGAGACCGAAACCCCCTGCCAGCCGACCAGCGCCCGGGCCTGCGCCGCTTCGGCATCCGTCGCGCCGGTCGCCAGCGCCATCCACAGCGGTTGAACGGTCGGGTCGAACGCACCGCCGGTCGCGTCGTGCAGGGCGGCGCTTTGGGCCAGCACCTGCAGCAGCTCCGGCGCCGGGGCGGGCAGGGTGCCGTCCCGGTTCAGGCGGCTCAGCTGCGAGTCCGGCCGGTACAGGCTGAAGATATTCTCCAGACGGTCCAGTTCGGCCTCGAGCGCGGCGATGATCGGTTCGGCCTGCGCGTCACTCAACCCGACCAGTTGCAGGCTGGCGGGTGCCCCCAGCGCGGTGCCGCGCCAGCGGGCAACCGGTGCGGCGCGCGCCACGGTCGGCAAGGCGGCGCAGGCGGCCGAGATGGTCAGGAAACGGCGTCGGGACAGGCGGGTCATGCGGGTGTCTCCAGGGATTGGGTCAGATCGACGGGGCCAAGCGCCGCGTCGTCGGGAATGTCGGTCAGGGGCAGGGCGGTGCCGCCATAAGTTTCGATGAACCGCGCGGCGGCGTCCGGCGTGGCAAAGGGCACGATCTCGGGCGCGCCCATGCCGCCGGCCACGCCGGCGCCCACCACGAAGGTGGCCTGATCGGCGGCGACCCAGTTCGAGATTCCGGGCTCGTGCCAGCTGGGGGCCGCGCCCATGTCGCTGACATAGACCGCGGTGATCTCGGCATCCCGCTCGGGGCTTTTTAGATAGGCCACCATGTCGCGCACCTGGGCAAAGAACAGCGGCGCGGGATAGCCTTCCAGATGGATCTGCCCCTTGGGCCCGCCGTGTTCGGCCACGTTCATCTGGCAGAAATAGCTGAGCGCGGTTTCGGTCAGATCGACCGGATCCGGCGGGGCGGCGGCCTGTTCTTCCTTGCAGGCCGCCAGCGCGATCAGCGCGATCAGGGCAAGGCGTGTCATGGCTCGACCCTCCGGAACGCCAGCCGTGCAAGGGCAAAGCCCAGAATCGGCCAGACCAGCAGCGAGGCGGGCGCCGCCCAGACGGGCAGGGCCTGCGCCGCGCCGGTCATGCCGGACGCCATGGCCACACCCTCGGTCGCGGCGATGTTCCACAGACGGAAAGCGTCGGCCGGGTTGGCCACCATCACCCAGGGAAAGACGGATTGGGTGAAGACGCCGCCCTTGTCCATGACGACGGCTCCCAACAGCCCAAGATCATAGAGGACGACGAAGACCAGCCAGAGCCCGGCCGACAGACCTGCCGCCGCCGTTGCGCCCCTCGCCAGGGCAGACAGCAGGTATCCCAGCGCCAGAAACACGGCACCCAGCAGGATCGAGGTGACGATCAGCCGGCCAAGCGCGAACAGGCTGTCCGCGCCCGCGCCGCCGAACCACGCGGCGACCGCCCCGGCGGTGCCGAAACCGACCGTCATGGCAAAGGCCAGCGCCGCCAGATGGGCGGTGAATTTGCCCAGCAGAATTTCTCCGCGCCCCGCCGGATAGGACAGCAGCAGCGACAGGCTGCCCCGGTCCACATCGCCGGCGATGGCGTCAAAGGAAATCATCAGCGCCAAGAGCGGCGCCAGATATACCGACAGCGTGGTCATCGAGGCGACCGACACCGTCAGCATGTCGACCCCCAGCGTGCCGGTGGGCGCGCTGCCGGCAAAGGTCAGGGCCAGCGCGAACAGAACCATGATCAGCGTCGCCACCAATAGCCAGCGGTTGCGGCGCAGGATCAGCATCTCGGTGCGGGTGATGGCAAGGAAACGGGTCATTGCAGCGCCTCCCGAGCATAGTGGCGATAGAGATCTTCCAGCTTGGGCGGGGTCATTTCCACGTCGGCCACGGCATCGCCCAGCCCGGCGATGCGGCGCAGCGCCTGCATCTTGTCGGCGGGCGAACACAGCAATTCGACCGAGGCGCCGTTGACCCGGTTGCCGCCCAGTTCGGCGGCCAGCGCATCGGCATCGGCGCGGGCGCGGACCCGCAGCCGGATCGGCAGCCCGGCCAGCGCCGACAGGTTGGCCAGCGTGTCATCGGCCACCATCCGGCCCTTGCGCATGATGGCGATGCGGTCGGTGCGGGCCTCGACCTCGGTCAGGGCATGGCTGGCAATCAGCACCGCGGTGCCCTGCGCGGCCAGCTCGTCGATGATGGCGTACAGGTCCTGGCGCGAGATCGGGTCCAACCCCGAGGTGGGTTCGTCCAGCAGCGCCAGTTTCGGCTGGCCCAGCAACACCTGCGCAAGGCCCAGCCGCTGCCGCATCCCCTTGGAATAGGCACCGATCCGGCGGTCCATCGCATCACCCAGCCCGACACGGTCCAGCAGGGCGGGCACGTCGGCTTTTGTGCCTGACAGCTTGGCAAACAGGGTCAGCTGCTCGCGCCCGGTCAGGGCCGGGTGGAACGAGACCGCCTCGGGCAGATAGGCCGTGTCGCGGCGCGCCTGCGCGCTGCCGGGGGCGGCGGTGCCGATGCGGATCGTGCCGGCCTGGATGGGCGTCAGACCCAGGATCGACTTGATCAGGGTGGATTTTCCGGCGCCGTTGTGGCCCAGCAGCGCCACGCGCTGGCCGGGCTCGAGCGTCAGGGAGATATCGCTCAGAACGCGGGTCTTGCCGCGATCCTTGCAGACCGTTTCGATGGTCAGGGCCTTATCCGTCATGAGGCACCTTTTTCATGGCTGGGGGTTGAGGGGCTTGCATCAAGGGGTGGCTGTCGATCACGCCGCCCGGCAGCAGCGCCGGAAAGGCCGATTGCGACCAGCGCACCAGCTGCACGGCGGGCGAGCCGAGCAGCAGCTTGGCTGCGGGTTGGGTCCACAGCACATGGTCCATGCTATCGTTGGGGCGATAGGGGGCGTCGGCGATGCCGTCGCCGTTCACGTCATAGGCGGCAAAATCGGACCAGTAGTTGCCGCGGCCGTCCTCCGACCACTCGACCCATTTGGTCGAGACGTATTTTACCTGTGTCCGGTTGCCGACAAAGGCGTTGCCGACGATCCGGTTGCGTTCGCTGCCGGCGGTGAAATGGATCCCGATGCCGCAGCCTTCGAACCAGTTGTCGGTGAATTCGTTCTTGTTGGAATTGTACAGAAAGGTGCACTTCTCCTTGGCGCCTTTCACCACGTTGCCCGAGATCACGCTGTCATTGGCATAGTTCAGCATGACCCCGTGTTCGCGGTCGCCGACCGAGACATTGTTGATCACCTGCACGTTCGAGGTGAACATCACCGCATAGCCCAGATCGTTGCCGATTGAGACATTGTCGCTGACGATGGAATCGTCGGCATACATGTAGTGCACGGCAAAGCGCAGGTCGCGGAAACTGTTGCCGATGAAGGTGTTTTTCTTCGACGAGTTCACGAAGATCCCGTCGCGGCCAAAGCGGATGTCATTGCCTTCGACCACAGCGCCCGGCGCGTTCCAGACATAGACCCCGTTGCCGCGGTCGTTCATCCGGCGGTCCTGCCGGCCCTCGATCCGGTTGCCGCGCACGATGCTGTCATCGGCACCGTGGATATCCACGCCATACAGATTGTCCAGCAGCACGTTGTTTTCCACCACGGCGGCGCGGGCCGTCTTGGTCAGCTGGATGCCGCTGTCGATCTCACCATGGTCCGATCCCGACCCGATCACGGTCAGGCCGCGCAGGGTGACGCCGGGCCCGGTCACGGTGATGACGCTGCCGGTGCCCTGGCCGTCGATGGTGGCCTGGCCCTGCCCGTCGATGGTGACGGGCCGGTCCAGAACCAGGTGTTCGGCATAGACGCCGGGGCTCAGGCGGAGGGTGTCTCCATCCGCCGCCTGCGCCAGTGTCTCGGTGATGGCCCCCGCCCGGTTGGGCACGTCCCAGTCCGCCGCCCAAAGCGGCGAGCCGAGCAGAAGCGGGATGAGCAGGGGCCAGCGCATGGGTCAGGCTCCTTGCGGTTCGACCAGCATCCGGCCGCGCATTTCCATGTGGAGCGCGTGGCAGAACCACTGGCAATAGAACCAGTGCACGCCCGGACGGTCGGCGGTGAAGGTGATCGATGCGGTGGCCTGCGGCGCGACCTCGAAGGCGATGCCGTAGTTGCCCAGGCAGAAGCCGTGGGTCACATCGTCCACGTCATCCAGGTTGGTGACGTAGATCGTGACCTCGTCGCCCTGTTTGACGGTGAACTTCTCGAGGCTGAAGGTCGGGGCCTGCGAGACCATGTAGACCCGCACCTTGTTGCCGTCGCGGATGGGCTCTTCGGCGCCTTCCTCCAGATCGACGCCATCGGCCTCGGCCTGTTTGCGCGCATCTTCCCAGGTCGGGTCGTTGCGGTCCCAGACGTTGACCGGGTTGACGATGTCGCGGCGCACGATGATCGAGTCATGCGGCTCGGCGAAGGTCGGGCCGTCATGCACCACCTTCATCTCGTCGGTCGAGATGTCGATCACCTGCTCGTTCTCGGGCTTGAGCGGGCCGGTGTTCAGGAACCGGTCCTTCGAGAACTTGTTCATCGAGATCAGCCACTTGCCGTCGGCCTCTTTGGTCTCACCCATCGAGGTCGAGTTGTGGCCCGGCTGGTAGTGCACGTCGACCTTCGAGATGATCGGGTCCACGTCCTCGCCATTGTAGGCGCGGATGGCCTTGTCGATGTTCCATTTGACGATCTGGCTGTCCAGGAACAGCGTGGTGAAGGCGTTGCCCTGACCGTCATAGGCGGTGTGAAGCGGGCCAAGGCCCAGTTGCGGCTCGCCCACGATGCACGACCGCGGATCGGCGTCGCTTTCGAACAGCGCGTCCAGCTTGGTGACGTCCATGATCGACACGGTCGGCGACAGCTTGCCGTTGATGCAGACGTGTTTGCCGTCGGGCGCAGTGTTGATGCCGTGCGGCGAGTTCGGGATCGGGATGTAGCGGGTGTATTTCTTGTTCGACCCCTTGCGCCCGTCCAGAACCTTGACGCCCTTGATCTCCTGATAGTCGCCCGCGGCGATGCCGGCCTCGATTTCCTTGAGGTTGAAGACGACCACGTGGTCCATCTCGCTCTCGGTCATCTCGGCCAGGTTCATGCCCATTTCCGAGTTGTACGAGGTCGAGAAGGCGTATTTGCCCTGATAGTCGCAATCGGTGTTGTCGAGGTTGCCCGACACCATCACCTGCCAGGCGATCTCCATCGTGTCACCGTCGATGGCGGTGAAGATGTTGACGTATTGCGAGGGATCGTCCAGCACGCTGCCGTCGTTGATCAGCGGGGTTTCGTCCTCGCCATTGGCAAAGACATAGCCGGTGCGCGGGAATTTCTGCGGGCGCAGACCGTGGATCGCCTTGGCGTTGGGGATCTCGATGATCTTGTCGCATTTCATCACGTCGCAGCGCACGCGGGCCACGCGGGTGTTGGCCTTGTCGTTCATGAACAGATAGCGGCCGTCATAGGTGCCGTCGGTGAACGACATGTGCGGGTGGTGCAGGTCGCCGTTGTCATAGGTTTTCATGCCGCGCTTGGCCAGGAACTCCTTGGTTTCCGGCAGCAGGCCCTCGGTCAGGATCTTCAGCGACTCGTTGGTCTGGCCCCAGCCGGTGGCCGAGCAGCGGTTGAACACCGGTACCCGCATCAGCTCGCGCATGGACGGGAAGCCCATGATGCGCAGCTCGCCGGTCTGGCCCGAGGACCAGAAGCCGTAATATTCGTCCAGCTCGCCGGGGGCCAGTTCGACCTTGGCGGCGGCGCTGGCCTGTTTGGCGGTCATCAGCGTGCCGCCGACGCCCAGCCCGGTTCCGGCCAGCACGGCCCCGGTGGCCGAGGCCCCCAGCAACCCGCGGCGGGTGATGTTCAGTTTGGTGTCATGATCCGACATGATCGTTCCTCCTTTTAGGAAACGGTTTGCGGTTTGGCGTTCGGATGGTTCGCCGGTGGTTGTCCGAGGGGGGTCTTGAGTTTGACCGACCCGGTCTTGGCCCGCCGTTTCAGCTGGCGGATGACGACGGGACATTTGCTCTCGGACTGGTAGAGCACCTGACAATGCAGGCAGGTGACGCACTCGTTCGGGTTGATCTCACCGGTGGGGTGGATGGCCTGAACGGGGCATTCGTTGGCGCAGGTCTGACAGGGGTTGCCGCAATCCTTGTAGCGGCGTAGCCAGTCGAACATGCGGATACGGGCGGGGATCGCCAGCGCCGCGCCCAGCGGGCACAGGTAGCGGCAATAGAACCGTTCGATGAACAGACCGATCATCAGCAGACCCACTGCAAAGACTACGAAGGGCCAGTCGCGCATGAATTTCAGGATGATCGCGGTCTTGAACGGCTCGATTTCGGCGTATTTCTCGGCCAGCGGGATCGACACGATGCTCAGGCCGAACAGCGCCAGGAAGATCATGTACTTGATCGGCCACAGGCGCTCGTTCAGGCCCCAGGGCAGGGTCCATTGCGGGACTTTCAGCGCGCGGGCGATCTTGTTTGTCAGCTCTTGCAGGGCGCCGAAGGGGCACAGCCAGCCGCAATAGGCCCCGCGTCCCCAGAACAGCAGCGCGGCGGCCACGGCGAACCATTGGATGAACACCAGCGGGTCCAGCAGGAAGGCATCCCAGGTGAAACCGCTGCGCAGGCTGCCGGCCAGCGCCATGATGTTCACCACGCTCAGCTGCGCATTGGCGTACCAACCGATGAAGAACAGCGTCATCGTCAGGAACCCGATGCGGAACCAGTAGAAGACCCGTGCGTTCATCGTGGCGTGGAACTGGAAGAAGAAGGTGGCCGTCAGCACCAGCAGCATGGCGCCCAGCACGGCGATCTCGAACTGGCGGTCCTTCCAGATGCGCTGCCACAGGGCCGACTTGGCGGCGGCCTCGCCGGTGGCATCGTCCACGACCTTGGGCGCGGGAGCGACCGGCAACAGGTACTGTTCGGGCAGCTTGTAGCCCAGGTCGAAGGTTAGGAAGGTCTTTTCCACCGCGCCGATGGCACGCTGCACCAGCAGTTGCAGGCGGAACGGTTCGGTCGGGTCGAACTCGGCATCGGCAGGGATCTTGAAGATGTCCAGCTCGGTAAAGCTGGGCGCATCCTCGGCGGCCACCGTGCCCAGGCGGCGATGCTGACGGTCGAAGAACCGCACCGAATTGTCGCCCTGGATCAGTTGGATCCGGTCGAAGATCCCGCCGCGCACATAGCCCGAGCCCTTGAAGCTGTACTTGCCACGGCCCAGCACCAGGATGGCGTGTTCGCCCTCGTCCAGCCAATTGACCAGGTTCTGGTACTCGGCCTCGCCCAGCAGCGACTTGCCGATCGAAGGCACCGAGACCAGCGCCACATGCATGTCGATGAAGGTGTCCTCGGGGTTGCTCTTCTCGGGGCGTTTGATCGCGCGCTGGTCGCCGGTGGCCTCGAAGGCGGCGTTGACCTGACCCACGTCCAGCGTCAGCCGCCGGATCGAGCCGTCGCCCGAGAGCGTGGCCCAGTCATGGGTGTCGGCCTTGGCCATGTCGACTTCGCGCTTGGGTCCGTCCGCCTGAACCTCGGACAGCCCACCCAGACCCATGGCACGGGCCACCTTGATCCCGGCGCGCACGACGCTGTCGTCGATGACCATCACCGTCACCGTCGCACCCGAGATGATGTCCAGATCATGCCCCTCGCCGCCGGTCTCGACCTCGCGCTTGAGGTCCAGCCCGGCATAGCCTTCGGTCAGCTCGACCATGCGCGCGTTGGGAATGCCGATCAGAACGATGGGTTCGGAATGTTTGACCAGCTTGACGCCGGTCAGCACCGCATCACCGTCGATGGCGGCGACGACGTGAATGGGCTTGCCGGAATAGCCGGTGGTGCCCACGAAATCGGATGTCAGGAAGGCCCAGGCGACGGTTTCACCGCCCTTCAGCACCGGGGCCACCGGCACGTCGTCGCGGACCGGACCGATGGCATCGGCACCGGGCGCCAGTTCGGCGGGTTCGATCTCGGGCAGGAAGCTGGCCAGGCTGTCGGCCCGCGCGCCAAGCGCCAGCAGGCAGAACAGGACAAGGGCCACAAGGAAATGGGCTGCGCGGGTCACGACCACGGCGCACCTCCTTCAATTCGGGTTGACGCCATGGACGCGCGCGGCGCGCGTTCGGTTCTGATTTCGGGCGCGGCCGGGGGGGCGCGGGTTTCGGGCCACAGCCGTCGGGACTCGTACGGTTCGATCAGATCGGGAAATTTACACCGTGTGATCTGTACAAATTCGGGCTGCTGCAGCTGCGGCAGGTCCGGGACCGGTGCCGCCGCCGCAATTGCGCACAGGGCGCAATCGGCACATTTCGGGCAGGGCGCGGTCGGGTCGCCGGTGTCGTCTTCCAGGTCCACCTGGACCCAGACCGCTCCTGCCTCCGAGCAGATCTCCATCCAGGTGCCCTGGCCGGGACTCGCCAGCGCTGGCCCAAGCACCTGCAACATTAAAAGAAAAATGCCCGCCAGCCCGGCTGCCACGCGTGTCGCGCGGACAGGGAGGCTGTGGTTTTGGCGGGCGGCGGGCATGGAGACTCCGACTCGGATTTGATGTTGCCCGAGTCGTAAGGGATCGCGGATACCGGCTACTTGACTTCGGTTAGGCGCCGCGAAATTCCGGCCTTGCTCAGCCCTCGGCCTCATCCATCAGCCGCCGCACCCAGCGCCCCGCCAGCCAGCTGGCCGGAACCCCAAGGGGCACACACCAGATCAGCGCGGCCACCGGTGTCACGGCGCCGAACCCCAGCGCATGGGCGATCAACCCGGCCAGAAACAGGTTGATGGCGACGGTCAGCGCCGTCGCCGGATACAACAGAATGGCAAGTTTCCAGACCGGCCAGCGCCCGTCAGTGGCTGGTGCCTTCCGAGAAGGTGATCTTGTTCCAGACATTGTATTTCCCCGAAGGTTTGCGCATCGGCAGGCGTTTGATTTCCTCGAGCGTCTGCGCGTCATAGACGATCACCGCGCCGTCATCCTCCCAGATTGACACCAGCGCATGGGCGCCGTCGCGGGTGAATTCCACATGCGCCACGGTCTTGCCCGGCGCAGGCCGCAGGGTTTTGACGATCTCGAGGCTCTGCTTGTCGATCAAATGCATCGCGTCCTTGTTGGGGCCGAAGAACACGTCGGCCCAGACATAGGGCGAGTTCTCGTGGCTGCGCATGAAAAAGCCCGGGCCTTCGGTCTCGATCCGCCTGATCGTTTCCCAGGTGCCCATGTCGATGACCGAGATGGTGCCTTCGGTCAGGTGCGGCGTCGCCATCACCGTGGTGCCGTTCCGTTCCCAGGTGATGCCCGAGCCCAGATGCGGCATGCCGGGCAGGTCCAGATCCGCCACTTTCTGCCCGATAACAAGGTCGATCACCTGACCGCCCTTGCCATCGCGCGACGCGCCCATGACGTATTCATAGCTCTGGTCGAAAAAGAAATCGTCCAGATAGTCGGGCGTGGTGATCTTGCGGACGGGGAAGGGGTCGGGGTTCTTGAACTGCCCCTCGATCCGGAAATCATGGCCCAGCCCGAATTGCGGCGGGTTGTCGCCATAGAACACTTCCCAGATCTCGGGCACGTCCTTGAGCGCCAGCACGAAGCTTTCGCGCGGCGGGGCCTGGTACACGGCCGAGACCCGGCTGGGCTTGCCCTTCTTGCCCTTGACCTCGACCACCCTGGCCACCGACAGATCCTCGGTCGACAGCAGGGTCAGGCTGTTGGGCAGATAGTTCGCAACGGCCAGCCACTTGCCGTCGCCCGACATGGCGATGTTGCGGCTGTTCAGGCCGGCGCGGATGCGGCCCACCTGTTTCAACGCCCAGATGTCGTATTTCTGCACCCAGCCATCGCGCGACATGATGAATACATAGCGCCCGTCGGGGCTGAACTTGGGGCCGCCATGCACGGCAAAGGGGGTCTCGAACCGGTCCAGAACCTCGAAGGTGTCGCCGTCCAGAACGCTGACATGGTGATCGCCGGTTTCCACCACCAGCGTGATGTTCATCGGGTCGCTGTCCCAAACCGGCGCATCGACCGGTGCGTAATCGGCATCCAGAGTACGGCTGGCCATGATCTGTTCGGCATCCCATTCGGGGTCCACCTCCAGCGGAGATTTCAGCCAGCCCGCCAGTTCCTCGATCTGCAGCGCGTCGAGTTCGTGTGCGAAGGCGGGCATTTGGGTGGCCGGACGCCCCTCGGCGATGACGGCGGCTACGCGGGGGCCGCGCATGCGTTTGAGCGTTTCGGGGATCAGCGCCGGGCCGACGCCGCCCAGCCGCGCCTCGCCATGGCAGCTGGCGCAATGTTCGGCGTAATCTGATTGAGCATCCGCCCAAGCCGTTCCAGCTAGCAACACCGAGCACAAAGTACCGAATTTGAGTGCCTTAAAAGAACTGATGCGCCGGATCATGGCTTTTCCCCCGGAAAGGCGTGACCTGCAGGCGCTCGCCCGCGCCGTCCACGCCGATTTCGTCATTGGTCAGGTAGCAGGCCGGGTCTTCGGCCCACGGATCGCCGGTCAGTTGCAGGGCCCGGATGCGGGTATTGCCGCCGCAGACATCCTGCAACCGGCAGGTGCCGCACCGCCCCTTCAACGGGCGCGGCCGCGTGCGCAGCAGGGCCAGCATCGGGTCATCGCCGGACCACAGCTCGGAGAACGGAGTGAGCTTGACGTTGCCGACCGTGTAGTCCGACCAGTAGGTATCGGGATGGACGCGGCCCAGATTGTCGATATTGGCCACGCCCAGACCGCTGGAATTGCCGCCCCAATGGGCCAGATGTTCGCGCACATGCGCGACGGTATCGGCGTCGAACCGGGCGGCGGCCCAGTTCAGGAAATACCCGGCATCCGCGTCGTTGTTGCCGGTCACGATGTCCAGCGGGCGTCCGCCCGAGGCGGCCTCCCATGCGCGGTTCAGCAACAGGTCAAGCCCCTGCCGGGTGCGCTGATGTTCCGCGTCCTCGCCCCGGTTCTTGTCGCCGCGCCCGGCATAGACCAGATGCGAGAGATAGAACTTGTCCACCCCCTCGTCGTCGCACAGTTTCAGCAGGTCGGGCAGGTGGTGCTGGGTGCCTTCGGTCAGGCAGAACCGCAGGCCCACCTTGATGCCGCGCTTCTTGCATTCGCGCACACCGCGCAGGGCGTCATCAAAGGCGCCCTCGACCCCGCGGAACCAGTCATTCGTGGCCCCGATCCCGTCGAGCGAGATGCCGACATAGTTGAAACCCACGTCGGCGATCATGTCGGCCGTTTCGTCGTGGATCCGCGTACCGTTGGTCGACAGGGCCAGCATCGGCACCAGCTGTCGCGCGCGTCGGGCGATGTCGAAGAAATCAAACCGGTCCAATGGCTCCCCGCCCGAGAGGATCAGGGCCGGGACGCGAAACTGGCCCAGATCCTCAAGGGTGACCATGGCTTGCTCGTGGCTGAGCTCGCCCGGGAAGGCCACATCCGCAGACACGGTGTAGCAATGGCGGCATTTCAGGTTGCAGCGCCGGGTCAGGTTCCAGATCACCACCGGCTTCACCGGTCCAGAGCGACGTTTGCGCACCGGCGTTGGGTTGACCAGCTGCTGCATGTATTCGGTCAGGCGGAACATCGGTCTCAGCCTTTCGTTTTCAGGCGCAGCCCGGTTTTCTTCAGGATGCGCGTGGAATAGAGGATGTCGCTGCCCCGGCAGGCCGATCCAAGGATTGCGGCGATCTGGCCGCGTTTCTGTTCGACCTCATCGGGCGAGCTGCCGTGAACCATGGCGAACAGGTTGTAGGGCCAGTCGGGCAGAGCGCGGGGCCGTTCGTAGCAATGGGTGACAAAGGGTAGCGCTCCGATTTGCGCGCCGAGTTCGCCGATCAGGTCGTCCTGCACGTCCCAGACCGTCATGCCGTTCGATGTCATGCCCAGCTTGTAGTGGTTGGGGGCCGCGGCGATCCGCCGGATCACCCCGCGCGCCTTCAACGTGGCCAGCCGATCCAGCAGGGCGGCTTCCTCGATCCCCAGATCGTCGGCGACCTGCGCATAGGGCGCGGGCACCAGGGGCAGCCCGCCTTGGAGAGCCTCGATGATCCGTCTGTCGGTTGCGTCGATCATGCTGCCACCCGGAAGCCGATGAAAAATTCCTGCAGTTTCGGGAACCGGTGAACCGTGAGTCCCGTCTTGCGTTCGATCGCGTCGGCCGTGGCGGTGATCGCCTCGGGCGTTTCGGTCGCCAGAACGAACCACATGTTCAGCCGGTGCGTGCGTTCATAATTATGCGCCACCTCGGGGTGCGCATTGATTTTGGTCAGGACGGTTTCAAACTCGGCCTCGGGCACAGCCATGGCGCACAGGCAGAAATCCCCTCCCATGGCGGCGGCGTCGAAGAACGGGCCGAACCGGGTGATGATCCGGTCGGTCTTCATCCGCGCCAGCCGGTCCAGCAGGTCCTGCTCGGTGATCCCCAGTTCGGCCGCCACGTCGGCATAGGGGCGGGGGGTCAGCGGCAGGTCCTCCTGCAGGCGGTTCAGCAGGCGGCGGTCGGTGTCGTCCAGCGGGGTCATGCGGCGGCCTCATTTGGTTTGATCAATGCGCCGGTCTGTTTGAAGCAGCGGGTCGAGAACAGAACCTTGTGCGCGGCGCCCGCCAGTTCGGGCAGGGCGGCGGCGCCGGCCAGGATGCCCCGCGCCTCGGAGCGCGACCGGGCGTGGATCATGGAATAGAGCCGGTAGGGCCACACGCCCTCGACCGGCTGGCGTTCATAGCAAAGGGTCACGCCGGGATGCGCGGCCAGTGCGGGGCCCGCGTGGTCGATCCGCTCGGCGGGCAGGTCCCACACGACCATGGCGTTGGCCGACCACCCCAACGCCCGATGCCGCACGATGACCCCAAGGCGTGAGATGACGCCTGCTTTGTGCAACCCCCGGATACGGTCCATCACGTCTTCGGGGGCCCGGTTCAGGGATTGGGCCAGCGCCGCGTAGGGGTCGGCCATCAGCGGCAGCCCCGCGCTGAGCGCCTGCAGGATGTCGCGGTCGCCTTGCCGCAGAACGCTCCGGTCGACCGTACGCGGCCGAGGCACGCGGCGCGAACAATCGGACATGCGAAAACCCAGATCGACGTTGAACGGGCGGACCAGACGCAGATCCAGCACGCGCAGCCCGGTGCGGTCGCTGATCCGGGCCAGTGTGGCATCCACATGCGCCCGGTCGGGGCCGGTGGCCACGAACCACAGGTTCCAGTCATCCTCGCGCTGGTAATTGTGGTTCACGCCCGGTTCGGCGTCGATCAGGGCGGCGATCTGTTCCACCTTCTCCTCGGGCGCGGCGACGGCGGCCAGGGTGCTGGCCGAGGCCACGCCGGGCGCGACCGTCGCGCCGACGCGGGTGATGCGCCCGGCGGCGCGCATGCGGTCCAGGCGGTCGATCACTTCGGCCTCATCCAGCCCCAGCGCCGCGGCCAGCACTTGGAACGGCCGGTCGGTGACGGGAAAATCGCGCTGCCAGTCATCCAGCAGCCTTCGGTCGATCGGGTCGGTGATATGGCACATCGCTTACAGCCCCGTTCTGTGCGCACGCGCGGTGAAGAAGATGCCCGAGGGGCTGTCGGCCGGGATTTCCCGCAGCTTTTCAAAGCTGTGGGTGTCATAGACCATGATCTTGTTGGCATCGCGCACGCTGATCCAGACCTCGTGCCCACGCGGGGTGAACTCCATGTGCAGCACCGCCGGGCCGGGTTTGAACTCGTGGATGACCTGTTTGCTGACCGTGTCGATCACCTGGATCGTGTCGTTCAGCGGGTGGGCGAAGTTCACCCAGACCTGCCGGCCGTCGGGCCGCGCCATGGCAAAGACGGGCTGGCCATACGTCTGGGTGCGCCCGGTTTCCGTGAGTGTGTCGGCATCGACCCAGAGCACCTGGTGATGGCCGACGGCCGGCAAGACGAATTCGGCGCCCGTATGCGCCCAGCCTTCCAGATGGGGCATCTTGTAGACGGGCATCTCTTGTTGGCCGCGCCCATATCCGGGCAGTACCCGGATCGGTTCGGGGGTGTCTGCCCACAGGTCCAGCGCGGTCAGCCCGTCCTGCCCGAACAGGCCGGTGATGTAGGTGCGGCCATTGGCGGTGATCAGCGCGTCATAGGGGTTTTTGCCCATGTCGGTGATCTTGATGATCTGCGGGTCGGTGCCGCGCGCGAAATCGGCGATCCAGGTTTCGCCCGTATCCCACATGGTGAACACGAAACGGCGGCCGGGCGCATCGACCAGGCCGATGGTCTTGCTGCCGGTGGGGATGTCGGCCACCAGATCCAGCGTGTCGGCGTCAAAGACGTGCACCCCGCCGGGTTCATAGTTCGACACCGCCACCAGCGTGCCGTCATCAGAGATCGCCCCGCCGATGGCGTTCCCGGCCTGCACGACGCGCTTGGCGATTTGACGGGTCACGATATCGACCTTGGTCAGCCCGCCGTCGCGCCCGAACACATAGGCGAAGCGTTCGTCGGGTGAATAGACCAGCGAGGCATGGGACAGATCGCCCAGCCCCTCGATCCGGGCCAGCGCGGCGCGGTCGGACTGATCGACCAGCAGGACCGAGCCGGCGGCCCGTTCGATCACCAGCCCCAGGTCTCCGGTGGCGGTGGGTTCGGCATGGGCTGCGGTCATCAGCAACGAGGCCGCGAGGCCAAGGACAAACTGTTTCATTGGGCCTCCGGTTTCAGCAGATAACGGGCGATCCATTCGGCCTCTTCCTCGCTGATGAGGGGCCGCCACGGCGGCATGGCCGTGTCGGGGATGCCGTCCAGGATTACGCCGGTCAGGATTTCGGGGTCATAGTGCTGCAGGTTTCCGGCTCGCAGATCGGGGCCCAGCCCGCCTTTCAGGGTCAGGCCGTGGCAGGACCCGCAATCCTGATGCACCAGACGTTTCAACGCGTTGGGGTCCAGCGTGTCGGCGGCAAAGGCCGAGGTGGCCACCAGCACGGCGGCGGTCAGCACCGCGCGCCCGGGCCAGTCCCGGCGGGCCGGTTCAATGGGCAGAGTCCTAGCCATGAGCGTGCTCCAGCAACTCGGCAACCGGCCGTTCGGCATAGAGCGACACGACCTTGCCGATGATGAACAGGGTAGGGGCGGCCAGACCGGCCGCGCGCACGTCGGCGGCGACACGGTCCAGACGCGAGACAAGGCGGCGCTCGTCCGGGGTGGTCGCCTTGCCGACGGCCAGGACGGAGGTCGATCCCGGCAGGTTCTCGGTCATCAGGCCCATGGCGATCTGGCCGATATTGGCGACGCCCATGTAGATGACCAAGGTGGTGTCAGGGTCCGCCAGGCGCTTCCAGTCGAGGTCCAGCACCTTGTCGGCCTGACGATGGCCGGTGACATATTGAACCGAGGTGGCCAGCCCGCGATGGGTCAGCGGCACGCCGGTCGAACAGCTTGCCCCCTGCGCCGCGGTGATGCCGGGCGCGTATTCAACCGCAATGCCATGGTCCATCAGAAACGCCGCCTCTTCCGAGCCGCGGCCAAAGATCATCGGATCGCCCCCCTTGAGGCGGGCAACCCTGTGGCCCGCGCGGGCCTGTTCCAGCAGGATCTGGTTGATCCGGTCCTGCGGCACGGTATGGCATTTGGGCGCCTTGCCCACGGGGATCAGCCGCGCACCGGGGGCGTGCATGGCCAGGATCTCCTCCGAAACCAGACGGTCGTAGACCACCACATCCGCCTCGCGCAGCATACGCAAGGCGCGCAGGGTCATCAATTCGGGGTCTCCGGGTCCGGCGCCGATCAGAAAAACCTTACCGCTCATGGTGCAATCTCGCTTGGTCTGAATGTCATCGGGACCCGGGTGTTCCGGTCGGTTCCGAGCGCGGACAGAGCGGCGGATCGGGACGTTGCTGGGATGGCCGGGCGTGTCATGGCCGCAGACTGGCGCATTCGCAAAGAGGCCTCCTTGACATAAGTTAAGGAGCGCGGGATTTGCGCCCGCGCTCCTTTAGTTTGCCTGTATGTCTGCCTGCGTTCAGGGCTCGACGGTGACCATGCCGACCATGTTCTGCGTTTCCCAATGCGGGCCGCACAGATAGTTCTGCGGGCCGGGTTCAAGGAACGTCATCTCGACCGATTCCTCGGGGAAGATGCGGTCGGATTCGGGCTGGCTGCCGTCCTTCAAAAGCACCGAATGGCTGGTGCGCTTGTCCACGTTGACCCAGCGCACCGTGGTGCCGGGCTTGACCGTGATCTGGGCCGGGCAGAAGTGGTACTTGTACATCAGCACCACCTCGGCATCCAGCACGGCGTCGGAAGGATCGCCGAAGAGTTCGACATAGCTTTCCTCGGCCTCGGCGCAGATCTGGTCGGCTTCATCGGCTAGGGCTGGCAGAACCATCGCTAGGGTCAGGACTGCGGTCAGAAGGGGCTTGGTCGTCATGGTCGCGTGTCTCCTCGGCCGTGGAAAAGGGGCCGTATCGCCGGCCCCTTTTCGTTACTGTTTGACCACGTTGATGTCCGCGCTGTCGTCATCCAGCGCGAGGCTGGTGTTCAGCGTGACGTGGTGGAACCGTGCGGCCGAGTGGTCATCGTGGATGGCAAAGCCCACCGTGTAGGTCTTGCCCGGCTCCAGCGGCACGTCGCCCGGTGCGCCCGAGTTCAGCGGCCGCGAGAACACCACCGTCCACATGCCGCCCGACAGGCTGGCCGAGGCCGAGATCTCGCCATCGTTGACCACGCGCTGTTCCAGCAGATAGCCGTTGGTGGCGCTGCCATCGGCATAGACGCGCATCAGGTCAAGGAAAGTGCCGTCCTGCAGGTACTGCGCGATCTGTTCTTCGGCCTGTAGCTTGTCCCAACCGCCCAGCGGCTTGCCGCGCCGGCCTTTGACTTCGACCTCGGTGCGGCTTTCGCTGATGTACTTGGTGACGGTGTCCTTGGCCGTCAGGCGAGCGGCCACGTCCGTGTTGGCGGCGATGGTTTCGGCATCGGGCGCAAAGGGCATATAGGTGTTGTCGGCGTGGCACGAGGCCCAGCACCCCACCTGTTCGCCCAGCTCGATCCCGGTGCCGGTGATCATCATGGCGACCTTGATCGGGTTGTCCGGGTCCATCTTGCCGCCGTCGACGAAGGGCGCGGGATTGTGGCCCGCATCCGCCCATTGCAGCCGGATATACAGGTTTTCGTCGTCATGCGCGGCCTGAACCGTAGCGTCGATCACCCCGCGCTTGCCGGGGATGGGGGTCGGTTCGAGATCACCGCCAGCGACGATCTTGTTGCCGATCGCGTCCAGCTCCTTGGCGTGGCAGGTCGAGCACTGGTCGCCACCCTTGGTCAGAGGGCGTGCGCCACCGTGGGTCTTGCCGTTCTGCACCCATTCGAACGAAGCCTGTCCCGGATAGAACAGTTTCAGATCGGTGCTGGCCACGGCGTTCCAGTCGATGTTGCCACCAACGTCGCTGCCGCCCGAGGCCGCGGCGTCGGTTGCTGTGCCATCGGCCTTGGCGCGTTCCTCGGCCAAGGCGGTGTCGACCGCTGCAGCGATCTGCGCCTGCACCGCCTCCTGCTGGGCTTTGCGGGCGGCTTTCTCGGCTTCGGCCTCGGCGGCCTCCTTGGCTTCGATCCGCTCCAGGCTGGCCAGGTATTCCGGCGGGACCGGACGGGCGAAGGCCGGGTTCGGGGCTTCGAGCTCTTCCAGAAAATCTTCGGGTGCGCGGTCACGGATGTTCGAGTGTGCGATACCCTTGTGGCAGTCGATGCAGGTCTGGCCCACCTCCATCGCGTTCAGGTGCTGCTGCCGCGCGCGTGGCTTCTGGAACTCGGGCATCATCGACTCGAAATCGTGGCAGTTGCGGCACTCGCGCGAGTCGGTCTTTTTCATCCGCTGCCATTCGTTCATGGCCAGATGGATGCGCTTGGCCTCGAATTTCTCGGGCGTGCTGATCGAGCCAACCATCTTGCCGTACAGCTCTCTCGAGGCTTTGATCTTGCGGATGATCTTGTGCGTCCAGTCCTTGGGTACGTGGCAGTCCGAACAGACCGCGCCCACGCCCGAGCGGTTCACGTCATGGATCGTGCCCTTGTACTCGGTGTAGATATAGTCGCGCATCTCATGGCACGAGACACAGAATTTCTCGGTGTTGGTGGCTTCCATGGCGGTGTTGAACCCGCCCCAGAAGATGATGCCGGCGACAAAGGCCGCGGCGATGCCGGCCACGGGCATTCCCCACAGGAAATACCGGCGCCAGATCGGTTTTTTCTTTTCCGGTTCGGACTGGGTCATGTCCAGGCTCCGTTTTGGCTGTCATGTCTGGCCTTGGATTTCAGGCCGGTTGGAATGGTGGTTGGGATGCCGGGCAGGGCGCCGCGGACAAACGTGGAAAGGGCGGGCGAGGGGCCCGCCCTTTCCTGTGCTTGCTGCCAACCCGTCAGGTGACGTGGTTCGAGCGGTTGTAGACGTTGAACTTGCCGGTCGGCGCATAGAGCCCGTCGATGCGGCCGATCTCTTCCAGCGTCTTGGCGTCGAAGATCACGATCTGACCGTTGGGTTCCTTGGAGTCAGACAGGTTCCACTTGGAGACCCAGACCTCGGTGCCGTCGGCATTGAATTCAAAGTGAACGGCGGCACTGCCTTCGTCTTCGGTGATCTGGATCGTTTTCACGATCTCGCCGGTCTCTTTCGAGATGACTTGCACCGACTGCTGGATTTCCGGCTCGGGGTGTTTGGTCTGGTCAGCCCAGATGTAGTCCGAGTTCGGGTGGGTGCGGACAAACAGGCCGGGGCCGTCCGTCTCTACTTCGTAGCAGACCTTCCAAGCCTGATCCGGGTGGCCTTCGGGGTCGTTGCCCCAAACGGTCACGGTACCCACACCCAGGTGGGTCGTGCCGGCAACCGGTCCACAGTTCGGATCGACCCAGTTTGCGCCCGGTCCGGGGTGCGGCAGGGCGGCGGTGTCGATCATCGCCTCCAGCTTGTGGGTCTCGGTATCGACGACCACCATTTTGTTCGACGCGTTCGCGGCGATCTGAAAATAGCGGCCCGTCGGGTCAAAGAAACCGTCATGCAGGAACTTGGCGCTGTCGATCTTGTCGATGCGCAGGTTGTCGAGGTCCGTGTAATCGACCTGCCACAACTGGCCCAACTCTTTCACGGCGACGATCCAGGTCGGTTCGTTCGGTGTCGTGTAGATCGCGGCCACGCGGCTTTCTTCGACATAGTCGCCGTCCACGTTCACGCCGCGGGTCGAAACGACCTTGAGCGGTTCCATGGTTTTGGCGTCAACGATCGCGAAGTGCGGCGGCCAGTAACCACCACCGATGACGTATTTGCCATCGCCGGAAACTGCGACGTCGCGGGCGTCATAGGCGATCTTGACCTCAGAGACCAACATCTTGTCCGGAGTCTGCCAGAGGTCGATTTTGGTCATCTTGCCGTCGCGACCCATGGTGTACCAGAAACGGCCGGGATGTTCCGGTTCGGTCAGGCTGTGGTGTTCGGACGCTTTCAGAACGTGCACGGCATAGCCGGTGGGGATGTGGGTCAGCACCTCTTTGGTGTCGCCGTCGATTACGGCCACCTTGCCCACGTCACGTTCGATGACGACGAAGAAGTTCTCCCAGTTGCGACCATGCAGAGGCTCGGTCGGATAGTCTGCCTCTTCGACATAGACCTTGCGGGTCGCCTTCATCTGCTCCAGCGACATTTCCGGCGGCTTGGGCGGATCCATCATGATGTAGGTCGCCATGTCGCGGATCTGCTCCTCGGTCATGATGTCCGAGAAGTTGTTCATACCGCCTTCGGTGCCCCACGCGATGATCTTTTCAAGTCGCTCCTGGCCCAGTTGCAGGGTGCCGCCTTCGGTCACGGTGCCGTCGGCTGCGGTTTTCTTCCAGTGTGGCTCGAGGTTCTTGCCGGTGGCGCCCTTGCGCAGCACGCCGTGGCAGCCGGCACATTGTTCGAAGTAGAGCTGTTTCGAAGCCTCGAAGGCTTCGTCGCTCAGGGTTGGCTCTTCGGCGAATGTCGGAGCAGCGACGCTGCCCAACAACATGGCCAGACCGACCCTGAAGGCGCGGCCGGTGGTGTAATGGCTGATTCCAAGTGACATGATCACTCTCCGTTTGCTGGTGAGGCAGGCCGGACACTGCGCCGGGACGGGCGTCTTCTCCTTGACGAAAGTCAACGGAGGGGGCGTTCAGACGGAAATGGGGCCGAAAAAAGCCATGAAAATAAGTGCTTTTTGGGGTCATGTTTTCGCCGACGCTTGATTTTGGTTAAGGGGCGCGGGCCCAGCGGTTGCTAGTGCTTGGCCATCGAACAGCTTGGCCAAGGAGAGCAGGCATGCCATCGGCAATCACGCGCGTTATGGGTGAGGGGTTCCGGGTCTTTTTTCTGTTTGCAGGTCTTTACGGCGTGTTTGCCGGTCTGGCCTGGGGAGGGTGGCTGGCAACGCTGGCCGGGGTCGAAATGTGGACCGAGGCGCCCTATGCCATGAGCCCGCCGATGTGGCACGCGCACGAGATGATTTTCGGCTATGCCAGTGCCGCAATGGGCGGGTTCTTTCTGACCGCCGTTCCCAACTGGACCGGTGCCCCTGAGGCGCGGCGTTTGTTTATTGCCGCTGCAGCGGCGCTGTGGTTGGCCGGGCGCGTGGCGCTGTGGTTTTCGGGCGTGATCGACCCGGTGATTGTCGCGGTGCTCGATCTCGCCTTCGTGCCGGTTCTTGCGGCCAAGATCGCCACCCAGCTGATCCGGCGACCAAAACCGCAGAACATGATCTTTCTTCTGTTGCTGGCCTACATCTGGGTGTCCAACCTGTTGACCCATCTGGACTGGATCGGTGTGACGGTCGGAACCCTCGATGTCGGTCTGCGTACAGGACTGCTGGCCTTGTGTTCCATGATCTCCATTCTGGGTGGTCGGATCACTCCGGCCTTTACGCGCAACGCAATGAAGCGCGCAGGCGTGCTCGAAGCTGAGTGGCCTGTCAGTCGCGATTGGATGGAAAAAAGCAACATGGTGCTGGCCCTGCTGCTGCCCGCTGTGATGCTGATCTTCGGGGCCGGGCACGCGGTCGCGATTTTGGCGCTGGTCCTCGGAGCGATACAGGGCTTGCGCCTGTCAGGTTGGCGGGGGGCTTGGGCTGTCCGGCAGCCGATTCTGTTTGCGCTGCATCTGGCCTTGGGGATGCTGGGCCTTGGACTGGTTCTGTGGGGAATGGGCTTGTTGGGCCTCGGCAGTGAACTTGGTGCGCTGCATGTGTTGGGCATCGGCTGCGTCGGTGGCATGACGCTGGCGGTCATGAGCCGCGCGGCGCTTGGCCATAGCGGACGGGCGCTGGTCGCCCCCGCGCCGGTGGTCGTCGCCTACGGAGCTATGGCTCTGGCTGCGATTCTGCGCTGGATTGGGTCCGGGTTGGACGCGCAATTCTTGACTGCCATGCTGGTTGCCGACGGGCTGTGGATCAGCGCGATGGCGCTGTATGTGGTGGCGATGTGGCCGGCCTTGGTGGGTCCGCGTGCGGTACCGTCCTGAGCGGCTCAGGTCCGGTCGATCAAAGGTCGCGCGTTTTTGACATGCCGATGGATCATGTGCCGCGCACGCTTGCCGGTTTCGGGAATGGGCCGAGCGGCGATCGGGACATGATCCGGGTCGTCAAGCTCGGGGAAAATCTCGAAGATCTCGTCTCGGGCATCGCGGCCAATGCTTTTGAGTGCTTCGGGCCCGGTGTACAGGCTTTCCGACGGAGCCCCTTCGGCGGTCACGATTTCATGGCGGTCGAACAGAATGTGGTAGTACGTCACGCTGCTGACGGTTTCATCGGCATGAACGCCGGGAACGCCGACCAGCTTGTGGGCTGGGATCAGCACCTCTTGGGCGTCGAACATGCGCACGGCAATCGCCGAGCGAACCAGCATCCGGTGCTGCGGAGAGACCCGCAGGTCACGCCGCGGCAGGCCGGCCCCCAGCGCTCCGGCTGACACGCAGATCGGACGCAGGCGTGGGTTGGCCTGCAAATCGATCGACGTCAGGATGCGCGAGCCGATCCAGCGAATCGGTTGCGGGCCGTGATCGAGCGTCAGAACCAGGTCGCCTTCGGCCAGATCTTCTATCGCCTTGGCGCCGGTGGGTGTTTCGATCAGCGTACCGGCGGTAAAACAGGGCACGTCGACAATGGCTGTGGGATCGGTGGTGTCCGGAGCGTTTGAAGGGGTCACATTCGAACGAATGAAGGAATAGGCGGTACCGGGTACCAAAGGTTCGGACGTGATGTATCCGACAAGATTTCCTTCAACCTCGACCCGGAAAACATCGATCGTACCGCCGCCCGGTTTGGTCAGGGCATAGGATTCTTCCAGATAGATAGCGCCGGAATCAAAGGTGGTTGATCCGTCAAGGCTGGTGACGACGCCTGTCTGTGTCAGGTCATCGCCGACTTCGTTGTTGAAACGGTCGCCGTTGAAATCAGTTCCGTTGTCCGGATCTCCGTTCACGAGCGTTCCACCGGCCGCGTCGGTTACGTCAAATACCCGGCGATCGGTGTTCGGATCATAGCCTGAACTCAGAGTGATGGTACCGGAGTTAAACCCGGTAAAACTAAGTGAAATCACCCCTGGCGCGTAGCCGATATAGGAATAGTTCGCCATCTCTTACTCGTTCACTCGCTCAATCAAAGACACCGGAACAGCACATCACGGATCCGGAAACTCCATCTGACTTCGCACCCTGATAACAGCGGTTCAAGGCGATTTCGGGGCATTTCACGCTTATTTTAAGGGAATGTAGCCTATTGGCCGTGTGCCAGGACAGAGTCTTGACTTTCGTTAAGGCGGCAAACCGCCCATCCCGCCATTGTCCCCCCACCAGCAAAGCGGCGCAAAGGAGAGCGCAATGCGAGAAGTCATGACCAAGAGCATGGCCCGCAACATATTCTATGGCGGGTCACTGTTCTTCATCTTAATCTTTCTGGCCCTGTCGGCCCACTCACACCTGTACATCGTCAATTCGCCGAACTCGGCGAAGCTGGATGAGAGCGTGATCCGGGGCAAACACGTCTGGGAAAAACACGCCTGCATCAACTGTCACTCGATCATGGGTGAGGGTGCCTATTTCGCCCCCGAGGTCGCCAACGTGATGACCCGCTGGGGCGTTCTGGACGACCCGGAATCGGCCTTTGAATCCCTCAAGGGCTGGATGGAGGCGCAACCCACCGGCATTCCCGGTCGCCGGCAGATGCCAAGGTTCAACCTCAGCGACGAAGAGATCCGTGATCTGGCCAACTTCCTGATCTGGACGGACAACATCGACGCTCAGGACTGGCCCCCGAATGACGCGGGCTGAGAAGGGAACGGAGCAATGAAATACGAATCCCAAAAAGTGGCCTATGCCTATTTCGCATTCGCAATGGGCCTGTTCGCGATCCAGGTGATCGGCGGTCTGCTGGCCGGCTGGATCTATGTATCCCCCAACTTTCTGAGCGAGCTTCTGCCGTTCAACATCGTGCGGATGCTGCACACCAACGCGCTGATCGTGTGGCTGATCACCGGCTTCTTCGGCGCGGCCTATTTCCTGATCCCCGAAGAGGCCGAGCGCGAGATCCACTCGACCAAGCTGGCCTATATCCAGCTTGCGATCCTGATTCTGGGCACGCTGGGCGTGGTGGTGACCTATGTCTTCAACCTGTTCGAAGGCAACTGGCTGCTGGGTAAAGAGGGGCGCGAGTTCCTTGAGCAACCCAAATGGGTCAAGGCCGGCATCGTCGTGGCGGCGCTGATCTTCCTCTACAACGTGTCGTTGACCGTTCTGAAGGGCAAGAAGACGGCCATTACCAACATCCTGCTGCTGGGCCTGTGGGGTCTGGCCCTGTTGTTCCTGTTCGCCTTCTACAACCCGGGCAACCTGAGCCTCGACAAGCAGTACTGGTGGTATGTCGTCCACCTGTGGGTCGAAGGCGTGTGGGAGCTGATCATGGCCTCGATCCTGGCCTACCTGATGCTCAAGCTGACCGGCGTTGACCGCGAAGTGGTCGAGAAATGGCTGTATGTCATCGTCGCCGCCGCGCTGTTCTCGGGCATCCTGGGCACCGGCCACCACTATTACTGGATCGGCACGCCGGGCTACTGGCAGTGGATCGGGTCGATCTTCTCGAGCCTCGAGGTGATCCCGTTCTTTGCGATGATGGCCTTTGCCTTCGTCATGGTCTGGAAGGGCCGTCGGGACCACCCCAACAAGGCCGCGCTGCTGTGGTCGCTGGGCTGTGCCACGCTGGCCTTCTTCGGTGCCGGTGTCTGGGGCTTCCTGCACACGCTGCACGGGGTGAACTATTATACCCACGGCACGCAGATCACGGCGGCACACGGGCACCTGGCCTTCTACGGCGCCTATGTCTGCCTCAACCTGGCGATCTTCACCTATGCGATGCCGATCCTGAAGAACCGGGATCCGTACAACCAGGTGCTGAACATGGCCTCGTTCTGGCTGATGACCGGCGGCATGGTCTTCATGACCTTCGTGCTGACCTTTGCCGGCACCGTCCAGACGCACATGCAGCGCGTGGTGGGTGACTACTACATGGATGTGCAGGATCAGGTCGCGATCTTCTACTGGATGCGCTTCGGCTCCGGTCTGGTCGTGGTCATCGGTGCGCTGCTGTTCATCTACTCGATCTGGGTTCCGCGCAAAGAGGTCATCGAACCCGGCGTCGCGGAAACTCCTGCGGAGTGATGGATATGGACGGCTCCATGAAACTGGGAACGGGGGCGGCAGACGCCCCCTTCTACCTGCCCCAGGGCGACGAATGCGACGTGTTCGCCGCCGCCTATACCAACAAGCTGCCGGTCCTGCTGAAAGGCCCGACAGGTTGCGGCAAGACCCGCTTCGTGTCCCATATGGCCGCCAGTCTGGGTCGGCCGCTCTATACCGTGGCCTGCCACGACGACCTGGCCGCCGCCGACCTGATCGGGCGCTACCTGCTGAAAGGCGGCGAGACCGTCTGGGTCGATGGCCCCTTGACCCGCGCGGTTCGCGAAGGCGCGATCTGTTACCTGGACGAGGTGGTCGAGGCGCGCAAGGACGTGACCGTGGTGCTGCACCCGCTGACCGACGACCGGCGCATCCTGCCGATCGACCGCACCGGCGAAGAACTTGAGGCCGCGCCCGGCTTCATGCTGGTGGCCTCGTACAACCCCGGCTATCAGAACATTCTGAAAACCCTCAAACCCTCGACCCGGCAGCGGTTCATCTCGCTGGAGTTCGATTTTCCTTCGCCTCAGTTGGAGGCCGAGGTGGTCGCGCAGGAAAGCGGACTGCCACTGGACCGCTGCAAGCCGCTGGTGCGGCTGGCGGGCAAGCTGCGCGGGCTCAAGGGTCAGGACCTCGAGGAAGGCGTATCCACCCGCCTGGTCGTCTATGCCGCGACGCTGATCGCGCAGGGCATGTCCACCGACCGCGCCATCCTTGCCGCCATGATCGAACCTCTGACCGATGATGAGGATATCAAACGCGGGCTCCTCGATCTTGTCACCGCCGTCTTTGGGTGAGGCCGGCGATGGTCAGGATCGACTTTGAGCCATGGGAACCCGAAGAAACCATCGGGAAACTGTGGCACACCCTTGCCAGCCGCCTTGATGCACCAGAGGTGCACGAAGGAGCCGCGGTCGACCTGTCGCAGGTCGCGGGGCGGCTGGTCGTTCTTTTCCGGGGGCTTGGGGGCAGTCCGGGCGTCGAGCTGCGCCCGGTGTCGCCCGAGCTCTCGCGCCACCGGCTGGGCTGGCGGCGCAAGCTGGCCACCGAGGCCGAGTTGATCCCGCGCGCTAGTTTTGACGGCGAGGTCCTGCGCCTGCCCGACCGGCTGGCGGTGTTTCCCGCGCGCGAAGCCAACGGCGCGCTTTACGTCTGGCTGGCGGCGGTGGCCGCCCATGCCGGAACCCGCATCGACGAGGACGATCCCCTGCGCGCCGATCTGCGCGCCCTGCAGGCGGCCCGCGCGATGGTCGCCGCAACGCTCGAGGACGCGCCGGGTCTGCGCCCGCTTTACACCGAGCTGTGCAAGGGTGTGCTGTATCAGCGTGACCTGCCCGGCCTGCCTCCGGCCGAGGCCGCCGTCGAGGGCCTGATCCGCTGGATGCTGGGCGACCCGGCCCCCCTGTCCGCCCGCGCCCAGGCCTACGACGCCCTGGGCGACGACGTGGCCGCCCCGCGCGGGTACCAGCCGTTTCGCCCGGTGCCCCTGTGGCCCGAACTGCGCGCGGTCGCCTTTTCCGAACACACCGAGGTCGAAAGCCGCGACACCGACGGCCCACCCGAGGAATCGGGCGAAAAGACCCACCGCGCCCGCCGCCGCAAATCCGACCAGGCCGAGCGGCAGGACAGTCTGATCCTGCACAAGTTCGAAGCGATCCTCAGCTGGGCCGAATTCCTGAACCTCAACCGTCGTATCGACGATGACGATCCGGACAACGCGAAAAAGGCCGCCGATGATCAGGACGAAATCGGGCTGGGTCAGATATCGAAGGCGCCGCCGACGCGGCTGAAGCTTCATCTCGATCTGGCGCCCGAGGACGTGAACCGCGAACGCCTTTCGGGGCGCGTGCTGTACCCGGAATGGGATGTGCGCACGGGGCAGTACCTTCCCGATCACGTCAACGTTCTGACCTCGGATGCCGAGATCCGCGAGGATGCCGCCGAGTTCGGCAAGGACCCGGCCACCTCCCGCCGCATCCGGGCGGTCAAACGCCAGTTCGAGGCGCTGCGTCCCGGCCGGGTGATGGCCCGCGGCCATCTGGACGGCGACCAGCTGGACATCGAGGCCGCCGTGCGCAGCGCCGTGGACCGCCGCGCCAATGGCGAGGGCAACGAGCGCATCTGGATGCAATCCCGTCCCGAGGCGCGCGACTTGGCGGTGTCGATCCTGCTGGACATAAGCCGCTCGACCGAAAGCGCGGTCGCGGGGCGTGCGGTGATCGATATCGAACGCGAGGCACTGGCGGCGCTGGCCTGGGGCCTGAACGCCTGCGGCGACGATTTCGCCATCCACGCCTTCAGTTCGCTGAAACGCCAGCGGGTCTATGTGCTGCGCTGCAAAAAATTCAATGAGCCCATGACCGCCACCGTGGAACAGCGCATCGCGTCGCTGCGGCCGGGCCATTACACGCGGCTTGGGGCGGCGATCCGTCATGCCTCGGCCGATCTGGCGGCGCAGGCGCGCAAACGCCGGCTGCTGCTGGTGATCACCGACGGCAAGCCCAACGATCTGGACCACTACGAGGGTCGCCACGGCATCGAAGACACCTGCATGGCCGTGCGCGAGGCGCGCCGGGCGGGGCAGTCGGTCTTTGGCGTCACCATCGACAAGACCGGTAAAAGCTGGTTCCCGCGCATGTTCGGGCAGGGCGGGTTTGCGGTGATCCCCGACCCCAACCGCCTGACCATGGCCCTGCCGCAGATCTATCGCCAACTGGTCGGCGCATGAGCGATACGTCCCTGATCGACGAGCTGCCCGGCGAATTGCTGATGTGGGTTCTGATCGTCTCGGAACTGTTGGTGTTCGGGGCCGGGCTGATCGCCTTCATGGGCGTCCGCCTGACCGACCCGGCAGGCTTTGCCGAGGCGCAATCGCATCTCTACCGCACCGGGGCCGCGCTCAATACGGGGGTTCTGGTCACCTCGGGTTTTTTGGCGGCGCAGGCGCTGTGCTGGCGACAGGCGGCGCGCCGCGGCGCCGCGCGGCTGGCCCTGATCGGCGCAGCCCTGCTGGGCGTGGTTTTCCTGATCATCAAGGGCGCGGAATATGCCGGCAAGGCCGCGCAGGGCATCAGCTACGAGACCCACCCGTTTTTCCTGTTCTACTACCTTCTCACCGGGTTCCATGCCGCGCATGTGCTGGCCGGGGTCGCCATTCTGCTGCTGGTCGCCTGGCGCGACGATCCCCGCAATATCGAGGCCGGCGGTCAGTTCTGGCACATGGTCGATCTGGTCTGGATCCTGCTGTTTCCGGTGATCTACCTGTTGGGGTGACGCGATGCCGTGGTTTTTCTTTGCCCGAGACACCCATGCGGATCGCCTGACCCTCGCCTGGGCCGGCCTGATCGCGCTCAGCCTGGCCTCGGCCCTGCTGACCCTCATGCCCGTTGGGCCTCGGCTGGTCGGGGGCGGCATTCTGCTGCTGGCCTTGTTCAAGGCCCGCATCATCCTGGCGCGGTATCTCGACCTTGAACGCAGCCCGGCCTGGCTGCGGGGCTTCACGATGGTGCTGAGCAGCTTTGCGGCACTGATCTTCGCGCTCTATCTGGTCTGAGGCAAAAAGAACCGCCGCGCACAGGGGCACGGCGGCTTGCCAGTTCAGGGACAGAAATCTATTGCGCGGCCATCGGCATCCGGGCGATCTGGCACCGTTGCCACAGCGCCGAGAGCGCGCCGACCAGATGGTCGATATCGGCATCGGTGTGCACGGGTGAGGGCGTGATGCGCAGCCGCTCGGTTCCTTTGGGCACGGTGGGATAGTTGATCGGCTGGATGTAGATGCCGAACTCTTCCAGCAGCGTGTCCGAGATGAACTTGCACTTGACCGGGTCGCCCACCATCACCGGGATGATGTGGCTGGGGTTGGGCAGATGCGGGATGCCCTCGGTGTCGAGCCGGGCGCGCACCTGGGCCACGCGCGCCTTCTGCAGGTCGCGTTCCGCATTCGATTGTTTCAGATGCCGGATCGAGGCCGCCGCCCCGGCGGCGATCGCCGGGGGCAGGGCGGTGGTGAAGATGAAGCCGCTGGCAAAGCTGCGCACGAAGTCGCACAGCGCACCCGACGCGGCGATATAGCCGCCCACAACGCCGAAGGCCTTGCCCAGCGTGCCCTCGATCACGGTCAGACGGTGCATCAGACCCTCGCGCTCGGCGATGCCGCCGCCGCGGGGACCATAGAGGCCGACGGCATGGACCTCGTCCAGATAGGTCATGGCGCCGAATTCATCGGCCAGGTCGCAGATTTCCTTGATCGGTGCGATGTCGCCATCCATCGAATAGACTGATTCAAAGGCGATCATCTTGGGCGCCTCGGGGTCGGCGGCGGCCAGCTTGGCGCGCAGGTCGTCCAGATCGTTGTGCTTCCAGATCACCTTCTGCGCCCGCGAATGGCGGATGCCCTCGATCATCGAGGCATGGTTCAGCGCGTCCGAGAACACGATCAGGCCGGGGATCTTTGCCGCCAGCGTCCCCAGCGCCGCCCAGTTCGAGACGTAGCCGGAGGTGAACAGCAGCGCCGCCTCTTTCCCGTGCAGGTCGGCCAGTTCGTGTTCCAACAGGACGTGGTCATGGGTGGTGCCGGAAATGTTGCGGGTGCCGCCCGCACCGGCGCCGCAGCGGTCCAGCGCATCATGCATCGCCGCCAGAACCGACGGGTGCTGGCCCATGCCCAGATAGTCGTTCGAACACCAGATGCGCACGTCCCGTGCCGCCGCGCCATCGGTCTGGCGGGCATTGGGAAAGGCGCCGCATTTGCGCTGCAGGTCGATGAAGACACGATAGTTGCCCTCGGCCTTCAGGTCGCTGAGGCTCTGGCTGAAAAAACGCTCGTAATCCATGTCTCGATCTCCCCGGAAAACTGGCTGTTGGCAGGCAGACTATGGGCGCGCGCACGCCGGGAACATGACAATAGTCAAGCGACGCCGGGAAAAGGGTGGTGCGCGGCGCGCGGGTTTGGCATAGGCTGGCGCAGGGATGGATGAGCCGGGTTTTCGGCCGGACAAAAGGGGATGCCTTCGTGGCGCATGAAGCACAAAAAGCCATTGCGCGGCAGTCGCTGCTGCTCAAGAGCCTGCCGGATCAGCATGTCGAAACTCTGCTGAGCCACGCGATCTGGCGTCAGTATGACCGTGGCGAGACGATCTTTGTGCAGGAGGAAAGCGCCCAGGCCGTGCATGTGGTGCTGGCCGGATGGGTCAAGCTGTTCCGCATGTCGCCCACCGGGGCCGAGGCCGTGGTCAGCGTTTTCACCCGCGGCGAAAGCTTTGGTGAGGCGGTGGCGCTGCGCAACGTGCCCTATCCGGTTTCGGCCGAGGCTGTCTCGGCCTGCGAGATCATGCACATTCCCAGCCCGGTGCTGATTTCCTTGATGAAGACCGATCCCGAAATCGGGATCTCGATCCTGGCTTCGACCTTCACACATTTGCATTCGCTGGTGTCCCAGCTGGAACAGCTCAAGGCCCAGACCGGGGCGCAGCGGGTGGCCGAGTTCCTGCTGAACCTGTGTGACTGCGACGAAGGCGCCTGCGAAGTCGAGCTGCCTTATGACAAGATGCTGATCGCCGGGCGTTTGGGCATGAAACCCGAAAGCCTGAGCCGTGCGTTTTCGCGGCTCAAGGCGGTGGGGGTGAAGATCAACCGCAACCACGCGGAAATCTCGGACATTCCGCAGCTGCGCGACTATGCCGACAGCGACCCGGCCGACAATTGGGGGCGCTGAACGCGCCCGGTCAAAGCCGCAACCCGTCCTCTCCGAACGTCAGTGCATTGGCCGGATCATAGTCGATGCCGACCTGTGTTCCCGGGGACACCTGATGCTGACCAAAGGCCCGAACGGTAAAAGGCTTGTCAGTACCGATATCGACCAACACGTTGGTATCTGCGCCAAGGTTTTCCACGTGAACGACTGTGCCCGAAAGCGGACCCGACTGCCCAAGGCGAGCGTATTCAGGGCGAATGCCGATGAGTTGCCGGCCAGATCCACCGATCCGATCGGCGGGCACGAAATTCATCGCGGGAGACCCGATGAACTCGGCCACGAACCGGTTGGCGGGGTTGTTGTACAGCTCCATCGGGCTGCCGATCTGTTCGACCCGGCCGTCCCGCAACACGACGATCTTGTCCGCCAAAGTCATCGCCTCGGTCTGGTCGTGGGTCACGTAGATCATGCTGGCGTCGATCTGGCGGTGCAGGTTTGCGATTTCGACCCGGGTGTTCAGGCGCAACGCGGCATCCAGGTTCGACAGCGGTTCATCGAACAGGAACAGTTTGGGGTTGCGCACGATCGCGCGGCCGATCGCGACGCGCTGGCGCTGACCGCCGGACAACTCGGCCGGGCGACGTTCAAGATAGGGATCCAGCGACAACATGCGGCTGGCTTCGGTGATGCGGCGCGCGATTTCGTCCTTGGGATGCCCGGCCTGCTTCAAGCCCAGTTCCATGTTCCCCCGAACAGTCAGATGCGGATACAGCGCATAAGACTGGAACACCATTGCGATGCCGCGCTTGGCGGGTGGGACCTCGTTGACGGTCTGGCCATCGATTTCGACCGTTCCCGAGGTCGCCTCTTCAAGCCCCGCAATCACGCGCAGCAGGGTGGACTTGCCGCATCCCGAGGGGCCTACAAAGACCACGAATTCGTTTTCCTCGACGGTCAGATCGATGTTTTTCAGCACGTTTACCTGTCCGAAGGACTTGCACACATTGGTCAGTTTCAGGGCGGTCACGTCACGTCTCCTTCAGGTCGACCGGCTGGCCGGATCGAATGCTTTGGTCGGCGGCAAGGCAGATCCGCAGGGATTGCACCGCGTCATTCATATGGCGGGTCAGGTCGATGTCCTGCGCGATGGTTTGCAGCATGTAGGCTTGTTCGGCGTCGCACAGTTCCTGGTGGCCGGGTTCGCCATCCATCTCGATCAGGGTGTCGCCGCTGGCTTTGTGCACCAGAATGCCGCCTACCTTCGTGTGGCCGTCCACATCGTCGGATGCGCCCTTGTTGCCCTCGGTTATGGAAACCGCGCCATTGGGTGAAACGATGTCTTTCACGAAGAACGCCGTTTCGGACATCATAGGACCCCAACCAGCCTCGTACCAACCAACCGAGCCATCTTCGAACACCACCTGAAACTGGCCGTAATTGTACATGTCGGGCGCGATCTCATCTGACAAACGCAGGCCCATGCCGTTGACCCGAACGGGCCGGGCATCGGTAATCTGGCACATGACGTCGACGTAATGCACACCGCAGTCCACGATGGGTGAGGTGGTTTGCATCAGCGCCTTGTGCGTCTCCCATGTCGGGCCGTCGGACTGCTGATTCAGGTTCAGGCGAAAGACATAGGGGCCGCCCAGGTCGCGCGCCTCGGATATCAGCCGCATCCAAGAGGGGTGATGCCGAAGGATGTACCCAACCACCAGCTTGCGGTTGGCTTCAGTGGCCTTCTCGACGACACGGCGTGCGTCCGCGACGGTGGTGGCCAAGGGTTTCTCGACGAACACATGCGCACCGGCGTCCATTGCGGCACAGGCATAATCGGCATGGCTGTCGGAATAGGTGGCAATCACGGCCAGATCAGGGTTGGTGTCCGCAAGCGCCGTATGGAAATCGGTGAAGACCGGATACCCCTGCAAATCCGGGTGATCCACTGTCCCGGATCGGTTCACCAGACCCACGATCTGGGCGTCGGGATGGTGATGATGCGCCAGCGCGTGGCTGAGACCCATGTTGCCCAAACCTGCGATCAGAACCCGGATCATTTTACCGCCCCCGAAGTGATCCCGCGGATCAGTTGCCGCGAGAAGATGACATACAGAACCATGACCGGCAGGATCGCCATGCTGAGCGCGGAAAGCACCGCGTTCCAGTCGGTGACGAACTGCCCGATAAAGACCTGGCTACCGAGGGTCAGGGTCTTGGTCTCTTCGGCCGGGGCCAGGATCAGCGGGAACCAAAGATCGTTCCAGATAGGTATCATGTTGAACACGGCCACGGTCGCCATCGCCGGACGTACCAGCGGCAGAACAAGGCGGAAGAAGATGGTATATTCGCTCAGCCCGTCGATGCGGCCTGCATTCTTGAGGTCGTCGCTGACTTGCCGCATGAATTCGGACAGGATGAATACGGCCAGCGGCAGGCCCTGTGCGGTGTAGACGAGGATCAGCGCCATCAGCGTGTTGACCAGACCGGTCGCCACCATCATGTCCAGGATCGCAACCGTGCCGATGCGGATTGGAATCATGATGCCCAACGCAAGGTACAGGCCCATCAGCGTATTGCCCTTGAACCGGTATTCGCTGAGCGCGAAAGCCGCCATTGCGCCGAACAGCAGGATCAGGAACAGCGACACGACGGTGACAATCATCGAATTCTGGAAATACAGGAAGAAGTCGCCCTGTTTCATTACCGTCTGGTATCCGATCATCGAGAACGAGTCGGCATCCGGCAGCGCCAACGGTTCACGGAAGATCGCCTTTCGCGATTTGAAGCTGTTGATCACGATCACGAAGACCGGAAACAGGGCTATCAGCGTATAGAGAATCAGCGCGCCATGCATGGCGGCGATATTGAAGGGGTTTCTGCGGGCTTTGTTCATGCTCTTCGGGCCCCTCAGAACTGATATCGGCGGATGCGGGTCTGGATCAGGAACAGATAGATGCAGACCCCCGTCAGGATGATGGCGAACATGCCCGTTGCGATGGCCGATCCCATATGCGGGTCACCGAGCTGCAATTGGAAGCCGAAGAAGGTTCGGTACATGAACGTGCCAAGGATGTCGGTCGAGAAGTCCGGCCCCGCCAGCGCACCCTGAGATGCGTAGATCAGGTCGAACGCATTGAAATTGCCGACAAATGTCAGGATCGAGATGATGCCGATCGAGGGCAGGATCAGCGGAAGCTTGATCTTCCAGAAAGCGGAGATGCCGGTGATGCCTTCGACTTCGGCAGCCTCGAGGATCTCTTCGGGGATCGACAGCAGGGCGGCATAGATCAACATCATCGGAATGCCCACGAACTGCCAGACCGAAATCAGGGCCAGCGTGGTCAGTGCGTATTCCTCTTTGCCCAGCCAAGGCGCGAACAGAGATTTGAGTCCAACCGCGGCCAGCATATCGGGGGCGATGCCCCAGATCGGCGACAGGATCAGCTTCCAGGCGAAGCCAACGATCACGAAGGACAGGATCGTCGGGATGAAGATGGCCGAACGGTAAAACGCCGCAAAGCGCAGGCGTGGGTGGCTGAGGATCGCCGCCAGTGCGATCCCGATCGGATTCTGCACCAGCATGTGAATGAAGAAGAACCAGAAATTGTTGCCCAGTGCGTTCCAGAACGCATCCGACCAAATCGGGTCGCCGAACAGGGTGCGGAAGTTGTCCAGGCCTACGAACACACGGGCCTGATCGACCTCGGTGTACAGTGCCAGCCGCAGCGTGTTGAAGAGCGGAAAGACCATGACGGCCGAGTAGACCAGCACTGCGGGTGCCAGAAACACCACGATGTGCCATTTGATCCGGCGATTGCCCATGTTGTTCCTCGAAAGCTCAGGGTGGCTCTGGCCGTCTGGCCAGAGCCGTTTGCGTTACGAAAGACGGGTTACTGGTGCGGGGCGTACCAGCTGGCCAACCCGTCCTGCAGGCGCTTGCCGGCGTCCTCGGGCGATTCCTCGCCCTTGATCACCTGAGCCGATGCGTTCCAGGTCTCGTTCTCAAGGTTGGGCGTTCCACGCGACAGGATCTGATAGGTGGACCGGATGGTCGAGTTGCACTCGTTCCGCCAGCTCACGAATTCCTGTGCCAGTGGGTCCTCCATCGCTACATCGAAGCTGGAGAGAGAGAAGAAGCCGGGCAGCGCGTTTGCATAGATCTGCGCGAATTCCTCGGACCCGACCCAGTTCAGGAAGGTGCGTGCCGCATCGGCGTTCGGCGATGCTGCGTTCAGGCCAATGGCGATGTCGGTGTGGTCCGAGATATAGCACTCGTCCCCGGCATTCTGGACCGGCGGCTTGAAGGCGCCCATCTCGAAATCGGCCAGGTTGTTGAAGCCGCTGATCTCCCAGCTGCCGGCCGGATAGATGGCGGCGCGGCCCAGTGTGAACAGGTTCTGGCTGTCGGGATAGGTCTGCGCTTCGAACCCGTCGCCCAGATAGGCACCCCATTTGGCCAGCTGGCGGTAGGGGGCGACCCACGGCTCGTCCGTCAGTTTCTGAGAACCTTCGATCAAGGCGAGGCGACCTTCTTCGCCCTTCCAGTAGTTCGGCCCGATGTTGTTGTAACCCATGGTGGCCGCTTCCCACTGGTCATTGGTGCCCATGGCCATGGGGATATAGGTGCCGTCTTCCTTGATCTTGTCCAGAACGGCAAAGAACTCGGCTTCGGTTTCCGGAACCGACAGGCCCAGCTCGTCGAACGCGTCCTTGTTGTAGATGAATCCGTGGATCACCGAGGCCATCGGCACGCAGAAGGTGGCCGATCCGTCATCGGTCTGCCACGCCGATTTGGCGACGTCCGAGAAATTTGCCATGCCTTCCAGGTCAGAAAGATCGGCCAGTTTGCCTGCCTCGTACAGGCCAAGTGAGGTGTCGAAGGGACGGCAGGTAATCAGGTCTCCGGCCGAACCGGCATCCAGTTTGGCGTTCAGGGCGGCGTTGTATTCCGCCGGGGCCGACGGGGTGAACTTGATCTTGATGTCGGGATGCTCGGCCTCAAAGGCCGGGATGATCTTTTCTTGCCACAGGGCCAGGTCGTCGTTGCGCCAGCTCTCGATGGTCAGCGTGGTTTCGGCCATTGCCGCACCGGCCAGGGCCGATGACGCCAGTAGCACGGCGGTCAGTGTGGTTATTCTCATGATGTATTCTCCCTTTGGTCTTCTTCTTGGTTCAAATCTGGTCCAACGCAGGGCGCAGATGGCCGCCCGATGCCGTCAGCAGTTCACGGGCCTGCGCCCGTGTTTCGGCGCCGGCGGCCAAAAGTACGGCAAGCTTCAGGTTGCCTTCGGCGCGATCGAGGGCATCAGCGGCGTGCTGAGCTGTGGCGCCGGTTATGTTCCGGATGATTCCTTCCGCGCGCTGACGCAGCTTGGCATTGTCGGCGACTACGTTGACCATCATGCCGTCATGCACATGTCCCAACCTGACACCCATGAGTGTCGAGAGCATGTTGAGCGCCGCCTTTTGCGCGGTTGCGGCGCCCAGTCGGGTCGATCCGGCAATGACTTCGGGCGGGGTGTTCAGGCAAATTGCGCAATCGGCGTGCTCGAACAGCGGAGCGTCGGCGTTGTTGGCGATGCAGATGGTTTTGGCGCCGCGGGACTTTGCAATTCCGGCAAAGGTCAACGGGTAGGGCGTGGTGCCGCTGGCGGATATCGCGATCACCGTGTCCGTGGGGCGGAGGTCGGCGGCGGCGATTTCGGCCGTCCGAGTGTCATCTTCGGTGTGGCCCGGCATCTCTGCCCCGGTTGGTATGCCGCCGGCCATGCAGATGGCGATTGAATCTGGCGACAGGCCGAATGTCCCCGGTATTTCCGCCCCATCGGCCAAGCCCATCAGCCCGGACGACCCGGCGGCGGCATAATAGAGCCGCCCCCCGGCGCGGATGGTTTCTGCCATCAATGCCGCACCTTTCGAGATATCCGGAAGGCAGGCATCCAGCCCGTTCAGCGCGGCTTTCTGCGCATCCAACAGCAGGCGCAAAACTTCGGTGTCCGGGCGCAGGTCCAGCCCCTCGGATTCGTCGCGCAGCATTTCGGTTTGCGGCAGCATTTGCGGCGTCATGTGATTCCCCTTTGGCACCAAAGATAATACCTATATAATACCTTTTGTCTACCATTCGTTTTTAATCACCAAATATCCGCTGAAAAGCACGAAAAATCAGAACCTCAGCTCATAAGAGGTCTTTTTTTTGGCTCAAAGGTATTGTAAAGGTATCTATATGGATGAGTCTCTCCCATATCTCATTGCAATTGACGGTGGCGGTACGCGCTGCCGGTTTGCCATGGCCGGCCCCACCGGGCGGCATGATCTGATTCTGGGAAGCGCCAATGTCTATTCTGATCGTGCGGCGGCTATCTCAACGCTGAATGCCGGGCTGCGGGCTCTGGCCGAGCGTGCTGCGATGCCCGAAGCGGCTTTGACCGGGATTCCGGTCTACGCTGGGTTGGCAGGCGTGACCGACGCGGACACAGGCGCTGAAATCGCACGGCACCTGCCATCGCGCATTGTGCAGGTCGAGGATGACCGCCGCTCGGCCGTGGTTGGGGCGTTGGGGGCGGTCGATGGATGTTTGATCGGGATCGGCACTGGATCGTTCCTGGCGCGGCAAAGCGAGGGCGAAATCCGGTTGATTGGCGGATATGGGGCGCTCATCGGTGATGATGCGTCCGGGTATTGGCTAGGACAGCAGCTGCTGCGGCGGGTGTTGCTTGCAGCGGACGGAATAATCCCCGACAGCGCGCTGACACGATCCGTACGCAGACGTTTTGACGAAGACCCGATGCAGATCGTGCGATTTGCGGGGCAAGCGCGGCCAGCCGAAATCGCAGATTTCGCGCCCGAAATCATTGCGGCGGCTCAAAAAGGCGACGTGGTGGCCGTGGCCTTGATGCGCGAGGGCGCCGACTATGTCGCTACAGGGCTTCAGGCCCTTGGTCGCGATGATGCCGAGCCGGTCTGTGCAGTGGGCGGGGTGGCATCGCATTACATCGCCTATCTTTCCGCCGAGGTGCAGAGCGCGATGATCGACCCGGCGGGCACCGCCCTTGACGGGGCGCTGCAGCTCGCCGCACAGCTGGCCGAGCGCGCCAGATTGGGGGCAGCATGACCGCCGAAACGATCGAAACCTTCCTTAGGACCGGTGACTGGATGCAGCAGGCCGTGGGGCCGCGGTACGTTCGATTGCGCAAGCGGATCGAAGAGGGCATCGAGAATGGTCTGCTGGCGGAAAGTGCACCGCTCCCGGCCGAACGCGAGATCGCAAACCTCACGGGCCTTTCCCGCGTCACTGTGCGTCGGGCGATGCAGGATCTGGTAGATCGGGGAATCGTCATTCAGCGCCAGGGCTCGGGCAGTTTCGTGGCCGACGGCACGCCTCGGGTCGAGCAATCTCTGTCACGGCTGACCTCGTTCACCGAGGACATGAACCGGCGCGGTCTTGAATCCTCAAGCGAGTGGCTTGAGCGCGGTGTGCACACTCCGTCGCCCGAGGAGGTGATGGCGCTGGCCCTGTCCTCGGGTGAAGCGGTTGCGCGCATCTCGCGCCTGCGTATGGCCAATGATCGGCCCATGGCGATCGAACGGGCCTCGCTGCCGATCGACATTCTGCCGCGCCCGCAAGAAGTCGAAGCCTCGTTGTACGAAGTCCTGGAGCGGGATGGAAACCGGCCAGTACGGGCGCTGCAGCGGATATCGGCGATCAATCTGGACAGCGCCGACGCGGGCTTGCTTGGGGTCGAACCCGGTGCGGCCGGACTGCGCATCGTTCGAACATCATACCTGTCCAATCGGCGGGTCGTTGAATTCACTCGGTCGATCTATCGCGGCGACGCCTATGATTTTGTCGCCGAATTGCGGTTGGCCAACAGCTAGGACACATCATGCAACAGCAGATCACCCGGATGCGCCGGGAAATTGATGAAATCCCTGTGGCGGTAGAGCGGCTTCTGAGCCGGGGTCAGGCCGATATTGAGGCGGTCGCCTCGGTTGCCCGCGAACTGGACCCGACATTTGTCGTGACGGTCGCACGCGGGTCTTCCGATCACGTCTGCACCTATCTCAAATACGCGTCGGAGATCCTTTTGGGTGTGCCGGTGGCCTCGGTCGGGCCGTCGATCGGATCGATCTACGACTCGGTTCTGCGCATGCGCCAGGCGATGTGCCTGTCGGTGTCGCAATCCGGCAAAAGCCCCGACATCGTGGCCATGGCTCGCAATGCCCGACGCGACGGCGCATTGACAGTAGCGTTGACCAACGACGCGGCTTCACCGTTGGCCGAAGTCAGCGATCACGCCATAGATATACAGGCGGGCCCCGAACTGAGTGTTGCGGCCACCAAGACCTTCGTCACTTCGGCGGTGGCCGGCTTGTGGCTGTTGGCAGAGTGGGGGCAGGATGCGGCGTTGCTGGCCGCGTTGCGCGACCTGCCCGAGCAGCTGGATCAGGCGGCCCGGATCGATTGGCCCGAAGTGCGTGACGCTATCGGTGCTCACCCGTCCTTGTTCACGCTTGGCCGAGGTCAGGCACTGGCCGTATCGAACGAAGCTGCGCTGAAGTTCAAGGAGACCTGCCAGTTGCACGCTGAAAGCTATTCTTCGGCCGAGGTTCTGCACGGGCCGGTGTCCATCGTCGAGGACGGTTTTCCGGTACTCAGCTTTGCAGCGGCAGATGCGGCGGAGCCTGCGTTGGCGGAGGTGGCCGACGCAATCAGCGCCAAGGGTGCCCGTGTCTTTGCGACCACGGACAGGGTTACTGCCGCGACGCGCATTCCGCATGTCCGCACGGGGCATGCTCTGACCGACCCGCTGAGCCTGATCGTCTCCTTCTACGCGATGGTCGAGGCCTTTGCCGCTTCGCGCGGGATCGACCCGGACGCACCGCGGCATCTGAACAAGGTGACGGAAACCGTATGACCAGCGAACTGCAGGCTCTGGCGGGCGCGGACATTCTGACCCCTGCAGGTATCCTGCAGGATCATGCCCTTCTGTTCGCGGAAGGGCGTATCGAGGGCGTGACGCTTGTCTCGGATATTCCTGGCACAGCGAGGGTGTCGCGGCTGGATGGTGGCCTGCTGGTTCCGGGCTTCGTCGATCTGCAGGTCAATGGCGGCGGCGGGGCAATGCTGAACAACGCCCCCGATCTGGACACGCTCCGCACCATGTCGCGGGCGCATGCTCGTATCGGAGCAACGTCGATCTTGCCAACGCTGATCACGGATACGCCTGAGGTCACGCGCCGGGCCATCGCGGCCACGATTGCCGCCGTGAACGAAGGTATTGCCGGCATTGTCGGGCTTCATCTGGAAGGCCCGCACCTGTCCCAAGCCCGCAAGGGCGCACATGATGCTGCCCTAATCCGACCGATGGCGCAGGCTGATCTGGATTTGTTGCTGGATACAGTCGCGCGGTTGCCGATTCTCAAGGTTACGGTGGCGCCGGAAAGCGTGACCGATGATCAGATACACGCCATGACCCAAGCGGGGATCGTCGTCTCGCTGGGCCATACGGATGCGAGTTTTGAAACCTGTCAGAAAGCGGCTCAGGCCGGGGCGCGTTGCGTCACACATTTGTTCAATGCTCAGAGCCAGATGGGTAACCGAGAGCCCGGCGTCGTAGGCGCGGCGCTGGCGCTTGGCGAGCTGTCTGCGGGCCTGATCGCTGATGGAATTCACGTCCACCCGGTTTCAGTGCGCAATGCCATCCGGGCAAATAATGGGCCGGGTAGTGTCTTCCTTGTTAGCGACGCGATGGCGACCGCCGGGTCGGATATCGACAGCTTCCTGCTGAACGGACGGCAGATCTTGCGCGACGGCAACCGGTTGACCCTCGCCGATGGAACGCTCGCCGGTGCGCATCTCGAGCTGTTGGACGCGGTTCGCAACGTGGTTGCATTTGCGCAACTGCCTTTGCAAGCTGCTTTCGACATGGCGACCCGGTTGCCTGCGGACTTGATCGGTAGATCAGATCTTGGCCGTTTGGCGGCCGGTGCCCGCGCCAATGTGCTGCATGTCTCCGATCATGGGCTTCTCCGGGTCTGGCAGGAAGGTCAGGCACTGGACTGACGGTGTCCACGGCGACCCATGGTCGTCTGATTTTCCTCGACATGTCGGACCCTGGGCCGTTCATGTCGGGAATCTACATTGTGCACATCTTGTATTTTTCTTAGCCTTGGTGTCGGGTGCAAGCTTCACGCGTGCCCGGCAAGAGGATTGAGATGACGCCCGTGTTCAGATTTCAGGGGATCTATACCCCGGTGGTGACGCCCTATGCGGATGATTATAGCGTCGATTGGGATGCCTTGGCCGAGGTGATCGAATACCTGGTCGAGAATGGCGTGCACGGTCTGATCTCGGGCGGATCCACCGGCGAAAACTATGCCCAGACCGTCGATGAAAGGCTGGAACTGGCGCGTTTTACCCACCAACGACTGAAGGGTCGGCTGCCTTTGGTGGTCGGGACCGGCGCGATGTTGACGCCGGATTCGATCGCGTTGGCCCAAGGCGCGCGCCAGATCGGGGCCGATGCCATCCTGCTGGCCAGCCCGCCCTATTCGGTGCCGACTGACCGGGAAAACGCCCTTAATGCGCTGGCCATCGACAAGGCGGCCGATCTGCCGGTGATGCTGTACAATTATCCGCACCGCACCGGCACGATGATGGGGGCTGAGTTCCTCGACCGTGTGGGGCGCAGCCGCAATTTCTGCGGCATCAAGGAAAGCTCGGGCGACATCAACCGCGTACACATGCTGGCGCGGGACTATCCGCATATCCAGCTGGGCTGCGGCATGGACGATCAGGCGCTGGAATTCTTCGCGTGGGGTGCGCCGTTCTGGGTCTGTGGCGGGTCGAATTTTCTGCCGCGTGAGCATGTAGCGCTGTATGAGACCTGCGCGCTGCAAGGCGATTTCGCCAAGGGCCGCCGGATTATGTCGGCGCTGATGCCGTTGATGCGGGTCCTCGAACAGGGCGGCAAGTTCATCCAGACCATCAAGCATGGGGTCACGATGAACGGCATCCCGGCGGGCGCGGTTCGGCCGCCTCTGAAGGGGCTGAACAAGGATGACAAGCGCGCGCTGGAACAGGTGACCCGCGTGCTGAAACGCAAGATCGCAGACATCATGGCGGAGGGCTGAGGCATGGGCTTGCTGACACGGGACGAATACGCATCCATCGCCGCCGGGCTGGACCTGCCCGCAGGCGCCTTCATCGACGGCGGCTATCGCCCGGCGATCTCGGGCGCGGTGTTTCCCACCGTGAACCCGGCCACCGGCGCGATGCTGACCGAGGTCGCGGCCTGCGCCGCCGCCGATGTGGACCTGGCTGTGGAAAAGGCGCGCGAGTCCTTCGACGACGGCCGCTGGTCGCGCCTGCACCCGTCGGCGCGAAAGGACGTGTTGATCCGCCTGGCCAAGCTGATGACCCGCAATGCCCGCGAACTGGCGGTGATGGAAAGCATCGACAGCGGCAAGACCATCTTTGACTGCGAAACCGTGGATGTGCCCGAGGCGATCCACTGCCTGAAATGGCATGCCGAGGCGATCGACAAGATCTATGACCAGGTCGCGCCCGCCAGCGACGACCACATTGCGATGATCCTGCGCGAGCCGATCGGGGTGGTGGGGCTGGTGCTGCCGTGGAACTTCCCCCTGCTGATGCTGGCCTGGAAGATCGGCCCGGCGCTGGCGGCCGGGTGCTCGGTTGTTGTGAAGCCGGCGACGGAAACCCCGCTGACCGCCCTGCGTCTGGCCGAACTGGCGGCCGAGGCCGGGCTGCCGCGCGGGGTTCTGAACGTGGTTCCGGGTGGCGGCGCCGAGGTGGGCGAACCCATCGGGCGGCATATGGATGTCGACATGGTGTCCTTCACCGGCTCGACCGTAACGGGCAAGAAATTCCTGTCCTATGCCGCCGAAAGCAACGCCAAGGAGGTGGTGCTGGAGATGGGCGGCAAGAACCCGGCCATCGTGCTGGAGGATGCCGAGAACCTCGACCGGGTTGCCGCCCATGTGGTGAACGGGGCGTTCTGGAACATGGGCGAGAATTGCTCGGCCACGTCGCGCCTGATCGTGCACCGCGCGGTCAAACCCGAGTTGCTGGAGCGCATCGCCCATCACGCCCGCCAGTGGACTGTGGGCGATCCGCTGGACCCTGCAACCCGGCTGGGCGCGCTGGTCAGCAAAGACCATTTCAACAAGGTCTGCGGCTATCTGGACAAGGCACCGTCAGTTCTTCTGGGCGGCAAGGCCGAGAACGGGTTCGTCGAAGCAACCGTGGTCGAGATTCCGGACAATGACGCGCTGCTGGCGCGCGAGGAAATCTTTGGGCCGGTCCTGTCGGTGATCGAGGTCGCGGGGTTCGATGAGGCCATCGCGATGGCCAATGACACGCCATATGGGCTGTGCGCGTCGCTATTCACCGCCAATGCCAAGCGTGCCCTGCGCGGTGCCCGCGCGATCCGGGCCGGAACCGTGACGGTGAACAGCTTTGGCGAGGGCGACATCTCGACCCCGTTCGGCGGCTACAAGCAGTCGGGCTTTGGCGGGCGGGACAACGGGCTGCACGCGCACGACCAGTACACGCAGCTGAAGACGCTGTGGATCGACCTGTCGGATGATGCCGACGAGGCGGTGGATTGACGCGGTTCACCGCTTGCCGCCTGCCGGTGCAGCGCGGCCCGGCGGCGTGGAATGCCCTGCTGGACCCGCAACCTGCCGCGCGTCAGCTTTCGGACAAAATCACCGCAGATTTCACCATCGTGGGCGCAGGCTTTTCCGGCCTGTCTGCGGCGCGGCGTCTGCGGCAGCTGGTTCCCGATGCGCGGATTGTGGTGCTTGAAGCAGGGCGCGTGGCGGAAGGCGCGGCGGGGCGCAACTCGGGCTTCATGATCGATCTGCCGCATGATCTGGCCTCGGACGACTATGCCGGGGCGGGCGATGACCGGGCGATGATCAGGCTGAACCGGCAGGCTATCGCCTTTGCCCGTGCGGCGGTCGAGGAGTACGGCATTGACCCCAATTATTTCGATCCGGCGGGCAAGGTGAACGGCGCGGCCAGCCCGGCGGGACATGCGCACAACCAAAGCTATGCCCGCCATCTGGACAGCCTCGGCGAGCGGTCCGAGATGCTGGACCGGCAACAGATGCAGGAACTCACCGGGTCCGGGCACTATGTCTCGGGGTTGTATACGCCGGGCACGGTCATGCTGCAGCCTGCGGGCTATGTGCGCGGGTTGGCGGCGGGTTTGGCGACCGATGGGGTGCAGATATTTGAAAACAGTGCGGTCACGGGGTTCCAGCGCGACGGGGCGGGCTGGCGCGTGCAGACGGCGCGCGGGCAGGTCTCGACCGGCCGGCTGATCCTGTCGGTGAACGGTCATCTGGAGAGTTTTGGGGTGGAACGTGGCCGGCTGATGCAGCTGTTTCTGTTCGCGGCGATGACGCGCGAACTGGATGTTGATGCGCTGGCCCGGTTGGGTGGCCAGCAGCGCTGGGGCGTGACCCCGTCCGATCCGATGGGCACCACCATGCGCCGGATCGACACCGGGCAGGGCGGCAACCGGATCATCACCCGCACCTGCGCCGTGCTGCGCCCGGGCATGGAGGCGCGGGCAGCGGACCTGCGGCGCGCGGCTGCGGTGATGCGGCGCAAATTCGACCGACGCTTCCCGCAGTTGCGCGGCATCGCGATGGAGTACGAATGGGCCGGTCATCTGTGCCTGAGCCTGAACGGCGTCTCGGTCACCCGCGAGATCGAGACCGGTGTTTATTCCGCCTGCGTCCAGAACGGGTTGGGCACCGCGCGCGGCACCCTGACCGGGATCGCCGCGGCCGAGATGGCCTGTGGCGTGCGGTCCGGGATCAGCGAGCATTTCGGAACCGAGGACCGGCCCAAGCGCCTGCCGCCCCGACCGTTGTCTGAGGTCGGCGCCAACATGGTGCTGCGCTGGAAGGAATGGCGCGCGCGCAACGAATGAAAAAGGCCCGCCTGACAGGCAGGCGGGCAAGTGGAGTGTTTCCTAACAGTGCTGGTTCAACTCGTCGGCGGCGGGGATCTCCCGCTCGCGCCGGGCGATGTAGTCGCGCAATGCCTCGTCGGTGGCCGGGTCCAGGCGGGGCTCTTGATACTCGGCCAGCAGCTTGCGGGCGTGGTTCAGGGCGCGCTCGGTGATCTCGACTTCGCCCTCGGCCACCCATTGTTCGATCGAGTTGTTGTCGAACAGTTCGGGCATGAAGAACGCCTCCTGGAATTTGTCCTGCGTGTGCGGATGGCCCAGGTAATGCCCGCCGGGGCCGATATCGGATACGGCCGCAACGGCCTCGTCGAAATCGTGCCACTTCGGGCCCTCGGCCATGCGGTAGGCCATGGCGCATTGCTCGGCATCGACAACGAACTTGGCGGTCGAACAATGCATCCCGGCCTCGTTCCAGCCCGCCGAATGCCAGATATAGTTGGCCCCGGCATGGATCACCGCCGACAGCGTGGTGGCGGATTCATATCCCGCCTGCGCATCGAATGTCTTGGCCCCGCCCAGCGTGTTCGAACTGCGCCACGGCACGCCGTAGTGCCGGGCCATCTGGCCGATCATGAAGTTCATCAGGCTGATCTCGGGCGTGCCCGCCATCGGCGCGCCGGACTTCATGCTGACGGTCGACAGGTAATGCCCATAGATCGCCGGACAGCCACGCCGGATCACCTGCGTATAGGCCAGCGCGCTCAGCGCCTCGGCGTTCAGCTGCGCGACCGTCGCCGGCACGCTGGCCGGCGTGTTGGCCCCGCCCAGCACGAAGGGCGAGCACAGCACCGGCTGGTTGCGGCGGCAGAAGGCGCGCATCGCCCCCAGCATGGTCTCGTCCCAGACCAGCGGCGAGTTGCCGTTGCAGTTGCCGGTGGTGACGGGGTGATCCTCCATGAACTCTTCGCCGAACAGGATCGCGCACATCTCCATCACGTCCTCGGCGTTTCTGGGCGAGGTGGTCATGCCCATGAAGGTCTTGTCGGAATATTTGATCGACGAATAGGTGATGCGCAGGTGGCGCTGGCTGATCGGGTGATCATAGGGTTCCACGATGTGGTGAGCCGAGGAATGCAGCGCGGGCAGCATGTGGCTGAGCTTGTGGAACATCGCCAGGTCGTCCAGTGTCGGATTGCGGCGCACGTCCTCCAGATCGCGCAGAAACGGCGCGCCGGTCATCGGCACGAAGATCGCGTGCGGACCGCCCAGGCGCACATTCTTGCGCGGGTCACGGGCGTGATAGATGAAGTCCGAGGGGATCGTCGCGATCAAGTCGCGGACCAGCCCGCGATCAAGATACACCCGCTCGCCGTCAACCTTGGCTCCAGCCGCCTTCCAGTCGGCCAGCGCAATCGGGTCGCGGAACTGCACGCCAACGTTTTCGAGGATGTCCATCGAGGCTGCGTCGATCCGCTCGACCTGTGACCCGTCCATCACTTCGCACAGCGGGATGTTGCGGGTCAGGACCGGCAACATGTCAAAGCTGGGCGCGGTGCGCAGGGCGCGGCGGGCGGCGCGGCCTCCGGTGCGGGCGCGAGTGGCGGTCTGGGTCATTCTGGGCCTCCTTTGACACCAGTCTGACCAGCAACTGGGGGCGCGACCTGCAGGATTGCGAAATACTGTTGCGGAATGCGACATCGGACCCGTGCATTGCCCGCAACAGCTGCTAAGCTGCGCTCCGCATGATCAGGAACAATGCACAGAGCAGACCGAGAATGAATTCCGCCACATCTGAAACCGCCCGGCTTGAGGGTGAATACGACTATATCATCGTAGGCGCAGGTACCGCAGGCTGCGTGCTGGCCAACCGGCTGACCGAGAACCCTAAAACACGGGTTCTGCTGCTCGAGGCGGGCAAGTCGGACAACTACCACTGGGTCCACATCCCGGTGGGGTATCTGTACTGCATCGGCAATCCGCGCACCGACTGGATGATGAAAACCGCGCCCGAGCCTGGGCTGAACGGGCGGTCGCTGGTCTATCCGCGCGGCAAGGTGCTGGGCGGGTGCAGCTCGGTCAACGGGATGATCTACATGCGCGGGCAGGCGGCCGACTATGACCAATGGCGGCAGTTGGGCAATGCGGGCTGGGGCTGGGACGACGTGCTGCCCTATTTCCTGAAATCCGAAGATCACCACGCCGGCGACAGCGAAATGCACAGGTCCGGCGGCGAGTGGAAGGTTCAGAAACAGCGGCTGAATTGGGAGATCCTGAAAGCCGTGCAGGACGGCGCGCGCGAGATCGGCATCCAGCCGCGCGCCGATTTCAATGACGGCAACAACGAAGGCTCGGGGTTTTTCGAGGTCAACCAGAAGAACGGCGTGCGTTGGAACACGGCCAAGGGATTTCTGCGCCCGGCGATGAAACGGCCCAACCTGCGGGTCCTGACCGAGGCCGAGACGCTGGGCCTGATCCTGGAAGGCAAGGCCGTGCGCGGCGTGCGCTTTGCCCGCGGCGGCACCGAATACCGGGCCCTGGCCGGGGCCGAGGTTCTGCTGGCAGCGGGGGCGATCAACTCGCCCAAGCTGCTGGAACTGTCGGGGATCGGCGACCCTCAGGTGCTGGCGGCGCATGGAATCGCGGTTCAGCATGAAAGCGCGGGTGTGGGGGCGAACCTGCAGGACCACCTGCAGATCCGAACCGTGTTCAAGGTGCAGAACGCCAAAACCCTGAACACCATGGCCAACAGCCTGTGGGGCAAGGCGCGCATCGCGGCGCAATACGCCCTGACTCGGTCGGGTCCGATGGCGATGGCGCCCAGCCAGTTCGGCATGTTCACCAAGTCCGACCCGATGTTGGCCACGCCGGATCTGGAATATCACGTGCAGCCGCTGTCGACCGACCGGCTGGGCGATCCGTTGCATCCGTTCCCCGCGATCACCGTCTCGGTCTGCAATCTGCGGCCCGAAAGCCGGGGGCACTGCCACATCACCACGCCCGATCCGACGGCCCAGCCCGAGATCGGGTTGAACTACCTCTCGGCCGAGCGCGACCGGCAGGTGGCGGTCAAATCCGTACAGCAGGCCCGGCAGGTGATGGCCGCGCGGGCGCTGGCGCCCTATCACCCGCAAGAGGTTCTGCCCGGCCCCGAGATCAACGACCAGCAGGGCCTTCTGGATGCGGTGGGCGACATCGCCACCACGATCTTTCACCCGGTCGGCACCTGCCGCATGGGCAGTGACGCCGCCGCGGTGGTCGATCCACGGTTGCGCGTTTGGGGGCTGGAGGGGCTGCGCGTGGTCGATGCCTCGGTCATGCCGAAGATCGTGTCGGGCAATACCGCCTCGCCCGTGATCATGATCGCGGAGAAGGCTGCCGACATGATACGCGGACGGGCATGAAAACGGGGCTTGCGCCTTGGCCTGCCGGACATAAATGACCGCCAGCCTCATCAACCGGAAAAGCTGAACCGATGCAGGACACATTGATTTTTGAACGCCGGTCGCTGAACGCGGCAAAATGGGCCAGCCTGTTCATGGCGGGTGCCGGGGTTGTGGCCGGGTTGCTGGCGAACTCCGATGCGCTGTTGTTGGACGGGCTGTTCTCGGGGCTCAATTTCGCAACGGCTGTGGTGGCGGGATGGGTCGCCGCCTCGATCCGACGCGCCCCGGACCAGAACCGCCCCTTCGGATACGAGATTGACGAATCCGTCTTCGTGATGTTCCGCAGCCTGCTGCTGTTCGGGATCATCGTGATGGCGGCGGGTTCGGCGGTGAACCGTCTGCTGGCCTATGCCAAGATGGGCGAAGCCGCGCCGGTGGTTCTGGAATGGATCCTGATCTATGCCGGGGCGATGGCGGCGATCTGTCTGACGCTGTTCGCCTATCATCGCTGGAACTGGCGCCGCACCGGCAAGACCAGCGATCTGCTGCGGGTCGAGTCCCGGGCCGCGATGGTCGACGGTGTGCTGAGCCTTGGGGCCGGGGCGGCGTTTTTCGCGATCAACCTGCTTGAGGGCGGGCCGCTTGCCGGTCTGGTTCCGGTGTCGGATGCGCTGGTGGTGTTGTTGCTGTGCCTGGCGCTGCTGCCGCAGCCCATCAAGGTGTTTCTGGGCGCGCTGCGCGATATCGTGGGTGTGGCGCTGCCGGCCGATGCCCGGGCCGAGATCATTGAGCAGGCCCGCCGGATCTGTGCAGACAGCCCGTTTCAAGTGCTGGACGTGGCGACGGTGCGCAGCGGGCGGGCGCTGTTCCATCTTGTCTATCTGAAACCCGCCGAATCCGTGACGATCGAAGCCTTCGAGGCCGTCCGCGACCGGCTGGCCCAAGCCGCAAGCCCGGGCCGGGTCGCGTTGACGCTGGCCTCCGACCCGCCCTTTGGTCGAGCCCCGCGCGTTCAGTAGTCGGCAACCAGCAGGAATTCGGGCGCGGTGTCTTCCTCGATCGTGGCAAAGCGCGGGATCGGCTGTTCGAACACGTTGTCGGTGCGGTCGTCATTGACGGTCGAGACCTCGCCGATCAGACAATCGCCCTTTTCCGCCCAGAAGGCGTGCCAGATGCCGGGCATCAGCGTGACGCTTTCGCCCGGTTTCAGGCGCAGATGCTCGCCCGGCTGGATGGTCACCGGGCAGGCGTCACTGGGTACGGTGACGGGGGTGTCGCGGTCGATGCTGCCATCGGGGGCCGAGGCGTAGATCTCCATCACCAGATCGCCGCCGCCGCGGTTGATGATGTCTTCGGCCTTGACGATGTGGCGATGCATCGGCGACAGCTGTTTGTCGCGTGAAATCAAAAGCTTCTCGGCATAGAGCATGCCTCGGCCCGCGCTCAGGTCCTTTTCGTCGCCATTGCGCAGGGTGAACAGGAACAGGCCCAGTTCGTCGAACCTGCCCTGGCCATAATCGGTGATGTCCCAGCCAAGGCCGCGGGCGCGGATACCGGCGGCCTGCGGGCTGCGCATCTGCTCAGGCGTCCAGTCGGCAAAAGGCGGCAGGGCAAAGCCGAACGAATTGATGAAGGCTTGCGCCTCGGCTTTGATGCGGTTGATCTCGGATCGTTTCATATCGGTGCTTTCGATGACTTACAGCTCGTGCGCCCAGGGCGGGTTGGCCCCGGCCCGGGATACGGTGACGGCGGCGACCTTGCCGCCCAGTTCCAGCGCGGCGCGCAGGTCGTCGGGCGAGATCGCGCGGAGCGCCTGTTTGGTCAGCAGCCCGGCGCGGTGCAGTTGCGCCAGCACTCCGGCGTTGAACGTGTCGCCCGCGCCCACCGTATCGACCACCTGAACCGGCGTGACCGGCACTGAAACCGTGCGGCCATCGGCCAGATACCCGGTCGCGCCCTGGCTGCCGCGCGTGACGATCACCACGGCGGGACCGGCCTGCAGCAGCAGCGGCACCTTTTCCTCCAGCGTTTCGGGGCCGGGGACGATCCAGTCCAGATCTTCGTCCGAGACTTTGACGATGTCGGCCTGCGCGATCATCCGGTTCAGCCGGGTGCGATAGCGGGTCTGGTCCTGGATGAAGCCGGGGCGGATGTTGGGGTCGATCATCACCGCGCGCTCGGCCCCGTGACGGTCCAGCAGGGCGGCATAGGCATCGGCGCAGGGCTCGCAGGCCAGGCTGATGCCGCCGAAATACAGCGCCGAGGTCGCGGTCAGCTGGTCCGGCATGTCCTCGGGGCGCAGCATCCGCCCGGCCGAGTTTTCATCGACGAAGGAATAGGTGGCGTGCCCGTCCTGCAGTTGTACGAAGGCCAACGTGGTCGGACGGTCCGAAAGAACAACCTGCGAGCCATCCACATGACTGTCTTTCAGGGCCTGCGCCAGTTGCTGGCCGAACATGTCGCGCGACAACCCGGTCAGCATTCCGGCAGGCGCACCCAGCCGGCCCAGGGCGATGGCGGTGTTGAACACCGCGCCACCCGAATGCGGCACGAAACCTTGCGCGCCCGAAACCGTCGGTTCCGCGATCATGTCGATCAGGGCCTCGCCACAGCACAGGATCATGTCCCGGCTCCTTCCTTCTGCAAAGATCTGGCGGTGAGTTTACCGCGCGAGCGCATTTTTGCAGAAGTTGTTAGCGCCAACAATGCCAAATTCAGCCTGTTCCGACACATAAACGCCAAAGCCTTGCCGCAGCGCGTCGAACCGGCCGCCGGCGTTGAAGGCCGCCAGGAAGTCGTCGCCGAACAGCCAGCGGTTCTTCTCGGCCACGCCGCCCACAAGGAAGACGCCGCCGGTGGGCATCACGGTGACGGCCATGTCGCCCATCACGGCACCCAGATGGGTGGTGAAGATCTGCGCGGCGCGCATGGCGAGCGGATCGGACCCGTCGCGCGCGGCCTGCAGGATGTCCCTGGCGGGCAGGGCGGGCGTGTCGGGCTGGCCCGCGGCCATGCCCACGGCGCGGTACAGGATCGGCAGGCCCGTGCCGCTGAGGAACATCTCTGCCTCGAGCGTCAGGCTGTCGCCAAAGAAACACTCGGACGCGATCCGGCGGGCGGCTTCGAACACGTCCACCTCGTCGCGGGTGCGGGGCGACAGGCCGACATGGCCGCCCTCGCCCGTGACGGTGTGATAGTGGCCTTCGGAATACAAAAGCGCGCCGACGCCCAGCCCGGTGCCGGGGCCGACCACCAGTCGGGTGCCCTTGGGCGGGGTCGGGTCGCCCTGCAGGGCCTGCACGTCATCGCCGGTGATCTCGGCCACCGACCATGCGGCGGCGGTGAAGTCGTTGATGACAAAGGTATGGTCCGCGCCGGTGGCCGTGGCGATGTCGGCCTCGGACAGGTCCAGATTGGCATTGGTCAGACGGATCGTGCCATTGCGCACCGGGCCCGCGCCCGCGGCGACCACGGCGCGCGGCGGCGTTCCGATCTCGGCGCATAGGTCGTGCAGGGCGGCCAGAAACTCGGGCAGGGAGCCGGTCGGCGATTTGCGCAGATCGGTGAGGGTGCCATTGGTGACGACCCCCAGCCGCGTGTTGGTGCCGCCGATATCGGCCACCAGGTTCCAGTGGTCGTGCATCGCGCCCCTGGGCTGCGCCATCGGAACCGAGACCGGATCGCCCTGGGCCAAAGCGGCCTGCATCGCCCGGAACGAGGCCTTGGGGCGGCGTTCCAGCGTGTCGAAATCGACATCGACCAGGCCGAACCGCTTTTCGAATCCCAGCGCCCATTCGTAGTTGTCCAACAACGACCAGATGAAATAGCCCTTGACCCGAACGCCCTGATCCAGCGCGTCCTGCACCGCAGCCAGATGCTGATTCAGATAGTCGATGCGGTCGTCATCCTGCTGCCGCTCGGGGCTGGCCATGCCGTTTTCGGTGACATAGATCGGCAGATCGCCCGTATAGTCCCGGGCCGTACGGGTCAGGAACCGGGTCAGCGCGCTTGGCTCGATCTCCCACCCCATCTGCGTCTTGGGCAGGGGGCCGGGGACCTCTTGCAGGCTGGGCCAGGGCGTGTCGGCGGGCGCGATCAGCTTGCGGGTATAGTAGTTCAGCCCGCACCAGTCGACCGGCGTGCCGATCGTGTCGAAATCATCCTGCCACCCGTCGGGCAGGTGGGCCTGCAGCCCCTGCAGGACATTCTCGGGGTAGGCCTTGTTGAAAACGCCGCCCAGGAAGAACCGGTTGTAGATGCCGTCGTACAGATCGGCGGCTTCGCGGGCCTCGGGGGTGTCATCGGCAGGTTCGGCCCATTCAAGGTTGAACACCGCGCCCAGGTTCGACATGCCAAGGCCCCGCATCGCCTGAATCGCGCGGCCGTGGGCCAGAAGGACGTGATGCATGGCGCGGGCCGTGGCGCGGATGTCGCGCAGGCCGGGGGCATGGTGGCCTTCGAAATGGCTCAGCCAGCTGACGCACCAGGGCTCGTTTATCGGGGCGACGCTGTACATGCGGTCGCCGATGCGGCCCATGATGATCTCGGTGAAATCGGCGAACCAGTGGGCGATGTCGCGGTTGCGCCAACCGCCCAGATCAGCCAGCGGCGAGGGCAGTTCCCAATGATACAGGGTGGCGCAGGGGCGGATGCCGCGTTCCAGCAGGGCGTCGGCCAACCGGTCATAATAGTCCAGCCCGGCCTGATTCACCGGCCCGCGCCCTTCGGGCAGCACGCGCGCCCAGCTGGTGGAAAAACGATAGCAGTCGAACCCGGCCTCGCGGATCAGGTCGAAATCCTGTTCGTACCGGTGCAGGTGGTCGCAGGCGAGATCGCCGTTTTCGGCGCGCACCACGTTGCCGGGCGTGGCCGCGAAACTGTCCCAATGGGTCGGGCCGGCGCCGCCCTGTGCGTGGCCTTCGATCTGATAGGCAGAGGTTGCGACACCAAAGAGAAAGTCTTTGGGGAAATCAGCGCGGGTGTATTTCATGTTCAGAACCTGTTGGGGGCGGGACCAGTCGAGCCGCCGACTACCAGTTCGGCCTCGAGCAATCTAGTCTTGGCCGGGTCGTGGGGCGCGCGGATGCGCTCGATCAGCATCTCGGCGGCCAGTTCGCCGGCGTGGCGCACCGAAGACCGGGTGGCGGTAAAGATCGGAACGTCCTGCCCGTTCTTCATATAGGACAGGTCGTCGTCATGTGCGATCACCGACACGTCGCGGCCCATTTTCAGCCCGGCCTCGTCCAGCGCGCGCCGCACCCCGATCGCCGAGATCATCGACGAGGTCAGGATCGCGGTCGGCGGATCGTCCAGCCGCAGCATGTCGCGGGTTTCGTGATGGCCATAGACTTCGGTCATCTCGGCGCTGCGCATCAGGGCCGGGTCGGGCGACAGACCGGCTTGTTTCAGCGCCTCAAGATACCCGTCGCGGCGCCTTTGGGCAAAATCCATGTCTTCCAGACCGTTGATCAGCGCGATCCGCCGGTGGCCCAGGTCGATCAGAAAGCGGGTCGCACGCAGGAACGAGCTTTTGTTGTTCACGTCGATCCAGTCATAGGGCACGCTGACGCCGGTCGACCGGCCATGCACGATGAACGGCACCTGCATCCGAGTCAGAACCTCGATCCGCGGCTCGTTCACCTTGGGGCCCTGCAGCACCACGCCGTCGACCGCACCGCGTTGGAACAGGCTGCGATAGGCGTCTTCGATCGAGGTGTCGTCGGCATTGGTGAACATCATGTCGTAGCCGTGCTCGGCATATTTCTTGACCGCGCCGGCGACGAAATCGCCGAAGATCGGGTTCACCATCTCGTGGCGCGACGAGCTGGGGATCACGTGGCCGATCACCATCGAACGACCCGTCGCCAGCCCCTTGGCGCGGGCGTTCGGCCGATAGCCATGTTTGGCCGCCGCCGCCTGAACCCGCATGCGAGTCTCTTCGTTCACCTCTGGGTAACCGTTCAGCGCGCGGCTGACCGTTGTCTGTGACAGACCCAGGATCTGAGAGAGCTGTTTGAGGTTCATAGCGGTTTCAAAAGGCTTTCAATGCTTGTGTGCGCCCTGTTGTGTGGGGATTTGCGGCTTGCGTCAAGTTGTTTTGCCATTCTTCGCTATATGTCAAGAAAACATGGACACGGACGGCCCATGTCAAAATCTAGCCATTGACAGGGCCAACATGTTAGCGGATAACGGCCGCATTCAAAGCGCTTTGAAAACTGAGTCTCACACGCGCGGATACAGTTGGGAGGAAAATCAATGAAACACTCGCTTTTGGCAGGTGCGGCCACGTTTGCCCTGATGGCGGGCGCGGCCCAGGCCGAAAAGGTCACCGTGTTCGGCCCGTGGCTTGGCCCGGACCAGGAGAATGTCGAAAAGGTGCTGGACGGCTTTGCCGCGGCCACCGGTCATGAATATGCCTATGTCGGGTCGGACAGCTTCGAGCAGCAGATCCGCATCGACGCCGAGGCCGGGTCGGCCCCGAACATCGCCGTGTTCCCCCAGCCGGGTCTTGCAGCCGATATGGCCAAGGCCGGGTTTCTGACACCGCTTGCTGACGGGACCGCCGACTGGATCCGGGACAACTATGCCGCGGGCCAGTCTTGGGTCGATCTGGGCTCCTATGCCGGCCCGGACGGTCAGGACCACCTGTACGGCTTCTTCTACAAGGTCGATGTGAAATCGCTGGTCTGGTACGTGCCCGAGAACTTTGAGGACGCGGGATATGAAGTTCCAACCACGATGGAAGAGCTCAAGGCCCTGACCGACCAGATCGTCGCCGATGGCGACACGCCCTGGTGCATCGGTCTGGGGTCGGGTGGCGCAACCGGCTGGCCTGCGACCGACTGGGTCGAGGATATGATGCTGCGCACCCAATCCCCCGAGGATTATGACGCGTGGGTTGCCAACGAGCTGAAGTTCAACGATCCCAAGGTCGTGGCCGCGATCGAGGAATTCGGCGCATTCGCCCGCAATGACGACTACGTCGCCGGTGGGGCCGGTGCGGTTGCAACCACGGATTTCCGCGACAGCCCCAAAGGCATGTTCAGCTCGCCGCCGCAGTGCTACATGCACCGTCAGGCCTCGTTCATCCCGGCCTTCTTCCCCGAAGGCACGGTCGTGGGTGAAGATGCCGATTTCTTCTACTTCCCGGCTTATGAAAGCAAGGATCTGGGCAGCCCGGTACTGGGCGCTGGCACCCTGTGGGCGATCACCAATGACAGCCCCGCAGCGCATGACCTGATCGCCTATCTGCAGACGCCCGAGGCGCATGAGACCTGGATGGCGCTCAGCGGCTTTTTGACCCCGCACAAGGGTGTCGATACCTCGGCCTTCTCGGATCCGACCCTGAAGAAGATGAACGACATTCTTCTGGGTGCGACCACCTTCCGTTTTGACGGGTCTGACCTGATGCCGGGCGCGGTTGGCGCAGGCACGTTCTGGACGGGCATGGTCGACTATGCCGGTGGCAAACCCGCGCAAGACGTGGCGGACGAGATCCAGGCGTCTTGGGACGCGATCCAATAAAGCCATGAAACCGGGCAATCCGACCTCAGGGTTGCCCGACCCATTGTCGCCAGGGAGGGTGACATGCATCCCGCATTGCAAGGTCTGCTGACGATCGCCATCGGCGTATCCGGCTGTGTTGGTTACTTCTACTTGTCCAACCAGTTTCTGGACAAGATTCTGTTCCCGCCGCGCGGCCCGAACGCCGGACGCAACATCAATCGGGCGAACATGGTCCGGCCATGGTTGTTTCTATTGCCCGCTCTGGTCGCGCTGGGGCTGTACCTGGCCTACCCTGTGGTGGAAACGCTACGCCTGTCCCTGACCGACCGGGTGCCCGGCGGCGGATACGAGTGGGTGGGTCTGGACAACTACGCCCAAATGATGGGAGAGCCCAAATTCTGGGAAGCGATGCGTAACAACATGCTGTGGCTGATCGTGGTCCCGGCGCTGTCGACAGCATTTGGCCTGTTGGTCGCCCAGCTGACCGACCGCATCCGATGGGGCAATGTCGCCAAATCTCTGATCTTCATGCCGATGGCGATCTCGTTCGTGGGCGCATCGGTGATCTGGAAGCTTGTCTATGACACCCGTCCGGTCGAGCAGGACCAGATCGGCATGCTGAATGCCCTGTACATCTTCTTTGGCGGAACCGACCCGCAGACCTGGCTGACGATCCCGTTCTGGAACAATTTCTTCCTGATGATCGTGCTGGTCTGGATTCAGACGGGCTTTGCCATGGTGATCCTGTCGGCGGCCCTGCGCGGCATTCCCGAAGAAACGGTCGAGGCCGCCATTCTGGATGGCGCCAGCCCGTTCCAGATCTTCTTCAAGATCAAGGTGCCGCAGATCAAGACGACGATTCTGGTGGTGTGGACCACGATCACCATCGTCGTGCTGAAGGTGTTCGACATCGTATTCGCCATGACCAACGGCCAGTGGGAGACACAGGTCTTGGCCAACTACATGTTCGACAAGCTGTTTCGCGCCAATGACTGGGGCGTGGGTTCGGCCTCGGCCATGGTCATCATGCTGCTGGTGACGCCGATCCTTGTCTGGAACGTGCGCAACGCGCGCAAGGAAATGGAATAGGAGGGCGCGTCATGAGTGAGATCGCAGGAACCCGCCCGGCGCTCAGATGGGCCGTACATGCCTCGGTTCTGTTTCTGGTGGTGCTGTGGGTGGTGCCCACGCTGGGCCTGTTCATCTCGTCGTTTCGCACGGCGGACCAGATCGCGACCAGCGGCTGGTGGCGGGCGATTTTCCCGTCCGAGCAGAACCTGACGCTGCGCAGCGCCGCGCCCGACACCCAGGTGCAGGAAAACGGCCTGTATGTGATCGAGGGCAACCTGTTCGACGCCGGAACCAAGGCGCGCATCTCGAAATGGGGCATCAGCTCGCGCGAGATCGATGCGTTTGAGCCGGGCCAGACAGCCGACCTGCGCAAGGGCGGCACGATCACCGTTCAGGCCAATGGCGACTACCGGATGGAGAACACCGAGGAATTCACCGGCAGCCGTGGGTCGCGCGTCTTCGTGACCGCCGAATTGCCGCCCGAATTCACGCTGGACAACTACCACAAGGTCCTGCTGGCCGAGGACAGCACTGACAGCATGGCCAAGGCGTTCTTCAACACGTTGACGGTCACGATTCCGGCCACGATCATTCCGATCCTGGTGGCGGCTTTCGCGGCCTATGCGCTGGCCTGGATGGATTTCCCGGGCCGCGCGCTGTTGATCGCCGCGGTGGTCGGTTTGTTGGTGGTGCCCTTGCAGTTGGCGCTGATCCCGCTGCTGAAATTCCACCTGAACATCGGCATCGGCAAAGGGTATCTGGGCGTCTGGCTGGCCCATACCGGCTTTGGCATGCCGCTGGCGATCTATCTTCTGCGCAACTACATGGCCGGGCTGCCCCGCGACCTGATCGAGAATGCGCGGGTCGATGGCGCCACCGAATTTCAAATCTTCACCAAGCTGATCCTGCCGCTGAGCTTTCCGGCGCTGGCCTCGTTCGCCATCTTCCAGTTCCTGTGGACATGGAACGACCTGCTGGTGGCCAAGGTGTTCCTGATCGACGCATCCGGCGAGACCACCGTGATGACCAACAGTATCGTCGAGCTTCTGGGCACGCGGGGCGGCAATTGGGAAATCCTGGCCACGGCCGCATTCGTGTCGATCGCGGTGCCGCTGGTCGTCTTCTTTGCAATGCAGAAATACCTGGTCCGCGGATTGCTGGCCGGTTCAGTCAAATAAGGGCGTGTGATGAACGTGCAGAACAACGTGGACCTCAAGCACTCAACCAAGACGGCGTCCGACTGGTGGCGCGGCGGAGTGATCTATCAGATCTACCCGCGCAGCTTTCAGGACAGCAACGGCGACGGCATCGGAGACCTGCGGGGCATCACCCAGCGGCTGGACTACATCGCCGGTCTGGGGGTCGATGCGATCTGGATCTCGCCCTTCTTCAAGTCGCCGATGAAGGATTTCGGGTACGATGTCAGCGACTATCGCGCCATCGATCCGATGTTCGGCACGATGGAGGATTTCCAGACGTTGCTGGACCGCGCCCATGGTCTGGGTCTGCGGGTGATGATCGACCTGGTTCTGTCGCATACCTCGGACCAGCATCCGTGGTTCGTCGAAAGCCGCAGCAACCGCGAAAACCCCAAGGCCGACTGGTATGTCTGGGCCGACCCCAAGCCTGACGGGACCCCGCCCAACAACTGGCTGTCGATCTTCGGCGGCTCGGCCTGGCAGTGGGATACGCGCCGGCAGCAGTATTACCTGCACAACTTCCTGACCTCGCAGCCGGACCTGAATTTCCACAACCCCGATGTGCAGGACGCGCTGCTGGACGTGGCGCGGTTCTGGCTGGACATGGGCGTTGACGGGTTCCGACTGGACACGATCAACTTCTACTTCCACGACGCGCAACTGCGCGACAACCCGGCGCTGCCGCTGGATCAGCGCAACGCAACCATCGCGCCGATGGTCAACCCCTACAACCATCAGGACCACCTGTATTCCAAGAGCCAGCCCGAAAACATCGCCTTCCTGGAACGGCTGCGCGCTTTGACCGATCAATATGACGGCCGCGCCTGTCTGGGCGAGGTGGGCGACGCACAGCGCGGGCTTGAGATCATGGGCGAATACACCCGTGGCGACAAGCGTATGCACATGTGCTATGCCTTTGAATTTCTGGAAAAACGCCGCCTGACGGCAGAATACACCAAGCATGTGTTCGACCAGCTTCTGTCCAAGGCCGGCGACGCCTGGCCGTGCTGGGCGTTCTCCAACCACGACGTGCAGCGCCACGCCTCGCGCTGGGATCTGGATGAGGCCGGCATCCGGCAGCACGCGGTTCTGATGATGTGCCTGCGCGGCTCGGCCTGCCTGTATCAGGGCGAAGAGCTGGGCTTGCCCGAGGCCGACGTGCCCTTTGAGCACCTGCAGGACCCCTATGGCATCGAGTTCTGGCCTGAATACAAGGGCCGCGACGGCTGCCGCACGCCCATGGTCTGGGCTGCGCAGGACGAACAGTCGGGCTTTACCACCGGTGCGCCCTGGCTGCCCGTCAGCACCGCGCAGGCCGAGCGCGCCGTGGACCGGATGGACGCCGACCCGCAGTCGATGCTGAACCACTATCGTCGTGCCATCGCCTTGCGCCATGAATATCCGGCGCTGATGTCGAGCACCCAGTCCGACATGCGCGAAACCGGCCCGATCCTCAGCTTCCTGCGCGAGGATGACACCCAACAGGTGTTCTGTGCCTTCAACCTAGGCGATGGCACCGCGGAAATCGACCTGCCCGAAGGCAACTGGCGCTGCATCGGTCAGGATCTGGGCGCAGTCGAGGCGCAGGGCCGCGCCACGCTGGCGCCCTCGCAATTCTGCCTGATGGTCCGAGAGAAAGGGTAACCCATGTCCGAGCTCAAGCTGACCGATGTCGCCAAGACCTATGGCAATGTCGATGTCCTGAAGGACATCAACCTCGAGATCGAGCGCGGCGAGTTGATCGTGTTCGTCGGCCCCTCGGGCTGCGGCAAGTCCACCCTGCTTCGGATGATCGCGGGGCTGGAACGTATTTCGGGCGGAACGCTGGAGATCGAGGGGCAGGTGATGAACGATGTGCCCCCGGCACAGCGGGGCATCGCCATGGTGTTCCAAAGCTACGCGCTGTATCCGCACATGACCGTGCGCGAGAACATGGCCTTTGCCCTGAAAATCGCCAAGATGCCCACCGATCAGATCGACGCGGCGGTGAACCGCGCGGCGCAGATCCTGCAGTTGGAACCGTTCCTGGACCGGCTGCCCAAGGCCCTGTCGGGCGGTCAGCGTCAGCGGGTCGCCATCGGCCGGGCCATCGTGCGCGACCCCAAGGTCTATCTGTTCGACGAGCCGCTGTCGAACCTGGATGCCGCCCTGCGGGTGGCCACGCGGATCGAGATCGCGCGCCTGAAAGAGGCGATGCCTGACAGCACGATGATCTATGTCACCCACGACCAGGTCGAGGCAATGACCCTGGCCAGCCGGATCGTGGTTCTGGCCAACAAGGGTATCGCGCAGGTCGGCACGCCGCTGGAACTGTACGAGACGCCTGACAATGAATTCGTGGCCCAGTTCATCGGCTCGCCCGCCATGAACCTGCTGCCGGGCACGATCACCGGCACCGGTGCCACCACGACCGTCGCGCTGGACTGTGGCGGCACGGCAGTTTCGGCCATCCCGACCCAGGACGCCGACGCCGGCAAGAAGGTCAACGTGGGTGTGCGCCCCGAGGATCTGGTGGTCGCCGACGGTGACCCCATCCTGACCGGGACCGTGGACTTTACCGAAGCATTGGGCGAGGTGACGTTGCTCTATTTCGCGAAAGCCCCCGGCGCCGAGTCGGTGATCGGCAAACTGCCGGGCATCCATCGTGGCTTGCGTGGCCAGACGGTTTCGGTGACTGCCGCGCCGGAGAAGATCCACCTGTTCCATGACGGCCGGTCAATGCGCAAATAGCTCGGACCGCGTCGTGATTCTGGTCTGAATTTGTCGCAAATCGATTTTTGCGGCCGAAATGATGCGCATCGATTAGGCGGATGCGCAAAAAATTCGCGTGATCTCCCTGTGTGACTTGAGGCCAGTTCCGATGCGCCGTTAGGTATCGTCGGCCCTTTTGATATATGATCCTCGCGTGAATTCCCGCAGAGTCGCGCGCTGTTTGGGCGGGCTCCGGGCTTGGGCTTCCAAGGGAACTGGACCTAAGAATTTCGCAAACTGTCACTTTTTGGACTGACGGGGCGATCGCAAAACTCTAACGTGACGCACGGATAAAAAACAAAACTCAGTCCAAACACGGGAGAAACACGAATGACCAAATCGTCAAACTTCAGCCGTCGTACGGTGTTGAAAGGGGCCGGCGCCGCAGCGCTGGCGGCACCTCTGTACAGCAAAAGCGCCCTGGCATCTTCGGGCGAAGTCAACATCCTGATGTGGTCGGATTACCTGCCGCCCAGCTTCATCGAAGAGTTCGAGACCCTGACCGGGATCAAGGTGAACTACACCGGTATCGGCTCGAACGAAGAGATCATCAACAAGATGAAGGCCACCAAGGGCCAGGGCTTTGACATCGTTTCGCCGACCAACAACCGGTCGCTGCAGTGGGAGCCGCTGGAGCTTCTGCAGCCGTTCGACATGAACAGGGTTCCGATCGACAAGGTCAACCCGGCGATGGCCAAGATCGGCACCGATGCCTGGAACTTTGGTGACAGCGGCGCGCATTGGCTGCCGCATATCTGGGGTACCGAAGGTATAGCCTATCGGACCGACCTGTGGCTGCCCGAAGGCGACGCTCCGTCCTATGGTGACGTCTGGTCGGAAGAAAACGCCGGCAAGACCATGGGTCGCGCGCATTCGATGATGCTGGGCGCAGGCCTGTACATGGAGCGCATCGGCGAGATGGAGCCCGGCTCGGTCTGGGCCGCATATGGCGACGAAGACACCATGCGCAAGGTCTGGGGTCAGATCACCGACTGGTGCATCGCCCGCAAGGACCGGATCAAACTGATCTGGAACGATGCCGACACCCAGAAGAACGGCCTGCTGAACGAAGGGGTTGTCGTCGGACAGACTTGGGATGGTCCGCCGCTGGCACTGAAATCCGCTGGCGAACCGGTGCACTACCAGGCTCCGGTCGAGGGTGCGATGGCTTGGGTCGACGGTATTTCGATGCCGACCGGCGCAACCAATATCGACCAGGTCTACGCCTTCATCGACTTCGCCTATCAGGCCAAACCGGCCGGTGTCGCGATCGACAGCCACGGCTACAACTCGCCGGTTCTGGGTGCCGACCAGTATTCGGGCGACACCTACAAGAAGAACTTTGCCGAGGCCTATCCGGGCGACTCGCTGGCCAACCTGAACCCGTGGCCTGCCGAAGCACCTTGGTACGCCGAGACCCGGACCGAGTTCGTCAACAAGTTCAAGAGCGCCTGATCGCCTTGAGATCGCGCCCCTCGCGTTGTCGCGCGGGGGGCCTTTGGACCCCGCACGCGTTTGCCCCGCGTGACGGACAACGATGCGGTGCGGCCTGAAGCTGCATCACAGGGAGATACCAAAAATGAGTGCAGGGATCGGAGTTGATCTGGAAAACCTGTGGATCCGCTTCGGCGATTTTGTCGCTGTGCGAGATGCGAACGTGAACATCAACGGGGGCGATTTCTTTTCGTTCCTGGGGCCCTCGGGCTGCGGCAAGACGACGATTCTGCGCGCGGTGTCCGGGTTCCTGGAGCCCAGCGAAGGCAATGTGCTGATCGGTGGAAAGAACATGAAGGGCATCGGGCCGAACAAGCGTCCGACCGCGTTGATATTTCAGAACCTTGCACTGTTTCCGCTGATGAAGGTCTGGGAGAACATTACCTTTTCGATGGAGATCAAGGGCGCCAGCGCTGCCGAGCGCCGCAAGCGCGCGGATGAGCTGCTGGACATGATCGCGCTGCCGGGCCAGGGCGACAAGCTGCCCAGCGAATTGTCGGGTGGCCAGCGCCAGCGTGTCGCCATCGCGCGCGCCCTGTGCGCCGAACCGGACGTGCTGCTGTTGGACGAACCGCTGTCGGCGCTGGACCTCAAACTGCGCCAGCACATGCGCACTGAGCTTCGCGAAATTCAGCAGCGGGTGGGCATCACCTTCATCTACATCACCCATGACCAGGGCGAGGCTCTGACCATGTCGGACAACATCGCCGTGATGCGCGCTGGCGTGATCGACCAGATCGCCGATGGCAAGACCATCTACAACGACCCGACAACCGCTTTTGCCGCCTCGTTCGTGGGCGAAAACAACGTCTTCCGCGGCAAGGTCAAAAGAGTGATGGGCGAAGAGGCCCTGATCTCGACCAACCGGTCCGGCGATCTGGTGGCCCGGATCTCGACCGCCAATCAGGGCAAGTTGGCCGAAGGTGACGACGCCATGATGTTCATCCGACCCGAGGCGTTCTCGATTGCGCCCGAGGGGACGAGCGGCGATCACTTCGTCACGGCGCGGGTAACCCACGAGGAATTCGAAGGCAACGTCTTCAACATCTTCACCGAAGGAGAGGGCGGCAAGGAGATCAAGGTCTCGATCCCGAACCACGGGCAGTCGTTCAAAGATCACACCGGGCAGAACATCACGCTGGAATACGAAACCCGCAACGCGGTTGTCGTTCCGGCGGGTGAGCTGGCTGCGGAATAAGGAGGCCCGACGATGCCTGGCTTCCTCAGGGACTTCTTCAACCGCAACGGTTTCGGCATGGGGCTCGCGATTTTGGGGCTTGTCCTGTTCTGGACGATCGGCCTGATCATCCTGCCGCAGCTGTCGATGCTGGACTTTTCCTTCCGTCCCAACCTGCCGCCCCCGGAAATCGGTGGCCCCAAGGACGTGTACACGCTGGAGAACTACAAATATTTGATCTACGGCCCGGAAGGCGGTAGCCAGTCCTACAACGCCGTTGATCTGCGCGTTTTCTTCCGGACGTTGATTGCCGCGGTCTGCGTGACGGTTTTCAACCTGATCATTTGCTATCCGATTGCTTATTACCTGGGTCAGTCCAAGGGCAATCACATCCGTATCTTCGCGATCATGCTGATCATCCCCTATTGGATCAACGAGATCCTGCGTGCCTTTGCGCTGCGCATCATCTTCGGAGAGACGGGTGTTTTGAACACGCTGTTCGTCGGATTGGGGATCTGGGACACGCCGTTCGATTTCATCCGCAACGACATCGCGCTCTATGCGGGCCTCGGCTACGCGTACATCCTGCTGATGATCTTCCCGATGTACAACGTCATCGAAAGCCTGGATGGAAACCAGATCGAAGCCGCGCGCGACTTGGGCGCTCCGTGGTGGCGGATCCACTGGAGGGTGGTCATCCCCTATGCCAAGCCTGGCATCAGTTCCGGCTGTACGATGGTGTTCATGCTGTCGGCCGGTGCGCTGGCCGCACCGCAAATCCTGGGTGGGCCGTCCAGTCTGTGGTTTACGCAACTGATCTATCAGCAGTTCAATGACAACAACGACTGGCCACAAGGCGCGGCCTACGCCATCGTTCTGCTGGTCACCTGTATCCTGTTCGTGCTGGCAATGATGCGCCTGTTCAAGGTGAACATGGGGGATATCGGGAAATGAACATGTCCTTCCTCCGTATCAGCATCTGGGTCTATCTGGCGATCTTCTTCGCCTACCTGCTGGGTCCGCTGGTGATCATGTCGATCACCGCCTTCAACTCGTCCGGTTTCCCGCGCATGAGCCCGTGGGAATGCCTGACCTTCCAGTGGTTCGGCGAGTTGTTTCAGGACCAACGCATCCTGAACGGCATCAAGAACTCGTTGATCATCGGCGCGGGAACCGTGGTTCTGTCGGTGGCGATGGGCTTGGCCGGAGCGCTGATGCTGACCCAGATCTGGCCCAAGCTGCGCGCCACCTACTATACGATCATCATCGCACCGATCCTGATCCCGGGCGTTGTTCTGGGTATCTCGACGCTGGTCTTCTGGGACCGGATCAACCGGATGCTGGGGCTGGGTGCCGACAGCTTTTTGTCGAACGGCATTTTCCTGACCGTGATTGGCCAATCCACCTTCATCGCCAGCTATTGCATGTTGGTTCTGGTGGCCCGGCTGCAGCGATATGACCTGGCGCTGACCGAGGCGGCACTGGACCTTGGCGCAACGCATGCACAGGCGTTTCGCAAGATCCTGCTCCCGTTCATGCGCCCGGCGATTGCTTCGGCGGCGGTGCTGGCGTTTCTTGCCTCGTTCGAGAACTACAACACCACCACCTTCACGTTCGGCGAATATCCGACACTGACAATCGAACTGGCTCAAAAGGTGCGCTACGGCATTACACCTGCGATTTCGGCGCTGGCCTTTATCATCGTGGCGCTGACCGTGTTTTTCGCCCTGTTGAACGAAGCCAAGTTGAAGCGTCAGGAACTGGTCGCCGCCGCGCGCAAGGAAGCCACGGTCGAGGAGCTGGCGGGCAAGATCAAACTGCCCAGCTTTTTCTCGGGGAACATGGCGGCCGTGCTGCTGGTCATGTTTGCCGTGGCAACGATCACTGTCGTCGGGACGGCCATGGCCTACAACCCGGCCCAGTGCATCGCGGACGTCAAGGAAGAAAAGCGTCTGGAAGCCGAGCAGCGCATTCAGGAATTGCGCAAGCAACGCGAGGAGCAGCGCAAGCAGCGCGAGGCCGAGCAAGGCGACGCGCAGCAATCCACGCCCAAACCGTCGAACAACAGCGGTTTTGGCAATGTGTTCGCTCCGAACACATTGGGTGGTCAGGACGACGAAAGCTCAGCCGAGTCTGACGATCAGCCTTCGGGCAACAGTGGGTTCGGCAATGTCTTCGATCCAAACAGTCTGAAGACCGACGAGTAGGAAGAAGCGCCTACCAGAGCACCACATCCGCCCGGTTCAGGTTCATTCCTGGCCGGGCGGATTGCGTTTCAGGATGGCGACTCCGCAGGCAGCGATGCTGTGGCCGTTCCAATCCACCGGTGTGGCGTTGTAGTTGATCAGGAAGTCATGGGTCGCGGTCTCGCGCCGCCGCAGGCCGGGCGCCATCTGGTGCAACGGCAGCCCGACTTTCTGCGCCGCCATCTCAACGATCCGGTCCCAAAGGCCTTCGTCCGGGAACCCGGCCAGGTACCAAAGCTGGTCACTGCCCTTGAGCGCCGGAGTCCCGTCTTCGAAGGTCAACAGATCGGGCGCGTGGCCGGTCAACCGCTCGACCCAGTGTTGCGCCGCTCCGCCGCCCTGAACCGGGCGGGTGATCTCGGGCGGTAGGGATTCCACCAGCGCCACGTCGCAGTCCAACGCCTGCAGGCCGGGGCGGCCTTGGGCCGGGATCTGGAAATCAGCCGTGATTGCTCCGGCGCGCGGGCCCAGAACCGTCAGTTTCGCAGCCGCCCGCAGGCGGTCGGCCAGCGCGTCGTCCAGCGTGGCCAGACCGGGGGCGAGGATCAGATCATAGTCGGCGTCGTCCAAGCCCGAGGCCGGCACGACATCGACCGACAGCCCGGCGCGGCGCAGTGCGCGATAAGCGGAAAACACCAGCCGAAAATAGTTGAACCCAGCGCCCTGCGGCTGTGTCGCCCAGGCCCAGTCCGACGGATAGTCGAACAGGATGGCCACCCGCGCCTGCACCGGTTCGACCGTTCCCAGCGCGGCCAGATCTTCGGCCGTCTGCTGCGCCTCGGCCAGACCTGGTGCAGGGTGGTTGTTCGGCGTCAGCAAGCCCGCGTGCATCTGTTCCTGCGCAAAAGGCGCCTGCCGCCAGCGGAAATAGCTGACCACCTCGGCCCCGTGGGCCACGGCCTCGAGCGACCAGAGCCGCACCATGCCCGGCAGGGGGGCCGGGTTGTAGGGCGCCCAGTTCACCGGTCCGGGCTGCTGTTCCATCACCCACCAGCGGCCGCGCCCGACGGCGCGGTACAGATCGTGGTGAAAGGCCTGCATGTCCGGGTCGCCCTGCTGCAGATAGGCCGCCTTGTGCGCCGCGTCGGCCTCGAGCCGATCGGACAGAAACCCGATCGGGTAGCTGTCCCAGGTAGCGATATCTAGATCGGCGCCCACTTCGAAATGGTCGAAATCCAGAACCCGGCCCATGTAGTTGTGCAGCAGCGGCGCGTCGGTCAGGGGCCGCAGCGCCTGAACCTGGGCCCGGTTGAAGGCCACCACCTGATCCGAGCTGAACCGGCCGAAGGCCAGCACATGCGCGGGGTTGGGTTCGGTCACGGTCAGGTTGGGCAGGTCGATCTGATCGAAATCGCCGTATTCCATAGACCAGAACACATTGCCCCAGGCCGCGTTCAGCGCCTCGACCGAGCCATAGCGTTTGGCCAGCCAGCGGCGGAAGGCCTGCCGCGCAGGCTCGCTGTAGCTGACGGTGGTGTCGTGGCAACCATATTCATTGTCAATCTGCCAGGCGGCCACATGCGGGTTGCGGCCATAACGTTCGCCCATGATCCGGGCGATGCGGACGCATTCCTCGATGTATCCACGATGGCTGAAACAGTAGTGACGGCGTGAGCCGAACTTGCGCGGCTGCCCGTTTTCATCCACCGCCAACATGTCCGGGTGCCGGTCCAGCATCCAGCGCGGCGGCGTGGCGGTTGGGGTTCCCAGCACCACTTTCAGCCCGGCCGCACCAAGGGTCTCGATGGCCTGATCCAGCCAGTCGAATGTCAGCCGGCCCGGTTCCGGCTCCATCCGGCTCCATCCGAATTCGCCGATCCGGACCCAGCGCAGGCCGGTTTCGACCATGCGCGCGGCATCTTCGGCCCACATCGACTGGGGCCAATGTTCAGGGTAATAGCAAACGCCAAGTTCGGGGTTCATAGGATGACTCTGTGTTCTGCCTGACCTTGGCCCGCGTTTTCGGCGGCAAAGGTCATTCCGTTGGTGGGGTGCGATGCGATGGTGTCCGCATCCAGCCCTTCACGGGCCGAGGTGCAGAACAGCGTCGTCAGATCCGGTCCGCCGAAAGCGGGGCACGAGGTATGGGCCGCCGCGAAACGCACCGCGCGCAAGAAGGTTCCGCCGGCGTCATAGGCCGCGACCCGCGCCGCGCCCCATTGCGCGAGCCATAGGTTGCCCGCGGCATCGACGACCGCGCCATCGGGGTTCAGCCCCTCGGTGCGCAGGTCCAAAAACACCGCGCTGTCACCCTCGGGCCAGCCGGTTTCCGGGTTCAGTGCCCAGCGGCGCACCTGCCCGGTGGCCGTGTCGCAGAAATAGGCGCAGGACCGGTCGGGCGCGAAACTGATCGCGTTCGAGATGGTCACGTCCGGAACCAGCTGCCGCAGCTCACCCCGCCAAAAACGATAGATCGCCCCCGCGCCCGGTTCCGCGCGCTTGCCCATGGTGCCGATCCAGAAACCGCCCCACGGATCAGCCCGCCCGTCATTCGAGCGGGTCACCGGGTTGTCGGCCTCGAGCGCGACGATGCGGTCCTTGTGACCGGTCTCAAGCCCGAACCGCCACAGTCCAGTTTCCGACGCGATCTGCAGCGTGTCGCGGTCGATCCATCCTGCGGCCGAGACGTGCTCGGCGAAATCCCAGCTTTGCGGTCCATTCGCGTCGCGGGTCATCAGGCGCTTGTTGACGATGTCGAACCAGAACAGCTGTTGCCGTTCGGGGTGCCACAGCGGGCCTTCGCCCAACGCGCACGGGCGGTCGTCAAAGACCTGGCTCATCGCGCGGCCTCGTCAAAGGCGGCGACGATCTGGCGGGCGTTTTCGGCGATCTGGTCCACGGACATGCCGGGTTTGAACAGGGCCGAGCCGATGCCGAAACCGTCGGCCCCGGCCTTGAGCCAGTCGCCGAAATTCCCGGGCCCCGCGCCGCCCACGGCATAGACTTGCGTGCCTTTGGGAAGGATCGGACGCATCGCCGCCAGCCCCACCGGTCCGGCCATCACCCCGGGAAACAGTTTCAGCCCGGTGGCCCCGGCGCGCAGGGCGGTGAAGGCCTCGGTTGGGGTATAGACTCCGGGCCAGCTTTGCAGGCCCAGATCCACCGTGCGCGCGATCACTTCGGCATCGCAATTGGGTGACACGATCAGCTTGCCGCCCACGGCGGCCACCTGTTCGACCTCGTCCACGGTCAGAACGGTTCCGGCGCCGACCAGCGCGCGGTCGCCGATCGAACGGGCCAGACGGCCGATACTGTCCAGCGGGTCGGGCGAGTTCAGCGGCACTTCGATCCGGTCGATGCCGGCGTCCAGAATGGCCTGGCCGACGGCCTCGGCCTGCGCTGGGTCAAGCCCGCGCAGAATGGCGATGATGGGGCGGCTCATGCGGTTTGCCTCGTGAGGGTGCGGGCCTGCAGCAGACCGGCCAGCGTGGCCTGGGTCGCGTCGGCGGTTTCGACGAACGCGCCCTGTTGCTGCAGCGCGGTGGCATAGATGTTCGACAGGGCCTCGGTCCCGATGATGGCCAGTTGCTGGCCCAACCAATAGGGGCGGGTGGCGGCCAGTTCGGCACCGATCAGAGCGCCCGACAGGCGGGCCCGTGCGGTGGCCGGATCCTGCCCGTGCAGCAGATCGGCGGCGCGCAGCCCGAACAGCCGCCCGGCCAGCTGCTCGGGCTTTGACAGCGTGTCCGCCACGGCCGTGGCAAAGGCGTCGTCGTCCCAGCCATCACCCACCGAGTGTTTCAGCACCGAGTGCTGGCCCAGCAGGTCGAACAGCTCGCCCGTCATGAAGGTGCGGAAGCTGACGACCTCGCCGGCGCTGACCTGCACCCATTTGGTGTGGGTGCCGGGCAGGCAGATCACGCCATCCCAATGCGGGCGCGTGGACAGGTAGCCGGCGATCTGGGTTTCCTCGCCACGCATCACGTCGGCGGGGTCGTCCTGTTTTAGGCCGGGTACCACGAAGGCGCGGATGCGTGGATCGGTGCCGGGCACGCGGACCGGAACGGTCGAGATCGGCTTGGCCGGCACCGCCACATAGGGCGCCTCGACCCAGCCTTGCCGGGCACCGACCATGCCGCAGGCGATCACGTCGACGGGCGCCGCGCCCAGCCAGCCCTGAACCAGCGTCAGCAGCGCGTCCTGGAACTGATCCCGGCCCAGCGTCGCCATGCCCCGGTCGCATTGGGCGTGGTCCAGCACCGTGTCGCCCTGCATCGCCCAGGCGCGCAGATGCGAGGTGCCCCAGTCTACTGCGATCCACTCGGTGTTCATGTGCTTACCCCGTTGTGACCACGCCGCCATCGACGACCATGCATTGCCCGGTCATGGCGCGGCTGGCCGTCGATGCCAGGAACAGCGTCGGCGCGATCATGTCGTCCGGGCTCAGATGTTCCTTCAGGCACTGTCGATCCATATGCGCGGCCAGATCCTCGGGCGTGGCCCACATGTCCAGTTGTTTCTGCGTCAGCACCCAGCCGGGCGCCAGCGCGTTGACGCGGATGTTCTTCGGCCCCAGCTCGCGCGCGAGCGAGCGGGTCATGCCGGTGATTCCGGCGTTGGCCGTCGTATAGATCGGATAGCCCGCATTGCCCATCATGTAGCTGATCGAGCTGAAGTTGATGATCGACCCGCCGGTCTCGGCCATCTGGCGCGCGGCCTGCTGGCAGGCAAAGTAATAGGCTTTGAGGTTGACCGCGATCATCCAATCCCAGAACTCGGTCGTAGTTTCCTCAAGGCTGTGGCGCTTGTCGTTCGCGGCATTGTTGACCAGTACGTTCAGCGGACCGTGGGCCTCGGCGGCCTTGGTCATGGTTTCGTGCAGCAGCGCGGTGTCGGTCATGTCGCCCTGCAGGAACAAGGGCGCGCGGCCGTGCTTGGCGCGCATCTCTTCGACGAACGCGCTGGCGTCGGACCGGCCGATAAAGGCGACCTTTGCGCCCTGGGCCAGGAACCCATCGGTCAGGGCCGCGCCCACCCCGGACCCGCCGCCGGTGATGAAGACGGACGCGCCGTCGAGGTCATGGAAAGTTGCTGGCTGGGTCATCAATGGCTCTCTCTGGTCACAAGGCGGGTGTCCTTGCCCACCAGGAAATCAAGGTCAGCGCCGCGATCGGCCTGAAGGACATGGTCGATATACAGCTTGGCATAGCCGCGGGTGTAATGCGGGTCGTCGGGCTGCCAATCCGCGCGGCGGGCGGCCAGTTCCTGTTCGTCGACCAGCAGTTCCAGCTCGCTCTTGCGGGCCGAGACGCGGATGCGGTCGCCGGTTTTCACCAGCGCCAGAGGACCGCCCGCCTGCGCCTCGGGGCTGACATGCAGGATCACTGTGCCGAAGGCAGTGCCCGACATGCGGGCGTCGGAAATGCGGATCATGTCACGCACGCCCTGTTTCACCAGCTTGGCGGGGATCGGCATGTTGCCGACCTCGGGCATGCCCGGATAGCCCTTTGGCCCGCAGCCCTTGAGCACCAGGATGGTCTCGGGCGTCACCGGCAGGTCGTCGCGGTCGATATTGGCTTTCAGGTCTTCGATGCTGTCGAAGACATAGGCTTCACCTTCCGTTTCAAGCAGGCTGTCGGTGGCGGCCGAGGGTTTCACGATCGCCCCGTTCGGCGCCAGGTTGCCGCGCAGAACGCGCAGCCCGGCGGCCGGTTTTACCGGGTCGTCGAAGGAATGGATCACGTCGCGGTCAAAGCATTCCGCGCCCGCATAGTGGGCCGAGATGTCCTTGTTCAGAACGGTTCTGGCCGGGCGCAGATGCGATTTCAGCTCGGACAGGACCACCGGCATCCCGCCGGCATAGCAGAAATCCTCCATCAGGTACTTGCCCGAGGGCATACAGTTGACCAGCAGCGGAATGTCCGAGCCGATCTCGAAATCCTGCAGGGTCAGGTCCACGCCCACCCGGCCGGCCAGTGCCAACAGGTGCACCACGGCGTTGGTGGACCCGCCCACCGCGGCATTGGCCAGGATGGCGTTCTCAAACGCCGCTTTGGTCAGGATGTCCGAGGGTTTGAGGTCCTCGTCCACCATCTCGACGATGCGCTTGCCGGTCATGTGCGCCAGCGCCATGCGGCGGGCATCGACGGCGGGCAGGGCGGCGTTTGTGGGCAGGCTCATGCCCATCGCCTCGACCAGCGACGCCATGGTCGAGGCCGTGCCCATGGTCATGCACACGCCCTTGGACCGGCTCATGCCGGATTCGGCGTTCATGAAATCCTGCAAGGTCATCTCTCCGGCGCGCACGGCTTCCGAGAACTTCCAGACATCGGTGCCCGAGCCGATATCCTTGCCGCGGTACTTGCCGTTCAGCATCGGCCCCGAGCTGACCACGATGGTGGGCAGATCGACCGAGGCCGCGCCCATCAGCTGGCCGGGCGTGGTCTTGTCGCAGCCGCCCAGCAGCACCACGCCGTCAATGCCATAGGCGCGGATCGATTCCTCGACATCCATGGCCAGCAGGTTGCGGAACAGCATGGCGGTGGGCTTCATCTGGGTTTCGCCCAGCGACATCACCGGGAATTCGACCGGAAAGCCTCCGGCCTCCCACACGCCGCGCTTGACGCCTTCGGCGAGGTCGCGCAGGCCCGAGTTGCACGGCGTCAGTTCCGACCATGTGTTGCAGATGCCGATGATCGGGCGTCCGTCGAACGCATGATCGGGAAAGCCCTGGTTCTTCATCCACGACCGATGGATGAACCCGTCCTTGTCGAGCTTGCCGTACCAGTGCTGTGAGCGGCGTTTCTTCATGTCTTTGTTTCTTTTTCGTATTGGGTCGTGGTTCTCTTGTGTGTTTACCGGATGATCAGGCCGCGCGGGCCGGACGGCACCAATCCGGCAGCCAGTCGGCATGGGCGGTCAGCAGGTCACTGACCAGGCTGCGGATCTGGCGCAGGTCCAGTTCGGCGGCGGTGTGCGGGTCCATCATGGCGGCGTGGTAGATGTGTTCGGGGTTTTCCTCGACCAGGGCGCGCACGGTCAGTTCCTGCACGTTGATCTGGCTGCGCATCAGGGCGACCAGCTGCGGCGGGATGCCGGTCACGACCGAGGGCTGCACGCCGTTGCTGTCGACCAGGCAGGGTGTTTCGACTGCGGCGCCGAGCGGTAGCTGCGGAATCTGCCCGGTATTGGGCAGGTTGCCATAGGCGACATAGGGCGTGTCGGTGACGATGGCGTTCATCAGGTCGGCGGCGAATTCGTGGCTGCGGATCACTTCAATGTCGCGCCCGTCGGTCAGGGTCTTGGCCTGTTCCTTCCAATTCGCGACCTGCTCCTCGCAACGGGTGGGGTATTCGTCCAGCGGGATCTGGAATTGGTCGATCAGGTCCTGACGTCCGTCCTTGATGAACCACGGGACGTACTCGGCCAGGTGTTCCGAGCTTTCGGTGCAGAAATAGCCCAGGTGATCCATCACCTCGTACCGCACCTTGTTGGGGCAGCGCGGCATCAGCAGCGGCGCCTTGGGCAGCTGGCCCGCGTGATAGCCCCGGCGCAGCGCCGGATACAGGTCGCGGCCCTGATGTTCCAGCCGCAGGAAAAACGCCACATGGTTCACGCCCGCAACGCGATAGCGGATTTCATCCTTGGGCAGGTCCAGGTCATGGGCCAGTTCCTCGACCGTGTTCTGGACCGAGTGGCACAGACCCACATGTTTCAGTGCCGGGAACCGTTCGGCCAGCGCCCAGGTGTTGATGGCCATCGGGTTGACGTATTGCAGCAGCGTGGCATTCGGGCACAGTTGCGCCATGTCGCGTGCCACATCCCACAGGACCGGCACGGTGCGCAGGCCGCGCATGATGCCGCCCACGCCCAGCGTGTCGGCGATGGTCTGGCGCAGGCCATATTGCTTGGGGATCTCGAAATCGGTGACGGTGCAGGGTCTGTAGCCGCCGATCTGGAAGGCGGTGATGACGAAATCGGCCCCGTCCAGCGCCGCGCGGCGGTCGGTATGGGTGGACACGGTCGCGCCGGTCCCGACCGAGCGGATCATGGCGCGGGCCACGGTTTCGCTTTCGGCCAGACGCTCGGGGTCAATGTCCATCAGGGCAAAATGGCTGTCGGCCAGTGACGGGGTCAGCAGGGCATCGCCCACGATATTTTGCATGAAAATCGTGGAACCTGCACCGATGAAGGTGATCTTGGTCATGACTGTAAACCTTGACTAGGCGTTATTTTACGGCACCGAGGGTCAGACCCGCGATGAAGTGTTTCTGCATCAGAAAGAACATGGCCACCGGCGGCAGGGCCGCGACGATCGAGCCGGCACTCATCAAGTGATACGCTGCGCGGAACTGCGCGTTGAAGCTGGTGATGCCGGCGGTGACGGGTTGGCTCTCGGCCCCCTGGGTCAGCACGACGGCCCAGAAATAGTCATTCCAGATGAAGGTGAAGATCAGAACGCTGAGCGCGGCGATTGCGGGTTTCATCAGCGGCAGGACCACGTACCAGAAGATGCGCCATTCGCTGATGCCCTCGACCCGGGCGGCCTCGATCAACTCAAAGGGCAGGGCGCGGATGAAGTTGCGCATGAACAGGGTGCAGAACCCCGTCTGGAACGCAATGTGGAACAGTACCAGCCCGGTTTTCGTATTGTAGAGCCCCAAGTCCAGCGTCAGGTCGCGCACCGGCACCATCAGGATCTGGAAGGGTACGAAGTTGCCGGCCACGAACATGAAGAAAATCCACAGGTTCGACTTGAACTTGTAAATCCCCAGCGCGAACCCGGTCATGCAGCTGAGCGCCACCGCGCCGATCACCGTGGGAACCGTGATCAGGAACGAGTTCAGCAGATAGCGCGGCATGTCCGAGTTGAAGAAGACCTGGCCATAGTTTCTGGCGCCTTCAAAGCTGGAGGGCAGGCCCCAGTAGTTGGCGTTGGTGAAATCCGCCTCGGGCTTGATGGAAAACAGGGCCACCGCCAGCAGAGGGCCGAGCCACAGCAGAAGGGCGACCGGCAGCATTGCCTGATAGGAAATCTGCGCCGCGCGGGGTTGTTTTTCGATCGGTTTGGGAAACATCTCAGTGCCCCTTTTCTTCGCGGTACATCGACCACAGGAAGTAGGCGATGAAGCACAGCATGATCAGGAACAGGATCACGGCGATGGCCGCGCCATAGCCCATGCGGAACCCGTACTCCGACAAGGCGACCTCGAACATGTAATAGGCCAGCACGCGGCTTGACCCGAACGGCCCGCCCTGCGTCATGATCGAGATCAGGTCGAACGAGCGCAGCGCGCCGATAATGGTCACCACGAAGGCGATGAAGGTCGCCGGGCGCAGTTGCGGCAGGATGATATGCCACAGCATCCGCCCGCCCTTGGCGCCGTCCAGCCGGCCGGCCTCGATCTGTTCGGGGTCCACGGCGTTCAGGCCGGTCAGATACAGGATCATGCAATAGGCGGTCTGCGGCCAGAGGCCCGCGAAAATGATGCCGTAGGTTACGAAGCGTTCATCACCCAGTACGTTCAGCGGACCCAACCCGACCAAGCCCAAAAGCTCGTTCAGCAGTCCGAAAGTGGGGTCGTAGAACCAGGTGAAGACCAGCCCGACTACGACCTGGCTGATGACGAAGGGAAAGAAGAACAGGGATTTGTACAACCGGATTCCCCAGACCGTCTGGTTGAGGAACAGCGCGATGAACAGACCAGCCGGGATCGCCAGCAGGTACATGATCAGCCAGATCAGGTTGTTCTTCAGCGAGACATAGAAGGCGTCACGATCGACCCATTCCCAATACAGGTCTTCATAGTTGCGCATTCCGACATATTCGGCCGCGCCCAGCCCGTCCCATTCGTAGAGCGACAGGTTGAAGGACTGGAATACGGGGATGATCACGTAGACCATGAAGAACAGCACGCCCGGAGCCAGAAACAGCCAGGGTGCGATACGTTGCTGATTTCTGTGGAACCAGCTTTCGTGTTCGGTGACGTCGACAGCGGTCATGGTCAATCCCGGTTTGGAATGGGCAGGACGGGATCGTGCCCGTCCTGCGTTTGGCTACGGCGTGGCCGGGGTTGCCCCGGCCACAACCCGATCAGTTGTCATAGATGCGCTGACGTGCGCGTTCCAGCTTGGCCAGGATGCTGTCCAGGTTGTCCGGCTTGACCATGAACTCCTGGAAGCCTTCCATCGACACTTTGGCCATTTCCGCCGGTGCGTCGCGATCCCAGAACTGGGCGACGCCGCCGGGGCTGTTGGTCGACAGCATCTTGAAGCCTTCCTGCAGGAACTTGTCGTCATCCACCGAGGATTTGGCGTTGACGGGCAGTTGTCCGAGGTTCTTGCCGTTGTTGATTTCGGTCTGCTCGTCAGCCGAAACGACAAAACGCAGGAACTCGCGCGCGGCTTCTTTGTTCGACGCGTTCGCCGGGATGTGGAACGTGTCGGTCGGCGCATCTTCGGCCAGCTCGACATCGGGGTTGATCGCGACGAACTGGTAGAAGTCCAACTGGTCGTCGGTCAGACCGGCCTCGCGCAGCGGAGCCACCGCGAAGTTGCCCATCAGATAGGCCGCTGCATCACCCTGAACCATGAAGGGCAGGGCCTCTTGCCAGCTGTAGGTCTGGTGGTTGTCGATGAACGCGCCCATGTCGATCAGCTGCTTCCAGTTGGCGAAGGTCTGCTTGACCCGGTCGTCTTCCCAGCTGACTTCGCCATTGGCCAGTTGCTGGTGGAAGTCGAAGCCGTTGGTGCGCATGTTCAGGTAGTCGAACCAGCCGCCAGCCGTCCACAGGAACTTGGTGCCGATGGTATAGCAGGCGCGACCCGAGTCGACGATCTTCTGGCAGTTGGCCAGCTCTTCTTCCCAGGTGGTTGGTTCGGACAGGCCCAGCTCGTCAAAGATGTCTTTGCGGTAGTAGACTCCCCACTGATAGTAGGTGTAGGGCACGCCCCACTGCTTGCCGTCGATGGTCATCGCGCCCTTGGTCGAGGCCAGGTTTTCGGCGATTTCCGGCTCGGCCCACAGGTCCGATACATCTTCGAACAGTCCGGCCTCGACATAAGGCTTCATGCGGTTGGCCGCGTACCAGGTCGCGACGTCGGGCGTGTCCGCTGTCAGGAAGTTGCGGATCTGGGTCTTGTACGCCTCGCGGTCGATGACCGTGGTCTCGATCTCCAGACCCGGGTGCTGTGCCGCGAACCGCTCGATCATCGCTTCCATCGTCGCGCGCGGCGCCGGATTCGATGTGTCGAGGAAGATTCGCAGCTCGCCGGTCAGTTCTGCCGAAACGGGCGCTGCAAGTGCCACACTGGCCGCCATAGCCGCCGCAGTGCGCTTGAACATGGAATGCATGGTTTCCTCCCTTAGCTTCCATTTTACGGTTCCAAATAGTGAAACCAAGTTTTATATATTGAAAACTACACATCGAATCGGCTAGGCTTGTCAATACCCTCGCGGCCCGTCCGCAAGGGGAAGTGGAGGAGAAATCAGACCCGTGGCAGGTGACGGAACCATCGGCAAGGCATGTGACGTGCTGGAACAGGTCGCGGCGTTCGGCCGGCCTGTGCGGTTTGCCGAATTGCTGGAAAGCAGCAGCTTTCCCAAGGCGTCCCTGTACCGGTTTCTGCAGTCGCTGACCAATCAGGGCATGTTGTCTTACGACCCAGACCGGCAGACCTATTCGCCGGGGCTGCGGCTGGTGCGGCTGGCGCATTCGGCCTGGACGCAAAGCTCGCTCGCGCCGATCGCGCGGCCGATCCTGGATGGGCTGAGCCTGGAAACCGGCGAGACGGTGCACCTTGCGCAGCTTGATTCCAGTCAGGTTCTGTATGTGGACAAGCGCAATGCCAAAAACCCGGTCGAGATGTATTCCGAGGCCGGAAAGGTTGGCCCGGCCTATTGCACCGGTGTGGGGAAGGCGATGCTCGCCTTTCTGGATGACGACCGGTTGGACAAGGCGATCTCGCAGCAAAGCTTTCACCGCTTTACCGACAAGACGCTGACCTCGGAGGCGGTGCTGCGGGCGGATCTGGCCCGGATCCGCGAACGGGGGTTCGCCATGGATGATGAAGAGCACGAGCCCGGCATCATCTGCGTGGCCTGTCCGATCCTAACATCGGGCGGGCGGGTACTGGGGGCGATCTCGATCACCGGATCGACCCAGCGCATGGATTTTGACCAGTTGAAGAAATGGGTCCCTCGGGTGCGGCGTTCGGCCGACCAGATCGGGTCCGAAGCCGAAGCATGGCGGTTCCCCGAGGGCCGCAAGGACAGGATGCAAGCATCATGACAGGCGTTACCCTGAAGGGCGCAATCAAGCGTTATGGCCAGACCCAGGTCATTCACGGCATTGATCTGGAAATCGAGGACGGCGAGTTCTGCGTTTTTGTCGGGCCGTCGGGCTGTGGCAAATCCACCCTGTTGCGGATGATCGCCGGGCTGGAAGAAACCACCGAGGGTGAAATCCGCATCGGTCAGCGTGACGTGACCCACATGGACCCGGCCAAGCGCGGTGTCGCGATGGTGTTCCAGACCTACGCCCTGTATCCGCACATGTCCGTGGCCGAGAACATGGGCTTTGGTCTGCGCATGAACGGTGTGCCCAAGGCCGAGATCGACAAGAAGGTCGCCGAAGCGTCGGAAATCCTGAAACTGGACCAGTATCTCAAGCGCAAGCCCAAGGCCTTGTCGGGTGGCCAGCGTCAGCGGGTCGCCATCGGCCGGGCCATCGTGCGCGGCCCCGAGGTTTTTCTGTTCGACGAGCCGCTGTCGAACCTCGATGCCGAACTGCGCGTGGAAATGCGGGTTGAGATCGCCCGTCTGCACCAGGAGATCGGCGCGACGATGATCTACGTCACCCACGACCAGGTCGAAGCTATGACCATGGCCGACAAGATCGTGGTGCTGCGCGATGGCCGGATCGAGCAGGTGGGCGCTCCGATGGATCTGTATCGGGACCCCGACAACCGGTTCGTGGCGGGGTTCATCGGCTCGCCCGCAATGAACTTTCTGGATTGCGATGTCGTCGAAGGAACGGTGCGCCACCCGGCTCTGACGGACTCGATCCCCGTCACCAATGGCGTGCCGACCGATGCCAAGAAGGTGGTCCTGGGAATCCGCCCGGAACATATTGCCGTGGATCGGTCCGGCGACACCTGTACCGTCGATCTGACCGAAGCGCTTGGCGGCGTCTCCTACAGTTATTTGCTGACGCCCAACGGTGACAAGTTGATCGTCGAAGAGCGGGACGACCAGCGCAGCAAAACGGGCGAACGGATCGGAATCTCGGTTCGGCCCGAACGCGCCATGCTGTTTGACCCGGAAAGCGGGATGCGGTTGCGCTGAACCGTTGTTCAATTGGAAAATGTAAACGCGCCGGGCCCTCTGCCTGGCGCGTTTTCCTTTTGCCAGACGAATCCTATGGATTTTGGATACAAAATCCGATACTGCGGGGTTGAGACAGGAAATCTGACCGCCCGGCGATGGACGCGGGCAACTTGGAAAGGATCGGCCACATGTCAACCGACGTCTTTACCGGCACCATGCCCGCGCTCATGACCCCTTGTACGCCCGACCGTCAGCCCGACTTTGACGCCTTGGTGCGAAAGGGTCAGCAGATGATCGAGGCGGGCATGTCCGCGGTCGTCTACTGCGGGTCGATGGGCGACTGGCCGCTGTTGACCGATGAACAGCGGATGGAAGGGGTCGAGCGGTTGATCGGCGCGGGCCTGCCCGTGGTGGTGGGCACCGGGGCGGTCAACACGCAATCCGCCGTGGCGCATGCAGCGCATGCGCAAAAGGTGGGTGCAGCTGGGCTGATGGTTATCCCGCGGGTCCTGTCGCGCGGCAGTTCGGTCACGGCGCAGCGCAACCATTTCAAGGCCATCCTGTCGGCGGCACCGGATATCCCTGCGGTCATCTACAACAGTCCGTATTACGGGTTCGCCACCCGCGCCGACCTTTTCTTTGCGCTGCGGGCCGAGCACTCCAATCTGGTGGGCTTCAAGGAATTCGGTGGCAAGGACGATCTGCGCTATGCGGCTGAGAACATCACCAGCCGTGATGACCAGGTGACGCTGATGGTGGGGGTCGATACGGCGGTCTACCATGGCATCGTCAATTGCGGCGCAACCGGCGCGATCACTGGCATCGGCAACGTACTGCCCAAAGAGGTTCTGCTGCTGACCGCTTTGTCGAAAAAAGCGGCTTCTGGCAGCGCCGAGGCCCGCCAGCGCGCACAGGAGTTGACAGAGGCCATCCACGTGCTGTCCAGTTTCGATGAAGGCCCCGATCTGGTTCTGTACTACAAGCACCTTCTGGTTCTGAACGGCGAGGATGAATACCGCTTGCACTTCAACGAAACTGACGCGCTGACCGATGCGCAGCGCCACTATTGCGAACAGCAGTACAGCTTGTTTCGCGCCTGGTTTGCAGACTGGTCAAAGCAAGGCGGGGTGATTGCCGCGTGCATGTGATCGACAGCCATACCGGCGGAGAGCCGACGCGCGTGATTCTGGACGGCGCGCCCGATCTGGGCAGCGGTCCTCTGTCCGAACGCGCAGGGCTTTTGGCGACCCAGCACCGCCCGTTCTGGCGCTCGGTCATGCTGGAGCCGCGCGGTCAGCCAGCGATGGTGGGGGCGCTGCTGGTGCCTTCGGTCGATCCGTCCTGCGTGACCGGGGTGATCTTCTTCGACGTGGATGCGGTGCTTGGCATGTGCGGGCATGGCACGATTGGGTTGACCGTGACGCTGGCCCATCTTGGGCGGATCGGTGTTGGCATCCACCGGATCGAAACCCCAGCGGGTGTGGTCACGGTGGAGCTGCACGATCCCAACACAGTGACAGTAACCAACATCGAAAGCCGGCGGGTGCATCAGGCCGTGACGATCGAGGTTCCGGATTTCGGGCCGGTTACAGGTGATGTGGCCTATGGCGGCAATTGGTTCTTTATCGTCGATCCCAGCCCGGTGCCGGTCGAGCCCGCGAACATCCGGCAACTGACCGATCTGGGCGTCGCCATTCGGCAGGCCTCGGTCGCGCAGGGCGTGGGCGGCGAAGCGGGCGAGCCGATCGATCATGTGATTTTTCAGGAGACCGCGCCGGCCTCCGGCGTCCACAGCCGAAACTTCGTTCTGTGCCCCGATGACGCCTATGACCGCTCGCCCTGCGGCACGGGCAGTTCGGCGCGGTTGGCCTGTCTGGCGGCCGATGGGCGCTTGGCGCCGGGTGAAGAAATCGTGCAGGCTAGCGTCATCGGCAGCCCCTATAGGCTGTCCTATCAGCCGGGTCCGAACGGCGGGGTGATCCCCTCGATCACCGGTCAGGCTTTCGTGATGGCCGAAAGCCGCTTGATTTTTGATCCCGCCGATCCATTCCGTTCGGGTATAGAGATCACATGAAGAAAGATGTCATCGTCATAGGTGCCGGCGTCGTTGGTATCAGCGCGGCGCTGGAATTGCAGCGTCGGGGTTACACGGTTCAGATACTGGACCGCGAAGGCGTGGCCGCGGGCAGTTCGGCGGGAAATGCCGGGGCGTTCGCCTTCCCCGAGGTCGAACCTCTGGCCACGCCGGGGATCATGAAAAAGGCCCCGAAATGGCTGCTCGATCCGTTGGGGCCGCTGTCGATCCCGCCCGCCTATGCCCTGCAGATCGCGCCGTGGATGTGGCGGTTCTGGCGGGCCAGCCGCCCCAGCCGGTACCAGGCGCTGGTCGCCGCGCAGGCCAACCTGATGCGCCTGTGCCAGGCCGCGACCGAACGGCAGATCGCCGATACGGGTGGCGAGGCGATGATGCAGCGCGACGGGCAGTTGCAGTTGTACGAAAGCGCGGCCGAGTTCCGCGCCGCCTTGCCCACGTGGGAGTTGCGTCGCCGGCATGGCATCGCCTTCGATCTGCTGGAAAGCCCCGAAGCGATCGCCGAGATCCAGCCCGGGCTCAGCCCGCGTTTTTCCCATGCCGGGTTCACGCCACACTGGTGGAATACCGTAGATCCCAAACGCTGGGTCGAGCATCTGGCACAGGTGTTTCGCGACCGTGGCGGGGTGATCGAAACGCGCCCCGTACGCGCGCTGGAGCTGTCGGACACGGGCGTCTGGGTGCGCTTCGACCAGGGTGCGGCGGATGCCAGCAAGGTGGTCGTGGCCGCCGGGGCGTGGTCGCACCACCTGACCCGCACGGTGGGCGACCGGATCCCGCTCGAGACCGAGCGGGGCTATAACACGACCCTGCCGCCGGGCGCGTTCGACCTGCGGCTGCACCTTGCCTTCTCGCGGCATGCTTTCGTGGCCACCAAGATTAACGGCGGTGTGCGCATCGGCGGCGCGGTCGAACTGGGCGGGCTTGACCTGCCGCCCAATTTCAAACGCGCCGATACCTTGCTGAACAAGGCGCGCCAGTTCCTACCGGGGTTGAAGACCGAAGGCGGGACGCAGTGGATGGGGTTCCGCCCCTCGCTGCCCGACAGCATTCCGGTGATCGGACGGTCTTCGAAATCGCCGAACCTGATCTACGCCTTCGGGCACGGCCATCTGGGCCTGACCCAGTCGGCGGGGACCGCCGAACTGGTGGGCGCGCTGATCGACGGCACCGATCCGTCCATCCCGGTCGATCCCTTCGCCGCCACCCGGTTCTGAGCGGGGGATGCGCAGCAGCAAGACCATCCACGTGATCTCGGCCCATGCCGAGGGTGAAGTGGGGGATGTGATCGTCGGCGGTGTCGCCCCGCCGCCCGGCGACACGATCTGGGCGCAACGCAGCTTCATCGCCCGCGACCAGACCCTGCGCAACTTCGTGCTGAACGAGCCGCGCGGCGGGGTGTTCCGCCATGTCAACCTGCTGGTGCCGCCCAAACATCCTGATGCCGACGCCGCCTTCATCATAATGGAGCCCGAGGACACGCCGCCCATGTCCGGCTCGAACGCGATATGCGTGGCGACAGTGCTGCTGGACGGGGGCATCCTGCCGATGACCGAACCGGAAACCCACCTGACGCTCGAGGCGCCGGGCGGGCTGGTGCGGGTGCGGGCCGAATGCCGCAACGGCAAGGCAGTACGGATCTACGTCCAGAACCTGCCCAGCTTTGCCGACCGCCTCGCCGCGCCGCTCGAGGTCGAGGGGCTGGGGACCCTGACGGTGGACACCGCCTATGGCGGGGACAGTTTCGTCGTGGTCGACGCCGCGGCGCTGGGGCTGCGCATCACCGAGGACGAGGCCGCCGACATCGCCCGTCTGGGGGTGGCGATCACCGACGCTGCCAATGCGCAGCTGGGCTTTGCGCATCCCGAAAACCCGGATTGGAACCACATCTCGTTCTGCGCGTTCTGCGGACCGTTGACTGAGGCCGAAACCGGCTTGACCGGCCGCTCCGCGGTGGCGATCCAGCCCGGCAAGGTCGACCGCTCGCCCACCGGTACCGCCGTTTCGGCCCGCATGGCGCTGATGGCCGCGCGGGGGCAGTTGCAGCCGGGCCAGAGCTTTGAGGCGGTGTCGATCATCGGCTCGCGCTTCACCGGCCGGATACTGGGCAAGACCCAGGTGGGAGACCGCCCGGCCATCCTGCCCGAGATCTCGGGCCGCGGATGGATCACCGGCATCCACCAGCACATGCTGGACCCCGACGACCCCTGGCCGCAAGGTTACCGCCTGCGCGACACCTGGGGGCGCTAGTTCAGAAGGGCCAGTAGGTCGCGATGCAGTTGCGCGGAAACCTCGGCATATCCCCGGGCGGTGTTGCGCGCGCGGGCGGCAAAGCGGCGCTGTGACGGCAGGCGCGCGCCCTGATCGAGGATATCGACGAACAGGCGCTCGGCCCGCGCGTCGTTGGCCTGTCGCCGCCCGTCGCTGAACTGGTCGGGATCGAAGGCGATGATGATGTCGCCGTGGTAAGGCGCGCCGCCCGTGCCTTGGGCGAACTCCATGCTCTCCAGGCTGGTCAGGTCATCGATCAGCGGGCCGGCCAGAAGTTCGATCATGATCGACAGGGCCGAGCCTTTGTAGCCGCCGAAGGTCAGCATCGCGCCGTCCAGCGCCGCTTGCGGGTCGGTCGTGGGGTTGCCGTCTTTGTCGATCGCCACGCCTTCGGGCAGGGGTTTGCCCGCGCGCTTGTACAGCTCGATCTCGCCGCGGGCGAAGGCGCTGGTCGCGAAATCGAAGGTGAACGGGTCTTTGCCCATGCGGGGCCAGCTGAAGGCCAGCGGGTTGGTGCCCAGGCTGCCGCGCGTGCCCCCCGCGGGCGCCACCCAGGAATGGCTGGGCACCATCGCCATGGCTGCAAGCCCTTGGGCCGACAGGGCTTCGACCTCGGGCCACAGCGCCGAGAAATGAAAACAGCGGTTGATCGCCATGGCCGAGATCCCGTGGGTGCGGGTCTTGTCGATCAGATGCGGCAGGCCAGTTTCGAAGGCCAGCAACGACATGCCGCCCTGCGCGTCGACGCGAACGATGGCATTGTCCGAGGGGGCGACCCGGGGCTGCGCATGGCCGTCGATCTTGCCGGCCTGCATGGTCTGGGCGCACATGAACAGGCGAAACAGCCCGTGCGACTGGCAATCGTCCATCTGGCAGGTGGTCAATAGTTCCGCGATCGCCTGCGCGTGGTCGGGGCCATAACCCACATGGGACAGAACCTTCAGGCTCAGATCGGTCATTTCTTCAGGCGTCAGCCGTACCGTTTCGCTCATGTTCCGTCCCTGGGTTTGATCTCGGTTGCCAAAGGGGTAGCGGGGAACCCTAGCCCTGTTCAACCCGATAGGCGGTTGGAAAAGCGCCTCGGGGCGGATATTTGTATCCAAAATGCAAATGCGGACAGACCCTTGGCAGCAAAACGCGCAATCACCCGTCAAAGCCTTCCCGATGCAATCGCGTCCGACTTGCGTGAACGCATTCTCAGCGGTGATCTGGCGGAAGGCGAGACCATCCGTCAGGAGGCATTGGCCGAAGACTATGACGTGTCGCGCATGCCGGTGCGCGAGGCGCTGAAACAGCTTGATGCCGAAGGACTGGTTCAGCTGACGAACAATCGCGGTGCGCGGGTCACGCGCCATTCCCTGTCCGAGATCGGCGAGATCTTCGACCTGCGGTCGCTGTTGGAGACCGACCTGTTCCGTCGGGCAATTCCGCAGATGACCCAATCTGACTTTGCGCGCTGCGAACAACTGCTGGAGCAGATGGAGGCGTCGTACGACGCCAACGACGTCAGCCGGTGGGGCGCGCTGAACTACCAGTACCATTCGGCCCTCTATGCGGCCGCGAACCGAAGCCTGACCAACGAGCTGCTGCACCGTGTGAGCCTGCAGTCGGACCGGTACATCCGAATGCATCTCAGTGTAATGCAACAACGCGAACCGGCCCGCAAAGAGCATCGCGAATTGCTGCGCCTTGCCCGGGATGGACAGGTCGAGCAGGCTTGTGGGCTTCTGTCCGCGCATATCGGACGAACCAAGGACCAATTGTTGGCACTGGTGGCTGCCAAGCGAGCGTCCGAGGAAGCGATCGGACGCTGACGCCAAGCGACCGGAAAGAAAGCGTTTTCAATTCTTCTCTGTCTGTGCCAGTTCTGGCGTCGCGGGATGCGTGCCGAAACATGGATCGACCAAGTGCCCAGTGATGACCTCAACAGTTCGGAACAGGCCGTGCGTCAGGCGATTGGGGCGTATTCCAGACGCGTCTGGCGGTTTGCGCTGGCTCTGTCGGGGGCGCAGGATGTTGCCGACGACCTGACCCAGGCCACTTGCCTGCGCGCGTTGGAGCGAAGCCATCAGGTTACGCATACTGATCGGTTGGATTCGTGGCTGATGACGATCTGCCGGTCAATCTGGTTGAACGAGCTGCGGGCGCGGACCGTGCGCAAGTCCCAGGGGTTGGCCGCAACGCCGGACGCCGAATTGATCGCGCCGGGTACCGACGCCGAAATGAATATTTTTGCGCGGGAAGTGTTTACACAGGTGATGCAACTGCCCGAGGCGCAACGCGAAACGGTCATGCTGGTCTTTGTCGAGGGCTACAGCTATCGCGAGGCCGCCGCGTTGCTGGAGGTTCCGATTGGTACGATCATGAGCCGGCTTTCCAATGCCCGCAAGAAACTGCAAGCTGCGATGCCGCAGGATGCCGGTGCGTCCGACCGACGGAGGGACTCATGACCTTTTCCGACGATACGCTAAAAGCCTATCTGCAAGGCTCATTGGGGCCTGAGGAGAGCGATGCCATCGAGGCCGCTGTTGAGAACGATCCGGAACTGGAGCAGCGCCTGATGGATCTGGATCCGATCGCGCCGGTGGTTCGCGAGGTGTTCCGTGACATTCCCGCCGCCGCGCCACAAGTTGAACTGCCGCCTAGGATTCCGGCTTCGGCTGGGCCCTGGCGCCTGTTGGGCGTCGCGGCTGCCGCGGCCGTGTTGGCCGTATCTCTGACCTTTTGGCTGACCCGCCCACAGCCGATGGGATGGGCAGAGCAGGCGGCCCTGTACCAGTCGCTTTACACGCCGGATTCGATTGCAACGCTGGTATACCCGCCGGCGCTCGTCGACGCCCAGATCTCATTGGCCGAAGAGAAATTGGGCCGCCCGCTGAACCGGGATTCGCTTGAAGGTTTGCCGGGGCTGGAACTGAAGGCCGCGCAGGTTTTGTCCTTCAAGGGCAAACCATTGGTTCAGATCGTTTTTGCCGACGCTGATGGCAATCCCTTTGCGCTGTGCGTGATCCGCCAAGGCGATGGCGCGCCGAATTCAGAGTTGAAGCAGGAAGTCCTGAGCGGGCTTGCAACGGCCCGGTGGGCGCGCGACGGATACGGATACATGCTGTTGGGGAACCGGCCGGACAACGATTTGACCGTGCAGCTGGATTACCTGGCCCAGACATTCGCCGGCTGAGCCGCCTTGCGCGAAACCTCTTGTGAACCGGTGCGATTGGCCGAACAATGCATGGTATGACGACCAAGGCCACGAACCCGGGCCCGGACGAGGACGATGTCCTGGACGGGCCGCGCAGTATCTATGACGTCGATCCGCCGGACGACGAAGACCTTTGGTTTCTGCCGCCCGAAGATGCAGCGGCGCCCGAGGACATGTTGCCGCCGGGTCCGCGTGCCGATCGGGGCGCTTTGTTCGACCCGCGGGACTGGCGCGCCGCCCAGGCAGAAGTGGCGCAGGGTTTGGCGGATCTGACCTTGACCTTCGGGGCGTTGGACGAGCGGTTGCGCAGTGGTCCAAAGGGATGGACCCACCGGCTGGCCCTGATGGACGTATCCGACCTGGGGTGGTGGACCGGTGACCGGATCAGTGTTGATCGGCTTGCCCTGTGGACCGGATTGCGTATCGGAGCCACCGGGGACGATGTGCAAGCATTGTTTCGGGCGGGTTGGGCGGTTCGGCGACTGACTTCGGGCGCAGGGCCGTCGGACGGCGGCTGGCAATCGGGACTGGCCGCCTTTCTGGACCGGATGGCTCAGGGGATAGACGAAGTCCCAGAGGCGGTCGCAGATTTGGCCGAAGTGATGGATAGCGCACAAGCTCTGCACCCTGTTACGCAGTCGGCCATTGCCTTTCACGCGTGGCGCGCGCTGTCGCAAGGAATGGGACAGGATACCGAAGCAGCGGTGATCGCTGCGCGGCATGCGGCCACGATGGGTCGGGGCGGGGCACTGTTCATGCCGCTGGCACTGTCGAGCCCCGGGGCGCTGCGCGGCATCGGCACACCAGAGGAAAAACTCAACGCTTGGGTTCGTGGGGCAGGGCAGGCGGCCTTGGCCGCGCTGCTGCATCTGGATCGCGTCAGCGCGTGGGAGGCCCGGGCACGCGAGGCCACCAAGGGTCTCAGCGGGCGGACGCCGCCGGTCCTGATCGATGTGCTGACCGCATGGCCCATGGTATCTGCGCCATTGGCCGAGAAGTTGACGCAGGCATCGCGTGCAGCCGTGCAGCGCAATCTCGACAAGTTCACCGAACGTGGGTTGATCCGCGAAGTGACCGGGCAGGGCCGTTATCGGGTTTGGGCTGCCGCGCTGTAGTCCAACAACCATTCACGGAACGCGCGCGCGGGTGGCCGCAATGTGGCCCGTGAAGGGTAGATCAGGTGGTAGGCATCCCGGCCCGGCACGGCCACCTCGGGCAGACATGGCACCAGGCCAGACATCCGCATGATCCGGTCAGACGCGGGCGCGCGGGCCAGGGCGATCCCGACCCCTTGCGCGGATAGCTCGGCCGCCATCACTGAGTTGTCCGCGAAGAAATACTGAGCCTGCCCGGTCGGCAGCAGCAGGGCTTCGAACACGTGCGGCCAACTGGCCCTGTGGGTCGAAACCTCGATCAACGGAAACCGGGCCAGATCCAGCGGAGTGCTGATCTGGTCGGCAATGTCAGGTGGCGCCACGGGAAAAAGGGTCTCGCTCAACAGCATGTCACCTTCGGCCCCGAACAGCGTCGGGTTGCCGAACACGATCTGCAGGTCGGTAAAACGATTGGCGAAGTCGGCGATCCGGTTCCCGGTCGTCAGGGACAGGTTGATCTGAGGATGGGATTTTTGGAACCGGGTCAGGCCCGCCGCAAGCACCCCTTGCGCGAACAACAACACGGATTGGACATACAGCCGTTGGTCCCGGGTCTGGCCGAACAGGCCGGTAGTGGCTGATTCCAGCATCACCAGCGATTGTTGCACGACCGGCAGGTACGCCCGCCCGGCCTCGGTCAAAGTGACGGCATGGGCATGGCGATGAAACAGCGGCGTGCCCAGACGAGTTTCCAGCGCCTTGACCTGTTGGCTGACGGCGGCGGCCGACATGTTCAGCTGGGCGGCAGCACGGGCAAAGCTTTCGGTGCGGGCCGCGGCCTCGAAAACGCGCAGCCAGTTGAGAGAGGGGATGCGGGTCGACATGGCAAGCAGGCTAAGCTGAACTTATCCTGACAGGCAAGGCTTTGCGTTCTCGTCGCAAGACCGGTTCGGCTAGCCTGTGCGTGAACCGATCCGAAAAGGTGCACCCATGCCCGACATCCAAGACCTGGCCCGGCACAAACTGACGCCATCGCAAGCAGCGCAATACTGGGAAGACGGTTTCCTGTTTCCGCTGGATATTCTGTCTGCTGACGAGGCAGCGCAGGTGCGCTCAGAACTCGAACAGATTGAACGCGACTGGATGGCCGCCAATCTGCCTCTGCCGCTGAATACCTACAAGCGCGTGAATTCACACCTCGTCATGCCGCTGGCGGCGCGACTGGCCATGGATCCGCGTATTCTGGATGCCGTCCAAGGCGTCTTGGGTCCGGACATCATGATCTGGTCGGCCGAGTTTTTCATCAAAGAGCCGCGCACCGTCCAGACAGTTGGCATGCATCAGGACCTGACCTATTGGGGGATGGGCGAGACCCCGGATCAGGTTACGGCCTGGCTGGCCCTGTCGCCGGCAACCGTGGAAAGCGGCTGCATGGATTTTGTCCGGGGCAGCCACAAGAACCCCATTCTTCCGCACAATGACACCTATTCCGAGACCAACCTGTTGTCGCGCGGGCAAGAGATTGCAGTCGAAGTGGCCGAGGAAGACAAAACCCATATCGAATTGGCGCCCGGGCAGATGTCACTGCACCACGGGCTGACCATTCATGGCTCGGGTCCGAACCGGTCGGACGATCGGCGTATCGGGATGGCCATCCGCTATATCAGCCCGAATGCGAAGCAGTTGGTGGCGGACCGCGACTACGCGATGGTCGCGCGGGGAGAGGACCGGCAGGGAAACTTCATCCATGTTGATCCGCCCGCCACCCTGTTTTCCGACGAGTCGCTTGCCCTGTACGAACAGGTGCGCCGCGATCTGGGCAAGGCGCTGGCAGCTGGGGCCAAGGCCACCGTTCCGCTCTATGATTGAGCCGGGTTCGAAACCCAAACGCCAGGGGATTGGACGCCTAGCGCCCAACCCCGACATAGGTTTCGAAACCGGATTTCTTGACCTTGTCGCGTGAATAGATGTTCCGCAGGTCGACCATGCGTGGAGATTTCATCTCAGCGGCCATCTGCGTCAGGTTCAGCGCGCGGAACTCGTTCCATTCGGTCAACAGCACCACTGCGTCCGCGTCCTTGGCTGCGGCATACGGGTCTTCGACCCACTCTACACCCGGCAGCAGAGCCTCACCCTCGGATCGGCCCTGAGGGTCGACCACGCGAACTTTGGCGCCGCCACCGATCAGGGCGGGCACGATGGTCAGTGATGGAGCATCGCGCATGTCGTCGGTGTTTGGTTTGAATGTCACCCCCAGAACCGCCACGGTCTTGCCGTTGAAACTGTCGTCGCAAGCTTCGCGGATCTTTTCGATCATGCGTTTTTTGACCTCGTCATTCACGCGCATGACGGTTTCGGTGATCTGCATGGGGAAGGCATGTTCCTGGCCGATCCGCGCAAGCGCCGCGGTGTCCTTGGGAAAGCATGATCCGCCGTAACCGGGGCCGGCATGCAGGAACTTGTTTCCGATGCGCCCATCCAAGCCGATGCCGCGCGCCACTTCCTTGACGTCGCCACCGACCCGCTCGCACAGACCTGCGATTTCGTTGATGAACGTGATCTTGGTGGCGAGAAAGGCATTTGCCGCATATTTGATCATTTCGGCGCTTTCCAGATCCGTGGTCAGGATCGGAAAATCGCGCAGGTAAAGTGGGCGGTAGATTTCGGCCATCACCTCGGCGGCGCGGTCGTTCTCGACCCCTACAACGACGCGGTCAGGACGCATGAAATCGTCGATCGCAGCGCCTTCGCGCAGGAATTCCGGGTTCGAGGCGACATCAAAGTCTGCCTTGGGGTTTGCCGCCGCGACAACTTCCTGAACCTTGCGGTTGGTCCCGACCGGAACCGTGGATTTGGTCACCACCACGGTGTAGCCATCCATCGCATGGGCGATTTCCTCGGCCGCTGCCATCACATAGGTCAGATCCGCATGGCCGTCGCCGCGGCGGGTTGGTGTCCCGACAGCGATAAAGACGGCATCCGCGCCTTTCACTGCATTCGCCAGATCGGTGGTAAAGCTCAGCCGGCCGGCGGCCACGTTCTTGGCCATCAGAACATCCAGTCCCGGTTCGTAGATTGGAACTTTTCCGTCCTGCAGCATCTGGATCTTAGCTTCGGCCTTGTCGACGCAAATGACGTCATGACCGAAATCCGAGAAGCACACACCCGACACCAGACCCACATATCCCGTGCCGATCATCGCAATACGCATTATTCAAATTCCCTTGTTACCAATGCCACCTCGGGCGGCCACACATTCGGAGAAACTTCCGCCGGTTTCAATGCCTGACGGTGGCCTCGGGTTGCATTCCATGACATCTTGCTGTTTTTGGGGCGACAAATGGGCGTCCATGAAACTGGTGGAACAAACTGATGACCAAAAAAGCGCTGATCACTGGAGTTACAGGACAGGACGGGTCTTACCTGGCCGAATTTCTGTTGGCAAAGGGCTATGAAGTTCACGGGATCAAGCGTCGGGCATCCTCGTTCAACACCCAGCGGATCGACCACATCTATCAGGACCCCCACGAGCCTGATCCGAAGCTGCGCCTGCACTACGGCGATCTGAGCGATACCTCGAACCTGACCCGCATCATTCAGGAGGTTCAGCCCGACGAAGTCTACAACCTGGGCGCCCAATCTCACGTGGCCGTCAGCTTCGAGTCGCCGGAATATACCGCGGATGTCGATGCCATCGGCACCCTGCGCCTGCTTGAGGCGATCCGGTTCCTGGGACTTGAGAACAAGACCCGGTTCTATCAGGCGTCCACGTCGGAACTCTACGGGCTGGTTCAGGAAACTCCGCAGCGCGAAACGACCCCGTTCTATCCCCGCTCGCCCTACGCGGTGGCCAAACTGTATTCGTATTGGATCACGGTCAATTATCGCGAGGCGTACGGGATGTATGCCTGCAACGGAATCCTGTTCAATCATGAAAGCCCGCGCCGCGGCGAAACCTTTGTCACCCGCAAGATCACGCGTGGTCTGGCCAACATCGCCCAGGGCTTGGAGAAGTGCCTTTACATGGGGAATATCGACAGTCTGCGCGATTGGGGCCATGCCAAGGACTACGTGCGGATGCAGTGGATGATGCTGCAGCAGGACAAGCCCGAGGATTTCGTTATTGCCACCGGCAAGCAGTATTCCGTGCGGCAATTCATCGAATGGTCGGCGGCCGAGCTTGGGCTCACCTTGGAGTTTTCGGGCAGCGGTGTGGACGAGGTTGCAACGGTGACGGCGATCGACGGCGACAACGCCCCAGCGCTGAAACCCGGTGACGTGATCATACGGATCGACCCGCAGTATTTCCGACCAGCCGAGGTGGACACTCTGCTGGGTGACCCGTCGAACGCCAAGGCCAAATTGGGATGGGAGCCGGAGCTGACCGTGCAGGAAATGTGCGCAGAGATGGTTCTGGAAGACCTCAAAACCGCCAAGCGCCACGCCTTGTTGAAAGAGCACGGGTTCGAATTGCCGGTCAGCCTGGAAAACGGCTGAGGAGGCAGAAATGCGCAAGATCTACATCGCCGGACATCGTGGCATGGTAGGTGGAGCAATCCTGCGTCAGCTCAAGGCGCGCCAGGCCGATGGCGAGCCGCTTGAACTGGTGACCCGAACCCATTCCGAATTGGATCTGACCGATCAGGCGGCCGTCCGTGCCTTCATGCAGGCCGAGCGCCCAGACGTCGTGATCCTGGCTGCTGCAAAGGTCGGTGGGATTCACGCCAACAACACGTATCCTGCAGATTTCATTTACGAAAATCTGATGATCGAGTGCAACGTGATCCATCAGGCTTTTGCGGCCGGTGTACGGCGTCTTCTGCAGCTGGGCAGTTCCTGCATCTACCCGCGTGAAGCAGCGCAGCCGATGCGCGAAGACGCGTTGCTGACGGGTGTTTTGGAGCCGACGAACGAACCATATGCGGTTGCCAAGATCGCCGGGATCAAGCTGTGCGAAAGCTACAACCGCCAGCACGGGGTCGACTACCGGTCGGTCATGCCGACCAACCTGTATGGGCCGGGCGACAATTTCCACCCTGAGAACAGCCATGTTCTGCCAGCACTGATCCGCCGCTTCCACGAAGCCAAACGCGACGGGCTGGACGAAGTGGTGATCTGGGGAACTGGGAAGCCGCGGCGTGAATTCCTGCATGTCGATGACATGGCCGAGGCATCGCTGTTCGTAATGGATTTGCCGCAGGACGTGTATCAGGCCAATACGCAACCCATGCTGAGCCACATAAACGTGGGCTGCGGGCAGGACGTTTCGATTGCCGAGCTGGCCGCACTGATCGCCGAAATCACCGGATATACCGGCCGGATCACGCAGGACACCACCAAGCCAGATGGTACGATGCGCAAGCTGATGGGCGTTTCCCGGTTGGCCAAGATGGGCTGGAAGGCACGCATAGGCCTCGAAGATGGTATCCGCGAGACCTATGCCTGGTTCCTTGATCAATCGACCGACGACCTGCGGGCCAAATAGGCACCCGGCCCAAAGACCGGGTGCGTTCGCTGATCAGAACCAGCGACCGATGGCCGAGACCGCCGGGGGTATTGCCGCCGGATCGGATACCGGCGACAGAACTTGCCACGCTACCTGCGTTTCGGTCGGCAAATCGAAGCTGATGAACCGTCCCAGGGCATTACCGCTGCCGCTTAGGGTTGGAGTACTGCCCACAGCAAAAGGCGCGGGGAAAGTCCAAGTATTCTGGGCGCTTGCAAACAGTGGCCCCTTGCCGACGGTACAGGCCACCGCGCTCGCCGCGAGGGTGCAGATCTGGGTTCCATCCGCGAAACGAACGAATTCGCCGTTCGCATTTGCGCCGCGTTCGATCACTGCGCCGGTCGGGGTCCCGCCAGACTGCGTCACCGGACCCACGAGGTTGCCGGGGCAATATCCGTAGTCGGCTCGCATCAGCCGTCCGGGTGTTACATCTTCAGGGGTGGCTTGAACGGCCGCGCCGCTGATCGTTCCCGATGTGGCATCCACGCGCACCGCCTCGGTCCAAGAGCCTCCGTCCGGTGAAACCTTGATGGAAAAATCGGTATTGCCCGCAAGGCCCATCTCGGCGTGACCGGTCCAGTTGGACTGAAACAGGAGGGAGGCCGTGTCAGTCGCGCTCGCCTTGTTGATCTTCAACTGGTGACCGCTCCCGTCATGGCTCAGCAATGTGGCGGGACCCCGAACCGACAGGCGATTGGTCGGATCGTATCCGGTTGCGACCCCGACCCCGGCAAGGTTCGCTGTATTGATCGGAGGATCGATCCATCCCCCGTTGTCCCAAACCTTGAGTGCGGCGCCGGCTTGGTCCCAAATGCGCCATCCGTTTGCCGGAGTGACAAAGACCCAAGCATTGTCCAACCAAGCCGCGAGTTGCCCAGGCTTCCCCGCCCAGGCGCCTGTCGGGCTGGCCCCCAAGCCGTAGATGGCACCTTGATCTGGTGCCGCAGGTGGAATGGTTTCATCCAGAGCCACAACACTCAGCTGCACGATCAGGTCCAGCTGCCGCAGCGCTTCGTTGTGGGTAACGTGTTTTTGCGCCTGTGAGGGTTGCAGAAACGGCAGATTCAAACGGGGGGTGTTTTGGGACACGGGCGGGATCCTCCTTGGGCCATCGATTCACGGAATTCGCTGCGCGCCACCCTGCCGCGGATGGGATGAATCCCCGCTTTCACGTGCGAACGACACAAAAAGGATTTGGTTACTTGTGGATTTCCAAATACGAAACAAAGCCGCCCTTTTGGGGCGGCTGTGGATATTTTTTAGTATGGAGGTCGGTCAGCTGATTCTGACCTGTACGCCCAAAGCGTGAACCGTTGGCGACCGGAGCCGAGGTGTTCAGCCAGGATCAGTTGCGGGCGTAGACATCCTCGTACCGGATAATATCGTCTTCTCCGAGGTAGGCGCCGGTCTGGACCTCGATCAGGACCATAGGCACCTTGCCGGGGTTTTCCATCCGGTGAACCGCGCCAAGGGGGATGTAGACAGACTGGTTTTCGCTGACCAGACGAACCTCGTCATCGATCGTGACCTTGGCGGTACCTTCTACGACGATCCAATGCTCGGACCTGTGGTGGTGGGACTGCAGGCTCAGGGCCGCGCCGGGGTTTACGTGAATCCGTTTGACCTGGAATCGTTCGCCCACGACCAGGCTCTCGAACCAGCCCCAGGGGCGATGGTCGACCGGCAGAGCTTCGGCCTGCGGTGCCCCTTTGGCCTTCAGGGCGGCCACGGCCTGTTTGACATCCTGTGCCTTGTCCATGCTGGCCACCAGAACGGCATCCGGCATGGCCACAGCGATCATGTTCTCGAGCCCCATGGCCACGACTTCTTGGGAGGCTGACTCGGACCGGATCAACACGTTGTTACAGTCGATCGTCGTCACCTCACCGGTGGTCGCAACGCCGTTTTCGTCGGGGCTGCTCAGCTCCTGGACGGCCGACCAGCTGCCGACATCCGACCAGCCGGCGGCATAGGGAACAACGCTCAGGTTTTTGGCCCGTTCCATGACCGCGTAGTCGATCGATATGTCTTCGACTTTCCCCCAGGCCAATGCGTCCAGTCGCAGAAAGCCAAGGTCGGCTTTCGCGTCCTCGACGGCAGTCTGCACCGGCGGCAACAGGTTGGGTGCATGATCCTGGAACGCAGCGATGATGTCGCGCACCGCAAACAGGAAAATGCCGGAATTCCACAGGTAACTGCCATCGGAGATCATGGCCTTGGCCCGATCCAGATCGGGCTTTTCAACGAAATGGTCCAATGCGACCGCAGCACCTGTCGCGTCGGGCGCAGCGCTGAGCTTCAGATATCCATATCCGGTTTCTGGCCGGTCCGGAGTGATCCCGAACGTCACCAGTTGGCGGTCCCTCTCGATGGCGGTCACACCTTGCGAAACCGCCGCGTGGAACGCGGATTTGTCGGGAACGACGTGATCGGACGGCGCCACCAGCATCAAAGCATCCGGGTCTACGTTCGACAGGTAAAGCGCGGCCGCTAAAACCGCCGGAGCCGTGTTGCGGCCCTCAGGTTCAATGAGGATCGGACCGGGGTCGACACCAATGGCGGTAAGCTGCTCGGTGACGATGAAGCGGAACGATTCATTCGTGAGTATCAGGGGCTTGGCGTACGGCGCGTCCTTGGGCCCTCGCATCCGGTCCGCACAGTCCTGCAACAGGCTGCTGTTGCCGACCAGCGGCACGAACTGTTTGGGATAGCTTTTTCGGGACAGCGGCCAAAGCCGGGTTCCGGAGCCGCCGCACAGAATGACAGGATAGATGGTGGTCATGACGAATGGGCTTTTCGGCTGGTTTTCTGACGTTTTATCGCAGTCATCACAGGATGGGTGAAGGACCGCCGCTTATTGGGCAGCCCGACCTGTGGCAACAATATCATTCAGATAGGCGCTCAGGTCGTCGCGCAGGTCATTCCGGGCCAGGGCAAAGGCCACGGTGGCCTGCAGGAAGCCCGCTTTTGATCCGCAGTCGAAGCGTTGACCATCAAAGCGGTATCCGAAAACCGGGACACCGTTGCCGATGTCTTCGGCGATGGCATCGGTCAGCTGGATTTCCCCGCCGCTGCCTTTCTTCATCTGATTGAGGTTGTACAGCACCGATGGCCCCAAAATGTATCGACCGATCACCGCCATGTTCGACGGTGCCTCGTCGGCCTTGGGCTTTTCGACCATGCCGCGGGCTCGGATCACCTTGCCGGAACTGTCGGCGGCGTCCAGTATCCCGTACGAGCTGGTTTTTTCGGGTGCGACCTCCATCGCGGCGACCATGTTGCCGCCGGTTTCCTCATAAGCCTCGACCATCTGCTGCAGGCAGGGTTTGTCGGCCGCAATAACGTCGTCCGGCAGCATGACCGCAAAGGGTTCATCGCCGATCAGACGGCGGGCGCACCAGACTGCGTGTCCCAGCCCCAGAGCCTTGTGTTGGCGGATATAGGCGATAGCACCGCTTTCCATGTTGGTATTCTCGAGAACCTCCAGCAAATCATCCTTGCCTTTGGCCTTCAGCTCCTGCTCCAGCACGAGATTGTGGTCGAAATAGTCTTCGAGCGCCGATTTCCCGCGTGATGTGACGAAGATGAACTCGGTAATACCCGCAGCGCGGGCTTCGTCGATGGCATATTGAACGAGAGGCCGGTCAACCAGCGTCATGATTTCCTTCGGAACGGATTTCGTTGCCGGAAGAAACCGGGTGCCCAATCCTGCGACAGGGAAAATCGCCTTGGTGACCTTGCGTGACATGTGACCTCTCAAATTCAAAAACTTAGCCGGCGGACGTGGTGCATCCGGGGCTTCCTCTTAGGCTGCGAAACCGGATCAATCAATGATGCCCGAAAAAACAGGCCGAAAACGACCGAAGGGTGCCATTTGGTCATGGCAAAGTCAAAACACCCAGTTCCAATAACTCTGCCCTAATGGGCAAGGACCCCGAAGCCGGTTGTCCGGCTTCGGGGACAGGATCAAGCGTTTGCCATGATCGCTTCCAGCGGATCATGCTCGGCCACGAAGTGCCCAGGCGCAATCTCGCTGAGCGCGGGAACATAGTCGGTCTGACCCGCCGCCAGACGGCTGGGCAGGAACCGCAGCGCCGCCTTGGGGTCCATGGGCGAGGGCAACTCGCCCGGCAGTTTCAGCCTTTGGCGGCTGCGCTCGACATCCGGGTCCGGGATCGGTACCGCCGAGATCAGCGACTGCGTATACGGATGAACCGGGTTCGCGCAGATCACCTCGCCATCGCCCAGTTCGACGATGCGGCCGAGATACAGAACCATGATCCGGTTCGACACCGCGCGCACCACCGACAGGTCGTGGCTGATGAAGATCATCGACAGGCCGAACTCCTGCTGCAGTTCCTTCAGCAGCTGCACGATCTGCGCCTGAATCGACACGTCCAGCGCCGAGACCGCCTCGTCGCAGATGATCAGCTTGGGCTTGTTGATCATCGCCCGTGCGATACCCACCCGCTGGTTCTGACCGCCCGACAGCTCGTGCGGGTAGCGGTTGATCATATTGGCGTTCAGGCCGACCCGTTCCATCATCTCGGCGACCATCTGCTTGCGCTCGCGCTCGGTCAGGTCGGGGCGATAGGTTTTCAGCGGTTCCGCGATCGAGGCGGAGATCGTCATCCGCGGGTCCAGGCTGGCCAGCGGGTCCTGGAACACGATCTGCAGGTCCTTGCGGTACTTGTTCAGCTCGGCCCGTTTCAGCCCGACGATCGGATGACCCAGCCAGCTGACATTCCCGGCGCTCGGCTCGATCAGCTGCAGCACGGCACGGGCGAGGGTGGACTTGCCGCAGCCCGACTCACCGACCACGCCCAGGGTTTCACCCTTGCGGATGTCAAAGCTGACGCCGTTCACCGCCTTCAACGGCACCTTGCGGCCAAAGATGCCGCCCGGAACGTGAATCGGGAAATGCACCTTGACGTCATCGACCTTCAGCAGCGGCGCCTCGTCGGTCTCCACCGCCTTGGGCGCGTCGCCCGCGTCGATGCGGGGCATGGCCTCGATCAGGGTGCGGGTATAGTCGTGCTTGGGCGCGTGAAAGATCTCGCGCGTGTCGCCGGCCTCGACGAACTCACCCAGGCGCATGACCTGCACCCGGTCGCACATGCGGGCCACGACGCCCATGTCATGCGTGATCAGGGCGATGGCGGTGCCTTCGTCCTTTTGCAGACGCACCATCAGGTCCAGAATGTCGGCCTGAACGGTCACGTCCAGCGCGGTGGTCGGTTCGTCGGCGATCAGCAGCTTGGGATTGCACAGCATCGACATGGCGATCATCACCCGCTGGCGCATCCCGCCCGACAGCTCGTGCGGGAACTGGTCCAGACGGCGCGCGGCCTCGGGTATGCGCACGCGGTCCAGCCATTCCAGGCACCGTTGCCGCGCGGCCGAACCCTGCAGGCCTTCGTGCACCTGCAAGACTTCGCGCATCTGCTGGCCGACCCGCAAATGCGGGGTCAGGGCAGTCAGCGGGTCCTGAAAAATCATGCCCACGTCATCGCCGCGGATCTGGTTCAGCTTGTTCACGGGCAGGTTCAGAATTTCCTGCCCGTTCAGCAGCACCGACCCGGTGGCCCGGCCCGCCGCCGGCAGCAGCCCCATCGCGGCCATGAAGGTCTGGCTTTTGCCTGACCCGCTTTCGCCGACGATGCCCAGGCATTCGCCCGGCGCGATGTCAAAGCTGATGTTCTTGACGGCCTCGACCACCCCGTCGGACGTGTCGAACTGAACGCTCAGGTTCTTTACGGAAAGCAGGCTCATGTCAGCGGTCCTTCGGATCCAGTGCGTCACGCAGGCCATCGCCGATGAAGAACATCGTTATGATGATGGTGACGTAAAATGCCAGGGGGTACATCAGTTGCCACAACGTGCCGTAACCCATGGTTCCGGCGCCCTCGGCGATCAGACGACCCAACGAGGTATAGGGCTCGGAGATCCCCAGCCCCAGGAACGAGATGAAGCTCTCCGTCAGGATCATCTCGGGCACCAGCAGCGAAGCATAGACGATCACAACGCCCAGCAGGTTGGGCAGGATGTGGCGGTACATGATGGTGAACTCGCTGACACCGGCGGCGCGGGCGGCCTCGATGAACTCGCGGTTCTTCAGGGTCAGGGTCTGGCCGCGCACGATCCGCGCCATGGTCAGCCAGCCCACCGCACCTAGCGCGATGAACAGCATGAAGAACGACCGCCCCGCCACGACCAGCAGCAGGATGATGACCAGCGTGGCCGGAATGGCCAGCAGGATGTCGACGAAGCGCATCATCACGCCGTCGACGCGCCCGCCGATATATCCGGCGGCGATGCCATAGCACGTGCCCACGATCAGCGCGGTGGCCGCCCCGATCAGACCCACCAGCAACGAGGTTGTGGTGGCCTGGATGACCCGGCTGTACAGGTCGCGCCCCAGATCGTCGACGCCGAAATAGTGCCCTGTCTCGATGGACGGCATACCCATGCCGGCCACGTCGCCCATGACGTTCCAGTCGATTTCCTCGTTGCTCCAGACGGCAAAGTAGGGCCCGATGATCGTGAACAGAACGATCAGGCCCAGGATGAACACGCTGGCCATGGCGGCCTTGTTGCGGACAAAACGCATCCGCGCGTCCTGCCAAAGCGAACGCCCCTGAATGACCGTGTAATCGGTGATGCCTTCGGCCAGATGGGCGGCTTTCTGAGATTTTCCAAGCATTTGCCAGCCCCCTCAGTAACGGATTTTCGGATCGAACCAGGCATAGGCCAGGTCGGTCAGCAGGTTCACCAGAACGGTCAGCACGCCATAGAGAATCGTGACCCCCAGCAGCACCGCATAGTCGCGCGACAGGGCCGAACCCACATAGGCCTGCCCCAGCCCGCCGGTCGAGAAGTAGATGTCCACAAACACCGAACCGGTCAGCACATAGACGAAGACCGGCCCCAGATAGGACACCACCGGCAGCAGCGTGGGTTTAAGCGCATGGCGCCAGATCACGGTTCTGGTTGGCAGGCCCTTGGCCCGGGCGGTGCGGATGAAGTTCGAATTCAAAACCTCGAGCATAGACGAACGCGTGATCCGCGCGATCGAGCCCATGTACGAGGTCGCAAGCGCGATGACGGGCATGATCAGGTATTGCCACTGGCCCCCGTTCCAGCCGCCGCCCGGCAGCCAGCCCAGCCACAGGGTGAAGGTCAGGATCAGGATCGGACCCATTATGAAGTTCGGCAGCGCCTGGGCGGCGATGCCCAGACCCACGGCGAAATAATCGATCCAGCTGTTGTGGCGGATCGCGGCGGCGATGCCCAAACTGACGCCCACCAGCGTGGCCACGAGGAAGGACAGCATCCCGTAGGTCAGCGAAATCGGAAAGCCCTGCGCGATGATGTCGTTCACGTCGCGGTCCTTGAACTTGAAGGACGGGCCGAAATCGAAATGCACCACGATGTTGTACAGGTAATCCCACAGCTGTTTCCACAGCGGCTGGTCCAGCCCGTAGCGCGCCTCGATATTGGCCAGAACCTGCGGCGGCAACGGCCGCTCCGAGGTGAAGGGCCCGCCGGGCGCGAAGTGCATCAGAAAGAAACTGGCGACGATCAGCAACAGGATCGTCGGAACGGCGATCAGCAGTCGCCGGATGACATAGGCAAGCATTTCATGCCCCCAATTATTGGCCCTGCCCCAGAGCATGTCCGGGGCAGGGCGCGATCAAAGGATGATGATTACTCGGCGATCTTGTAGAGGTTCTTCGAGTACCAGTTCTGCTCGACGTTGTTCACCGGCCAGTTCCCCACGTCGCTGTCCATCATGTAGACACCGGCATAGTGGTAGATCGGGATCACAGGGGTTTCCTGTGCGATGATCCGCTCAACCTCGGTGTACAGCGGGGCCGGATCGTCCGAGGTTTTGGCCTGAGCCAGCAGCTCGTCGACCTTGGCATTGTTGTACTTGCCGTCATTGTAGCCGGAATCCGACTGCAGCAGGTCCAGGAAGGTCGAGGCTTCGTTGTAGTCGCCGCACCATGCGCCGCGGGCCAGTTCAAAGTTCTGGTTGCCGCGCTCTTCCAGGAAGATCTTCCATTCCATGTTGGCCAGCTCGACCTGCGCGCCCAGCTTCTGCTTCCACATCTGGCTGAGGGCCACGGCGACTTTCTTGTGCGCCTCGGAGGTGTTGTAGACCATCGCGAAACTCAGCGGGTTGTCGGGACCGTATCCGGCCTCGGCCAGCAGTTCCTTGGCCAGCTCGTCGCGCTCGGCTTGCGTCATCGACGCCATTTCCACGACCGGCGGGGTGAACCCTGCGGTGGCTTCGGGGACGAAGGTATAGGCTTCGGGCTGACCGCCGGCCAGGATGTTCTCAGTGATGATCTTACGGTCAACCGCCAGCGACAGGGCCTGACGCACGTTCGGGTCCTTGAAGGCCTCGGGGCCGCCGTCGGACAGGTTGAACGTGTAGTAGTAGTTGCACAGGCGCGGGAAGCTGATCGCCTCGTTCGGGTATTCTTTCTTCAGGCGCGGAAACTGGCCTGCGGGCACCTCGGTGCGGTCCAGCTCACCGGCCAGATAGCGGGTCAGGGCCACGTTTTCATCGTTGATGACCAGCGCCACGACCTTGTCGATGATGGTGTTGTCGTTGTCCCAGTACATCGGGTTGCGCTCGCGCACCGAGCGTTCGTTGGGCAGGTGCTCGGTCAGGACATAGGCGCCGTTCGAGACGATGTTGCCGGGCTTGGTCCATTCATCGCCGAACTGCTCGATGACCTTCTGCGGGGCTGGGAAGGTGGTCGAGTGCGTGGTCATCTGCGGGAAATAGGGCAGCGGCGCGCTCAGTTTCACTTCCAGCGTGTGGTCGTCGATCGCCTTGACGCCCAGGTCGTCGACCGGCTTGTCGCCCGCGATGATCTCGGCGGCGTTCTCGATCGACATCAGTTCCATGAACCAGGCATAGGGCGAGGACAGGGCCGGATCGACGGCGCGTTTCCACGCAAAAACGAAATCATGTGCGGTGACCGGATCGCCGTTCGACCACTTGGCGTTGTCGCGCAGGGTGAAGGTGTAAACGTCCTTAGTTTCGTTGGTGGTATAGCCGGTGGCCACGCCCGGAACCAGGTTGCCGTCTTCGTCCTGGTTCATCAGACCTTCGAACAGGTCGCGGACAATCTCGGCGCCCGACACGTCCTCGACCACCTGCGGGTCGACCGAGCTGTGCTCGTCCAGCACGCGGTAGACGAAGGTCTGGTCATCGGCCAGCGGCTCGCCGGTGACCGGATGGGTGCCCGCGGCCAGCGCGGCTCCGGTGATGAAGGTCGAGCACAGCAGGCCCGCCACCGAGTTTCGAAGGATGGTGTTCATGATCTTCTCCCAATTATTGTGGCGGCGGTCTGCGCATCCATATGGGATGGCGTCCGGCGGCCCTGGTTGCCCGACATCCGCTGGGACCCGGTTCTTTTGAATTTTGGGTTGTGCCAATTCGCAAGGAACACTGCGTCGCAGCTTTCTGGATTGCAGTCGGTGAAGTGGATGCAAGAGCTTCCTCTCGCTGGCCGAGACCGTGCCACTATTTTGGGCAGGGTTAAAGCCTTCCCATGAGTGCGGATCGCCTAAAGGTAGAAAGAAACTTCGTGACGCGTGGTCGCTGAAATTTTGTAACGATGGCGTGTATCGTTGCGATATTTTCGTGCCCAGGCCGCCCGGATTGCAGCGCGAGGCGCGATCTGTTTCGGCAGTATTTCGCTGCTCGCTTTCGCCCGATCAGGCGAATCGCCAGCGGTCAGGGACGCAGCCGCGACTTCATCCCGGCTTCGGGGAAACAGGTGGGGGGCTGGTCGGTTTCTTCCTGCCAGCGGCCGATCGACCGGCGGGTTTTGTATCCCGGGAGCCCGTCGGCACCGCCCACGTCGTGCCCCATCGCGATCAACGCCTGCTGCATGGTCGCGATATCCGACCGGTAGAGACCGCCCACCTTGCCCCAGCGGCCTTTGAAATCGCCCACGCCATACTGAATGCGATCGCCCACATGGCCCACGAACAAGGCGTAGAGGTCGCTCATGTTGTAGTCTTTGAGAACGTAGAAATTGGGCGTTACGACAAAGGCCGGACCGTTCCGGCCAGCCGGCATCATCAGGTAGCCCTCGCCGCGCAGCTCGTGTTCGGGGAAGGGGCGGCCCGAGACGCGTGTGATGCCCATGGCGACCCAGTCGCGGATCGGGCGACCCTGATCGGGACCCTCAAGCGCGCAGGACACAGATGCCGGTACGGTCACCTCGAACCCCCAATCGCGGCCGCTGACCCAACCGTGCCGCGCGAGGTAGTTTCCGATCGATGCAATCGTGTCGTCAGCCGACCCCCATATGTCGGCCCGGCCGTCTGCATTGCCGTCGGCCGCGTGGTTCAAAAAGCTGGTCGGCATGAATTGGGGCTGGCCCAACGCGCCGGCCCAGCTGCCTTTCATCGCGCGGCCGTTCACGTGGCCAGCCTCGACGATCTGCAGCGCGGCGATCAGTTCGCTGGTAAAATAATCCGCGCGGGTGCTCATGAATCCCTTGGTGGCCAGCACCTGGATTGCGTCATGCCGGATCGGAACCTGCCCATAGCCGCTCTCGCGGCCCCAGACCGCAAGGATGATCCGGGCGGGAACGCCGGTCTGTTCCTCGACCCGGCGCAGCGTTTCCGCATGACGCTTGGCCATACGCCGACCGCCGGCGGCGGCACCCTGAACCGAATTTGCGTTGAAATACCGGCCGGGGGATCCGAACTCGGCTTGCCTTTGCTTTTTGGGCGTCCGTGCCGGAGAGCCCGGCGGAACAAGATCAGGAAGTTCCCAATTCAGGCGAACTCCGTCGGTTGCGCTGTCAAACGTGCGGAGCGATACACCCTGCGCCCGGGCCAACGGCCAGACCTGTTGCTGCAACCAGTCCTGAAACTGCCGCTCAACCGCGGCTCGGTCCTGCGCGATCGCTGCGCCGGAAAACGCGATCAGTCCAATCAGAATAAGCTGTAAACGCATGACACAATGACTGACCCGACCCACTGGTCAAGTCAACTCGATGGTGAGGTGGTTCCCGGCTGCCGGGGAAAAACCTTGTGAAATCTGCTGACTCTGCCGATAGTTGCACCAACCTGAAGTTTGATGAGGGCGATCCGGCGTGAGCGGAAACAGGACTATACCTGCGGTACTGACAGCGCTGATCGTGGTCGTATTGTGGTTGGGCACGGCGCAATCGGCTCTGGCCAGCGACAGTTTCATGGATCCTCATGGCCCTATTGCGGCGGTCCAAAAAACACACCTGGTGCGCGCGACCGCGTTGATCCTGATTGCGGTCATTCCGGTTCTGGTTCTGGTTCCCTTGATCGCTCTTCGCTATCGGCGCCGCGCGCAAAGCCCGGCTGCCTATCGGCCCAAATGGGATTTCTCGCCCATGCTGGAAACCGCGATGTGGGGTGTGCCGGTGGTGATCGTGGCGCTGCTGTCCTTTTATCTTTGGAAAGCAACCCACCGGCTGGACCCTTACGCGGCCCCGTTCGGCGATGAACCGGCCCTGCGTGTGCAGGTGGTGGGGCTGGATTGGAAATGGCTGTTCATCTACCCCGACCTGGGCATCGCGACGGTGGGTGAGTTCGGGGTGCCAACAAAACAACAAGTCGCCCTGACACTGACGACGGACACGGTGATGCAGTCATTCATGGTTCCCGCCCTGGCGGGGCAGATCTATGCCATGCCGGGGATGACGACCCAATTGCATCTCGTGGCTGATGCCCCCGGACAAATGCAGGGCGAAAACACCCAGTACAACGGGCGCGGCTTCACCAAGCAGAAGTTCCAGACGGTCGCGATGCCGCCGCCGGACTTCGACTCGTGGGTCGACCGGGTTCGGCAGAACGGTATCGTTCTGGATCCGGCAACCTATCGGACACTGGCCATGCGGACGGACCGGGACGAGGTTCAGGCCGCGCTTGGCACCGCGCAGATGCCCGATAATGCGCTGTATTTCCGCCTGGATGATGGCGATCTGTTCCACAGCATCCTGGGCCGGTATCACAACGGGCAACCTTTGCCGCAGGATCAGCAACCGGGAACCGCTCAATACGGGCAGGAGGACAAGCAATGACATCTGCCGAGTCCGGTTTCTTCGGCCGTCTGAACTGGGATGCCTTCCCTATCGCCGGGCTGATCCAAGACCCCAATACGAATGAAATCGTGGCCAATGCCGCGGCGGGCGTGGTGATCGTGGGGGTGGCCGCGGTTCTGGGACTGCTCACCTGGTTTCGCCTGTGGGGGCCGCTGTGGCGCGACTGGCTGACCAGCGCGGATCACAAGAAGATCGGCATCATGTATATCGTCTTTGCCATCGTCATGCTGGCGCGCGGCGTTCTGGAAGGCGTCGTGATGCGCGCCCAACAGGCGGCCGGGCCGGGCGAGGGGTTCCTCGAGGCCGAACACTTTGCCGAACTGTTCAGCACCCACGGCACGATCATGATCTTCTTCGTTGCGGTGCCCTTCGTGTTTGGACTGGCGAATTTCCTCGTCCCGCTGATGATCGGCGCACGCGACGTGGCCTTTCCGGTGATGAATCAGATCAGCCTCGGCCTGACGGTTTCGGCGGGCATGATGCTGATGGTCAGCCTGGTGGTGGGCGAGTTTTCCACTGGCGGCTGGACGGCCTATCCGCCCTATACCGGCGCGGCCTTCAATCCGGGCGTGGGGCCGGATTACTGGATCTGGGCGATCGTGGTGTCGGGCATCGGCACCACCCTGACGGGGATCAACTTTGCCGTCACGATCTACAAACTGCGCGCGCCTGGGATGAAATTCATGCGGTTGCCGATGTATTGCTGGACGATCATCTGCAGCTCGATCCTGATCGTGTTCGCCATGCCGCCCCTGGGGGTGGCGGCACTGTTGCTGGCCGCCGACCGGTATCTTGATTTCCATTTCTTCACCAATGACCTGGGCGGCAACATGATGAACTATGCCAACCTGTTCTGGCTGTTCGGCCACCCCGAGGTCTATCTTCTGGTTCTGCCGGCCTATGGCATCTATTCCGAAGTCTTCGCGACTTTCTCGGCCAAGCGGCTCTATGGCTACAACTCGCTGGTGATCGCGACCATGTCGATCGCGGTACTGTCGTTCACCGTCTGGCTGCACCATTTCTTCACCATGGGCCAAAGCGCCCTGATCAATGCGGTGTTCGGCATCGCCACGATGCTGATCGCCATACCCACCGGCGTCAAGGTCTATGACTGGATGGCCACCCTGTATCGCGGCCGCATCCGGTTCTCGGTGCCGATGCTGTACGGGCTGGCCTTTCTGATGCTGTTCGTGATCGGGGGGCTCAGCGGGGTGATCCTGGCCAACCCGACCGTTGACTATCAAGTGCACAATACGCTGTTCCTGGTCGCGCATTTCCACAACGTGTTGCTGCCGGGTGTCCTGTTCGGATTGCTTGCGGGCTACAACTACTGGTTTCCCAAGGCGTTCGGCTTCCGCCTGGACGAGGCTTGGGGGCGGATATCGGTCGTGCTGTGGACGGTGGGCTTCATGCTGACCTTCCTGCCGCTGTATTTCGTGGGCCTGATGGGTATGCCGCGCCGCTCCTACAGTTGGGAGGACCCGAGCTTTCACCCCTACATGATCACGGCCGTCATCGGCGCGCTGGTCATTCTGGCGGCCTTGCTGTCGGTCGTCGTGCAGCTGTGGGTCAGCATCCGCAACCGCGAACAGAGCCGCGTATCGGTTGGCGACCCCTGGGACGCCCGCACGCTGGAATGGTCGATCCCGGCCCCGCCGCCGCCCTACAATTTCGCGATCATCCCGCATGTCACGGACCGCGACGATTTTGCCGCCGCGAAAGAGCGTGGCGAGGCCTACCCGCACCCCGACCGGTACGAGGACATCACTATGCCACGCAACACCGGTATCGGTTTCGTGCTCTGCGTGCTCAGCGGTGTGTGGATGTTTGCGCTGGTCTGGTGGATCTGGTGGCTGGCGGCGCTGATGACCGTGATGATGATCCTGTCATTCATCCTGTGGACCTTTCAGACCGATACCGAAGAAGTGGTTTCAGCTGAAGACGTGCGCAGGCAGCACGAGGCCTGGCTGGACTTGGTCCGCAACGCGACCCCTGTGAACCGGAATCACGAAGGTGCGCCAGAAAACACCGGGCTTGCCCGACCGGATCTAAAGGCAGCGACATGAAGCCTGCACCAACCCACAGTTACCCAGGTCTGAACCTTGGGCGGCGTCATGCCAGCGCCCACAAGGCGACCGAAGTGGTGACCTTCGGTTTCTGGGTCTTTCTGATGAGCGACCTGGTCTATTTCGGGCTGATGTTCGGCGTCTACATCACCATGATCGACGCGCAGGCAGGTGGTCCTGGCCCGCACGACTTGTTCGATCTCTACAGCATCTTTGCCCAGACCCTGATCCTGCTGACCAGCAGCCTGACTGTTGGACTTGCCATGCTGGCGCTGAAATACAACCTGCCGCGCGGTCGGATCGTCCTGTGGTTCGGGGTTACGCTGCTGCTTGGGCTGAGTTTTCTGGTCCTCGAAATCCGCGATTTCATGTCGATGGCGGAAAAGGGTGGCATCCCGCAGCGCAGCGGTTTCCTGTCTGCCTTCTACGGGTTGGTGCCTCTGCACGGGCTGCATGTGGCGGCGGGCTGTGTGTGGCTGGTCGTTCTGGGCATTCAACTGCGGGTCATGGGGATGACCGACCTCGTGATTTCGCGCGTGGTGCGGCTGGCACTGTTCTGGCACTTCCTTGATCTGATCTGGATCGGCATCATCACCATCGTGTATTTCGGAGGGCTGACCTATGGATAAACGGTCCGAGATGCACAGGCGCGAGCGGCGCCGGTATGTGATCGGCTATGGCGGCTCGCTGTTGCTGACACTCACCGTGTTTGCGATCGCCTACTGGTTCGGCATCGAGACCAAGGGTGTCTACCTTGCAATTGGGCTGTTGGGTTTGGCGCAGCTGATTGTTCAGCTGGTCTATTTCCTGCATATCGACCGTCGCCGCAGCAGCCGCGAAGATCTGGATTTGGTCCTGTTCTCGACGCTGGTTCTTCTGATCATCATTCTTGGAACGGTCTGGATCCTGGGCAATCTGGCTATGCGGATGCACATGCCGGGCATGTAGCGACCGGCTAGCCCATCACCCACAGTCCCAGCCACAAGGCCAGCCAGCACAGTCCGAGGCTGAGCAGGATGTTTCCACCCGCAAGGACAATCGTCCGCTCGCGCTGCAGTTCAAGAGACTGGTAGGCAAAGCTGGAGAATGTCGTGAACCCTCCGCAAAAGCCGAAAACCAGGCGCTTTTCTTCTTCGGCCATCTCCACGGGCCCGCCCAGGTACCCGATCCAAAGCCCCAACAACAGGCTGCCCAATACGTTCACGACCAGCGTCGAGACCGGGAGGTCGTGAGTGATGGCCCGTGCGACCCAGTGACGAAGGACTGCTCCCAGTCCGCCGCCCAGCCCGAACACCGCATGCAGATACAGATCGGTCATTCGGCCGGCCCTCCTGAGCGGCGGCGGCGTCCGATCGCCTCGCCCAGAATGGCCGCGCCCAAACCACAGATGACTTCGGCCGCCAACGGCAAGATGACCGACCAGCCGTCGGTTTCGGCGATCCGTTCCAGTTCGGCGGCAAAGGACGAAAACGTCGACAATCCGCCGCAGAAACCAACGGCCCCGAGGTGCAGAACATGGGCATGCACCCGGCCCCGTATGGCGTAGAGCCATCCCAGAATGAAACAGGCCACGACATTGATGCCGAAGGTCGATGTCAGCAACGGCATCCCCGGGATTTCCAGCGCAAACAGTTCGCGTAGGATCGACCCAGCCGCCCCGCCGACAAAGACGGCGGCGTACATCATGGGCTTTCCCGAAACTGCCGCCTGAGTTTTGGCCAAGGACGCTTCTCCGCCTGTGGGGTTTGGATTTGGATAGCGGCTGTACCGCCCGGGTTCAACCGCCGCAACCAAGCCACCGCAAATCCGCCCGATGCTAGGGGTGGCCGTACAAAGGCTTGCAATCAAAGGGCAACCTGCCCACGATCTATCGGGACAGGCCCGATGGGGTCGGAACCAGAGGGCAGGTCATGACGTCGAATTCCGTATGCAAGGTATTGCTGGATATTCTCGCGGATGCCGGAGGGTGCCAGATCTTCGGCGTGACGGGCGATGCGCTCAACCCCCTGCTTGAAGCCATGCGCGGGGATAGCCGGTTCGAATGGATCGGGGTCAGGCACGAGGAAAACGCAGCCTATGCAGCCTATGCCCAGGCGCATCTGACCGGCGGGATCGGGATTTGTGCCGGAACCGTCGGTCCCGGCGCGCTTCACCTGATCAATGGACTGTACAACGCCCGGCGTGAGGGTGCAGGGGTCGTGGCGATCACAGGTCAGGTCGCTCATCGGGAGCGCGGGACCGGATACCACCAGGAAGTCAATCTTGAGAAAGTGTTCGAGGATGTCTGCGGCTACCAGGCCGTGATCAATTCGCCGGACCAGATGCCGCGACTGGCTCAGATCGCCGTGCAACGCGCCTTGATCAACCGCGAGGTCGTGCGGATCGAACTGCCCATCGACATATCCGAACAGCAGGTGCCCAGCTTGCACCAACTGCACCCGATCCTGAAAACGCCATCAACGCTGATCCCGCCCGAATCCGAAATCGACCGTGCGGCTGAGATCATCAACGCGGGCAGGAAAGTCGCTCTTTTCGCCGGCGTGGGATGCAGAGAAGCCAAAGACAAGGTTCTGGCTCTGTCCCAACGGCTGAACGCGCCGATCACGCATTCCCTCAAGGGCAAGGACATTTTTGACTATGATGATCCCAACGTGGTCGGGATGACCGGGTTGATCGGCAATCCCGGCGGGTATCATGCAGTGCGCGACTGCGATGTGCTGGTGATGTTGGGGACGGACTTCCCATACGAGTGGTTCCTGCCGGAAAACGCGAAAATCATCCAGATCGATCGCAACGTCGAACATCTGGGACGCCGCGCGCCCATCGCATCGGGATTGCTGGGAGATGTGGGCGCGACGCTGGATTTGCTCTTGCCAAAGCTGGCCGCAAAGGACGACAGGGCGTTTGCTGATCGTCAAGTCAAGCTGTGTACGAAATGGCTGGCGCAGCAAGACCGCGACTCCAGTCTCGAGCGCGACACCGAGCCACTCCACCCGCAGCTATTCGCGCGGCAGGTCTCCGACAAGGCTGCCGATGACGCGATATTTGCAATGGATATCGGCGAATGCACGGTCTGGGTGGCGCGTCAGACGCGGATGAAAGGCGGACGGCGCATGGTGGGGTCGTTCAACCATTCGTCACTGGGGTCCGGGTTGCCGTCGGCGTTGGGAGCCGCCGCGCTGGATCCGCAGCGCGAGGTTTGGGCGTTCTGCGGGGATGGCGGATTCGGCATGTCCATGCAGGATTTCGTGACTGCCGTGCGCTACGAGTGGCCCATTAAGGTGCTGGTCTTCAACAACCAGACGCTCGGCTTCGTGAAGATGGAGATGGAGGTGGCGGGTTATCCGCTGAACCCCGCTGCTACCGATCTGGTGAACCCGGACTTTGCGGAATATGCGAGGGTTTGCGGTGGGGACGGGGTCCGTGTGGAACATGCGGCTGACATCCCCGAGGCCGTCGCGCGCGCCAAAGCCAGCCGAAAGCCATTCATCATCGACGCCATGGTCACGCCCGGCGAGTTGGTCATGCCTCCGCATATCGATACCAAGATGGCCTGGGGATTCGGCATGTCGAAACTGAAAGAAGGCATCCTGCTGGCCAAGGGTGAACATGCGCAGTGGGACAACTGGGTCAAGGAACTCAAGGCCAACCTGTGACCGATTGGCCCAAGGGAGAGCAAGATGATCGTACGTCGAATATATTATGTCGTGACCTATGTGGTTCTGCCTTTGACCGTGGTCTGGGGTTTGTACTGGCCTCCGGCATTCTGGCTGCTGATTTTGCTGGTCCCTTACGCGTTGGTCGGGCTGTACGACATGCTGACCACCAAACACAACGTACTGAACAACTATCCGGTTCTGGGCCATTTCCGGTATATGCTGGAGTTCGTCAGCCCGGAAATCCGCCAGTATTTCGTGGAAACCAACGAAAGCGGGCGGCCCTTCAATAGGATCATTCGCGCGCTGGTGTATTCACGAGCAAAGGGACAGGTCGACACTCAGGCCTTCGGCACCCAGTACGATATCACCGAAGTCGGATATCACCGGGCCAATCACTCGCTTGCGCCCAAGGACGTTCCGGAAAGCGAAGAGCGTGTGATGCTGGGCGGTCCTCAGTGTGAAAAGCCCTATCTCGCATCGCGGCTGAACGTTTCAGCGATGAGCTTCGGGGCACTCAGCGCCAACGCGATCCGCGCCTTGAACGGCGGGGCCAAGGATGGTGGTTTCGCACACAACACGGGCGAGGGCGGGCTGTCGCCGCACCATCTTGCCGAAGGCGGCGATATCATCTGGCAGATTGGCACCGGATACTTCGGTTGTCGGACGGCAGAGGGCGGCTTTGACAAGGACAAGTTCGCCCAGAATGCCCAGAAGGATGTCGTGAAGGCGATTGAGATCAAGCTGTCCCAAGGCGCGAAACCGTCCCATGGCGGTGTTCTGCCGGCGGCCAAGGTCGATGAAGAGATCGCTCTTATTCGTGGCGTACCCGTGCATCAGGATGTGATTTCGCCACCCATTCACTCGGCCTTTGACGGGCCAACGGGCCTGATGCATTTCGTCCAACACCTGCGCGAAATGTCCGGGGGCAAACCCGTCGGTTTCAAGCTGTGCATCGGCAACCGGTCCGAGTTCATGGGGATCTGCAAGGCCATGCTGGAAACGGGCATTCTGCCCGATTTCATCACCGTAGACGGGGCCGAAGGCGGGACCGGCGCGGCGCCTGTGGAATTTACCAACCGTCTGGGCGTACCGTTGAACGAAGGGCTGATCTTCGTGAACAACTGTCTGCGCGGAGTAGGTCTGCGGGACAAGATCCGGGTGGTCTGTTCAGGCAAAGTGGCAACTGGTTATGACATGATCGAGAAATTCGCGCTGGGGGCTGACATGTGCAATGCGGCGCGGGCGATGATGTTCGCCGTGGGCTGCATTCAGGCCCTGCATTGCAATACGAACCGCTGCCCGTCAGGCGTCGCAACACAGGATCCCATTCGCGGGCGCGCGGTCAACGTGCCGCAGAAACGCAAGCGGGTTCACCGCTTTCATGACGCCACTCTGGAAAGCTTTCGCGAAATACTGGGTGCAATGGGGAAAGAGCGCGTATCTGACCTCGGCCCATCCGATATCTACCGCCGAATTGCCAATGAGCGCGAGTGCTCATACGCGGAACTTTACACCTTTATCGAGCCAGGTGCCTTGTTGAAAGACACAGTGCCGCAGGAATTTGCAGCGGATTGGCAGAAGGCGTTGGCGAGCCATTTCTGATTTTTTCTCGAATGGTCCAAGGATCCGCTCCTGTCCTGCGTCTGAATAGTCAGAATGAGCAAACTGACCTCGGATGAAGAACTGGCCCATGCGGCCGCCAACGGGGACGCGGAAGCGTTCGCGACGCTGCTTGGACGGCACTATGACCGCGTGTTCCGGCTGGCCTTTCGGCTGACCGGCAGCGCCGAGGTTGCCGAAGACCTGACGCAGGACATATGTGCCGCCTTGACCGCCAAAATTGTCGGCTTTCGAGCGAGTTCAAAGTTCACGACCTGGCTGTATCGGGTCGTCTGCAACGCGGCACACGATGCGCGGCGTCGAACGGCCAGCCGAAACCGTGCAGCAATCGGCTGGGGCGATGTGGAAAAGATGCGGCGCGCCGAAGCCGTCGAGACGGCCGAGGCCCTGTCATGGCTGCAACGGGCCATGCAGAGCTTGCCCGAAGATCTGCGCCAGACACTGGCGCTGACGCTGGATGATGAAATGACCCATGCACAGGCCGCCGACGTGCTGGGCGTGTCCGAGGGCACGGTCTCATGGCGCCTGTCCGAAGCCCGAAAGCGCCTGCGCGCGATCAAACAAGAGGAGCTTGCCCAATGAGTGATGAGCTCGATGATCTGAAAACACTGATGGATGCCGCAACGCCTGCACCGGATGAAAAGCGGCGGGCCGTCAATTTGGAACTGGCCAGAAAAAACTTTGCTGATCTCCAAGGATCCCGGCCCGGTACGCGTCCCAATGTCAAGCGAGGCCCGTTGGCCCGCGTGACAGAAGGAACCAAAGCCATGTTGAATGCAATTTCGACCCGCGGCGCGCTGGCCGCTACAACAGCCATCGCTGCCGTTGCGCTGATCATGATCGTGCCGCAGACACGGGACGGTGTGCTGTCCCCCAGGTTCGGTACCGAGACCCGGGTGATCGGCCAGCCGCAGGCGGTTCGGCCAACCGGTCGATCAGACGCTGAAACGGCCGAGATGGATCTCGAGGAACCCGTTGTCGAAGCGCCGATGGTTGTGGAAGAAGCCCGGGAACCTCTGGCAAAACGCAGCCTTCTTTCGCAAGGCCGCCTCGCCGGCAGCACAGTGGCCCCTTCGGTTTCGAGCGACGCTTTTCGTCCGCCAGCGCGACCCGAGCAGTCGTCCGAAGAATTTGCAAACGTCGAAACCAACTCACTCAAGGTCACCGCGGAAGAACCGGTTTCGACGTTTTCGATTGATGTCGATACCGCATCTTACGCCATCGTCAGGTCCTCGCTTCTGGCTGGTCACTTGCCCCCGCGTGACGCGGTGCGGATTGAAGAAATGGTAAACTATTTTCCCTATTCCTATCCGGCGCCGGACGGCGCGGTGCCGTTTCAGCCAAGCATCACGGTCATGCCCAGCCCCTGGAATACCGGTACTCGACTGGTCCATATTGGCATTCAGGGAACGCTTCCGGTGATCGAGGAGCGTCCGGCGCTCAATCTTGTCTTTCTCATCGACACCTCGGGCTCGATGCAGGACGCCAACAAGTTGCCCTTGTTGAAACAGTCCCTGCGCCTGATGTTGCCCGAGTTGCGACCCGAGGATCAGGTGTCGATCGTGACCTATGCCGGCAGTGCGGGCCAGGTTCTGGAGCCGACATCTGCAGCCGATCAGGCCAAGATCCTGCGGGCGCTCGAACACTTGGACGCGGGCGGATCCACAGCGGGACAAGCCGGGCTTCAGCAAGCCTATCAGGTTGCTGCAGACATGGCCGCCGAAGGCGAGGTGACGCGAGTCATTCTGGCCACGGACGGGGATTTCAACGTTGGCCTGTCCGATCCCGAAGCTCTCAAGGAGTTTGTCTCTGACAAGCGCGACAGCGGAACATATCTGAGCGTTCTGGGTTTCGGGCGCGGTAACCTTGATGACGCGACGATGCAGGCCCTGGCCCAGAACGGAAACGGACAGGCGGCTTACATCGACACGCTGGGTGAGGCCCGCAAGGTGCTGGTTGACCAACTGACCGGTGCGCTGTTTCCGATTGCCAACGACGTCAAGATTCAGGTCGAATTCAACCCTGCCCAAATCGCCGAATACCGCCTGATCGGATACGAAACCCGCGCTTTGCGCCGCGAGGACTTTTTGAATGACACTGTTGATGCGGGCGACATAGGTGCTGGCCACAGCGTGACCGCGATTTACGAAGTCACGCCGGTCGGCTCCAACGCAATTCGCAATGCACCGCTACGGTATGGAAACACCGCCCCCGCTTCGGGCAGTGATGAAATCGGCTATTTCAAGCTGCGGTACAAAACACCCGGCGACACGCGCAGCCAGTTGATCGAGCAACCGATCATGGACGGGCAGGGCCACCAGACGGACGACGTGAGGTTTTCCGTCGCGATTGCAGGTTTCGGCCAGTTGTTGCGCGGCGGCACTTACCTGTCCGACTGGAGCTATGATGATGCAATCGCGATGGGCAACACAGCCCGTGGGGCCGATCCTTTCGGGTACCGGACCGAAGCCGTGACCCTGATGCGTCTGGCGCAATCCCTGTCAAAATAAAGGGTGGGCAATCCGTGTCAGTTCAACGACGGGCGCGGATTGTTGGCAGCGTGCGAATGAATCTTCCGCACGCTCCACTCAACTGCGTCTCGCATGGTTTTGCCCAAGGCGGTGTCAAAAGCGGTAACAAGATCCGGCGTCTCGTCGCTGGTCGAGACAACGGCTTCCTGGAACGAGCTTGAAGCGATGATCTTGTCTTCGAACTCGTCGATGATCTTGATGTTCATTCGCACTTCGATTTTTACGGTTTTCGAGTTTTCGGTTTCTCCGACGACAATCCCTTGAAACTCGCGCAGGTCCGGAACGATGACGTAGTCGGCGCGCAGGCCGACCGTCGAACGACCCACGGCGGCGACGCGACCGCTGTTTTCAAAGCTTTCGACCATCAACGCCTGAACGATCAAAGGTGCTCGGTCCACCCACCGGGCACGCGGCAGATACTGGACCTGCAGGGGCGTCGGCTGCACGGCAATCTGGTCGGTGTTCACCGCAGCGGTCGCAGTGGGTTCCTGGATGACGATCTGTTTCTGCACCCGGGGCAAAGACTGCGAGAACGTGCTCTTGGGGGTCAGCAGATACAGGTCGTTCGGTTTCGAGGCCTGTTTCAACGTGCCCAGACCGGCACATCCGCCCAGCGTCGTGATTGCAAGGGTCAGAAGAAGGGGCCTGATCATTGACGGAACTCCGATGCTTGGGTGCCCAGAAGGAAACGCGCGGGGTCGCGCTCGACCTTGTCGACAAGACGGTCCAGGCTGATGACAAGGCGTTGGGATTCTTCCACGAAACGAACGAATTGAGGCAGTCCGACCCGCAGGAAGTCCGAAACCTGCCGGCGGTTTTGTTGAACGATGCCGTCGATCGTTCCCAACAGGTCCGATGCCGATTGCGACGCGCTCAGAACGTCCGCCGAAATCTGGTCGATCTTGTCGGTCACGTTCGTTACCGTTTCGGCCACTTTGGTGGCGGCGTTTCGGATGTCGCCAACAACCTGTGCAACGTCTTCGTCCATTACGCGATTGGCCGAGTCGAACGCGCGTTCTGCGGATGCCAGAGTTCCTTTCGCCGAATCCATGGCCGCGGTCACCGAGTCGAGCGTTTGGTTGGCGTTGGCAAATGTATTGTTGACGGTTGCCATGGTTACCGCGGCTTCATCCGACAACCCGATCAGGCGGTCCGCGAGTTGCGACCCGCGCTCGATGAAGGGGCGGACGTCGTCTTCGATGACCTTGTTTGCCGTGGCCAGCGTCTGGTTCGCGCTGTCCAGTGCGGTTTTCGCCGATTCCGAGGCCGTTTTGATGCTGTTCAGCGTATCAGTTCCGGTGGTCAGCGTGGTCTCTGCGGTATCGGCCAACTGATCCAGGCGTTTGGTGAAGGCCCCGATGTCCTTTGCCGCGCCGCCCAGATCGCTGGACAGGGATTCAAAATCGTTCAGGGTCTTGTCCAGCCGGCCCGAGGCCGAAGCCAGGTTGTCGAGAATGTCCGACACGGCCTTGCGATTGTTGTCATCCACCACTGCATTCAGGTTTTCCAGCAAGGTCACCGCCTCGTCCAGGACCTTGGGTGCGCCTTCGAACAGAGATTGGATGGCGCTGCGCTTGCTTTTGATGACACTGTTCTGCGGCAGCCGTTCGGCATCGGGCGACCCGCCCGACAGCTCGACATAGCTGACGCCGGTCACTCCCAGCGACTGCAACTGCGCGATCGTGTCCGTGGTCACCGGAATGCCTGCATCCACCTCAAGCCGGACCCTTACTTTGGACGGGTCATCGTCATCCAGGTCCAGCGAAATCACCTGTCCCACGGGCAGACCGTTGTAGCTGACGCCACCGGCGGCTGACAGACCCGACACGTTGTCGAACAGCACGTCATAGTAAGCGTATTGGCGCGTGACTTCGAACTTGGCCAGCCACAGGAAGAACCCGAACGCGCTCAGGATGCCCGCCAGTGTAAACGCGCCGATCAGGATATAGTTCGCCCGGGTTTCCATCGCCTCTACCTGTCCTGCCCCTTCTGTTGCGCCGCGCGGGCCCGGGGGCCTGTGAAGTACTCCTGCACCCAAGGGTGGTCGACCTTGGTCATGTCTTCAATCGGACCTTCCACCAGCACGCGCTTTTCTGCAAGAACCGCAACGCGGTCGCAGATCGCGTACAGGCTGTCCAGGTCATGTGTTACCATGAAAACGGTCAATCCCAAGGCCTGTTGCAATTCTCCGATCAATTCGTCGTAGGCCGCGGCGCCGATGGGATCCAGCCCGGCGGTGGGTTCGTCCAGAAACACGATCTCGGGGTCCAATGCCAGCGCCCGGGCCAGCGCGGCCCGCTTGCGCATTCCGCCTGACAGCTCTGACGGGAACTTGCCGCAACTCAGCTGTGGCAGCCCCACAAGGCTGATCTTGAGGCTGCCGAGCGCCCGCATCAAGCTCTCGCTCAGGCCGGTGTGTTCGCGCAACGGGGCCATGACGTTCTGAAGCACGGTCAGCGAGGAAAACAGTGCCCCGTCCTGAAAGGCCACGCCCCAGCGTTTCTCGATGCGGCGTCGGTCGGCCTCGGGACCGTTCAGCACGTCGACACCCAATACTTCGATACTGCCTGCCGCGGGTTTGTTCAGCCCGACGATGGTGCGCAGAAGGACGGACTTGCCGGTCCCGGACCCCCCGACAATGCCCAGCACTTCGCCACGCCAGACATCCAGGTTCAGGTCGTCATGCACCACCTGCGGACCGAACTGGTTGCGCAGATTGCGCACACGGATCACCGCTTCGCGCTGCGCGTCCAGCTTGGCGGTCGATGTCTGAGCGGATCCATCCATGTCAGACACCGATCTCGGAGAAGAAAATGGAAAACAGCGCGTCAATGGCAATGACCATGAAAATCGACTGAACAACTGACGCGGTGGTGCGTTGGCCGACGCTTTGGGCGGAACCCTTGACCTGCATTGCCTGCCAACAGGCGATTACCCCGATGACCATGGCAAAGAACGGCGCCTTGATCAGCCCAACCGCCAGGTGCCAGACGCTGGTGTTTTCCTTCAGGCGCGTAATGAACATTCCGGGGCTGACGCCCAGATCGATCCAGCTCATTAGGGCGCCGCCAAAAAGGCCGGCGATATCGGCCACGAAGCCCAGTATCGGCAGCATGATCAGCAGTGCAAGAACCCGTGGAATGACGAGCACCTCGATCGGGTCCAGACCCAATGTGCGCATGGCGTCGATTTCTTCTTGCACTTTCATCGAGCCGATCGAGGCCGTGAAGGCCGAGCCGGATCGACCAGCCACGATGATGGCGGTCAGCAGGATACCCAGCTCGCGCAGTACCGAGATCGAGATCAGCTCGACCACGAAAATTTCCGCGCCGAACTGTTTCAACTGGGTGGCCCCCTGAAAAGCCAGAACCACGCCGATCAGAAATCCCATCAACGCCACGATGGGCAGGGCCTTGAACCCGGTTTCCTCCATCTGTGACACGACCGCGGCGCGGCGCAGGCGCCACGGCATGATCATCGTGCGGCCCAGCCGGTGCAGGGTCAGGCCCAGAAAGCCGAGGATCGACATGGTGTCGCGCCCGGCGCCTACCGTTGATTGGCCTAGGCTCTCAAGCCAAGGCATGAAGCCTTTTGGTGGGGCTTCGGCGGGAGTGTCCTTGGGAATGTTCTCCGAGACGGTTTCCAGCAGCGCGGAATGTGCCGGTTTCAACCCGTCGAATGCCACGGTCGCCCCCATGGCAGCGCAGCGGTTTTTCAGGTCCGCGATCAGCCACGCGCCGCCGGTGTCCAGCGCATCGATGTCGGACATGTCGACCGTCACACGCGCCGCATCCGGACGGGTGGCGCGAAAGGCGTCTTCGACGGCGCTCAACGACTGTGTCAGCATTTCGCCAGACACAATCACGCGCGCTGTGCCGCCTTCCTGTTCGACTGCAATCGAGGGTTTCGTCATGCCGGTATCAGACGGGAAACCGTTCCGGGCCGCAATGGCTTTGTTCAACCGGGCGGCGATTTGGGTGCGGGGGTTACCGGTTTGCTCGGCCCCGGTCGCCCTAGAGGCGAGAATTGGCGCAAAACCGGTTGCCTGCCCGAGGGAACCCCGACACAGTCCGCACCGTCGAACACCAGTTTTCCAATGGGAATCACGGCATGAGCCAAGCAGGAAACGTTCTTTTCATCATCATCGACCAATTGCGGGCCGATTGTCTGCGCGGTGCTCTGGCTGATCATGTCAACCTGCCCAATCTGCGCGCCTTCATGGACGAGGCCGTTTCGTTCGACCGGCATTTTTCCGTAACCAATCCCTGCGGACCGTCCCGCGCCTCTATCCTGACCGGGCAATACGCGATGAACCATCGTTCGGTCCGCAATGGCACGCCGCTGCGCCATGACACTCCGAACATCGCGACCGAGATGCGAAAAGCCGGCTATCTGCCGATGCTGTTCGGCTATACGGACACCTCGGCCGATCCACGGGTTCATCATCCGAATGATCCGTCGGTGAAGACCTACGAAAATCCGATGCACGGGTTTCACGAAGTACTCGAAATGCGCCTTGAGGAGTCCTATCCTTGGCGTTCCTACTTGATGCGCCGGGGATACGAGTTTGAAGACTACTGGGATCTCTACAAGCCGGTTTCGCCGGATGGGTCGGCCCCAAAATTGAACGACCCGGCCCTCTACACGGCCGAGGACAGCGACACCGCATTTCTGACCAACGGTTTTCTGGACGGAATTGCCGCCTATCGGAACTCGGGATGGTTCGCGCATTTGACGTATATCCGTCCGCATCCGCCACTGGTGGCCCCCGCGCCCTACAACCGGATGTACGATCCGAACGCGTTGCCTTTGCCAACCCGTCTGCCCGGCCCCGAGGACGAAAAGGCCATACACCCGTTCTTTGGACCCGCTCTGGACTCGAATACTCCAAACGACTGCGTGCAAGGTTTTGCCGAGGTGGAGCCGACGGATGAGAACACGCAGACCCTGCGGGCCGTCTATCTTGGATTGGCAACTGAGGTTGACCATCATATCGGCCGGGTCATCCGCTTTCTCAAGGACAGTGGCCAGTACGATGACACACTGTTGGTGATCACCGCGGATCATGGCGAGATGCTGGGCGATCATTTTTCCTGGGGCAAAATGTCGGTATATGACGCGGCTTACCACACGCCGCTGATCATTTGCATGCCTGGCAACGCTCAGATGGCCGGCCAGCGTGTCGAAGTGCCGACCGAGTCAATTGATGTCGCACCCACGATCCTGGACTGGGTTGGGAAAGAGATCCCGAACTCGATGGATGGTCGATCCTTGTTGCCGCTGCTGCGTGGTGCCGTGCCACAGGACTGGCGCCGGTATTCCTTCAGTGAGCTGGACTTTGCCGATCCGCTGACGCCCACTCAGTTTCAGAGGGAACTAGGGACGGGTAACAGCGACTCGTGTCTGGGCATCCTGCGTGACGAACGCTTTACCCTGGTCGAGTTTGCAGCCGACCTGCCGCCGTTGTTGTTCGACCACCATGGTCGGGGCGAGGCCGCGAATGTCGCCGCAAACCCTGAGTACGCAGCTGATTTGGCGCGGCTTGGTCGTGAAATGCTGCGCCACCGTATGCGGAACATGGATCATTCCCTGTCCCTGCATTCCGTGACATCGCAGGGGCCGAAGTCAGTGCGCAGGTTCGATTGATCCAGGCGGCTGCCGACGATTTAACTAACCTGTGCCGCCGCTGGCGGACACAGTTCCGCGCGGCTCGGACGCCAAACAAATTCAGATAATTCAATGGACAAACGGTTTCCGTGGGGTATCGTGACCTTGGAAATTCCCGCGCTGATCGCACTCGTCCGGGCCTCCGGACAACTGACGTTCAGGGTGGACTGAGCGACGCAACAAACCCGAAAGGCGCAGTATGGTCGATTGGCTGGTCAATATCCTGCAAACCTATCCGGAACTGGCTGTCTTCCTCGCCATCGGCATCGGGTTTTTGGTCGGACCAATCAAGGTCATGGGGTTCAGTCTGGGTTCGGTAACGGGCACCCTGTTGGCGGCCGTCGTGATCGGGCAGGCACAGATCAGTATTGATTCAGCGGTGAAGTCCACCTTCTTCATCCTGTTCATCTTCGCAGTTGGTTACGGCGTTGGGCCGCAGTTCATTCGCGGTCTCAAGGTCGACGGCGCGCGCGAGGTGCTTTTTGCGCTGAGCGTCCTCGCCCTGTGTCTGATCGTGCCGGTCGTGTCGGCCAAGATCGCCGGGCTCGAGCTTGGCTACGCCGCGGGCCTTTATGCCGGCTCGCAAACGATTTCTGCGGCGATCGGAGTGGCGACGGACCAGATCAACCAGTTGGGATTGTCGGCCGAGCAGGCCACAACCTATTCCAACCAGATCCCGGTCGCCTATGCGGTGACATATATCTACGGCACGATCGGGTCGGCGATCATTCTGGCCAAGATCGGCCCGCGCCTGATCGGTGTTGACCTGGTGGCCGCCTGCAAGGAATACGAGGCCAAGCTGAGTGGCGGCGAAGATGTCGAGACCGGAGGCGGCATCGTTTCGGCCTATCGCGCGATCGAGGCGCGCGCTTTTGAGATTCCCGAAGGCAGCGAATTGCTCGGCCAGCCGGTCAAGGACCTGTTGCCCGGTGTCCGCGTCTATGCCGAACGCCTCAGCCGAGGTGGCAAGATCGTTGAGGTTGACGCGGACACGGTGCTGCAAGCGGGTGATGTCGTGATGTTCTCAGGCCGACGCGGTGATCTTGTCGGAGCGCTGGAGCCCAGCCTCAAAGAAGCCGATGCGCCCGAGCTGCTGAGTATCCCATCGGAAAAACTGGACGTTATGATCACAAGCAAGGACGTGCACGGCAAGACATTGGATGAGCTCAGCAAGATGCCTCAGGCCCGTGGCGTGTATGTGTCGAAGCTGACGCGCAATATGATTGATCTGCCGCTGCTGCCGGGCACGGTTCTGCATCGCGGTGACATTCTGACCATTCTGGGCAGCAAGCGCCATGTCGAGGCGGCCATCGCCGAAATCGGGTACGCCGACCGGCCCGTTGACACGACCGATCTGGCCTTTGTGGGCTGGGGCATTTTCATCGGGGGTGTCATCGGCACGCTTGCAATTACAATGGGCGGTTTTCCGATCAGCCTTTCTACCACTGGTGGCGCGTTGCTGGCCGGGCTGCTGCTGGGGTGGCTGCGCACCGTTCACCCGACCTTCGGTCGCATTCCCGCACCGTCGCTGTGGTTGATGAATACGCTGGGCCTGAATGTCTTCATCGCGGTCATCGGGATATCGGCCGGGCCCGGTTTCGTGGCCGGTTTGCAGCAGGCGGGTATCGCGCTGTTGTTATGGGGTATTGTGGCCACGTCTTTGCCGATGATTTTCTCGGTTTATGTCGGGCATTACATATTCAAGTTTCATCCCGCCATCCTGTTTGGCGCCTGCGCGGGCGCCCGGACCACGACGGCTGCGCTCGGCATGATCCAGGAGGCCGCACAAAGCCGGATTCCAGCCCTGGGCTACGGCATGCCCTACGCGATCGGAAACACACTGCTGACGATATTCGGGATGGTCGTCGTTTTGATCCTCAGTTGATTTTGGAAAGGTCTTGAGTCATGGACAGATTGAAGCTGCACGATTACGAAGCCCTCAGCCCCTTTCAGATCAAGGACGAGCTGATTAAGCTGGCCTCGGTCGAGGCGCGCAAATCCAACAGCGCCTTTTTGAATGCCGGCCGGGGCAATCCCAATTGGGTCGCCACCCGCCCGCGTGAAGCTTTCTTTGCGCTTGGCCAGTTTGCCGTTACCGAGTCGCGCCGCGTCATGAATCATCCGGCGGGCCTTGGGGGGATGCCGGCAATGGCAGGTTGCCATGACCGTCTGTTGGAGTGGGGCAGGGCCAATTCCGAGATGCCGGGCGCCGACACGCTTTTGGATGTGATCGACCACGCCATTCGGGCCTTCGGTTTCGACGCTGACGAATTCGTGCACGAACTGACGGACTCGATCATCGGCGACAACTACCCTGTTCCCGACCGTATTCTGAAGCACAACGCCGCCATCGCCCATGAATACCTGATGTGGGCCATGTGTGCCGGGCACCGTCCCGATGCGCAGTTCGACCTGTTTGCGGTGGAAGGCGGCACGGCGGCCATGTGCTATATCTTCAAATCGCTCAAGGCCAACCGGCTGTTGAACCCGGGCGACACGATCGCCCTGTGCACGCCGATCTTCACGCCCTACCTCGAAATGCCCGAACTTGAGGATTACAGCCTCGAGTCCGTTCACGTGGAAACGGACGAGGAAGATGGGTTCCAACTGACCGATGCTGCAGTCGAAAAGCTGAAGGACCCCAAGGTCAAGGCCTTCTTTCTGGTCAATCCGGGCAACCCGTCGTCGGTGGCCCTTAGCAATGCTTCTCTGCGCAAACTCGCGGATTTGGTCGAGAACCACAGGCCGGACCTGATTGTCCTGACTGATGATGTGTACGGCACTTTCGTACATGATTTCACCTCGGTCATGGGCTACATGCCCCGCAACACGATCGGTGTTTATTCCTATTCGAAATATTTCGGCTGCACCGGTTGGCGGCTCGGCGTGATCGCTGTCGCGGAGGATAATATCTTCGACGAAAAGCTCGCCGCGCACCCGGCCGAGATCAAGCAGAATCTCGACAAGCGTTACGGCACGCTCAGCCTGCACCCCAGCGAGATCAAATTCGTCGACAGGCTGGTGGCCGACAGCCGGGATGTGGCTCTGAACCACACCGCCGGATTGTCCCTGCCGCAGCAGGTCATGATGACGTTGTTCTCGCTCTGCGAGCTGGTCGACACAAAGAAAGCCTATCAGACCGCCTGTATCGAACTGGTGCATCGACGGTTCCACCTGCTGACCGAAGCCTTGGGGATCGAGGTCCAGCCGGGCGATCACTACGATGCCTACTACGGCATCATCGACTTCGAGTTCTGGCTGCGCAAATACGTCGGCGAAGAGGTCGTGGACTGGATCAAGAAGAACGTCCACCCGTTGGACATCGCGTTCAAGCTGGCCGAGGACTACGGGATCGTGCTGCTAAACGGCAGCGGTTTCGATGCGCCGAACTGGTCCGCGCGGGTGTCTTTCGCCAACTTGCCGGATGAGGCATATACCCAGATCGGCCGCGCTGTCCGTTCGGTCGCGCGCGGTTATGTGCAGGCCTATCGGGCGGCGAACAACAAGCCACTTCACGGTTGAATCACCGTTAGCGGTCACGGTCATTTTCTGCGCCTGTGACATCGCGGATGTTGCGTTTTTCGGCTTTATTGATAAACCCGGGTAAATCTGAATCATCGGGAATAATTATCTATAAAATGTCGGCTACATCGAACACCTGGACCCGCGAAACCGCTCAGGCCATCTATGACCTGCCGCTGATGGATCTTCTGTATCGGGCGCAGACCGTACATCGCGAGAATTTTGACCCCAACAAGGTGCAGATGTCGCGGCTTCTGTCGATCAAGACCGGCGGCTGCGCCGAGGATTGCGCCTATTGCTCGCAATCCGCGCGCAACGGCTCCAAGCTGAGCGCCTCGAAACTGATCGAGGTCGAACGCGTTCTGGCCGAGGCCCGCAAGGCCCGCGAGTCCGGCTCGACCCGGTTCTGCATGGGCGCCGCCTGGCGCGAGCCCAAGGCGCGCGACATGGATGCGCTGGTGGCGATGATTCAGGGCGTCAAGGCGATGGGCATGGAGACCTGCATGACGCTGGGCATGCTGGACGACACCCAGGTGGTGCAGCTGCGCGATGCCGGGCTGGACTATTACAACCACAACATCGACACGTCCGAGCGTTATTACCCCGAGGTCATCACCACCCGCACCTTCGCTGACCGGATCGACACGCTGAACCGCGTGCGTGAGGCGGGGATGAAGGTCTGCTCGGGCGGGATTTTGGGCATGGGCGAAAACGGTGAGGACCGGATCGACATGCTGGTGACGCTGGCCAACCTGCCCGAGCCGCCGGACTCGGTTCCGATCAACATGCTGATGCCGCAGGCCGATACTCCGCTGGCGGACGCCAAGCCGATCGACCCGATCGATTTCGTGCGCATCATCGCGCTGGCTCGGATCATGATGCCGAAATCCCATGTCCGCCTGTCCGCTGGCCGCAGCGACATGAGCGACGAGATGCAGGCCATGTGCTTCTTTGCCGGTGCCAACTCGATCTTTGCTGGCGACACGCTGCTGACCGCCGAGAACCCCGAGGAAAGCAAGGACGCGATCCTGTTCGCCAAGCTGGGCATCCAGCCGATGGAGGCGGAGTCCGAGGCCCGCGTGGACGCGGCCGAATGACAGCGACCGCAAGGCTGGGCAATGCGCTGAAGGTGCTGGAAACGCGCCATCGGCTGCGCAGGCTTGCGCCCCGCACGGGGCTGGATTTCGCGTCCAACGACTATCTGGGTCTGGCCGGGTCCGACGTTCTGAAACGTGCGGCGCAGGACGCGCTGGACCGGGGCGTTCCGCTGGGCTCGGGCGGGTCGCGCTTGCTGCGCGGCAACCACCCCGAGCACGAGGCGCTGGAAGCCGAGGCCGCCGCCTTTTTCGGCGCCGAGGCGGCGCTGTACATGGGCGGCGGGTTTCAGGCCAATCAAGCCATTTTCTCGGCTCTTCCCGCGGCCGGGGATCTGATCCTGCATGACGAGTTGGTCCATGCCAGCGCGCATGAAGGGATGCGCCTGGGTCGGGCCGAGACCCGTGGTTTTGCGCATAACGACATTTCGACGGCGCGCGCGGTGCTGGCCGACTGGCGCGCGCAAGGCGGCACGGGCCAGGTCTGGATCGCGGTCGAAAGCGTCTATTCGATGGAGGGCGATCTGGCCCCGTTGACCGCCCTGGCCGAACTGGCCCGAGCCGAGCAGGCAGTACTGGTGGTGGACGAGGCCCACGCCACGGGCGTCTTCGGCCCGAACGGGCAGGGACTGGCCCATGGGTTGGACGCCGAGACGTTGACCCTGCACACCTGCGGCAAGGGGCTGGGCGCCAGCGGCGGGCTGATCTGCGGACCGCGTGAAATGATCGACACCCTGATCAACCGGGCGCGGCCGTTCATCTTTGCGACGGCCCCGTCGCCGTTGGACGCCGCAATCGTGCGGGGCGCGCTGCGGGCCGTCGGACAGAACCCAGGCCTGACTTTGGCCGCCCGCGACCGGATGGCTCATGCCCACGCCGAGGCCGCGCGCCTGTGCGGTCTGACCGGATTTCACAGCCAGATCATGCCCGTCATCGTGGGCGAGGACGCGGCCACGATGGATCGCGCGGCGAAACTCCAGCAGCTGGGGTTTGACGTGCGCGGCATCCGCCCGCCCACCGTGCCGCGCGGCAGCTCGCGGCTGCGGGTCTCGATCACCGGCAACGTGGACGCACAGGACATCACGGCGGTGTTTCAGGCCATCGCCGAACAACAGGCAGGACCCGCATGACCACAGTGATCGTGACCGGAACCGACACCGGCGTCGGCAAAACCGTGTTTTCCGCCGGGCTGACCGCGGCCCTCGGCGCGCAGTACTGGAAACCCGTGCAATCGGGGCTTGAGGAGGAGACCGACAGCCAGATCGTGGCGCGCCTGTCCGGCCAACCGGTCCTGCCCGAGGCCTATCTGCTAAACCTGCCCGCTTCGCCGCACCTGTCGGCCGAGGCCGAGGGGGTCGAGATCGACCTTGACCGACTGACCCTGCCGCAGACCGATGGCCCGCTGGTGGTCGAAGGGGCAGGGGGCGTCATGGTGCCTCTGACCCGGCAGGCCTATTACCTTGACCTGTTGGCCCGCTGGCAGGCGCCGGTGATCCTGGTGGCCCGAACGGCCCTGGGCACGATTAACCACACGACCCTGTCGCTGATGGCGCTGCGCGGCGCCGGTTGCCCTATGGTCGGCGTGGCCTTCATCGGGGACCCAGAGCCCGAGGTCGAACAGACCATCATCCAGATGTCGCAGGTGCCCCACCTGGGACGCCTCGGCCGGATCGAGAATCTGACACCCGACACCCTGCGTCACGCCTTCGAGGCGATCGACATGGACACGATCCGAGGTGCCCTGTGACCCCGCTGGAATTTGACGCCCGCCACCTTTGGCACCCCTATACGAACGTGGCCGAACCGGGCCCGATGCATTTGATCGACCGGGCCGAGGGCGTGTATCTGTACCGCGAGGACGAGGCGAAGATGATTGACGCGATGTCCTCGTGGTGGTGCGCCATCCATGGACACCGCCACCCGGCGATCACCGCCGCCATGCAGCAGCAGCTGGACAGGATGCCCCATGTCATGTTCGGCGGTCTGACCCACCGGCCCGCGATTGATCTTGGCCGCAAGATGGTGGCCCTGCTGCCCGAGGGGCTGGACCGGATCTTCTATTGCGACAGCGGCTCGGTCTCGATCGAGGTGGCGATGAAGATGGCGGTGCAGTTCCAGATGGCCCATGGCCGCACCGACAAGGTCGAGTTCGCCACGATCCGCGGCGGCTATCACGGCGACACCTGGAAGGCGATGAGCGTCTGCGACCCCGTCAACGGCATGCACGGGCTGTTCCGCGGCGCGCTGTCGATCCAGCATTTTTTGCCGCGCCCCTCGGTACGTCTGGGCGACGATTGGCCCGAGGACCCGTCGCAGAACGGGCTCGACGCTCTGGAACAGTTGCTGCGGGACAAGGCGCACCGGCTGGCTGCGCTGGTGCTTGAACCGGTCGTGCAGGGCGCGGGCGGCATGTATTTCTATCACCCCGAGTTTCTGCGCCGGGCCAAAGCTCTGTGTCAGGCCCATGACGTTCTGGTGATCTTCGATGAAATCGCCACGGGTTTCGGCCGCACCGGAGAGTTGTTTGCCGCCACCCATGCGGAGGTAACGCCGGACATCATCTGCCTGGGTAAGGCGCTGACAGGGGGGCATATCTCGTTCGCCGCGACCGTGACCACCGAACAGGTGGCTTATGGCATCGGCAACAGCGAGGCTGGCGTATTCATGCACGGCCCCACCTACATGGCCAACCCGCTGGCCTGCGCTGCCGGCATCGCCAGCCTGGGGCTGCTGGAAGACGGCGGCTGGCAGGCCCGTGTGCGGGCCATCGAGGCGCAGATGAAGGCCGAACTGGAGCCAGCGCGCGGCCTGCCAGGCGTGGCCGATGTGCGGGTGCTGGGCGCCATCGGCGTGATCGAGATGGAGCACACGGTCGATCCACGCATCGCGCATCGGCGGGCGCCGGAAACCGGTGTCTGGCTGCGTCCCTTCGCGCGCAACATCTACTGTATGCCGCCCTATGTGATCTCGGGCGACGAGCTGAGCCGGGTGACGGCGGCCATGGTCGAACTCGCGCAGGGCGACGCATGAGGCGGCACTGGCTGACCCGTGACGGTGGAGCGCAGTTGACGCTGGTGTTCGGCGGGTGGGCGCTGGGGCCTGCGCCGTTTGCGCACCTGACCGGGGCGGCGGATGTTCTGCTGGTTGACGACTATCGCAACCTCGATGACGCCCTGCCCGAAACCGGCGATTATGACACGGTCCGCTTGCTGGCCTATTCCTTCGGCGTCGCGTCGGCTGCGCATTGGCTGGCGGGTCACGGGCTGACCTGCGCCCGCAAGGTTGCGGTCAACGGCACGCTGTTTCCGGCGGATGCAGTCCGGGGCATCGCACCCGAGACGGTGGCGGCCACGGCCGATGGCCTGAGCGCGGCCAGCTTTGCCCGGTTCTGCCGCCGTGCCGGGCTGGATGGCGCCGCACCCGAGATCGATTTTGCCGCCGCGGCCGAAGAACTTCGGGCCATCGCAGCGCGCGGACCTGCGCCCGATCCCGGGTTCGACCAGGTCTGGATTTCCGCCTCGGACCGCGTGGTGCCGACGGCTGCGCAGGAAATGGCCTGGGGCCAATCGGACACCGTGCGCCGCATTCCTGGCCCGCACCAGCCTTTCGCGGCGGGGCAGACCTGGGCGGAGTGGTTCGCATGAACGCCATGCCCACGGACCGCATCCGGCGCAGTTTCAGCCGCAGCTTCGACAGCTATCACTGCGCCGCTGGCCCGCAGGCCCGGATCGCCCGCGCATTGGCGCAGCGGCTGGTCGATCTCGGGGCGCCCCGCCAGTTTGGCACCCTGTTCGAAATCGGCTGCGGCACCGGCCATCTGACCGAGGCGCTGCACCAGCAGTTTTCGTTCGATCAGTCCACGCTCAACGACCTGATGGTCGAGGCCCGGGACACTGCGCGGCGATGGGGCGCGGATTTCCTGCCCGGCGATATCCGCAATGTGACATGGCCCGCGCGGCCCGACCTGATCGCCTCGGGCTCGACGGTCCAATGGCTGGACGATCCGGCGGCCGCGGTCCGCCGCGCCATGCATCAGGTCGCACCCGGTGGCTGGGTTGCCATTTCGGGATTCGGCCCCGACCAGTACGCCGAGCTGTCCGCGCTGGGGTCGGCCGCCCGCGCGCCCGGCTTGCGCGCCCCTGATGATCTGGCCGCAGGCATCGGCCCCGAGGTTGAAATCCTTGACCTGTGGCAGGATCGGCAACCGCTGTGGTTCGACACGCCGTTGGAGGTGCTGCGCCATCTGCGTGAGACAGGGGTGAACGGCCGTGCGGCGCAGGTCTGGACCCGCGCCGACCTGACCGATTTCAGCACGCGCTACCGCGCCGCGTTTTCCGGCCCCGAAGGCGTGCGCCTGACCTATCACCCCGTCTGGATCATCGCCCGCAAACCCGGCTAGGGGCCAACCGGTCGCATCCGGCCCCCCTACACCTGCCCGAAAACTGGTGATAGGCCTGTGCCCAGGGGAGGATCGGCTTGGACATTTCCGAACAGCGCATCAAAGAGATGACCACCGCAGGGCTGAACCTGATCGGTCAGGCCCTGTCGATCTATGACGACAAGCTGCGCCTTGTGGTTAGCAACAAGCGCTTTCAGGAAATGTTCGACCTGCCCGAAGCCTTGGTGCAGCCGGGCGCGCTGTTCAGCGACACGATCCATTTTCTGGCAAGCCGGGGCGAATATGGCCACGACCAATCGGTCGAGGATCTGGTCAGCGTCCGGGTCGAACAGGCCTTGGCTTTCGAGCCGCACTACATGGAGCGCGTGCGCCCCAACGGCCAGGTGATCTCGATCGAGGGCGCGCCGCTGCCCACCGGTGGCTGGGTTGCCGTCTATACCGACATCACCAGCACCAAGCGGGTCGAAGAGTTGCTGCGCAGCCGGTCCGAAGAGCTGTCGGATCAGTTGCTGAGCCATGCCGAAGAGCTTTCGGCCACCAACCGGCAACTGGCGGCCACGATCAGCGCGCTGGAAGAGGCCAAGCGCCAGCTGACCGAGATCGAAGCGCGCACCCGCATGACAACCGAGATGATGCCTGCCCATATCGCGCATCTGGATGCCGAAGGGCGGTACGACTATTCCAACCGGCGGCTCAGTTCGGTCCTGCCGGGGCGGCCGTCGGACATCCTGGGGCTGCACATCTCGCAGGCGCTCGGCGCGCACGCCTACGAGCGGGTCCGGCCGCATCTGCAACAGGCCTATGACGGTCAGGCCTCGGTGTTCGAATTCACCGAGGATCAAGATTCGCGCCGTATCCGTGTCTCGTTCACGCCCGATGGCACGGGCGGCGTCTATATTATGTCGGTGGACATCACCGAGGAAACGCAGGCCCGCGTGGCCCTGCAGCAGACCCGACGCCGGGCGATGGCCGCGCAGATGACCAGCGGGCTGGCGCATGATTTCTCGAACCTGCTGACCATCATCCTGGGCATGCAGGCCAAACTGGAAAAGATGGACCTGCCCGAAGACGCCGCCGAGCTTGTGGCCGCAACCCAGCAGACCGCACGACGCGGCGGGCAGCTGCTGAACCGCATTGCCGACATGACCGGCAACCGCACCCCGCAGCCGCAGGCCACCGACATGCGCGGCCTGCTCGAGGATCTGCGCGTGCTGGCCTCGCCTTCGCTTCCGCGTGGCGTGGGGCTGTCGGTGGTCAACAATCTGCCGGACGAGGCGCTGATGCTGGACCCGGGCATGGTGCAGGACGCGTTGTTGAACCTGGTGCTGAACGCCCGCGACGCCTGCGGCAGCAGCGGGCAGATTACCATCAGTGCCCATGCGATCGGCCGGATCTGGGTGGAAATCACCGTATCCGATACCGGTCCGGGGTTTTCGCCGGATGCGCTGGACAAGGCGCTCAACCCGTTTTTCACCACCAAGGGCAGCAAGGGGTCGGGGCTGGGCCTGCCGATGGTCTATGACACGGTCAAGCTGGCAGGCGGAGACCTGCAACTGCGCAATACGCCCTCGGGCGCATCCGTGATGCTGCGGCTGCCCTACCGGCCCGCTCCGCCTGTCCAGTCGGGCTTGGCGCTGCTGGTCGAAGACAGCGACGACTTGCGCCACCAGTTCCGCGACATGCTGGTCGATCTGGGCCTGTCGGTGATCGAGGCGACCTCGGCGGATGAGGCGCTGGTCCTGGCCACCAGCCTGGACGATATCTCGGTGATCCTGTCGGACATCCGGCTGGAGGGCGCTGCCACCGGCATTGATCTGGTCGAACGGCTTGCTCTGCCAATTCCGGTGATCCTGATGACCTCGCTACCCTATGATGACCCGCTGCACCGTCAGGCTCTTGCCAAGGCGCCGGTCCTGCGCAAACCCTTCACCCGCGCGCAATTGTCCGCGCTGATCCGAACCGAGGCCGCCTGATGACCCAACCCCTGGTGACCATTCTGGACGACGAACCCGAGATCCGCCGGATTCTGACCGAAGCGCTGGAGGATGCCGGGTTTAGAACGCAGAGTTTTGCCCGCGCCCGCGAATTCGAAGCGTCACTGAAACGGGTTACGCCGGATGTCTGCCTGGTGGACTTGTCGCTGCCGGATACAGACGGGTTGGCGCTGGTGCATCGGCTGGCGCTGGAACAGGGGGCGGCGGTCATCATCATCTCGGGGCGGGCACAGGTACAGGACCGGGTGACGGGGCTGGAGTTGGGGGCAGATGACTACATCACCAAACCCTTTGACCCGGCTGAGGTGGTGGCCCGCATCCGCGCCCGTCTGCGTGCGCCCAAGGCACAGCAACACCATTCGGATGTGGCTCGGTTCAACGGCTGGACTGCCTATTTCGATCGCTATGTGTTGCTGTCCGATACCGGCGCTGAAACACCGTTTAGCCATGCCGAAGGCGAAGTGTTGCGGTTGTTCCTGGAAAGCCCCAAACGCCTGATCAGCCGCGCGCAGATGCAGGAAACACTGGGTGGCGCAGCCGGTGAAAGCTTTGACAGGGCGATGGACGTGCGTATTTCGCGCCTGCGCACGAAGCTTGGTGAAGACCCGAAAAACCCGCGCCTTATCAAGACGATATACGGCGCGGGGTATATTTTTCTGGGGGATGTCGCATGGGATTGACCAATTCCGCCGGTTGAATTCGACTTGCACGACGCCGAACCAGACCACTGGTGACGCGGTCTGGTTTCTTGGGCTGCCTCTGGAAATCCGGCTGAAGTGACCTTAACTTCTGCCGGCTACACTTTGCGGTGCGGTATTGAAGCGCGTAACTATGGCAGCTTGCAAACTCTGCGCTGACGCGCAAGAAAGCGTCAGCTTGATTTGGAGACCCTTATGATCAGGAAAACCTGGGCCAAGTGGCGATCCGGCCATATCGGTCGGCTGGTGGGCGACAGCCTGCGGGCACAAGGCAAGAAATATGCGGTTGCCATGTTTGCCATGATGATCGTCGCCGCGACCACCGCAGGGACGGCTTGGATGATGGAAAACATCGTCGATGCCATGACGTCGCCTGACATGCGGTCTCAGGTTCATATCATCGCGTCGGCAGTAATCGTGCTGTTCCTGGTCAAGGCGCTGGCATCTTACGTCCAGTCCGTGTTTCTGGCTCGCGCCGGCAACCGCATCATCGCCGAGCAGCAGGAGAAGCTGTACAAAAAACTGCTTCGGCGTGGGGTGGATTTCTTTTCCAAAAGCGAGTCTTCGGACCTTCTGATGCGTGTGACCCGGGGCGCGTCGGCCGCGCGGACGCTGGTCGATGTGATCGTGACCACGTTCGTTCGGGATGCGCTGACGCTCGTGGGTCTCATTTTTGTGATGGTCTACCAGCAGCCTGTGCTTTCGGGGCTGTTTTTCATTGTTGGGCCGGTCGCGCTGCTGAGCGTGCGCTATCTTTTGAAAAGCGTCCGCTCGATCATGCAATCCGAGCTCAAGTCACTGGCCGAAATCATCCGGGTTCTGCAGGAAACATCGGCCGGGATTAAAATCATCAAGGTCTTCGCACTAGAAGATCGAATGACCGAGCGGATGAACTCTGCCATAAGAAGCGTTGAAAAACGCTCGAACGAAATTGCCAAGCTGCAGTCCATCGCCAGCCCAATGATGGAATTTCTGGCCGGTGTAGCAGTTGCCGGCGTGTTGGTCGTCAGCACAATGGGAATTGCCGGAACTGAACCGCCGACCGCGGGTCAGCTGATGTCCTTCATCACGGCGCTTCTGATGGCCTATGAACCGGCCAAGCGGCTGTCCCGGATGCGGGTGACCATCGAATCCACGTTGGTTCCGATCGAGATGATGTTCGAACTGCTGGATCAGGAAGACCCAATGCGCGAAAGCCCGCAACCCCAAGAGCTGCGGTCCGGTCCGGGCGAGGTACGCCTGCGGAACGTCACCTTTGGCTACAGCGGTGGTATGCCGGTGATCAATGGAATGAACCTGACCTTCGAGGCTGGAAAGACAACCGCTCTGGTGGGGCAGTCGGGTGGAGGCAAGTCTACCATCTTCGGCCTCATCATGCGGTTCTACGATCCTGACCAAGGCTATGTCGAGATCGACGGACAGAATTTGCAGGATGTCAGCTTTGCCTCGTTGCGGCGCAAGATTTCTTATGTTGGCCAGGATACGTTTTTGTTCTCCGCGACGGTCATGGAAAACCTCCGATACGCCCGTCCCGATGCGACCGAGGACGAGATTCGCGATGCGGCCAAAGCCGCGCATGCGCATGACTTCATCATGTCGCTGCCCAAGGGATACGACACCGAAGTCGGAGAGAACGGTGCGTTTCTGTCGGGAGGGCAGAAACAGCGTCTGGCAATTGCCCGAGCCATTCTTCGGAAGGCTGAAATTCTGCTGCTCGACGAAGCCACCAGCGCGCTGGATGCCGAGTCCGAGGCTCTGGTGAAGCAGGCGTTGGATAAGCTGACGGAGAACGTGACCACGATCGTCATCGCTCACCGTCTGTCGACCGTGCTTGAGGCAGACAAGATCATGGTTGTCCAGGATGGTCAGGTGATCGAACAGGGCAAGTTGGATGAGTTGATGGAACAGAATGGCAGCTTCCGCCGCCTGTTCGATCAGCAATTCAAGACACCGGCTGCATAATCAATCCCGCAAAGCCTGGTTCTTTACCTTGAGAACAGGCTGGATGAGATAGTCGAGAACGGTCTTCCGGCCGGCCAGAATGTCAACTTGTGCGATCATCCCCGGAATGATCTCTACCGCCAAGCCATCGGCGTCCAACAAGGTACCGCTGGTTCGGATTTCGACGACGAAGACTTCCTCGTCCTGCCGCTCTGACCGTGTAATCGTATCCGCACCGATGCGAACAATTTCGCCGTCCAGCGCGCCGTATCTGGCAAAATCATATGCGGTGATCTTGACCTTGACCTGCTGACCCGCGCGCAGGAATGCGATGTCGTCAGGACGGACGTAGGCTTCGACCAGCAGGTTGTCGTCCAGCGGAACGATTTCGACCAGATCCTCGCCGCTGCGGGCCAAACCGCCCAAAGTCGTGCGGTGGATTCGGTTTATGATGCCCCGGACTGGCGCACGAACCTGGGCGCGCGCCGCGCGGTTCTCCAACGCGGGCAGGGCGGGCTCAAGCGCCGCAAGCTGCGCAGTGGCAATGGCAAGATCGGTCAGTGCCGCGCTGCGAAACCGGCTTTTGGTAGCCGTGATGCGGTCATCGATTTCACTCAGCCCGGTTTCCAGACGGTTTGCAGCGGCCTCGGCTCTTACCTTGCGGCCCTTCCATTCCGCCTCGCTGCGTCGCAGGGCCAGCAGAGTTGTCGCAGGCTCCATCTTGCGGCGGACCAGAGGCTCCATCAAAGCGCGCTCTTCGGACAGGACATTGAGTGTTTCTTCTGCAGTGACCCGGTCCACCAACCCCTCTTCCAATTCGCGCTGCCTCTGCTCACGTTTGCGTTCCAGAATGGCGATCTCGTCGGCCAACTCCGATTTTCGGCCGAGATACAGAGCCGTTTCCGAGCGAACGACGTCTGGTGCTTGTTGCACAAGCTCGGGCTCGAACCGCAAATCGGATCCGTCGATTTCGGCCTGCAATCGCTTAATACGCGCCCTTAGTCCCAATGCCCGTTGCCGCTCGGCGTCCAGCTCGCTGCCGATTTGTGTCGCGTCCAATTCCAGCAGCAAAGCGTTCTTGTCGACGATCTGACCCTCTTGAACATGAACAGCTTGAAGAACCCCAGGTTCGGTTGCATCGATCACCTGAACGTCGCCAGAAGGCACAACGCGACCGTCCGCGCGAACCACATCGTCCAGTTCGGTGACGTAAGCCCATACGCCGGCGGTCAGCATGCAGCCCAACACGGCCAGCAGCAATACCGAACCGTGAAACCCCGAGCCGCCGTTAATCTCGCGGGCCAATTTTTCAAGGTCAGGATGCTGCGACATTCATGTGCCTCCGCGCGTCTTTGGCTCGTTTGGTGAGAACTGACTTGACGGCGTCAACGCCCACTTTGCCGTTTTCGATCACGATGACCCGGTCGACCAGTTCCAGCAGACTGGCCCGATGGGTAACGATGACCATAGTCGTATCCGCGGCCGCTGCCTTCAGCCGCTGAATGATGATTGCCTCGTTCTTGAGATCCGTCGCGCTGGTGGGTTCGTCCAGCAACAGGACGGGCGGCTGCCCGATCAATGCCCGGGCTAGGGCGATGGTCTGACGTTGCCCGCCCGAGAGCCCCTCGCCACGTTCGGCCAGCATCAGATCGTACCCGCTGGGATGCCGCGATACAAAGTCTTCGACGCCCGAAATGCGCCCGGCCCGGATTAGATCTTCGTCGCGCGGGCGGACCGCACCGGCCATAATGTTTTCGCGGACCGAGCCCGAAAACAGCCAAATATCCTGCAGGACCGACCCAATGTTGCGCCGAAGGTCCCCCGGATCAATCTGGCGGATGTCAATCCCATCCAAAAGAACCGAACCGATACGGGGCTGGTACAATCCCAGAAGCAGTCTTGCGATGGTGCTTTTTCCTGATCCGATCCGGCCGAGAATCGCAACTTTTTCCCCCGGTTTGATGTCGAAGGACACGCCTTTCAGTGTGTCCTCATCCTGGTCTGGGTAGGCGAAATACACGTTGTTGAACGTGATACGCCCTTTGAAGTTGGAGCGGCTGATCCAGGTGCGCCCCGACGGCCGCTCACTGTCGGCTTGCATCATTGCGTCTAGGTTCCGGTATGCACTGCGCGCCTGGTTGAACCGAGTCAGTGTTTGAGACAGCTGACCAAGAGGTGCCAAAGCCCGTCCGGTCAGCATCACTGAGGCGACCAAGGCGCCCATGCTGGTCAGGCCGTCCGCTATCAGAAAAACACCATAAAATACGATCAGGACCTGGGCCGCCTGCTGAGTGAAACCGGTCAGGTTCAATGCGAATTGAGTGATGGCACGCGACCGAACACTGTTGCCGGATTGTCGTTCGATCGCCTCTTCCCAGCGTCGCCGCATCGTGCCGGCCGCAGTGGTCGTCTTGATCGTTTCCAGACCGGCCAGAGTTTCGATCAGCACGGATTGCTTTGACTGGCCATCCAAAAAACTGCTTTCCGCCAAGCGGGACAAAAGCGGCTGAATGGCGAGCCCGGCGATCAGCACGACTGGTACGGCGAGAGCTGGGATCAGAACCAGCGGTCCGCCGACCATGTAGATCGTAAGCAAAAACAGACCGATGAACGGCAAATCAACCACCATGACCAGCGTAGCCGACGTGAAGAACTCGCGGAGTGTTTCGAACTCACGCACCGTGTTCGCCATGGCGCCGGTTGATCCGGTTCGGGACTTCATCTGGATATTCAGAAGTTGATCGAAAACACGCCGACCCATCAACATGTCCGCATTCTGTCCTGCCCGGTCGATGAAACTGGCGCGCAGGATTTTCAGCACAAAATCAAAAAACAGCGCGATGCCGACACCGATGGTCAATGCGACCAGAGATTCCACGGCTTCATTTGGCAGAACCCGGTCATAAACGGTCATGATGAAAACCGAGGTTGAAAGCCCCAGAATATTCGTCAGAGCCGCGGCCAGAGCAACCTGCAAGTACGACCACCGATTGGCCACAAGCGCTGATCGGAACCAGTGACGGCTTGGTTGGCTTGGGTTGTTTTTGATTTCCTCGGAGTATGCTCGACGAAACAACATCGCATAGCCGGAATAGACGGCGTCGAGCTGGCATTCATCCATCTCACCAATGCTGTCTCCAAGCTCTGGGTCGTGGATCAACAGACGGCCAGACTTCGAACAGCCATGGTAGACCACGGCCCGCTGGTCCTCGAGCAACAGTATCGCCGGCGCGAGGCTGGGATCAAACTCCGACAGCCGGCGCGGCCCGAAGCCCGCCTGCAATCCATGGTCATGGGCCAGTGCGATCGCGTCCTGCACCTTCAACCCACCAGAGACCGAGGATTGGGCCGCCAAAAGGCTGGCTTTGGTCAATGGCCGGCCAAGCTCTGCCGCCACATGCAGCAGACATTCCTCAAAGTTGGTGAGGGGCAGGGATGTAGGAGGCTGGCTGCGTTGGGTCATGGTCAGTTGCCCCATGTTCTGAGCTGGATGCCGAGCAGATCAATGATGTCGCCCGTAAGGCTGAGCGCGGCGTAGTTCGTTAGGAAGAAATTCTGCTCCGCCAGGATCAGTCGCTCTTGGGCGTTCACAAAATCGCGCTGCGCGTCCAGTATTTCGATTAGGCTGCTGCGCCCGATCTGGAATTGCTCTTGAGTGACGGCAACGCTGTCGGCATTTGCGGCAACTGCGATGCGGGCCTCGCGCAGACGCTGGGCGCCGGCCTTTTGGTCGGATCGAATGAAACCTAGCTCGCGCTGGATTTCCCGAACAAGAACCTCACGGGCATATTCCGCTTGTTTGACCCGCGCTTCGGCGGCGGCAATTGCAGCCCGCCGTTGACCGGTGCTGTCCAGCTCGTAGTTGACCGAGAGGTCTACGCCGAAATTAGCGTCCCTGCTGTCGTCCTGGTTGGCAAATGCCGAAACCCGCACGTCCGGCTGACGCCTCGCAGTTGCGGCAGAGCGGTCTGCCTGTGCCGCCAGAACCGCAGCGTCTGCGCGTCGAACCTGCGGGCTGTCCATCACGATGACGGCGTCGCTTCTCGACAGGTTGGGCGCTGGGACAGGGGGATCCAGTTTGCCTGGTGGGGTACCGAACACCTCTTGGAATCGCGCATTGGCACGATCAGCCTGAGCCCGGGCATCCGCCAACTTGGTCCTGGCATCCGCGACCCGAGAACGCGCCGTCAGAACGTCGGCAGCGGAACCGGCCCCTTGCGCGGCGCGGTCGGAGATCTGCTTCTCGATCTCCTCATGGCGGCGGACGTTTTCCCAAGCGATTTCAACGATTTTCCGCCGGTCGATGACCAACACATAGGTTTCAATTGCGGCAAGGGCCGTCGCGGCTGCGGTTTGAAGCTGATCGCCGCGGCTTTCGAGGACACGGGCCCGCGCCGCTGCCAAGTCTCCGGCGGCAGCTCCCCCGTCGTATACTAGCTGTGAAATCCGCAGATACGGTGATACATCCGCAATATCCGAATCCACCCGTTCCGATCGGGCATTCACGCCAAGTGACACCTGCGGAAGAAAGGCTCCTTCTGCCGCGTCCATATCGGCAAAGGCGGCGTCAACGCCGGTCTCGCTCTGTGCCAGGTTCGGGCTGGTTTCTACCGCGCGCCGTATTCTCTGGCCGAATGAACTGCGAGTCAGATGGCCCGACGGCTTTGTCGCGCCAGCGCCCGTTGATCCCTCTGAAAAAGCCATCTCAACCGGGGCAAGATCCGGAACCGGCTCACAAGCCGCAGTGAGCACGGCCACCAAACCGATCAGCAGAGGCAAGATGAGGCGATCAGATGTAGGCATATTTGGCCTCCGCATCCGACAAGTCTCGTTCCCGGGCAATGGCATCCAAGAATCTCACAAGGTCGGAGTCCCTGCCGTTTGCGGGAGTGCTGATCACCTTGGGAGAATGCGTCTGGCAGTGGTGCATCCACAGAAGATGGTTGAGCGAGACTTGATGAGCGTAAATCAACTGCATCGCTCCGCTAGATTGCAGAACCGCTGTCTGCGCCGGCCCAAGTTGGTTGAAGCGTCGAAAGTCCACGCTCATCCAACCGTCGGGCAACTCCGCATCCTTAAAACGGGTCAATTCGACGAATAGGCCCAATTCCTTTATCAGCGCGCAGGCACGTCGGGTTGCGTTGCGATCGGCCAGAAAGCTCTTCAAGAAGCCTTTCAGGGTTTCCAGTTCAAAGGAGATCGAGCCGTCCTTTGCGAAGAACGGGCTGCCGGATTGGTCACAGGACACGAGTCCGGTGGTTTCATCTACAACAAGCTTGCCTGAGCTGGTGCGCGATCCTGCTTCGCCACCGACCAGTTCGATCGAAAACGGATGGCATCTCAGCAAGGAAGGAACATAGGTGGCCCGCCAGCGTCCTTGGTCCGAAACAAATGGTGTTTCCGGAGAAGCTGCGGTCGCCAGAATAGCATGCGGCGATACCCCGCCCCCCGAGGATCGAAACGCAATTGGAAAAGCGGCGGCGGCTTCTGAGACTTCCGCACTTACGATCTCGCACTCCAATCTGCAGCGCGCGAAATCGTAGGATGTAAATCTGTGCCACGAGCGATCGGAATGTCTGTCGAAAGTGACGGGTACTGGGCCGTTCTGTGCCATTGATGTCTCCGCTGGTCCGTTAAGAAAGGGCCGGGGCGGCCCCACCTTTTCATGCTTGTCAGGATCAACTTGACGCGCCGGTCGGATCGGTATGCAGGATGTTGTCGCTGCTCAGACCGCTCAGATCACCTAGGCCGTCAAACTGCGCGACCGTGCTGACCGTGGCAGAGGTTGGGGCGGAATAGTCCACCTTGACCAGCACACTGTCAGTTCCATCGCTGGCCAGCAGATAGATCTCATCTCCGGCTTGAGCCCCGGTAAGCGTTTCGGCGGCGGCTTCCAGAGTATCGGTTGTCAGATCGGTGAGTGTGGTTGTCAGCCCAACAAAACCTGTGTCGGCCGCGATCATGTCGCCGAGCGCCAGTGTTTCGACACCTGTTCCATCACCGCGAAGCGATGAGACATCCAACCCGCTGAACATAATGGCGTCGGCCATGTCGGCTGCAGGCCCCAGGGTGAAACCCGTTACGATGTCGGTGCCGTTGGCCGTCGGGTCCGCTTCGAAAACGATAAGATCTCGGCCAGCGCCGGACAGATCGATCACATCGTCGCCGTCCCCACCGCGGATGACATCGTCGATACCCGTGGCCGCCAATGTGTCTGCGCCGTCTGTTCCCAATACCCAATGGGTCGGGCCACCGTCGGGCGTGTTGATCGTCAACTCGATCGGCTTCGTGGGGTCCAGCACCGTCATTGTGAACGTGACGACAGGCTGGGTCAGGTCGCTGAAGCTGGTCGCGGCCCCGCCAAAACTAATTTCCGCCGCCCCGTTCGGGTTTGCCAGAAACAGATCAAAATCGGTGTTTTCGACATCGGATCCCGTGTCATAGGTCACGACCGCGGGGTCAAAACCCAAGTTGGCCGTGAAAGCCAACCCACTGGATATGTCCCGGTCCGCATCGGCATGTATTTCCAAGGTTATCGTCGACCCGCTCCGGCCTGCCTCGGAAATGAAATAGGCGGCTGGAACGTGAGCCGTCGCCTGGTCTGTCGCGGGTAGGGGGTTCGGTCCTCCGGAAACCGTCGCTGAAACCGAAAAATTCAAAAAGTCACCCGCCGTTGTACCCGAAAACGCCGTGGCAGGTACGTTCAAGCTCCACGTGCCGTTGGCCGCAACCGTGGCTGTGCCGACCGAGACCGAGTTCAACATCACCTCAACGGTTTGTCCCGCGCCGAGACCTATGGATGAACCGCTGACCGTCAGGCCGCTGGATTGCGCGTCACTCAGCGAAACCGCGTCGTTAGTACCGACCTCATTCAAGGTCAGGATGGGTCGGTAGTCGGTGGTCACCGAGGCTGCCGCCTGAGTAGCGGGGTTACCAGCGATGTCCGAAACTGATGCGGTGATAGAATAGGTTGTTCCGTCGGAAAGCGCGTTCAGATCAGCTGTAGTAATGGTGGTCGACCAGACCCCACCCATAGCGGTGGCAGTATAGGTCTGCCCGTTCAGCCCGACAGTAATGGTTTGCCCATCTTCGGCTGTCGTTGTCCCCGATACTGTCAGGTCGCTGTCCTTCTCGGTGACGTCTAGAACCGATCCAGTTCCCAGAGGGTTCAGTGCGATGGTCGGGGCGCTGAAATCGGTGTTGAACCCAGTCGAAGTCGTCTGTGTATTTCCGGCTGCGTCGCTGACTGACGCGGCAACTGTGTAGGATTCGGCATCTTGCAGGCCGCTCAGGTTGAGGGGTGAAGCGGTGTAGGTCCACGCGCCACTCGTCACTGTAGCGGTGCCTGAGACATCCACAGTCCCGTCCGCTCGGTGAACCTGGATCGAGACGATCGTGCCATCAGGCGCGTTGGAAATACCAGAGACCGTCATTCCGCCGGATTGCTCTGCCAGGTTCATGGTGCCCCCGGCCGATACCGTCGAGATTGACAGAGTGGGGGCCGTAAAGTCCGTGTCGAAGCTGCCAGTGGCCTGTGTGGCCGGGTTCCCCGCACGGTCCGAAACATCGGCGGTCACGGTGACGGTGGTTCCGTCGGAGAGGCCGGCCAGATCGGCTGCGGGAACGCTGACACTCCAGTTTCCACCTGAAACGGTGGCGCTGTAGGTTTGGCTGTTCATTCCTATGGTCACGGTCTGGCCGTCTTCGGCGGTCGTCGTTCCGGATATGCTGAGGTCGGTTCCCTGTTCGACCGCGTTCATGACCACGCCGTCCGAAAACGTGTCGATGCTGATCGTTGACGCGGTCGCGTCTTTGGAAACTCCTGCACTCGCCTGCGGGGCCACGAGGCCATCGGCATCCGTCACGTCGGCGGTGATGGCGAAAGTTGCGCCGTCGGCAAGGGCAATCAAATCCGCGCTCGGCACGGTCACACTCCACGTCCCTCCGGACACAGGGCCCGTGTAGGTCTGACCGTCCAAAGTTACCGTGACTGTCTGGCCATCGGTGACATTCCCGGTCGTGCCGCTGATCGTCAGATCCGCCCCGACTTCGGCTGCGTTCAACACCGCACCGACGGATAGATGCGAAATCGAGATGGACGGTCCGCTCAGGTCCACGGGCACCGAAACCGCAGCAGGCGTGGCCGGGTTTCCGGCGGCATCGCTGATCGCGGCACTGATGCTGATGGGGCTGCCACTGACCAGAACGCCGAGGTCGGCTGCGGGAACGGTCACACTCCAAGCACCGCCTGAGGCGATGCCGCTGTAAGTCTGACCATTGAAGGTCAGCACAACCGGTTGGCCATCTTCGCCGGTCGTCGTGCCGGTAATCGTCAGGTCCGATCCGACGTCTACAAGATCAATCTGGCCGCCTGCGACAGGGTCTATTGTTATGGCTGGGGCGGAAAAGTCAGTATCAAAGCTGTTGGTGGCTTGAGCCGCCGGATTGCCTGCCCGATCCACCACATCAGCGGTCACAGTGACGGTCGCGCCATCGGGCAGAGACGCCAGATCGGCGGCCGGAACCGTGACGCTCCAAGTGCCGCCGGACACGGTTGCGGTATAGATCTGACCGTTCAACCCCACAGTCACCATCTGACCGTTTTCCGCACCGGTCGTACCACTGATTTCCAGATCTGACGCGCTCTCGGCCGCATTCATGACCGCCCCGTGGGAAAATCCTGTGATCGCGATGTTCGGAGCGACGGTGTCGATGTTGTACGTGGCTGTTTCGACAGCGATCTCACCTCCGGCTCCATCCAGGTGTCGGATCGTCACGGATGTGACCCCCTGAGGCAACCCTGCCGCCTCGACTTGGCTCAGCGAAACGCTCCAACTGCCGTCCGGCCCCGCTGAAACGGTTTTGGTGACCGACCCGATGGTTACCTCGACCGAAACGGTGCCATCAGGTGCTGTCGCCTTGGCGGTGGTGCTGTTGAGCGAATTTCCCTGCAACTGTGACAGGTTCAGACTGGGCGGGCGTGACGATTCCGCGGGCGTCGCGGCATCTTCGCCGCCACCGCCGCCAGCGGCGGCCGCACCGGCCAGACCCAAACCACCCAGCACCGCGTCTGCGGCTCCCATGCCGCCACCACCAGCTGCCGCTGCCCCGGCGGCTTCAGCGGCCACTGCAAGCTGCGCGACTTCAACGGCCACGTCTTCGGCAATCATGATCGAACCGTTGTCCAGAACGTGCACGTTTTCCGCGGAAACCAGGACTGTGCGACCGTCCAAAAGCTTCAGTTGGACGTCACCGTTGGGCAGCAGTTTGACCGACTGGACACCGGGCAGGACATCGGCAAACTGAAATGTGCTCAACTCCTCCTCAGTGGCTTGGGCCAGCGCCGGCAAGGCCAGAAGGGCAGAGGCCAAACCACCGCCGACGCCCGATCCGGCCCATCGGCGCAGACGCGCTTTGACCCATCTGCGGACATGCTTCTCATGCCCTGCATCTGGTGAGTCCTTTTGGATGGAGACTTCGTGCGAAACAGGTTTCATCGTCATCATGTCCTCACAATTGGTGGCCGCGGATACCCGCGCGGCAAGACCGAAGAAGCCAAGTTCTGTTCTTCTTTCCTGCTGCCGAGTTATTCATGCGGTCGGACCTTGAAAAATTGAGTTAATCTGGAGCCGAATTCCTCGTTTTCACCACAATTTCGTTCTCGTCTTTGCCTTGGCACCGCGTCACCCTTGAAAGGACTGCCAGCGATGGCATTGGGGGTGATCTGAGTTGATGCTTCAGTTCGAAAGAGTGGTTGCAACGGGGAGTCCGGCGCTCGATTCAGGTATCGGCGATACGGCTTTAAAAACGCTTAACGGTGTTACGTATCTGTACAGCACGACCCGGGCTGGCGGCGGCATCGTGGTCTGGCAGCTTGTGGACGGTGGCGCTCCGCAATTCCACGACGATCAGTATTTCAGCGGCACCATATCGTTGCAGGTCGGCAGCCTTGGCGCTCTGGTCGCATTGGGCGCAAGCGACCTGTTGGCACTGGACGTTGATACCGCCACGGTCCTTGTCGGGTACGAGGTGAATACGGATGGCACGATCGGGGCGCTGCAGGAAACGGCAGCGATTCCCGGAGGCGGAGATGTCACCGCATTGGTCCAGTACTCGGTGGGGGCGGTCGACTACCTGACGGTGGCCCATCAGGATAGTGGGCTCATCGGCACCTACGTGGTGAACTCGAATGGTTCGCTCAGTCATGTGGGCTCGGTCGCGGGTAATGCCGGGGCGATGCAGGCCGCGGCGGTGGGCAGCAACCAGTATGTCGTCACCGCCAATGCCGCCGACAATTCGATCCGGGTGTTCAGCGCCGATCAGGGAAGCGGGACGCTGATCGAAGTGGACAACACGGCAACCCAAACGCTTGGGATCAGTTCCCCGACAGCGGTGGAAACCGTTGATGCGTATGGACACATCTGGATATTGGTGGCCGGATCCAGCAGCAACTCCATCAGTGTGATGGAGCTGCGCGCAGACGGAACACTGGTTCCACAGGATCATGCGTTGGACACGTTGGGTACCCGTTTTGGCGCAGTTCAGGACATGAAGGCCGTCGAAGTCGATGGACGTGTCTTTGTCGTTGCCGGTGGCGGAGATGACGGAGTGACCCTGCTGACGATGACCCCTGATGGCAAGCTGATCTACCTAGACAGCTTTGCGGATACGCTGGATAGCGGTCTTCAGAATGTTGAAACCATCGAGGTGGCCCATGTTGGCGACGACCTTCAGATCTTTGTGGCATCGCAGCAGGATGCAGGGCTAACCCAGCTGACAGTGTCTCTGGACTCCTTGGGCAATGTCATCGAGGGGAATGGAATCGTAACTGGAACCGCTCAGGACGACATGCTGAGCGCCGGCGTTCTGGACACTGATTTGCAGGGCGGTGCCGGTGACGACATTCTGATTGCCGGTCGCAGTGAAACCACCATGCAGGGCGGTTCCGGCGCGGACATCTTCGTTATGCGATTCGGCAGTGGATTGACGACGATCACGGATTTCGAGGCCGGAACCGATCGGTTGGATCTGTTCGACTACCCGATGTTACGCAACCCCGGGCAGCTGACCGTGACGTCAACGGCACAAGGGGCTCGGATTGAGTTCATGGATGAAACCGTCGAGTTATTTTCGGCCGACGTTGGCACACTCACCAGCGCCGAAATCTTCGGGTCCGGTTTTAAGGGGCCGGATCATATCCCCGTTGACTTTGGCGTGCTCACGGGGCCCGAGGCCTCGGCCGGTGTGACGGGTCCAGTCACGGTAGAGTCTTCCGGTTCAAACCCCGCGCTGAGCGATGCTGAGATCGTGTTCAAGCCAGTTGGAAACAGCCCGATATCGGTACAGGCCGACGATCATGGCCAATTCGATCTTGATTTGCCATCAGGTTCGTTGCCGGGTCATGTGGACATCATCAAGTCCTATTCACATGCTAGCGGAGAGATCACGGCCCTCGATGCGCTGCAGGTTTTGCGGATAGCGGTCGGTTTGGGACCAACCTGGGGACCCGCAGCCCCCGAAAACCTCATCGCGGCCGATATCACCCGGGATGGCACCGTCAATGCACTGGATGCCCTGGCCATCCTGCAGGTTGCCGTTGGGTTGCCCACCGCACACGAGCCGGAATGGGTCTATCTGGACCAGAACGCCGATCTTTCCTCAATCACGCCCACGAATGTCGACTATCAAACCGGCGCTGCGATTGTGGCTCTGGATGGGGTGTTCAGTGTGGACATGACGTCGATCCTGCTTGGGAATCTCGAAGCGGTGTAGGCTGGCTATTCGCGGAACGACCTGTTGAAATAGTCCGCCATCGGTTTGACCAGGTATGAAAGCGGCGTACGCTCGTCGGTCTTAATCAGGGCCTCAACTGGCATGCCGGGCAGGAGTACCTGTCCGTTCAGACGCTCTAACTCGCTCTCAACGGGAACAACATCGGCGCGATAATAGGTGAATCCGGTTTGTTCATCCTTGAGCGTGTCTGCCGAAACATTGATGACCCGACCTTCGATTTCCGGTGTCTCACGCTGATTGAAGGCCGGAAAGCGCAGGGCGACAGGTTGGCCGACGTGCAACTGGTCCACGTGTATTGCTCCGACGCGGGCGGCCACCACAAGTGGCGTGTTTTGGGGGACGACATACATCATAGGTTCCGCTGGCTGGACGACCGACTGCACCGCAAAGACCTGGCTGCCGAAAACGGTTCCTGAGACCGGGGCCCGGATGTCGAGACGCGCCAACCTTTCATTCAAGGATAACCTACGTTGGGCCAATTCGACGACCTCGGACTGTACCTGCCGCAACTCGGCAATGGCCTCTTCCCGACGAGCGGCGGCCAATTCGACGACCTGTAATTCCGTGGTGGCAATCTGTCCATTCAAGCGAGCAACTGCAGCTTCCAGGCGCCCAATTTCGCCGGTCAGGCTGGCTTCTTCACGTTGAAGGGCTGACACTCGGCTGGCTTGGGTCAACCCGCGTGTCAGAAGGTTCTGCTGATCCTCCAACTCGTTTCCAATCAGCTCAAGCTGCCTGCGCAGGGCCACCAGCTGCGCTTTCGTCCCGTCGATTTCGCTTTCGATCTGAACCCTTTGTTTGCCCAGTTGATCGATCTTCTTGGACAGGGTTTCCAACCGAGCGGAATACAGCCGGGTCTGTCCATCAATCAATTCAGGATCGATGAGTTCCGCGGCGGCCAGCTTTTGCATCCTGTCGGAAAGCGCGTTCGCGTCTGCCCCGTCTCTTTCTGCCTCCAGCCGAACCTTCCGCGCCAATAGTTCGAACAACTGCGATTCCACGATGACTTTTTCCGACTTGAGAAACGTGTCATCGAACCTGAGCAGCAAATCACCCTGCTCGACCCGGTCGCCATCACGAACCAGAATATCGCCCACGACACCGCCATCCGGATGTTCCACAACTTGCCGATTGCTTTGCACCTCGACAACGGCTTGGGTCACGATTGCACCTGCCAGATGGGTCCTGACGCTCCAAACCCCAAGCCCGCCGACCAGAATGGCCAACGCGGCGAATCCAACAAGAGCGGGGAAAGTGATCCGCCATGGCGGCGGGCTTGAAACCTCGGTCATGCTTCACCCGCTTTGCGAAACTGTTTCTGGATTGCACCCGCATTTTGGACCATGGCGTTCAACACTTCGTCACGGCTGCCGAAATTGGCGATCCGACCCAATTCGACCACGGCCAGGTGGTCGCACTCTGAAATCGCCATCGGTCGGTGCGTCATGATGATCACGGCGCGCTCGGCCGCTTTGAACTCCCGGACTGCCGCATTCAGGGCATCGGTGCCCTCGGTGTCCAACGCCGAGTTCGGTTCATCCAGTACCAGCAGGACAGGATCGCCGTACAATGCCCGGGCCAGCCCTATCCTTTGCTGCTGGCCTCCGGATAGCTGACTGTTGGCTCCTTCCAAGACGGTATCATAGCCTTTTTCAAGTGAGAGGATCAGGTCATGTGCATTGGCCTACTTCGCTGCCGCAACAACAGCCAGTTCATCAGGGTTCAGCGACATGCGAGCGATATTCTCGGCCACCGTTCCGTTGAAAAGTGTGACATGCTGCGGAAGATAGCCGATGTGGCGCCCCAACTCATCAGGGTCGTATTGATCCAGAGTTGCGCCGCCCAATCTGATCTCTCCGGCAGCAGGTGTCCAAAGGCCCAACAGCGCTTTGGCGAGCGTGGTTTTTCCCGAACCGCTTTTGCCGATCACTCCAAGGGCACGGCCGGGCTCCAACACGAACGAGGCGTTTTGGATAGTGGGGGTTTCGGATCCAGGGGGTATGATCGTCAGGTTCCGGACCGACAAACGGGCTTCCGGTGTGGGCAGGCGGGTTCTGGAGGGTTCGACAGGGACATGGGCCAAATAGTGGCTAAGCGATGACCAGGCGCTACGGGCCCGCTCGATCGCGCCCCATTGTCCAACGACCTGCTCAATCGGCGCGAGTGCGCGGCCCAAAAGGATAGAGCCTGCGATCATCGCACCGGCGGTCATTTCGTTTTGCAGTACAAGCCAGGCTCCCAAGGCGAGCATAGCCGATTGCAGAAACAGCCTGAGCGATTTGGTCAGTGAGGTGAAGCTGCCAGTCCAGTCGCTGGCGGCAATACTCTGGGACAGCGCGGCCGATCTTTGTGTCAACCAACGCCGCGTTATGTCCTTTCGCATGCCTTGGGCGCGAATGACCTCGGCTGCCTGGCGTGCATTTTCGGACATTGAATTCGCCAACGCGGACGCAGCCTGGGCCTGAGCCACTTTGCGATGGGTCATCATCTGGTTCAGGATTGCGATCACGATCAGCACCGCTCCGCCTGTTACGGCCAACCATCCGAGCAGTGGATGAAAAAGAAAGATCGCCGCGAGGAAAACGGGTGTCCACGGGATATCCATGGCCGCTAGCAAAACGGGCGAGGAGCACAGCGTTTGAATGGCTTCCAAATCGCGCAGCGCTCTTGCCGGAGCTGCACGGATTTGCGGCACCAGTGCATCGCGCAAGGTTGCATCGAACACACGTTGGTCCAGAGTCGACTGAAACCGGGCACCAAATCGCGCGACAATGCGACCGCGCGCAAAATCCAGCATGGCCATCAGAGCGTACAGCAGCGCAACCAGCAAAAATAGTGCGGTCAACGTTTCAACGGCGCGAGACCCCAAAACGCGGTCATAGACCTGGAGCATGAACAACGGCCCCGTCAGCATCAGCAGGTTGACGAAGATGCTGAACAGGAACGCAATCCCGAGAAACGTAACCCCTCGGTTCCGTGCATCCCTGACTTCGTCGGTGCGCAATGCATCCATTGAATTGCGGCGTTCCACTGGCTCGGCCTCTTGGTTTTTCGACCACTTGCCCGGGTCGTTTCGCCGCGATGTCCGTCACTGTCGGACCCAACCCACCAGACAAAGAGTCATCAAGGGTTGGAAGCAGGTTTCAGACTCGCGTTGGCCGACACCCTACAGGTCGCGGTCCAATGGAACAATGGGATTGAAGGCAGCCAAGGCTCACGCCTCGTGGCTGCGGAAAATCCGTGTGGTCGAGAAATAGCGTTCCAACTCCTCGATACGCTCTTTGCTTTCTTCCCAGCGGGCTTCCTGAACCTCGGCGATCAGGGTTTCCGAAATGAGTTGAAGTGCGATCGTTGAATCCCAGCTTGATGGAGCTTCGACCAGAGCGTGAAAGGTATAGTTGGCCGATTTGCCGATGGGCGACCCCCATTGGTCGGTGAACAGCACGACGGTCACCCCGCGATCGGACGCAACTTGTGCCAGCTTTTCCAGATGCGCCTCGTAGCGGCGGATGTCGAAGATGACCAGAACCGAGCTTTCGTCCATGTCCAGCAGGTATTGCGGCCATACGTTGGCCGAGTTGCCCAGCATGGTCACGTTGGGCCGGATGATCTGCATGTGGTTGAACAGATAGTCGGCGTTCGAGCGGGTGATGCGGCCGCCCACGACATACAAATGGCGCTCGGTATCGGCCAGCAACTGCGCAACCGCGTCGAACATCGACTTGTCCAGCCGCTCCAGCGTGTGGCGCATATTGGTCCATACGGCTTGGGCAAAACGCGTGATCGGATGTTCGGTTTCATCATCCACGATCCAGGCGTCGCGTTTCGAGATCGGCTTTTGGATCTGTGCCGCGACTTCTTCGCGCAACGCCTCCTGCAACGCCGGAAACCCATCGAAACCCAGTTTTCGCGCCATGCGAATGACCGTCGGGGTGGACACTTGTGCCGCCGCTGCCAGCTTGGTGATCGATTGCAGCCCACCCATCGGATAATCCTGCAACAGGACCGATCCCAGCTGCCGTTCCGAGCGGGTCAGGCCTTCAAGTTCGTCCTGAATGCGTTGTTTGACCGTTTTGGCGACAGAGGCCATCGGTGCCCTCATATTATTCAATTTGCTACAGGATATGAGCGATTGTAATTTTGTCTACAGAAATTTTCTTGACAGGCTCAAGGCCACTGTAACAAATGCTACGCATGCAGTCCAAGACCGAGTCATCTCTGTTATCCCCTCTGGAAGTGCCCGCCGCACGTGTGTTGAACGCGCGTGGCGTGGCGCGCGCGGTTCTGGTGTGCGAACACGCAAGCCGGTTCATTCCTGCGGCTTTGGATGGGCTGGGGTTGGACGACGTGGCGGCCCGTTCACACGCGGCCTGGGATATCGGGGCACTGGAGGTTGCAGTTGAACTGGCCGGCGCCCTGGATGCGCCTCTCGTACACTCGCGGGTCAGTCGGCTGGTCTATGACTGCAATCGTCCGCCCGAACGGGAAGACTCGATGCCGCCGCGCAGCGAGGTGTTCGCGGTGCCAGGCAATCATGGTCTGACCGCGGAACAGCGCGCCCAGCGAGTTCGCGACATTTATAAACCGTTCCGGGGTCTCTTGTCGCAAACGCTGGACCGCCGCCCAGAACCGCCTGTTCTGATTACGATCCACAGTTTTACACCAATCTACAACGGCAAGACCCGGGCGGTCGAACTGGGGATATTGCATGACTCTGATGACCGTGCGGCTCAGGTCATGCTGAACCATGCAGCGCATTGCGGGCTGAGAGTGGCGTTGAACGAACCGTATTCGCCAGAGGATGGTGTCACGCACACTCTGCGCGAGCACGGTATCGCGCGGGGCTTGCCCAACGTGATGATCGAGATCCGCAATGATCTGATCGACACGCCGACCGGGGTCAATCGGATCGTGGGGCTATTGACGCCAATACTGGCCGCCACGATCGAAACCTTTTCCGACGCAGGGCAGAACACATGAGGACAGGGGTGCAGGTATGAGCTTCATGCGGGGATACATTGCGGTCATTGACCGCATGAACCGCTGGATCGGGCGGGTCGTCATGTACGGCATCTTCGTGATGATGGGCATCCTGCTGTGGTCGTCGATCTCGAAGACCTTTTTCCTTCCGTCGCTCTGGACGCTCGAAGTCGCTCAGTTTGCGATGGTCGCCTATTACATCCTGGGCGGACCGTATTCGATCCAGATGGGTTCGAACGTGCGGATGGACCTTCTCTACAGCGAATGGTCGCACCGGCGGCGGGCCTGGACCGACGCATTCACCGTGCTGTTCCTGATCTTCTACCTCGGCGTGATGATCTATGGCGGGTTCGACTCGCTCAGCTATTCCCTGCAATATGGCGAGCGCAGCCCGACCGCCTGGCGCCCTTATCTGTGGCCGATCAAGGTGATCATGGTCGTGGGGCTGATCCTGATGCTGCTGCAGGCCATTTCCGAGCTGTTCAAAGATATTCTGCGCCTCAAGGGCGATGACATCCCGCGCGAGGTGATCTGATGTCGTATGAGTTGATCGCCATCCTGATGTTCTCGACCATGATGCTGATGCTGCTGACCGGTCAGCGCGTGTTCGGTGCCATCGGTTTCGTGGCCGTGGTGGCGGCGCTGCTGCTATGGGGCGACCGCGGCGGCTATGACATCGGGTTTTCGGCCGCGATGAAGCTGATGAAATGGTACCCGCTGCTGACGCTGCCGATGTTCATCTTCATGGGATATGTTCTGGCCGAGTCCAAAATCGCTGACGACCTTTACAAGATGTTTCATGTCTGGATGGGTGGACTGAATGGCGGGCTGGCCATCGGAACGATCGGGCTGATGGTGTTGATTTCGGCGATGAACGGGCTGAGCGTGGCGGGCATGGCGATCGGGGCCACCATCGCGCTGCCCGAGCTTCTTAAACGCGGTTATGACAAGAAGATGGTGACCGGGGTGATCCAGGCCGGGTCATCTCTGGGCATTCTCGTGCCGCCGTCGGTGGTGCTGGTTCTTTATGCGATGATCGCGCGTCAACCGGTGGGTCAGCTGTGGCTGGCGGGCATCCTGCCGGGTTTGATGATGGCTGGGATGTTCATCCTGTACATCGTGATTCGCTGCCGGATAAACCCCGAGCTTGGCCCGGCTCTGTCGAAGGAAGAGCGCGACGTGCCGATGGCGGAAAAGTTGCGTCTGCTGCGCGCGGGACTGCTGCCGCTGGCGATCTTCGCGGCGATGATGGTGCCCTTCGTCAATGGCTGGACCTCGCTGGTCGAAAGCTCGGCCATCGGTGCGCTGACGGCTTTTGCCGCCGCCGTGCTGAAAGGGCGGATGACGCGCAAGGTGTTCGAGGTCTCGGTCCGTTCGACCCTGGGCATCACCTGCATGTTCATGTGGATCATCCTGGCCGCGCTGGCCTTTGGTGCGGTATTCGACGGGCTGGGCGCCGTGCGCGCGATCGAGACCCTATTCACCGAACGGCTGGGTCTGAACCCCTGGGTGATCCTGATCCTGATGCAGTTGAGCTTCATCCTGATGGGCACCTTCCTGGACGACACCGCGATGCTGGTGATCGTGGCGCCGCTCTATGTGCCGCTGGTGGGGGAACTGGGCTTTGACCTGATCTGGTACGGGGTGCTGTACACGATCACCACGCAGATCGCTTATATGACGCCGCCCTTCGGCTATAACCTGTTCCTGATGCGGGCGATGGCCCCGCCCGAGATTTCGCTGCGCGACATCTACGGCTCGATCCTGCCCTTCGTGATGGTGATGACGCTGGCGCTGGCCATCATCATGACCTTCCCGCAGATCGCGCTGTGGCTGCCCGACTACATCTACAACAAATGACCCCGGACATACCGGGGCACCTGCGAGAGGTTGGTCTCTCGCCCATCGAAACCGACAACGGAGAGAGAAGATGACGAACAGACGCACATTCCTGAAAGGGGCCGCCGCAGCCCCGGCCGCCGCGCTGGCAACGCCCGCGCTGGCGCAATCCACGATCCGCTGGCGCATGCAGACCTATGCCGGCCCGGCATTGGCTGAGCATGTGATCGACCCGGCCATCAAGATGTTCAACCAGATCGCCGGCGACCGGATGCAGATCGAGCTGTTCTATGCCGACCAGCTGGTGCCCACCGGCGAGCTGTTCCGCGCCATGCAGCGCGGCACGATCGACGCGGTGCAGTCGGATGACGACTCGATGGCCTCGCCCACCGAGGTGACCGTGTTCGGCGGCTATTTCCCGTTTGCCTCGCGCTATTCTCTGGACGTGCCGGTCCTGTTCAACCAGTACGGCCTGAACGAGATCTGGGACGAAGAATATTCCAAGGTGGGCGTCAAGCACATCTCGGCCGGTGCGTGGGACCCGTGCCATTTCGCCACCAAAGACCCGATCAATAGCTTGGCGGACCTTCAGGGCAAGCGGGTCTTCACCTTCCCGACGGCGGGCCGGTTCCTGTCGCAGTTCGGCGTGGTCCCGGTGACCTTGCCGTGGGAGGACATCGAGGTCGCCGTGCAGACCGGCGAGCTGGACGGCATCGCGTGGTCGGGCATCACCGAGGACTACACCGTCGGCTGGGCGGACGTGACCAACTACTTCCTGACCAACAACATTTCGGGCGCCTGGGCCGGGTCGTTCTTTGCCAACATGGACCGCTGGAACGAACTGCCCGAAGATCTGCAGACCCTGTTCCGCGTCTGCACCGACCAGTCGCACTACTACCGTCAATGGTGGTATTGGGGCGGCGAGGCATCGCTGCGCGTCAATGGCGACAAAATGAAGCTGACCTCGATCCCCGATGAAGAATGGGCGCAGGTCGAAGCCGCCGCAGTGGCCTTCTGGGATGAGATTGCAGCCGAGTCCGAGACCAAGGCCAAGGTTGTCGAGATCATCAAGAAGTACAATGCCGACATGCAAAAGGCTGGCCGTCCCTACCGGTACGGCTAAGGTGAAACCGGCCTGCCCTCATACCGGGGGCAGGCCGTCGAAAACGTCAGTCCGGCAGGTGGCGCCGGCGCAGAAATAGGTGGCTCATGCTCAACTTCGACACGCTCAAGACCCAAGTTGCCGAAGGCTCGGTCGATACTGTTCTGGTCTGCATGGTGGACATGCAGGGCCGCTTGATGGGCAAACGATTCCACGCGGGTCATTTCGTGGCCGGGGCCTGGGAAGAAACCCATTGCTGCAACTACCTGCTGGCCACCGATCTCGAGATGGCGACGCCGGACGGCTATGCCTCGACCAGCTGGGAGCGCGGCTATGGCGACTATGTCATGAAGCCCGACCTCAGCACTCTGCGCCCGGTGCCGTGGCTGGAGGGCACGGTGATGGTGATGTGCGACGTGCTGGATCACCACACGCATGAAGAGGTTCCACACGCGCCTCGGTCTATTTTAAAGAAGCAGGTCAACCGGCTGAAGGCCATGGGCTATGACGCGATGTGCGCCACCGAGCTGGAGTTTTTCCTCTTTGAGAAGAGCTTTGACCAGATCCGCAAGGAGGGTTTCCGCGATCTGGAACCGATCTCGGGCTACAACGAGGATTACCACATCCTTCAGACCACCAAAGAAGAGCATGTGATGCGGCCGATCCGCAATCACCTTTGGAATGCGGGCATTCCGGTCGAAAACTCCAAGGGCGAGGCCGAGGCCGGGCAGGAAGAACTGAACATCAAATACGCCCCGGCCATGCAGACGGCCGAGTATCATTCGATCGCCAAGAACGCGGTCAAGGAGATCGCGTGGCAACACGGCCATGCGGCGACCTTCCTGCCGAAATGGCATCATGACAGGGTCGGGAGTTCGTCGCATGTGCATCAGTCGCTGTGGGCGGACGGGCAACCGGCATTTTTTGACAAGGCCGATCCGCTGGGCATGTCGGACCTGATGAAAAACTACATGGCGGGCCTGCTGAAATACGCGCCCGACTATACCTGTTTCATGGCACCCTACATCAACAGCTACAAGCGGTTCATGAAGGGCACATTCGCGCCGACGCGCATCATCTGGTCGGTGGACAACCGCACCGCGGGGTTCCGGCTGTGTGGCGATGGCACCAAGGCGGTGCGGGTGGAATGTCGGATTCCGGGTTCGGACATGAACCCCTATCTGGCCATCGCGGGCATGCTGGCCGCAGGGATTGCGGGCATCGAGGAGGGGCTGGAGATGCAGCCGCCGACCAAGGGCGATGTCTATCAGGGGGATACGGGCATGATTCCGGGCAACCTGCACGCGGCGCGGGATGCGTTGCATGGGTCGTCCATGCTGAGGGCGGCCATGGGCAATGACGTGGTGGATCACTATGTACGCGCCGCCGAGGTCGAGATCGAGGAATTCGAGCGCGTGGTGACCGATTGGGAGATTGCCCGCGGGTTCGAGCGGGCGTAGAGGGCGGATGTGAGGGGCCAGCCCCTCACGCTCCCCGGGATATTTTTGGCCAGATGAAGCAGCGGGTCTGCTTTGCTTGAGGATGGAGTGACCAATGGGTCAGGTGTTGAAATGTATCTCGCCGATCGACGGATCGGTGTTTGCCGAGCGGAACACGCTGGATCGTGACGCGGCATTTGCCGCAGCGGGCCAGGCGCGGGCGGCGCAGGCGGATTGGGCAGCGCGGCCCCTGCAGGAGCGCATCGATCTGGTGATGGCCGGCGTTGCCGCCGTGGGTGCGATGAACGACGAGATCGTGCCGGAACTGGCCCGGATGATGGGGCGGCCGGTGCGTTATGGCGGCGAGTTCGGCGGTTTCAGCGAACGCGCGACCTATATGGCGGGCATTGCGCGCGATGCGCTGGCTGATATTGCCGTGGGCGAGGACGAGACGTTCAAGCGTTACATCAAACGCGTTCCGCATGGAGTGGTGTTCGTCGTGGCGCCCTGGAACTATCCGTACATGACGGCGATCAACACTGTGGCGCCGGCCTTGATCGCGGGCAATACGGTTGTGCTGAAACATGCCACGCAGACCCTGTTGGTGGGCGAGCGCATGGCGCGGGCCTTTCACTCGGCTGGCGTGCCCGAGGACGTGTTCCAGAACCTGTTCCTGAGCCACGACGTGACCAACGATCTGATTGCAGGCAAGGCGTTCGATTTCGTGAACTTCACCGGCTCGGTCGCCGGAGGGCAGGCGATGGAACGGGCCGCGGCCGGAACCTTTACCCCCGTCAGCACCGAGTTGGGGGGCAAGGACCCGGGCTATGTCATGGATGACGCCGATCTGGATGCGGCGGTCGAGACGCTGATCGACGGGGCCATGTTCAACTCGGGCCAGTGCTGCTGCGGGATCGAGCGGATCTATGTGCATGAGAGCCTGTATGACGATTTCGTCGCCAAGGCGGTCGAGATCGTCAAGGGTTACAAGCTGGGCAATCCGCTGGATCCGGAGACGACGCTGGGGCCGATGGCCAACGTGCGTTTTGCCGACGAGGTGCGCGCGCAGATCGCCGAGGCCGTGGCCGCCGGTGCCGTGGCGCATATCGAGACCTTTGCCGAGGATGACGGCGGCGCCTATCTCACGCCGCAGATCCTGACCAACGTCACCCACGACATGCGCGTGATGCGCGACGAAAGCTTTGGCCCGGTCGTAGGGATCATGAAGGTCTCCTCGGATGACGAGGCCATCGCCCGGATGAATGACAGCGAGTTCGGCCTGACCGCCTCGCTGTGGACGCGCGATGTGGCGCGGGCCGAACGCATCGGCGACCGGATCGAGACCGGAACCGTATTCATGAACCGGGCCGACTATCTGGACCCGGGTCTGTGCTGGACCGGGTGCAAGAATACCGGCCGCGGCGGGGGCCTGTCGATCATCGGATATCACAACCTGACACGTCCCAATTCCTACCACCTGAAGAAGGTGACGGGCTGAGGACGATTTGCCTGCCCCGGACCGACCCCCTCGCCGGGGCAGGCCTTAGACACAAGGAAAACTGACATGAGTCTTGTTGGAAACTGGTCCTATCCGACCACGATCAAATTCGGCGCGGGCCGCATCAAGGAACTGCCCGCGGCCTGCGCGGCGGCGGGGATCAAACGCCCGCTGCTGGTGACCGACCGCGGCCTTGCCGATCTGCCGATCACCGCCGCGACGCTGGACATTCTCGAAGCCGCCGGGTTGGCCCGGGGTCTGTTCAGCGACGTGGACCCAAACCCGAACGAAAAGAACCTCGAGGCCGGTGTGGCCGCCTACAAGGCGGGTGAACATGACGGTGTGATCGCGTTTGGCGGTGGTTCGGGGCTGGATCTGGGCAAGATGGTTGCCTTCATGGCCGGTCAGAGCCGGCCCGTCTGGGATTTCGAGGACATTGGCGACTGGTGGACCCGCGCGGATGCCGAGGCGATCGCGCCGATCATCGCGGTGCCGACGACGGCCGGCACCGGCTCGGAAGTCGGCCGCGCCAGCGTCATCACCAATTCGGAAACCCATGCCAAGAAGATCATCTTCCACCCCAAGGTGCTGCCGACCGTGGTGATCTGCGACCCTGAACTGACCGTGGGCATGCCGAAATTCATCACCGCCGGGACCGGACTGGATGCGTTCGCGCATTGTGTCGAGGCCTATTCCAGCCCGCATTACCACCCGATGAGCCAGGGCATCGCGCTGGAAGGGATGCGGCTGGTCAAGGAGTACCTGCCGCGCGCCTATGCGGACGGCACCGACATCGACGCCCGCGCCCAGATGATGAGCGCGGCCGCCATGGGTGCAACGGCTTTCCAGAAGGGGCTGGGCGCGATCCACGCCATGAGCCACCCGATCGGCGCGGTGTTCAACACCCATCACGGCACCACCAACGCGGTCTGCATGCCTGCGGTTCTGGAGTTCAATGCGTCTGTAATCGCCGACCGGTTCGAAGCAGCCTCAGCCTATCTGGGCATTTCGGGCGGGTTCGACGGGTTCCGGGCCTTCGTGCAGGAGTTCAACGACTCGCTGGGTATCCCGCGCAAGCTGTCTGATCTGGGCGTGACCGAAGATGCAATCCCGGAGCTGGTCAAGGGTGCGATCATCGACCCCTCGTGCGGTGGCAACCCAATCGAGTTGACCGAGGAAAACCTGACCGGATTGTTCAGGGTCGCTCTTTAAGTATTGGTAGGATCCGGGGAATTCATAGGCTCCGGGTCCGATCTCATTCCGCGGGTTGTGGTCCCGCTACCTGTGCACTTGTGAATGTTGCTGGAAATTGAGCGGCGAAAGCACGTTCTGGCTCATTGCGGATCTCGGACCAGGTCGGCGCCCGCTGGAAGCCAGGCGATCTGAGGGCCAGGGACAGCACGGATTTGTCCTCGACATAAATCAGCCCAAGCTTCTCAAGGCGGTCCATCGCAGAGTCAAAAGCGTCCACCCCGTACAAGTCGGATACCTGATCACCAAGAAGCGCCCTGCCGATGATCACTGGGCTCAGGTCAAGGATGGCCCGAGCCGCATCGTCCAATTGGTGAACAACGCGTTTGCCTGACGCTCGCCGGTCGATCACCGTGTTGCCCTCGACGTAGAGGGCTGAAGTACCGGCCTCGCTTTGCCATGCAGAAAGAGCATCCAGCGTCGACGCCGCGCGCTGCGCTGGCGGGCTTGGACCGTTGTCGACGATGTCGAAATGGTAGGCGAAATTCCAGACTTCTTCGGGCGGCAGGTCGAATATGAAGGAATACGGCTTCGCTGGTTCGACCTCGACCCCAAATGCCTCGGGGTGTTCAAAATACGGGCTGAACCGGTCCGCTCGCACCGGGCCAATCGAGCCGGGTGGTTGCAGGTGATGCAGCAGCGGAATAAGCTTTGCCATCCGTTCGAAGGCCTCGGGGCTTTCACCGGGAAACCCGTAGAGGAAACACCACTCGACAAAAACTCCGGCCTCGGCACACAGCTTCAGCGTCTGGATGTTCTGAATTCCGCTGACCCCTTTCCTCATATGCGCAAGGGTCGGAGTATCGAAGGTCTCGATCCCCGGCTGGATCTTTCGAACGCCGGCGTCGGCCAGACGGGCGATCACGGTCGGCGAGAGGTTTGATTTTACCTCGTAATGCATCAGGAATGGTCTCGTGTCCTGCGCAAGTTTCGGGATCAGGGTTTTGAGGTAGCGGTGATCCAGAATGTTGTCGACCACGACAAGATCCGGGCCATAGAGATCGGCAAGCGTGCAGAATTCGGCATAAGCCCGCTCGGCTGACTTGCTCCGGTAGGTCATCGATTGACCGTTCAATCCGCAGAAAGTGCAATGGTGTTTCGCTCCCCACCAGCAGCCACGCGATGTTTCGATCGTAGCAGATGGCACAAGGCGCTCTGATAGTCCCGCAGTGTTTTGAAATTGATCAAAGAAGGCGTTGAAGTCCGGTATGGGCAGCTTGTCCAGATCCGTGGTCAGGCGCGGTCGAGACTCCTCCAGCGGGTTATCCAATTGGCTCCGGTTCAGAAACCCCTCGACCACGGGCAAGGGTCTGCTTGGCCCCAAGGCTTTCAGAAACTCGGGAAAGGCATGGTCGCCTTCGCCAATGCAAACCGCGTCCAGTTCAGGATGTGCCTGTATAAGCGCGCGCCCGAGCGGCCCCTCGCAATTAGCGCCGCCCATCACTATGATCACGTCGGCTGACCGTTTCCGCACAGCCCGGGCCAGTGCGATCGAGGCCATGACCTGTTGGAACGACGACGTAATCCCGATCACGGTCGGGTTCTGTTCCATCACCGCATCGGCGCAACGTTCGACAAACGCTCCGGCTTGCTTTCGGGCTGCGATGGCGTTTTGCATGAACGCCAGCCACTCGACTCCGGATACATAGTCACCAAGCACCGTGGTCAGGTAGTCCATCGCGTCCAGATCGCTGCGCGGGTAGATAAGATCGCTGAATATCCATTCACCCAGCAGCGCCTGATAGCAGCGGCCATCAGACAGCATGAAATACTCATCGAGGCCGATCGCCTCGGCATAGTCGAAGCTGAAGTACTTCTCGGTCGTCGCAAAGTCGTTGTCCCGCGCCAGCTGCGCAAGAAGAGACATCCCAAGCCCGGGATGTTGCAGCGAAGAAAACGGCATGGACACCAGACACAGCTTATGCAGAGCTGCGCCTTGGTCCTGACTGGAGACGACCGCGCTTTCGCTCATGCGAAGTTACGCGCAGCGGGGCCGGATCACACCGTCGGACGTATCTTCGTAGGCATTCTTGATGTCTTGCATCGCCGACTTCAGGTCGGATTCACCGGAAAAGACGTTCCCAATCGCGGCCAACAGCTTGCGCGCCTCGCCATCCTGATCGAGCGAGATTCCCAAGCGGTTTACTACGCCTTCGGGGTTGTCGATGAATTCTTTTCGAAAGGCCTCGTCAAGGATGCCGCGGCCAATGATCTGCTGAACATCTTCCAGGGTCAAACCCCGAGTATGGTGGTCACTCATAATTGTTCCTTTCGCAATACAAGGCCAATTGTTAATAGTTTTTTTACTCAATATCAATGCCGTGGATGGTCCGCGCCACCCTTGCGTGGTGTCTGGAAAAAGGTCGGGATCAGAGACATACTGAACTCGGGCAGTCGGGGGGCGTTTGAACATGAGGAAACAGGTCCAGATCGAACCGACCGAGCGCAGAATGTGCACGGTTCTGTTCGCCGACATTGTTCGTTCGACCATGATGATCGGCAGTTTGGATCCCGAAGACGCCGTCAGCCATCTGGGCCCTGCCATCGAACTGATCATGTCGATCTGCGAAAAGTTTGGCGCAACGACGTTGTTCACCGGCGATGGCGCGCTCGCGGTTTTTGGATCACCGAACGCGGATGAGGATCACGCGGTCAAGGCAATAGCCAGCGCCCAGCGGATCATCGACCGCATCGGCAAGCTGGACGATCGGCAGTTGGATGTGCGGGTTGGCGTTCATTCCGGCGAACTACTGGTGGGCCAGTTGCAACACACCCTCGGGGAAGAGCAGGCCTTTCTAGGACCGGTCATGAACATCGCCAGCAAGATCGAGGCCGCCGCCAGAAAGAACGTGGTCACGGTTTCCGGTCAGGTTTTGGAGAATGCCGGTGATCTTTTCGACCATACCCATGTGGGCGATCTCGAGCTGGATGGGGGTGCGGGTCCGATCAAGCTGTTCGAAATCACCGGCCGCAAAGAACAGGTGTCGCGCTGGATGGCGCGGGCGCGCCGCGAACGTTCGCCATTTGTCGGGCGCGAAAGGGAACTGGCCGAGCTTGTTGCGGCGTGGAACCAGGCGCGTGACGGCAAAGGAAACTCGGTTCTGTTGTTGGGGGCGGCTGGCGTCGGCAAATCCAGGCTGCTGCATGAGCTGGTCGAGAACTGGCCCCTGGGCGCGCATCAGGTTCTGGAGTTCAACTGCTTTTCGCTGGATCAGGAAGCTGCGTATCTGCCGATCACCCGCGTGATCAATGCCCGTTTGGGACTGTCGGACACCAAATCCGATGCCGAACTGGACCAAAAGCTGTCCGAGGTTCTGGGCGGGACCAAGTTCCTGGATGCGCATACCCGATCGGCCCTGTATTCACTGTTCAGCCGTTTCCAAACGGAACCGGCGCTTTCGGCTGTAGATCCGTCTCGCCGACGGAGGCAATTGAACCAGATGCTGTCGCGGCTGGTTCTGTCGATGAAGCAGGACAAGCCCCTGCTTCTGTTGTTCGAGGATTTGCATTGGGCCGACCAGGGGACTCTGGACGTCATCGACAACCTGCTGGGGCAGGTGCGGGGAACGAATGTTCTGATCCTCCTGACATCGCGCAACGCGAACCTGTTCACGAACGACCCGATGGGCTTGCTCAAGGTCGTTCCGGTCGCCCCGCTGGGCGAGGCGGCCTGCAAGGACCTGATCACGCGCTTGCTGGGCCAGAGCGACATCGATGGTCAGTTGGGCTCATACATCGAAGCCATGAGCGGCCGCACACCGCTTTTCGTTGAAGAATTTGCCCACCACATGCGGGACCGCATGTCGCAAGCCGGGTTCAAGGACGGAGCGATGGACAGCCTGGGCGACATCGAGATCCCCGCCCGGGTTCAACCGTTGATCGCCTCCCGGATTGATGCCCTGCAAAGCGAGGACCGCAAAGCTCTGCAGCTGGTTGCCGTCGGCGGGTTGCAGTGGACGTGGGGCGTTCTCGCCGACACGCTTCAACGGCTGGGCTTCGACGCCAAAGCCCAGATTTCGACCTTGGTGGAACGCGGTTTTCTTGAACTGCCGGAATCTCAGGACGGCCAACAGCTGCGGTTCAGTCATGCGTTGGTGCAGAAGGTCGGGTATCGCAGTATTCCACGCCAGCGCCGCGCAAGGCTGCACCGTGCGATCTATGAAACTCTGCTGAGCCGCGGCACATCCGACGATCTGGACGTGGGACAGTCCATCGCCCGTCACGCGGACAAAGGCGAGTTATGGCTGGAGGCTGCCGAGGCTTATACGCGGTGCGGCGAGATGTCGATCAAGCTGTTTTCATTCGAGGCCGCCGTCTCATATTTCGAAAACGCCCTGCGGTGCATCGACCAAGTTCAAAAGCGGACCGGTACCCAGGTGGCTGTTGACCTCGGGCTACGCGCCCGACGCGGTCTGCGCGTTTCGCTGGTCGCCAGCGGCAACTTCAACCGCATCCTGACCATCTCACGCGAGGCGGAAGCCTTGTCCGACGCGTTGGGGGACACATCCGCGCGCGTTGCGTTTCAGGTCGACCAGGCGATCATGCTGACGATCTTGGCGGATGTGCGGCAAGCAATGGAGGTGTCTGAGCGCGCGCTGCGAACCGCAACCGACGCCGAAGATCCGCGCCTGCAGGCAAACGCGGCCTTTGCGCTGGCCCAGGCTGCGTGGTTTCACGGCAACTTCGCGGCCGCACGGTCGGCGATCGATCAACATGCGGATCTGTTCCAGACGGTGTTCCGTGTGGCCGAAGCGGGCACCACCGGGTCGATTTCGGTGCTTGGGCTTGCGACCCGTGCCAACGCCAACAGCATGATGCATCGGTTTGACGAAGCGGATGCAGGTATCCGCGAGGTGCTGTCGATCGCCGAAGAAACCGGCAAGGCCTATGACCTGAGTTTTGCGCTGATCGCGCGGGGGATCTGGTGCTGGCAGCGAAATGAACCGGCTGACGCCGCCATTGCGTTGCGCCGCGCCTTGCGCGTGTCTGACGATGCTGGAATCGATGTTCTGTGCTGTTTCGCAGCGGCTCCCCTGGCTCGGGTGCAGTCGGTGTTGGGTGAACTTCCGGACGCCCGGCTGGTCCTGAACCGAGGTCTCGAACTGGCGCGGGACATGGAAATGGAAGCCTTCGTCGCCTGGCTGCTGTCGGCCGAAGTGCAGGTTCTGGCGCAGGAAGGCAGAACGAAAGAGGCCAAGGAACTGCAATCCGATTTGAACGACCTGTGTGACCGCAACGGGTATTTCCAGCACGAGCAATCCAAGGCATTGAGGGCGTTTAAGATTTGAACACCCCAAAAAGCCTCGGCTGAAAATACTGCGCATTCTGGCGCTCGACCTCAGTCTTGCAGGTTCAGCGTCAGCCGGCCAAGTCCGGCCGGCGGCGTGGTGATCCCGGCCATTTGCATTGCCTGAAATGCCATCGCCTGATTTGAAGTGACGACGGGTTTGCCAACAGTTTTTTCAAGCCGGTCGATGATTTCCACGCTGCGCATGTCCGTACAGGACAAAACCAACACCTCGGCCTCGGGGCAGTCTGCAGCCAAACCCAGGTCAAACACCGCCTGCGGGGTCAGGGCGCCTTGGCCGTAATTGTCCAGCTGGCCTGTCACTTCGGACCGCGACACGGTTGAAATGCCAGTCTCGGCTAGGAACCGGATTGCCAAGTCATTGATGTCCGCGACATAGGGAGAGGCAAAGCCGATGCGTGTCGCCTCCAGCGTATGCAGTGCATGCACCAAGGCGCCCGCGGCCGTAACGGTCTGCGCCCCGCTGCTGGTCCTGATACGGTCGGCAAGTTCGCGATCGAAGGCCGGGCCATGGGTCAGCGTTGCCGAGGTACACCCATAAAGAATGACATCCGGCCGGACACCATGCAAAAGCCTGAGCGGCTCATCCAGATCGGCGGCGCCAAGACCGTGCATTTGGGCAGCATCGGGTATTTCTTCCTGATCATAGCCACCCATTCGGGCAAAGTGCAGTGAAACGCCCTCGGGCCGCAGCATCGTCATGTCGGGTTCGAGATTGGTGTTCGTGAACGGCACGAGAATACCGAAACGGGACCGGCCTCTGGATGGGTGGAAATTTCTCTGCGTCATGGCTGAAACTCCTCGGCCCAACGTTCCAGAACCGCGGCCATGAGTTCGAGGTCTGCAGTCTGACCGATGGTGGCACGTAGGCAATTGGCCAGTCCCGCGCCGGATTGCGGTCTCAGGAATATGCCTTTTTCCCTTAGGGCTTTGTCGGCTCTGGTCGCGGTGGATTGGTCCGCAAAGCGGATCAGAAGAAAGTTGGTATGACTTTTGGGAACGTCGAACCCGGCGGACCGAAGGCGATTGGCGAACCGGTCGCGCAGCTCGGCAGTGAGGGCACATGTCTCGCGCATGTAGCTCTGATCGTTCAGAGCGGCCAAGGCAGCCGCCTGTCCGCACACCGACACGTTGTTTGGGCTCATCACCTTGCGTATCTGGACGGCGATCTGCGGCGGGAACAGGCCCCAGCCCACGCGAAACCCGGCCAGCCCGTAGGCCTTGGACAGAGTTCGAAGAACGACCGTGTCCGCCCGCGCGACAAGGTCGAACATCGGCTCGTTCAGATCATCGGCGAACTCGCCATAGGCCTCGTCGATCACAAGCAGGGTGTTGTCCCGCAACCCTTCCCGAAGCCGCAGCAGATCGCGGCGGGAGATACGGGTGCCTGTCGGGTTGCCGGGATTGGCCACAAACACCAACCTGGTATCCGGTTGCACGGCCGCCAGAAGCGCGTCGACGGATACGCATCCGTCCACCTCGGCGGCAGTGTCGAAACGGGCGCGAGCCAACTGAGCCACGGTACGAAAAAACGGGTATGCGTTCGCAGGGGCAAGAACGGCGGCGTCTGGTCCGGCAAAGGCCAGCGCCAGACCCGCAATCAGCTCCATCGACCCGTTCCCGCACAACAGACCTTGCTCGGGCAGGCCATGAAGCTCCGCCAGTCGCGCACGCAGTGCCGTCCAGTCCGGGTCCGGGTAGAGGTGCCCGTTCGCGGCCGCCTCTGCGACGGCCTGTCCGACCAAGGGACTTGGCGGGCGCAGGCTTTCGTTCTGCGACAGCGAAACAAGGCGCTGTCCTGCCGGCGGATCCAGCTGAGCCAACGCATAAGGTGACATGGCAGCGACATGGGAAACGGGACGGATCATGGCTTTACCCCATAGACATGCTGCGCGGCCCGGGCGCTCACAAGCTCGTCCCGCACATCCTGTCGAACAGCCAAGGGTGACCTTTCATCGGGTGGCCCAAATCCGCCGCCGCCCGGAGTTTGGAAGATCAGCGTTTCGCCGCCGCCAATTCGCACCTCGCCCTTGCCCGGCAAGTCCGGGCCGTCGGGGCCGAGACGGATGCGACCGGGCGCGCCCGCCAGTCCGCCGTGCCGTCCCTTGGCTGGGTTTGCGATGCGTTCGACCGAAAGGAACAGCATGAAATCCTCGCCGGTGGAGGAGCGTATTTCGATGTTCTGCCCCAATCCGCCGCGGAGGCGACCGGGGCCACCGCTGTCCTGGCGCAATTCGCGACGTGTGATCAGGACAGGCGCGACAGCCTCGGTTGTCTCGATCTGGCTGCCCCAGACACCCGAGGGGAAGGCCGTCGCCGACAGGCCATCCAGGCTTGGCCTTGCGCCGGTTCCGCCGCTGAACACCAATTCCAGAGCAAACTGCGTGCCACCGCGGGAAACCGCCTCGGGTGCGTGGCGCAGAGGCAGGTCGTACATGCACGATGCGCCTTCGGCCGGCACGGCGTCCGGCAGAGCCTGCGACAGGCAGCCATAGACCAGATCCGGGGTCATCTGTCCCAACGTATGGCGCATGGCCACCGGAGCGGGTGGCTGCGCATTCAGGATGCAATCCGCCGGTCCCGTCACGTGGAATGGCGCCAAAGAGCCTGCATTGTTGGGGATGTCAGGGCCGATGATGCAGCGCAGGGCAAATACCGTATAGGCCGTTGCATAGTTGAGCGGCACGTTGATGCCTTTGCGCGACAGGCCCGATGTGCCCGAAAAGTCGATCAGAACCCGGTCATCCGCGATGGTCAGGGCCGCGCACAAGTCGATCTCGCACTCGTACCCATCGACGGTCAGCACATTGTGCCACGTGCCATTCGGCAGCGCCGAAATGGCCTCGATCGTGCCGCGGCGCGAGGTTTCGATGATGTAATCGGCCAGGCTGTCCAGAGTATCGATGCCAAACTCGACCATCATGTCGGCCAGACGCGCTGCGCCCGTTTCGCAGCACGCGATCAATGCGTAGATGTCGCCCTCATTGGCGATGGGCTCGCGCGAGTTGGCTTTGACGATATCCATCAGCAGCGCGTTCAACTGACCTTGGTCGACCAGTTTGCACGGCGGGATTCGAAGCCCCTCATCAAAGATATCCGAGCCTTCGGGACCCATGCCCAAACCGCCGAGGTCGACCAGATGCGAGGTGCAGACCGAAAACCCAACCACATTGCCACGATGAAAAACCGGCATCATCAGCAGGAAATCGTTCAAATGGCCGGATGCGATCCAAGGATCATTGGTCAGAAAAATATCGCCCGGCTTCATTTCGGAGCTGGAGTATCGCCCGCACAGGGTCTTAACCGCTTCGGCCATCGTATTGATGTGACCCGGCGTTCCGGTAACGGCCTGGGCCAGCATACGGCCGCGTACATCAAAAATACCGGCGGATATGTCGCCGCATTCACGAACGATCGGAGAAAAGGCGGCGCGGATCAGCGCCTGGCCCTGTTCTTCGACCACCGCTAGCAGCCGGTTCCACATGACCTGCAGACGGGTATTCGTCGTGTTCATTCGGCGTCCTCCTGTATCCGGTTGAGCCAGAGATTGCCGCCGCCATCGACGCTGGCCTGAAAATCCGCGCTGACGAATGTGGTGGTTTGAGGCTCGGCAATCAGCGCCGGTCCGCGCAGCCAATCGCCGGGTTCAAGACCGGATCGATCGTAGATACTGGCGTCGCACCAATGCCCGCTGACATCACAAAGAATACGTCGATGGTCGCACGGCCGCGCCGTGCGCTGTTGGGCTACGTCAGGAACCCGGCTGAGGGCAGGGGCGGGTGACGACACCTCGACCGACCAGTTGAGAATCTCGATCGCCATTCCCGGTACAGCGCGGCGGAACAACCGGCTGTACTCGGATTCGAAATCCCGGCGCAGGATTTCGATGTCTGCAGGCCCAAGTGCCCGATCCGGAAGCGCGATCTCGATCTCATGACCCTGGCCGTGGTACCGCATGAAGGCCTGTTTTCGGATCGACAACTCGGCTTCGGGTGCACCGGCGCGGACCACGGCCAGCGCCTCGGCTGTCATTCCGTCAAAAAAGGCGTTGAGGCCGTCGAGATCCGGCTGGTCCAGAGTGGCATAGCGCGACCGGACGATTTCGAAGGCGACCGGGGCATACAGAAATCCGACCGCTGACCCTACGCCCGGGTTCTTCGGGATCACGATTTGGTCGACCTGACACCGCCGGGCCACTCGCGTTGCGTGCAATGGCCCATTGCCGCCAAAGGCGATCATCACTCGGGTTGCCAACTCTTTTCCGGACTCGACCGCGTGCATCCGACCTGCGGCGGCCATGCTTTCGTCGACGATTTCGCTGAGACCACGTGCGGCCAGGTCCGGTGGCAGGTCCAGCGCGCTCCCGATTTCCACGGTGATGGCCTGTTCGGCGGCAGCTGTGTCAATCGTCAGTCGGCCTTCGGCAAACCGGCCGGGTTCGATCAGGCCCTGCACCACATCGGCGTCTGTCACGGTCGCCGCCCTGCCGCCATTGCCGAAGGCGGCAGGGCCTGGCTGTGCGCCGGCACTTTCGGGGCCAACCTGCAGGCGGCCCAGCCGATCGACCCTGGCAATCGAGCCGCCGCCTGCGCCGATTTCGATCATCTCGATCACGGGGACGCGCACCGGCATGCCTGAGCCTTTGATGAAGCGCGCGGCCCTTGCGATTTCGAACCTGCGCGCGGTCTGCGGGCGGAAAGCATCAATCAGGCACAGCTTGGCCGTCGTCCCCCCCATGTCAAAGCTGGTTACGGCGCGCGCACCGGTTTCAGCCGCGATCCGTGCGGCAAGGATGGCCCCACCGGCCGGGCCGGATTCGACCAACCGGATCGGCAGGCGGGCGGCCGTTTCCAATGTTGTCATACCGCCGCCGGCCGTCATCATGAGAATGGGACAGGTCAGCCCCTCTGCGGCGAAGCGGGATTGGAACTCGGCCAGGTACCCGGCCATCTGGGGCTGGATATAGGCGTTGGCGATGGTGGTGCACAGGCGGTCAAATTCGCGCGCCTCGGGGCTGACTTCGTGCGAGAGCGAGATGGCCAGGTCGGGGAGCGCCCTGAGCAACTGGTCCCGCAGAGCCAGCTCGTGCTTTGGGTTGGCATAGGAATGCATCAGGCATACCGCCACGGCCAGGGCGTCGCTATCCGCAATCCGGCGCACCAGATCGTCCATTCCGGCGACATCCAGCGATGCCAGTTCGTCACCACGTGCATCCATTCGCCCGCCGATCGTGAAGGCACGGGCGCGTGGGACCAGCAGGTCGGGCTTGACCAGATTGATGTCATACTGGCTGTAACGACGTTCATAGCCAATCTCGAGTATGTCCCGAAACCCGTCGGTGGTTATTGTCGCAACCGAGGCACCGCGCCGCTCGATCAGGGCATTGGTGGCCAGAGTGGTGCCGTGAATGAACCCGGAAACCTGCGGGAAACCGGCATTGGCGTCATCCAGAACGCGCTTTGCACCAATCAAGGCACCGACGGTTGGGTTGTCCGGTGTCGTCGGAGTTTTCGTCGTTGCGAGGATATTGGATTGCCCGTCCATCAGAACGGTATCGGTAAATGTGCCGCCAATATCGACGGCCAGCCGAAGCCCAGCGTGATTGTGCATAAAATGAAGCCATGGGCAGAAGTTTCAGATCGTTTCGGGCTGCTGGTTCAGCATCCGAAGACTGCGAAAAAACCCGTCCCTCGTCAGACGACGAGGTTGCAACCGGTTGCCCGGCGGCCTTGGGTAGCTTTGGTGCAGTCAATCACGGCTTGATCACTCTGGTTGTCGATCCGATGGAAAAATGCTGCCCATAGCGGGATCACCTGTCAACAGAAATGCGACAGGGTTAGGCGACGCCTCCCTGCAATTGACGGCTTAGGTTGTCGGCGGCATCCGGGGCATACCGGTCGATCAGGGCACCCAATTCAGGCCGGCAAGACCCGCAATTTGTTCCGGCGTTCAACGCCGCGCCGATAGCGTCGACACTGATCGCTTGCCCGCACGAGATCGCGTCAACGATCGTCTTCAACCCGACGCCAAAACAGGCGCAGATGATTGGTCCGGTGTCCTTGGCATCTGCGGGTGCGCGGCCGGTCAGAAACTGTGCGGGTGGTATGTCCGGCATCGACGCAAGATAGTCCCGCATCAGGGGCAGCGGGCGCGGCGACACGAACAGTGCCGCTTGCAGGCATCCGTTCTGCGACAACGCAATGCGAAATGAACCGCGGGCGGGGTCACCTGCCGTGACCGCGTCCGCATCGGTCAGCGCAAACCATTCGCGGGCGGTTTTTTCCCAATTCAGTATCCGGGCATGATCAGCCAGCTCTGTCCTGTAACCGTTGTCCGTTCGGACCGTCGCCCGGTAAGAGACCGAGGGGGTCAGGGGGTTCCTGGAGACTGCAAAGGCGTACCACGCCGCCTGCATGACCGAGATCGAAACGGGTGTGGCCTTGCTTTCGGGTTGTCCGGAGATCGGATCAGTGGTGCCGGGAACCAGAATGTCCACCCGGCCCGAAGGCGCCGTTTCCGCAGTCCAATGGATGGGGGCAAAGACGTGACCGATGCGAACATCTTGGGTGATGCGCGCGCGAAAAATACCACGCCCAGTGGGACTGGTGACCTCGACAAGATCTGCGCTGGATATCCCCTCGCGGGCGGCGTCCTGGGGATGAATGTCCACAAACGGCTCGGCCAGATGGGCGGACAGGCGGGCTGAAAGACCGGTCCGGGTCATGGTGTGCCATTGATCCCGTGTGCGTCCGGTGTTCATCACAAAGGGATATTGCTGTCCGGGTCGGGCTGCCGGACGCCGATGAGCAACGGGAACGATCCGGGCCTTCCTGTCGGAGTGAAAGAAGTGTCCGTCACCAAAAAATCTCCCACCTGCACCCTTGCGACCCAATGGCCAGCGGGTGGGTTCCAATTCGGCATAGCCCGCCTCGTCAATTTCGGAGAAGCCCGAAATGTCGAAGTCTTTCCCGAACTGCGCGGCGATTTGGGACATTGCGGCGTATTCCCGGAATATCTCGGCCGGTGAAGCGTAGTCGAACGCGGTTTTCCATCCCATGCGGCGGCCAACTTCGGCCAGGATGTCCCAATCCGGGCGCGCTTGGCCCGGTGACTGCAAAACGGCGCGTTGCCGGCTGATGGTTCGGTCCGAATTCGTGACAGTTCCGTTCTTTTCGGCCCACCCAGCGGCCGGCAACACAACGTCGGCCAGACGCGCCGTATCGGTATTCAACGTCAGATCACTGACGACCGTGAACGAGCAGGCGGCGATTGCGCGGCTGACCCTGTCAGCTTCGGGCATGGTTGCCGCCGGGTTGGTGTGGATGATCCAAAGGGCTTTGATCTGCCCATCTTCGACCGCACGGAACATGTCCACGGCCTTCAGCCCCGGAGACTGCGGTATTGCAGGCGCCTGCCAATACGCCTGAACCGCGGCGCGATGATCGGCGTTTTCGATGTCCAGATGGCAAGCCAGCGTGTTGGCCAGACCACCCACTTCGCGCCCACCCATCGCGTTGGGTTGGCCGGTGACCGAGAACGGGCCCATTCCCGGCCGTCCGATCCGACCGGTGGCCAGATGGCAGTTCAGAATGGCGTTGACTTTGTCGGTCCCGCTGGAGGATTGGTTCACTCCCTGGCTGAAGACCGTCACGACGCGCGGGGTATTGATCCATAGATCGAAAAATGCGGCGAGTTTTTCGGCAGTCAGGCCGGTTTCCGAGATCTGGTCGTTTCCGGCCGTTTCCAGTGCGGCTTCCAGACCCGAGGTTAGCCTCACGAAGTCCGGGTCCACGGCCCCGCGCCGATGAATCTCGGTCAGCAGCCCGTTGAACAGCGCCACGTCGCTGCCCGGATTCAGCGCCAGATGCAGATCGGCCTGATCGCAGCTGGCGGTGCGGCGCGGGTCGATCACCACGATCCGGGTGCCGCGCGCCTGCCGTGCCGCCAGAACGCGCTGGTACAGAACCGGGTGGCACCACGCCAGGTTCGACCCGACCAGCACCACCAGATCGGCCTGGTCCAGATCCTCGTAGGTGCCGGGCACGGTGTCGGTGCCAAAGGCCCGCTTGTGCCCGGCCACGGTCGAGGCCATGCACAGCCGCGAATTGGTGTCGATATTGGCCGATCCGATGAAGCCCTTCATCAGCTTGTTGGTCACATAGTAATCCTCGGTCAGCAACTGCCCTGAGACATAGAAGGCCACGCTGTCGGGACCATGCGCCGCGATCGTTTCGCGGAACCGGTCGGCCACCAACTGCAGCGCGTCGTCCCAGCCCACGTCCCGGCCAAAGGCGCGCGGGGCCAGCAGGCGGTGGCCCAGCCCGACCGTGTCACCGAGCGCGGTACCCTTGGAACACAACCGTCCGAAATTCGCCGGGTGGTCCGGGTCGCCCCGCACGGTCAGACCGCCGGCCCCGTCCGGGCGCAGCAGCACGCCGCAGCCCACGCCGCAATAAGCGCAGGTGGATCGCACCTCGGGCAGGTTCGAGCCGTCCATCACGCGGCGCTCCGTTCGGTGACGGCGCGGGCGTCCAGCAGGATGCGCCCGCCCTCCAGCCGAACCGGATAGGTGGTGATCCGGCCCTCATCCGCGCCTTGGGCCTCGCCCGTATTCAGGTCGAACACCCAATTGTGCAACGGACAGGTCACCGACTGGCCATGCACGATGCCTTCGGACAGCGGGCCACCCTTGTGGGGGCAGGCATTGCTGGCCGCGAACAGTTCGGCCTCGGCCGTGCGGAAGATGGCGATGCAGCCAAGACGGGTTTTCACCAGACGCGCGCCACGCAGCGGCACGTCGTCGATATGTCCGATGTCGATCCAGTTCATTCCGCGGCCTCCAGGGTGAAATCTGCAATCGGGGCATAGCTCGGCGCCTTGTCACGCACATGCTCGGCCCAGGGGTCCTTGCGATAGATGCTTTGCGACAGTTCGAACCGCGCGACCAATGCCCGCCTGTTTTCGAGGTCGTCGACCACATTGGCCCTGACCCAGTCCATGCCGACCTTGGCCAGCCATTTGTACAGCCGGTCCAGATACTTGCCGCCCTCGCGATAGGCCTGGGTGACGGCCATCACCACCTCGATCGCCTCGTCCTCGGTCGGGACCTGGCACAGCAGTTCGGTTTCCTTGACGTCCATCCCGGCCGCCCCGCCGATGCCGATCTGATAGCCCGAGTCCACGCAGACCATGCCGATATCTTTGCAGGTCGCCTCGGCACAGTTGCGGGGGCAGCCCGAAACCGCCAGCTTGAGCTTGTGCGGTGTCCACGATCCCCACAGGATCTGTTCCAGCTTGATGCCAAGGCCGGTGCTGTCCTGGGTTCCGAAGCGGCAGTGATCGGTGCCGACACAGGTTTTGACCGTGCGCAGACCCTTGGAATAGGCGTGCCCCGAGACCAGACCGGCCCGGTTCAGATCGGCCCAGATGGCGGGCAGGTCCTCGCCCTTGACGCCCAGCAGGTCGATGCGCTGACCGCCGGTGACCTTGACGGTGGGCACGTCGTATTTCTCGGCTGCGTCGGCGATGGCGCGCAGCTCGGCCGGGTTGGTGATGCCGCCCCACATGCGGGGCACGACGCTGAAGGTGCCGTCCTTCTGGATGTTGGCGTGTTTGCGTTCGTTGACGAACCGGCTTTGCGGGTCGTCCTGATACTCCAGCGGCCAGTCGGCCAGCAGGTAATAGTTGATCGCCGGCCGGCAGACATGGCAGCCATTGGGCGTTTTCCAGCCCAGCTCCTGCCAGACGGCGGCCTGGCTTTTCAACTCTTGCGCCTTGATCAGGCGGCGCACGTCCTCGTGGGTCAGATCGGTGCACCCGCAGATCGGTTGCGCCGCCGGGATCTGGAACTCATCGCCAAGCGTGACCTGCAGGACCTGTTCGACCAGACCCGTGCACGTTCCGCAGGATGCGCTGGCCTTGGTGCTGGCGCGCACGGCGGCCAGATCGGTGGCCCCGGCGGCGATCGCCTCGACGATGGTGCCCTTGCATACGCCGTTGCAGCCGCAGATCTCCGCCTCAGGCGGCAATGCTGCAACGGCTGAGCGAGGGTCCGCGGTGTCGCCTCCCTGATAGGCCGGGCCGAAGATCAGCGTGTCGCGCATCTCGTCGATGTCGGTGCCGTCCTTGATCAGGCCGAAGAACCAGCTGCCATCGGCGGTGTCGCCATACATGACCGCGCCGATCAGGCGGTCGTCTTCGATCACCAGCCGCTTGTAGACCCCGCGCGCCGGGTCGCGGAACACGATGTCATCGCGTCCCTCGCCCTCGGCGAAGTCTCCGGCGCTGAACAGGTCGCAGCCGGTGACCTTCAGCTTGGTGGCCAGTTCCTTGACCACGAAAGCATCCGGCTGGCCCAGCAGGGTATTGGCCACGACCTTGGCCTGATCGAAAAGCGGCGCCACCAGGCCGAACAGGTGGCCGTCGAATTCGACGCATTCGCCCACGGCCATCACATCCGGGTCCGAGCTTTGCATCTGCGCGTTCACCTCGATCCCGCGGGCAACGTCCAGCCCGGCATCGGTGGCCAGCCGAGTTTCGGGGCGGATGCCGACGGCCATCACCACCAGGTCGGCGGGCAGCGTCTCGCCGCTTTCCAGCAGCACCGCCTCGGCGCGACCCTCGCCCAGAATGGCCTTGGTCGAGGCCTGGGTCCGCACGGTGATCCCGCGGCGTTCCAGATCCTTGCGCAGCAGGTATCCGGCGGCTTCGTCCAGCTGCCGCTCCATCAGGTGGCCCATCAGGTGCACCACGGTAACGGTCATGCCGCGCTCGGCCAGCCCCGCCGCGGCCTCGAGCCCCAGAAGCCCGCCGCCGATCACCACCGCGTTGCCACCCTTGGCGGCCGCGTCGATCATCGCGTTGGTGTCGTCCAGATCGCGATAGGAGATGACGCCGGGCAGGTCCTTGCCCGGAACCGGAATGATGAACGGGGCCGAGCCGGTGGCGATCAGCAGCTTGTCATAGGGCACATGACCGTTTTCGCCCTCGACCACCTTCATCTCGCGGTCGATCTTCACCACATGCTCGCCAAAGCGGCAGGCGATGCCCCGTTGCGCGTACCAGTCGCCGTCATGGGTGACGATGTCCTCATAGGTCTTCTCGCCCGACAGAACCGGGCTGAGCATGATGCGGTTGTAGTTTCCGCGCGGTTCGGCGTTGAAAAGCGTGATGTCGAACACATCTGGCGCGGTCTCGGTCAGATGTTCAAGCACGCGGCCCGACGCCATCCCGGCACCGATCACGACAAGTTTCTGTTTCATGGGGTCACTCCGCTGCAATGGCCTTGGGGGCGGGCGATTTCGGCTTGGCGCCGTGTTCGTATTCTTCGAGAAAATCCAGAACTTCCTGCCGGTAGGCGTAATAGTCGGGATGTTCGAGCAACGCCTTGCGGGTGCGCGGGCGCGGCAGGTCCACGCGGGTGATCTTGCCGATCGTAGCCTGCGGGCCGTTGGTCATCATCACCACCCGGTCGGCCAGCAGGATCGCCTCGTCCACGTCATGGGTGACGCAGATCGCGGTGACCTTGGTGCGCGACCAGACCTCCATCAGAACCTCCTGCAGCTCCCAGCGGGTCAGGCTGTCGAGCATCCCGAAAGGTTCATCCAGCAGCAGCAGCTTGGGCGACAGGGCAAAGGCGCGGGCGATGCCGACGCGCTGTCTCATGCCGTTCGACAGGTCGCTGGCCTGCTTGTCCATCGCATCGGCCAGGCCGACGCGTTCCAGGTAGTATTCCACCACGTCCTGCCGTTCGGCCTGGCTGGCGTTCGGATAGACCTTGTCGACCCCGATCGCCACGTTCTCTTTCGCGGACAGCCACGGGAACAGGTTGGGTGACTGGAACACCACCGCGCGTTCAGGGTCGGCGCCTTCGACGTGGCGGCCATCCAGCTTGATCGCGCCCTTGGAAATCTCGTTCAGCCCCGCCGCCATGGTCAGCACCGTGGATTTGCCGCAGCCCGAATGGCCGATCAGCGAGATGAACTCGCCCTTGTCGATCTTCAGATCGAAGTCCTCGACCACGGTCAGCGGCCCCTTGGGCGTGGGATAGACCTTGTGCAGTTGCGAGAAATCCAGGAACCGGCTGTCGATCATGCCCTTCTGCGCCTCGGTCACGGCGGTGGGCACGCCGTGGATCGGCGTGACCTCGGGCAGGATGCGGGTGCCTTCGACCTTGGCCTCGATCCCCACATCCATCAGGTATTTGGTGACCTCGGCGCGCAGGCGCTTGAAGGTTTCATCGGTGTTCATCGCCGCCCGGTCGCGCGGGCGCGGGATCGAGACGCGGAACTCCTGCCCCAGCGTGCCGTCGGGGTTCAGGGCGATGATCCGGTCGGCCAGAATGATCGCCTCGTCCACGTCATTGGTGATCAGCACGCAGGTCTTGCGGTCGGCTTCCCAGATGCGCTCGATCTCGTCGGCCAGGTTGGCGCGGGTCAGAGCGTCCAGTGCCGACAGCGGCTCGTCCAGCAACAAGACCTCGGGGTTCATGGCCAGCGCTCTGGCTACGTTGACCCGCTGGCGCATCCCGCCCGACAATTCGGCCGGCCGGCGCGACGCCGCGTGACTTAGGCCGACCATCTTGACGAAATGGGCCACCTTCGCGGCCTTCTCGACCTTGGGCAGGCCCGGAAAGACCGTATCGACCGCCAGTCCGACATTGCCGCTGACCGTCAGCCACGGCATCAGCGAGTAGTTCTGAAAGATCACGCCGCGTTCCGGCCCCGGCCCCTTGATAGGCGCGCCCTTGAAGGTGACCTGCCCGCGGCTGGGCATGTCCAGCCCGGCCATCAGGTTGATCAGCGTGGTCTTGCCGGTGCCGGAAAAGCCCAGGATCACCAGGAACTCGCCCTCCTGCACCTGCAGGTCGATGCCGTTCAGAACATCGGTGCGCCCGGTGCCTTCGCCGAAAGATTTCGAGACGTTTTCGAAGCTGAGGATGCTCATCACGCTCACCGGTTGTTGGTAAAGGTAAACAGGGACTGCAGCGCGTACATCACCCGGTCCAGCAGGAAGCCGATGATGCCGATGGTGAAGACTGCCACCATGATCCGGGCCAGCGAGCTGGACGAGCCGTTCTGGAACTCGTCCCAGACGAATTTGCCCAGGCCCGGGTTCTGCGCCAACATCTCGGCCGCGATCAGAACCATCCAGCCCACGCCCAGCGACAGGCGTAGGCCGGTGAAGATCAGCGGCAGCGCCGAGGGCAGCACCAGCTTGGTGATCTTGGTCCAGGTGTTCATCTTCAGAACCTTGGACACGTTCACCAGATCCTTGTCGATCGAGGCCACGCCCAACGAGGTGTTGATCAGCGTGGGCCACAGCGAACACAGCGTCACCGTGATGGCCGAGATCAGGAAGGATTTCGCGAACCAGCCGTCATTGGTGACATAGACGGCCGAGACGATCATCGTCACGATCGGCAGCCAGGCCAGCGGCGATACCGGTTTGAACACCTGGATCAGCGGGTTCAGCGCCGCGTTTGCGGTGGGCGACAGCCCCGCCGCGATGCCCAGCGGCACCGCCACGACCGTGGCGATCAGGAACCCGAAGAACACGGTTTTGATCGAGGTCCAGATCTGCTGGTAGTAAGACGGCGCGCCGGTATAGGCGACCTGCTTGACCTCGTCTGCGCGGCCGGCCTCGATTAGCTTCTGGTTCCGCTTTTCGACCATCGCCTCGAACTTGGCGCGTTTGGCGGCCTTGGCCTGAGCGTCCTGATTCAGGTTGACCATTTCCTCCCAGACCTGCGCCGGGCCGGGCACCGCCCCAAGCGAGGTCTGTACCTTGGGGGCCAGCGTCGCCCACAGCAGCAGGAAGGCGCAAATCGACAGGATCGGTACGATCAGCAGCCGCCAGATCTCGGCCATCTGGGCGCGGGGATTGTCGCCGGCGGCGGCCTTCAGAACCGGCGTGGCCCAGCTGAGGCCCAGCACCTGGAACCATTTGTCGGCGGCGTTGATGCGGGTGAAAAGACGGGCGCGGCGCGCGTCCCGTGCGGCGTCTGCGTTGAATTCCGGATCGACCGTTGTCATCTGATGCGTCCTTGCGATGGCGGGGCGTTTCAGGGGCCCTGCCCGACCGCAGCCGGGCAGGGCGGTTCGGGGTCAGCCTTGAACTTCGGTCCCGACGACCTTCTGGTCGCCCTTCAGGCCGATCGGCAGGCTTTCGAGATAGGCGTTCGGCGCGCGGCCATCGAAGAGAATGCCGTCGATGATGTCCTCGGCCGGAGTAGGCGCCTTGTAGCCGTCGCTGTCCCAAGGGAAATCAGCCTCGTCCGCCAGGCCTTCTTCGACCAGAAGGCGCGCGGCCTGCAGATAGATCTCGGGCTTGTAGACCGACTTGGCGACCTCGTCATACCAGCTGTCTGCCTTGGCTTCGGGGATCTGCCCCCAGCGGCGCATCTGGGTCAGGTACCAGACCGCGTCGGAATAGAACGGATAGGTCGCGTTGTAGCGGAAGAACACGTTGAAATCGGGCACCTCGCGCTTGTCGCCCTTTTCGTATTCGAACGTACCGGTCATCGAGTTGGCGATCACTTCGTAATCGGCCCCCACATATTCCGGGCGGCTGAGGATCTCGACCGCCTCGGGACGGTTGGCGTTGTCGTTCTCGTCCAGCCACATCGCCGCACGGATCAGCGCCTTGGTCACGGCCAAGGTGGTGTTGGGGTATTCCTCGGCGAATTCGGCGGTGATGCCGAATACCTTTTCGGGGTTGTTCTTCCACAGCTCGTAGTCGGTGATGACTGGAACGCCGATGCCCTTGAACACCGCCTGCTGGTTCCACGGCTCGCCCACGCAATAGCCATGGATCGTGCCGGCCTCGAGCGTGGCGGGCATCTGCGGCGGCGGGGTGACCGACAGGAACACGTCCGCGCCGATCTGACCGGTCACGTTTTCAGGGCTGTAGTAACCCGGGTTCAGGCCTCCGGCGGCCAGCCAGTAGCGCAGTTCGTAATTGTGGGTCGAAACCGGGAACACCATGCCCATGTTGAAGGGCTTGCCCTCGGCCTTGTACTTCTCGACCACCGGAGCCAGTGCCTCGGCGCTGATCGGGTGCTGCGGGCGGCCATCGTCCATTACCGGGATGTTGGGTTTCATCTCCGCCCAGACCTCGTTGGATACCGTGATGCCGTTGCCGTTCAGGTCCATCGAGAAAGGCGTGATGATATGCGCCTCGGTTCCATAGCCGATGGTCGCTGCCAGCGGTTGACCGGCCAGCATATGCGCGCCGTCCAGTTGGCCGCCGATCACGCCGTCCAGCAGAACCTTCCAGTTGGCCTGCGCCTCGAGCGTCACGAACAGGCCCTCGTCCAGGAAATACCCCTGCTCATAGGCTACGGCCAGCGGCGCCATGTCGGTCAGCTTGATGAAGCCGAAGGTCAGCTCGTCCTTTTCCAGCTCCAGCATTTCTGCGGTGGCCGGCGCAACTAGGGCTGTCGTCGCAACAAGACTCAGAATGAGTTTTTTCATCTTTGTTCCTTTCGGTCCGGCCCAAACCGGGCTGGGTGGCGACCCGAGCAACGTTCGGGCCAAAAAAAAGCCGCCGACACACACCGCCGGAAGGAGAAGGCGGTTGGTCGAGCGGCTTTGCTCAGAAGTTTTGCCCAAGACATCGGGCGAATTCCTACGGTGGGCGACGTTGCCTGCCGTTGTCCTGATAAAGGCACCGGTGAGCAGATGAGTCATCCGAAATTGACGGCCATCAGGTGAAAATTCTGCAATGCAGCATAATTTGACGCTGCAGTGCAAAAAAATTAGGCGCACTTACTGGGAAGGCTCAAAAATCCGACTGTCGAAAAAGACGTTTTGCGGCAACATCAGCTTGCCGCCCGGGCCGGACACTAGCGTCGGATCGTTGCCGGCACCCTCGGGCTTTTCAGATTCGGCGGGCATGACAACACCGATTCCCTGCAGCTCGCGCCGATACAGGTCACTTTGGAACACATCGGCTGCCGTACGCTCGGCATCTGACGGATCCAGTCCATATCTTCGCGCCATGTGGTGCGCGATCCATTTGGCCTGACTGCGCCAAGGAAAGCCCGTTGCGCCTTCATGAAAAGTGACAAACCGGTCGACCTGACGCTGGTCTCCGCGCGCTGAAATCGCAAATTGTCCGGTCAATGCCCGGTCGACCAGGTCCGCGGGAACATCCAGATAGAGCCTCTGCGCCAGCATCTCCGACGCCGTGGTCAGGCTTTCGGGATTTGAAAGCCACCGGCCTGCCCGCCAGATCGCCCGCAGCAATGCGCCCGTCAGATGTGGTTCCGTCTGCGCCCATTCCGTTCGCACGGCCAGCACCTTTTCAGGGGCGCAGGACCAAATCGCGTTTCCCGGGAGCAGGAGCGCACCCACCCGGTCATCGACGGAAAACGACCCCCAGGGCTCACCCACGCAAAAAGCATCGATCTCACCGGCGGCCAGGGCCTGGGCCATCAGCGGTGGGGGAACGGTGCGGATCTCAACCTGGGTCGAGGCGAGTTCCGTGCCGCTGACCCAATATCGCAGCAGTTCCACATGCATGGAAAACGGAAACGGAACCCCGAAGGTCAGCGTTCCACCGGCCGCTTTTGCCAATGCCGCTCCGGCCGCAGTGGCGTCGCTGAAATCGAAGGCATAGCCATTTTCGCGCAGCCGCGCCTCCAGTTGGCGGCCAACGCCGATCACGTTTCCATTGACCGACAGGACCGATACGGCCGAAAGGGGCGTGACGATCCCCCCAAGCCCCAGCGCCATGGCCACCGGGACAGGGGACAGTAGATGTGCCGCATCAACATGTCCGAAGGCCAGCATGTCCCGCAACGAGGACCAGGACGGGGCGGGGCGCAGGTCCAGAGAGATGCCCTCGGCCTGATCATATCCCATCTCGTGCGCCACGATCAGGGGGGCCGCATCGACCAACGGCATATAGGCCGCTCGGAGCGAGACCGCCCTCATGACAACAGCCCCGAAGCGGTCACCAAAGCCTCGGCCACATCGGCCACCCGACGATTCTGATTCATGGCGGTCTTGCGCAGCAGGGCATAGGCTTCATCTTCCTGAATGCCCTTTGCTTTCATCAACAGCCCTTTCGCGCGGTCGATCACCTTGCGCTCTTCCAATGCGCGTCTGGTTTCGGCCAACTCGGTCCGCATCTGGCGCAGTACTTGGAAACGGGCGATGGCGGTGTCGATGATGGGCTTGACCCTTTCGGGATGCAGACCGTCGACGACATAGGCCGAGACACCTGCTTCGACCGCAGCTTTGGACAGGCCGCCTGCAGCCCCGGATACGAACATGGCAACCGGCCGCTCCATCGGGCCGGAGGCGGTTGTCAGTTCTTCAAGCATGTCCCGAGATGGATTGTCGATGTCGATCAGAACGACATCGGGATTGTGGACAGCAATCTTGCTCGGCAATTCAGACACGCCATCGATCACCTGCGCCTCGACGCTCCCCGCCGCTTTCAGGGCCTCGAGGATCGCATCGGCGCGGTCCGGGTTCTGTTCGACAACAACAACGGTCAACGTTTGGTTCATAACATCGAACTGACCAAGCAGGCAGAGCGAGGCAATGCCACCCTCGGAGCGCTGCGTTCAATTCCCTGGAAAGCGCCTATCTAGATGGCAGATCGTGCGCGGATGCCGAATAATTCAGCACGTTGCTGCCCCGGACAAATTTGGAGATACGACCAACCAACAAAAAGGCGCCGCAGGGCGCCTTGTTTTATTGGTCGGAGTGAGAGGATTCGAACCTCCGACCCCTGCCTCCCGAAGACAGTGCTCTACCAGGCTGAGCTACACTCCGACCGTGGCGCGTGATCTATACCCAGTGGATTTGATGCGCAAGAGGGATTCTGTGTGCTTTTTGTCCGAACTGACTCTGCCGCTTGGACCCGCAGGAATTGGCCGGTCAGGGCAGGGCCTCGGTTTGATAGAGGCGGATCTTCGTGCCGCCATGATCGACGATCGGACCCGGAGGCAGCAACGGCAGGCGGGTGGCGCGCGCCAGGGACTGGTTGCTGGTGACGACGCCGACACGCCAGCCTGAAAACCTGGACAACATCACTTTGCCAAAGCTGCCATACAGCGACCGCAGGCGTTTTTCGTCGCCGATGCGTGCCCCATACGGTGGGTTGACGATTACCAGTCCCGGCCCGCCCATGGGCGGTTTCAGGTCAGCGACTGCGCGTTTTTGGAATCGCGTCGCGCCGTCCACCCCGGCGCGGCTGGCATTGGCCTGCGCGGCCGCAATCGCCCCGTCATTACGGTCCGAGCCATGGAACACGGTATCTGTCTGCGTCGCGACCCAGTCGGCGCGGAGTTCTGCCCATGCCTTGGGGTCGAATCCGGCAAAGTCCTGAAAGGCAAAGGCTCTGTGGCGGCCGGGTGGCAGGCCCAGAGCGATCTGGGCGGCTTCGATCACGAAAGTGCCCGAGCCGCACATCGGGTCCAGTACCGGCTCAGATCCGTCAAAGCCGCAATTGCGCAGAAACATCGCCGCCATCGTTTCGCGCATAGGGGCCTTGGCCACCGCTTCCTTGTGCCCGCGCTTGTGCAGCGCTTCTCCGGAACTGTCGAGGGAAAATGTGCAGATGTCTTTCTCGATTCGCAGCAGAACACGGACCGTCGCCTCGGACGAGATCGGAGACCCCAACATGTCAGAGATTGCGCCTTCAATCCGTTGCCGTGCGGCGCCAGCGTGATAGATGCGGGATTTTCGGCTGGTGGCCTCAACCCGAACCGGGACGTCGGGTTTCAGAAAATCTCCCCACGGAAACTTTCGTGCCCGCTTGTCCAACTGAGCCAGGTGCACAGCTGGGAACGAACCCACCCGAACCAACACCTTGTTGGCCCCGCGCAACTGGAGATTGGCACGCCAGACCTCGCGCAGGTTGCCACGAACCGTGACACCTCCGGGTGCAAGTCGGGCCTCAGCGAATCCGGCCTCCTGCGCTTCGGCGAGGAGGGGAGCCTCCAGACCGGGTGTCGCGACCAGAAAAATCTCAAGATCGGTATTCTCCATTCCGGCTGCTTATATCAGCAGGGCCATCCGTGCGACACGAAATTTCCTACCAAGTTTTTGGTACTCCGCCCGTGGTTTCGGGTAAAAATAGCTACACGACGCGCGATTTGGGCGGTAACAGGTTTGCGTTTGGCCGCTTCGCCGCGTAAAGGGGCCGTAATCAGAGAGACGCCCGCGGATTTCGGCCGGTCCTCGTCGTTTTTACGACGGGCTTGACGAAACTCCGCGCTATTCAGTGCCCAAAGCAAAGGGCCCTGTATGACGGGCGCAAGAAAAAGGCTTGGAAGAACGTAGCGACATGCAAACTTTCAAACTGAAAAAGGGGCTGGACCTTCCGATCGAGGGATCGCCTGAACAGGTCATTCAGCCAGGGCCAGCATATTCTTCGGTTGGCGTGCTGGGTGGAGACTATATCGGGCTCAAACCACGGATGCTGGTGCAGGAAGGGGACAACGTCCAGCGCGGCGCGCCGCTGTTCTGCCACAAGGATGCGCCCGAGGCGATGATGGTGGCGCCGCTGACCGGCAAGGTCGTGGCCATCAACCGCGGCGCGCGGCGCGTGTTGCAGAGCGTCGTGATCGAAGTGTCGGACCCCAACGACCCCGGCGTCGATTTCTCAGGCGTGGGCGATGCCGAGACCGCGCAGGGTCTCACCACCAAACTGTGCGCCGCCGGCCTGTGGACCGCGTTCCGCACGCGGCCCTATTCCAAGATGCCGCAGCCGGGCACCGCGCCCGCCGCGATTTTCGTCACCGCCATGGACAGCGAGCCGCTGGCTGCCGATGCCGCGCTGATCATCAATGACGCGGCCGAGGCCTTTGCCGCCGGTCTGGCCGCCGTGGCCAAGCTGACCGAAGGCAAGACCTATCTGTGCCAGAAGGATGGCGACACGATCCCCGGCGCCGATCTGCCGGGCGTCGAGGCTGCGGCCTTCAGCGGCCCCCATCCGGCGGGCCTGGCCGGGACGCATATCCATTTCCTCGAACCCGTGACCGCCGCGAAAACCGTCTGGACCATCGGCTATCAGGACGTGATCGCCATCGGGCGGCTGCTGCAGTCGGGCCATCTGGACCCGAACGTTGTGGTGGCCCTGACCGGCCCTGGCGCGCGTCAGCCGCGTCTGATCCGCACCGTCATGGGGGCCTCGACCGAGGATCTGACCCGCGACGAGATCAATGTCGACGGCGAGGCCCGCGTCATTTCAGGCTCGGTCCTGTCGGGGCGTCACGCCACCGGGCCGTTCGCTTATCTGGGACGCTTCGCGCACCAGATCTGCATCATCCGCGAGGATCACGACCAGATCCCGATGGGCTGGATCCGTCCGATGCCGTCGAAATACGCGGTGCAGCCGGTTCTGGGTTCGGCCTTTGCCAAAAAGCTGTTCGCCTTCACGTCGAACCTGAACGGTGGCCGCCGCGCCATGGTGCCCACCGGTACCTTCGAAGAGCTCATGCCGCAGGATTACCTGCCGACGCAACTGCTGCGGGCGCTGTTGGTGATGGATACCGACACGGCGCAGGCCCTGGGCGCGCTGGAGCTGGATGAAGAGGATTTGGGCCTTGTGGGCTTTGCCTGTCCGGCCAAGTATGAATACGGGCTGGCGCTGCGCGACTGCCTGACCAAGATTGAAAAGGAGGGCTGATCCACATGGGTTTGCGCAGCTTCTTTGACCGGATCGAGCCGAACTTCACCAAGGGCGGCAAGTACGAGAAGTTCTTCCCCATCTACGAGATGGTGGAAAGCTTCATCTACACTCCGAAAACCGTAACATCCGTGGCACCGCACGCGCGGTCCTACGTGGATATGAAGCGGATCATGACCTATGTCGTGATCGCCACCATCCCCTGCATCCTGTGGGGCATGTACAATACCGGGTTCCAGGCCAACTCGGCAATCGCGACGCTGGGCCCGGAGTCGGCAACCGGTTGGCGCATCGCCGTCCTGCAGGCCTTGGGCATTTCTCTGGACCCGTCCAGCATCTTTTCCAACGTGATGCACGGGCTGATGTATTTCCTGCCGATCTACATAGTCACGCTGGTCGCGGGCGGCACCTTCGAGGTGATTTTCGCCACCGTGCGCGGGCATGAAGTGAACGAGGGCTTTCTCGTCACCTCGATGCTGTATACGCTGATCATGCCGGCCACCGCGCCGCTGTGGCAGGTGGCGCTGGGGATCATCTTTGGTGTGGTCATCGGCAAGGAAGTGTTCGGGGGCACCGGCAAGAACTTCCTCAACCCCGCGCTGGTGGGGCGCGCCTTCCTGTATTTCGCCTATCCCGCATCCATGTCGGGCGACGCGGTCTGGACCCCGGTCGACGGCTTTTCCGGCGCGACCGCGCTGGCCGTTTCGGCCGCTGACGGCTATCAGGCGCTGGCGGCCGAGGGCATCACATGGTGGAACGCCTTCTTCGGCTCGATCCAGGGCAGCTTTGGTGAGACATCGACCCTGGCATGCATGATCGGGCTGGCCTTCCTGCTGATGACCAAGATTGCCAACTACCGCCTGATCGTGGGCTGTCTGGCAGGGACCATCGGCTTTACCCTGCTGCTGAACCTGATCGGGTCGGACACCAACCCGATGTTCGCGATGCCTTGGTACTGGCACGTCGTGCTGGGCGGTTATGCGTTCGGTCTGGCCTTCATGGTGACCGAGCCGGTCTCGGCCAGCCACACCAATATGGGCCGCTATATCTATGGCGCGCTGATCGGGGTCATGGTCGTGATGATCCGGGTGGTGAACCCGGCCTTCCCCGAAGGCATGATGCTGGCCATCCTGTTCGGCAACGTCTTTGCGCCGCTGATCGACCACTTCGTCGTTCAGGCAAACATCAAACGGAGGGCGCGTCGCCATGTCTGATACGCAATCCCCTGAACCCAAAGGCGCCATCGCCCGGTTCCTGGCGGCCTCGCCGGACTCGGTTGGCAAGACGATCTTCATCGCGGTCGCCGTGTGCCTGGTTGCTTCGATGATCGTGTCGGCCGCGGCGGTCAGCCTGCGCCCGGTGCAAGAGGCCAACAAGCTCAAGGACAAGCAGATCAACGTTCTGCAGGTCGCGGGGGTCTATGAGCCGGGCATCGACGTGGCCGAGGCTTTTGCCGCTTTCGAACCTCATGTGCTGGAGCTGGCGACGGGTGAACTCGTCGACGACCAGTTCGACCCGGCCACGTTCGACGACATTGCCGCCGCCAGTGACCCCGAGTTGAGCGAGCCGCTTGCCGACGACCCTGCCGGCATCGGCCGCAAGGCGAAATACCGCGTGATCTACCTGCTGCGCGACGAAAACGGCGCGCTGGACAAGGTGATCCTGCCGGTCCACGGCTATGGGCTGTGGTCCACGCTCTATGGCTTCATCGCGCTCGAAGCGAATGGCAACGACATCTTCGGGCTGCAATTCTATCAGCACGGGGAAACGCCGGGCCTGGGGGCCGAGGTGGACAACCCGCGCTGGAAAGCCCTCTGGAGCGGCAAGAAGCTGCGTGACGATGCGGGTGATCTGCAGATCACGGTTGCCAAAACCATGCCCGCCGCAGGGCCCGACTTCTATATCGATGCGCTGGCTGGCGCGACCCTGACGACGGTCGGCGTCGACAACCTGGTGAAATTCTGGATGGGGGACGCGGGCTATGCTCCGTTCCTGGCCAAGCTGCAAGCAGGAGAGATCTGATGTCACAGACCAAGAAAGATCTGCTGGTCGACCCGCTTGTCGACAACAACCCGATCACGTTGCAGGTGCTGGGCATCTGCTCGGCGCTGGCGGTAACTTCGTCGCTGCAAGTGGCCTTCGTGATGTCGCTGGCGGTGATGTTCGTGACGGCGTTTTCGTCCTTTTTCATCTCATGCCTGCGCAACCAGATCCCCGGCTCGATCCGGATCATCGTGCAGATGGTCATCATCGCTTCGCTGGTGATCCTGGTCGACCAGATCCTCAAGGCCTATGCCTTCGAGATCTCAAAGACGCTGTCGGTCTTCGTGGGCCTCATCATCACCAACTGCATCGTGATGGGTCGAGCCGAGGCCTTTGCCATGAAGAACCCGCCCGTGGCGTCCTTCATCGACGGCTTGGGCAACGGCATGGGTTATGGCCTGATCCTGATGCTGGTCGGCGTCGTCCGCGAGCTGTTCGGCTCGGGCTCTCTGTTCGGGGTGACCATCCTGGAAACCGTGAACAATGGCGGCTGGTACGTGCCCAACGGCTTGCTGCTGCTGCCGCCGTCGGCCTTTTTCATCATCGGCCTGATCATCTGGGCCTTCCGCACGTGGAAGCCGAACCAGGTCGAGGAACGTGAATACAAGATCCAGCAGGTAGAGGCGCACTGATGGAAGGTCTCATCTCACTGGCCGTAAAGGCCATCTTCGTCGAAAACCTCGCGCTCAGCTTTTTCCTGGGCATGTGTACCTTCATCGCCGTGTCGAAAAAAATCTCAACGGCGCTGGGGCTCGGGATCTCGGTCATGGTCGTGCAGGCCATCACCGTTCCGGCCAACAACCTGTTGCTGAACTACCTGCTCAAGCCGGGTGCGCTGGCGTGGGCCGGGTTCCCGGATGTGGACCTGACCTTTCTCGGCCTGATTTCATATATCGGCGTGATCGCCGCGATGGTGCAGATCCTCGAGATGGTTTTGGACAAGTATTTCCCGCCGCTCTACAACGCGCTGGGTATCTTCCTGCCGCTGATCACGGTGAACTGCGCCATCCTGGGCGGCTCGCTGTTCATGGTCGAGCGCGACTACAACTTTGCCGAGGCCGCAACCTATGGCCTGTCCTCGGGCTTTGGTTGGGCGCTGGCGATCACCGCCATGGCGGGCGTGCGCGAAAAACTGAAATATTCCGACATTCCGGACGGACTGCAGGGCCTCGGCATCACCTTCATCACCGCAGGTCTGATGGCGATGGCCTTCATGTCCTTCTCGGGCGTCAAACTGTAAAGGGGCAGGGGCATGGAAACTTTCTCGCTCGGCGTTGTCCTTTTCACCCTGATCGTTCTGGCTCTGGTCGCGCTTATCATGGCGGCCCGGTCTCGGCTGGTTTCATCGGGCAACGTCAACATCACCATCAACGGTGAGAAAACCATCTCGGTTCCTGCCGGCGGCAAGCTGCTGCAGACGCTGGCAGCCGAAAAGCTGTTCGTTCCGTCGGCTTGCGGCGGGGGCGGTACCTGCGCGCAGTGCCGGGTGCGAGTGCTGGAGGGCGGCGGGTCGATCCTGCCAACCGAAGAAAGCCACATCACCAAGCGCGAGGCCACCTGCGGTGACCGCCTGTCGTGCCAGGTGGCCGTCAAACAGGACATGAAGATCGAAGTTCCCGAAGAAGTCTTTGGCGTCAAGAAATGGGAATGCACCGTCCGGTCGAACGACAATGTGGCGACCTTCATCAAGGAACTGGTCCTGGAACTTCCCGAGGGCGAGGATGTGAATTTCCGCGCGGGCGGGTACATCCAGATCGCCGCCCCGGCGCACAAAGTCGACTACAGCGATTTCGACGTCGCCGAGGAATACCGTGAGGATTGGGACAAGTTCAATCTGTGGCAGTACAAATCCACGGTTACCGAACCGATCGAGCGCGCCTATTCGATGGCAAACTACCCCAACGAAAAAGGTATCATCATGCTCAACGTACGGATCGCCTCGCCCCCGCCGGGGTCCGAAGGCATTCCGCCCGGGCAGATGTCGTCCTACATTTTCAACCTGAAGCCGGGCGACAAGGTTACGATCTCGGGTCCGTTCGGGGAATTCTTCGCACGCGAGACCGACAAAGAGATGGTGTTCGTCGGTGGCGGCGCGGGCATGGCCCCGATGCGCAGCCACATCTTCGACCAGCTCAAGCGTCTGAACACCAAACGCAAGATCACTTTCTGGTACGGTGCTCGTTCGCGCCGCGAGATGTTCTATGTTGAAGATTTCGACCAGCTGGCCGCCGAGAACGAAAATTTCGAGTGGCACGTTGCTTTGTCCGACCCGCAACCGGGCGACGATTGGGATGGCTACACAGGGTTCATCCACAACGTTCTGTTCGAGGAATACCTCAAGAACCACCCGGCGCCCGAAGACTGCGAATTCTACATGTGCGGTCCGCCAATTATGAACCAGTCGGTCATCAACATGCTGCTGGATCTGGGTGTTGATCGCGAAGACATCATGCTGGACGACTTTGGTGGCTAAGACAAAACCGGCGCAGTCTTGCGCCGGTTTCATTTTGTAACATCAAGACCCAAAACGCTGCGTATTGCCGTCAGTGGGTCAACGCGGTTGTCCCGCATGCAGCGTTCTACCAACGCCAACGTCCGTTCGACACGACGACGATACCCAAGGCCCCGCAGCCGGGGAAAACGCCGCCCTTGGCGGCTATCCAAAAATCCCAGCCAGATCACGTATCGCAACAGGAAATAGGCTCCGGCCCTGAGCCCACCCGACGAGAACGTGCTGCATTCCCCATCGCAATCAGCGCGGTGGTCGCTGCGCCATTCAGCGTGGACACAAAAGCAAGGACGCAGAGCACAGCGGACCAAGCACCAGCACGCCAGTCAGAAGACTGAACAGGCCGGCGGCAACCCACAGGGCCTCGGACCTTGCGGACAGAGGTCTCACAGTCAGAAAATGTCTCTCATTTCAGTGTGCTGGCGCGGGTCAGAGCCTCAAATCACTGGCGCTGCGCGGCAGGCAGGATTTGACGTCGAACAGGACATTCCGGGCCTTTCCGAACGCTCGGATTTCGGCCGGATCCATCGCAAGATATGCGTCATGGACAACCGCAAGGACGATACCGTCATAGGTGCCGGGCTTGGGGTGCTCCAGCAGGTCGATCCCATACTCGTCACGTGCGGCTTGCGGATCGGCATGGGGATCGTGAACGTCTACGGTCACACCGTAGCTCTGCAACTCGTGAACGATGTCGACGACCCGGGTATTTCGCAGATCAGGGCAGTTTTCCTTGAAGGTTAGCCCCATGACAAGGACCCGGGCGTCCGTCATCTCGATCCGCTCGCGGATCATCCGCTTGACCAACTGGGACACGACATATGCGCCCATTCCATCGTTCAGGCGCCGCCCCGCCAGAATGACCTGAGGATGATGGCCAACGGCCTCGGCCTTGTGGGTCAGGTAGTAGGGGTCGACCCCGATGCAATGCCCACCGACAAGGCCAGGGCGGAAGGGCAGGAAATTCCATTTGGTGCCCGCCGCCCGCAGCACCGCATCAGTGTCGATGCCGAGGCGGCCGAAGATCATGGCAAGTTCGTTCACCAGGGCGATATTCAGATCGCGCTGTGTGTTCTCGATCACCTTTGCAGCCTCGGCCACGCGGATGCTTTCGGCCTTGTGCGTCCCCGCCGTGATGATCCGCGCATAAAGCGCGTCCACCAGATCGGCGGCCTTAGGCGTCGATCCCGACGTGACCTTGCAGATATCGGCGATGCGATGCGCCTTGTCGCCGGGATTGATCCTTTCAGGACTGTACCCGACAAAGAAACCCACGTTGAAACGCAAGCCGGACTCCCGCTCGAGGATCGGGACGCAGTCTTCCTCGGTCGCGCCGGGGTAGACGGTTGATTCATAGATAACCAGATCACCAGGCTTCAACACCCGTCCAACCGTTTCTGAGGCGCGCAGCAACGGTGCAAGGTCTGGCTGTTTTTGTGCTGTGATCGGTGTGGGCACCGTCACGATATACGTGTCACAGTCCGCCAGATCAGCGGGGTCAGTGGTAAACCTAAGACCCCCGGCGGCGGACAGCTCGTCTTCGCTGACCTCATGCGTGGCGTCACTGCCCTGGCGCAGCGCGTCGATGCGCGTGGGATTGATGTCAAAGCCCAGAACCGGTCCGATCTTGCCAAAGGCAGCGGCCAACGGCAGGCCGACATAGCCCAAACCGATCACGGCGATCCGACGGGAATTGGGGTTCGTTTCAAGCATACGTCAGGTCCAGGTCACTCGATCATTTGCCGTGGTATTCGCGGAACCATTCGACAAACTGAGCGATTCCATCCTTGAAATCGGTCTGCGGACGATACCCGGTCAGGCGTTGCAGCAGGTTGGTATTGGCCCATGTCGCCGGAACATCACCCATCTGCATGGGCATGTAATTCCGGATCGCCTTCTTGCCCACGGCTTCCTCGATTGCTTCGACGAAATCCATCAGACGCACCTTGTCACCATTTCCGATGTTGACCACACGATAGGGCGCGACCGGCGAAAGGCTGTCACCCTCCTCGATATCCTCGGGGCTGTCCGGACGGACGGGGACCGCATCGATCAACAACCGGATCCCGCGCACCAGGTCGTTCACATTGGTGAAGTCGCGATACATTTCGCCGTGATTGTAGATGTCGATCGGGCGCCCATCCAGAATTGCATCGACAAACTTGTACAGGGCCAGGTCTGGACGGCCCCAGGTGCCGTATACGGTGAAGAACCGGAACATGGTCGTGGGCAGATCCCAGAGATGGGCATAGGAATGTCCCATCGCTTCGTTCGCCTTCTTGGTGGCAGAATAGATCGTCAATTGGGTGTCGGCCTTTTCCACCTCGGTAAAGGGCATGTCTTCGTTTGCCCCATAAACCGAAGAGGTAGATGCCATGAGCAGGTGACCGACCTTGTGCTGACGGGCCACCTCCATCACGTTGAACGTACCCACAACGTTTGAATCGATATAGCTGCGCGGGTGTTCAAGGCTGTAACGCACACCCGCCTGGGCGGCGAGGTGAACGATAACCTCGGGCTGGAATTCGTCTGCAACCTGCATGAGGCGTTCGTAGTTTTCCAACAGATCCTCGGTTGCCGAGAAGCCGGGCGTCTGCAAGAGCATCTGATGGCGGCGTTGTTTGAGAGTGACGTCGTAGTAATCCGTCATCCCGTCATAGCCATGGACCTGAAATCCTTCGGACAACAGCAGCTTGGCCAGGTGGAACCCGATGAAGCCCGCAGTGCCCGTAATCAATACCCGTTGCATGAAACCCTCGAACGCAAATCAATAATCCCGACCATCAGGGACCCTTTCGACCCGCCAAGGTCAAGGGGATTATCGGTCGGTGGGGCCTCATATCCGATGCAGGGCGGTGCGCGTCAACCATTTGCCGCGCCCAGCCCCGCATTGACCATCGAGGGCAGGAATTGATCCAGCGCCCGACCCCAGGTCGTGATCCGCTGTTCTTGGATGAAGACAATATCGTTGGGGCGCAGTTCCATACGGGCCGCAATCGACAATGCCGCAGGATTGCGCGCATCCAGGTGCCAGGCAGTGAACACACCGATTTCCTTAGGTTTGGGAGAGGCACGCAATACATAGATTTGCGACGCGTCTGCCGTTCTGATGCTGTAACCGCCTTCGCCGAACAAAGCGTCGGCCAGGCTCAGGTGCTGGCCGTAGGGCAGGGGAACACGAGCGTTCTTGCGGATCTCTCCCCCTAGATAGACATAGTCGCGCTGTTCGGCGCCCAGTTGACTGCGAACCGTGAAATTTTTGCGTGTCTCCGTCAGTTCGGCGCGGCGCAAACCGACCTCTTGCTCAAGTTCGGCCAAGGCGGCCCCGAGCCTGACGGTTCAGGCTGATGACGTCGATCTGATCGCGATAAAACGCAAGAGCCCGGTCCAGGTCATAGCTGGTATCGGCAAACACGGCGTCCCCGTTCAAAAGGACCAGTTGCCGGAATTCCGGTCGGGCCAGATAATCGCGCAATGGAGTCTGGTACAAATCCCCACTGCGGTAGCTGCGGATTGTGCCCAGCTCTCGATCGAGGGTCGCCAGGTCTCCGGCCGGCATGGCGCGTGTTCCACTCACATCCGCCGACATCAAGTCCGCGCCCAATCCCCGGCTTGAGACCAAAACTCCATCCAGAAAGGACATCGACACACCGTCCGCTAACTTCTAGGTTTGAACGTCACCGTTGCCATCGAACAGGGCCATCGTTGCGCTGACCGACAATTTGGGCAGCTCGGCCAGCATTGTGGGCTGGCCCTGACGATTCAGCATCGCGGGCATCAGAACCGAACGCGGGCCATCACCATCCGGAGTGCAGTCCGCCAGAACCAGCACAACGACGATGATCCTCACCATCGCCAAAATCGACCCCAATTGGCACGCAGATCGTGCCCGCGCAGCCCTCGGACCGTATCATCCAGACGCTCGCCAGCTTTCATCTGCATCGCAAAAGACCGTCCCGTTTGAACCGTGTGACCCAAAGCCGCTTCCAATTCAGGGATGGCATCGTCAGCGGTGATTTCAAACCGGATCGATGCACCACCCACGTTGCTGAGAAGAATATCCTGGTCCGCGGCCGCATCGTGGCGGTTTTCAACAGACCGCTGCGCGGCCGGTTTGTAAGTCATCGAAGGCATGGAAAGCTCCTGTTGTTTATCGGGGGCCACTCTGATGCCGAGGCCCCTTGCGTTGCGCGCCCGCCTCAATAACCTGTTGTTCACAACTACGGCGGTCGCGTCAGCCGGCCCTGTCCGCCATTGCTGCCTGGGCCACAGCGCGATAGGGAACAGGTCTAATGATAGGATCGTGGATCAGAAAACTCAGGCGGGGCACCGACGAGCCTGAGCAGGAATCGCTGCTGGAGACCCTGGCACCCGATCGGCGGTTCTATGTCGTTGGTGACATTCACGGACGGCTGGACCTGTTGCAGCAACTGCTGACCCGTCTCGATCCGGACATTCCTCTGGTATTTGTTGGGGACTATGTCGACCGTGGAGATTACAGTGCTCAGGTTTTGCATCACCTGCGGCATCTTTCGGAAAACGGCGAGCGTGAAGTGATTTGTCTGCTGGGCAATCATGAAGAGATGCTGCTTCGATTTATCGAGGAACCCAAGCGGACCAGTCGCTTGTGGCTGGGAAACGGTGGGCTTCAGACACTCGCGTCGTTCGGCCTGACGGGAATAACCGAAGCGACACTGGGCGAAGATGCTGTCCAAATCTCGCATCAGTTGCGGTCTGTGATTGGCGACCCGGTTCTGACTTGGCTCGAGAACCGGCCACTGACCTGGTCAAGCGGGAATGTCTCGATCGTCCACGCGGCCCTTGATCCGGCTCTGCCAATCGATGACCAACCGCGCCATGTCTGTTTGTGGGGGCACCCCAATTTCCCGCCCACCGCTCGATTGGATGGCCAATGGGTCGTGCACGGGCATACCATCGTCCCAGATCCAAAAGTCAGTGGGCGGGTGATTTCGATCGATACCGGCGCGTTTGCGACCGGTCGGCTCACGGCGGCAGACATCAGCCCGGGCATCGTCAATTTCGTATCAACCGGCCCCGGCAATGAAGCCTCGGACACCGCCGGTCGGGCATGATGGCCATGGTCAAATGATGATCTCTAAATACTCTATTAACATTAGCTCGGTATTTACCATTCCGCAGCGAAACTCTCGCTGAGCCTACGCGATATCAGACGCTCAGGGTGGGATGGATGAGCATCGATATTGTTGGTTCCCAAGCAGCTTTTTCCGGTTTTGCCGCGCCGCGCGTAGGTCTGACATTCAGTATCACCAAACGCTTCATGGATGTTACTGTTTCTCTGGCCCTGTTGCCACTCCTGGCGGTTTGCGCAGTCCTGTTGCTCGTCATGAACCACATTCTGAACCGAGGGCCCTTGTTGTTTTGCCAGATCCGCATGGGCAGAGGAGGAAGAGCGTTTGTCGCCTACAAATTCCGTTCAATGAAGCCTGGTCACGGTAAGATCAGGGGGCCCCTATAGCCCGGTTACCGCGCCCGGCTTGGCGTCCGCCCCGGAATCAGCGGCTATGCCCAGACCGAAGTCGGGCACGCACAAAGTCTTGAAGATATTCGGAAAAATTTTGGACCGACCACTACTACATCAATAATCCGAGCCTTGCATTCGAATTTTGGATTATTTGGCGGACGCTGCAGGCGGTTGCTGAGTTCAAGGGCAATTGACGCCAAGAAACGGTGACAGAACACAAGCACTTGCAAAGGCCTAACACGACCGACGAAAAACCTCATGGCGCGAACAGGCGCGAGAAAACCGTGGACGGTTTGGTTCTGCTGGCCTTTGCCCGGCTGTGATGGCCGGACAGATACACAATCGCCGGCTGCGCGGGTCTCGGTCTTTTGCTGGGATTGGGGATCTCGACCTTTGCGACGGAACCCCGCTTCCGGTCCGAAACGACGTTGGATCTGACACGCTCTGCGGGCTATTCCGACGTGCCGTCGCAAGCCATGACGGGGCTAGGCAGCGACATCTCCGCCATCAATACTCAAGTCGAAATCCTTGGCTCTGCTCGTTTGATGCATAGCCCGGCGCTGGAGCTAAACCTCCAGGATGATCCATAGTTCAATCCAGCCATCCTCGCATCGCGTTGGACCGTATTTTGGCAAAATCCGGCGAACCGGTCGGGCAGCGACGCCCTGGGCATCGTCGCGGAAAACGTCACACAGGTGGTATCTATTGAAAACGTCCGGAATTCAGATGCCATCCGGATCAGCGCAACAACCAACCAACCTCAGAAGTCGGCTGAGATTGCGGATGCCTAGGCCATGCTTTTTGTTCGGGATCAGATCAACGGAAAAGCCGAAGGGCTGACCGAAACTGTTTCATGTTTGTCGGACCGTTTGGCCGGGCTGGAGCAGGAAATCGCCCGGCAGGAGGACACCATCAAGGTCCTGCGGTCGCCAGCCCCGAAGCACTGGCCGCGAAGCTTTCGGAAACCCAAACAAGGTTGGCCAATCTGCAAAGCCGTCTTCAAGAGCTTGACCAACTGGACCAGACACTTGTTGACCTGGACCCCTAACACTTCAAAGGCGAGGTTCAGGAAGTCATTCATGGTCGCCTTCCCACCAGCCTTTCAAGGCAGGTTGCCACGAGGGACGCAGCAGCAAGGATAGCTCTCGCCGAACGTGTTTCAGAATTGATCGCCCAGAATGCCAGTGTGACAGCCGAACTGCGCCAGTTCGAGCGCGACGCCCGTGTAACCCGGTTGCTGCACGAAACCTTTATTTCCAGACTGGAGGAAGCCGCCGTCCAACAGGGCGCACAAACGCCGGACAGCCGCATAATTTCGACAGCCACTCCGGGTAAACAAGTTGCACCGCGTTCTGGTCTGATCATGTTTCTTGGGGTGATCGCCGGGGCGGCTTTGGGGCTGGGCATCATTCTTGTCCAGCGAATCCGGCAATCCGCGGTTCCGGCTGGGGCCGATCTGGAGATGGCCACCAGCGTACCGGTTCTGGGGCATTTGCGATTGGCACCGATCCGCCAGCACAGTCGGTTGGTCGGGTACCTATCGACAAATTCGACGTCGCCGCTATCGGAAGCGGCCAGAAACCTGCGAACGTCTGTGCTGTCACCAAATTCGGACGCTCAACCACAGGTCATTCTGTGCACCTCGTCGGTACCGGATGAGGGTAAGATCACGATGTCGATTGCCCTCGCGCAAAGCCTGGCGGGGCTCGGTCGATCTGTTCTGCTGGTCGAAGCCGACATCCTGAGCCTGTCTTTCAGGGAGTATTTTCCAGACAACCCGAACGGTGGGCTGGTCACAGCGCTGACCGGAGGGACACCCTTGGGCAACCTTCTACGTACCGACACCCGGTTGTCGGTCAATGTTCTGATGGGCGAGCGCAGCACACGCAGCGCCGCGGATATTTTTCGTCTTCTCGCTTTCATGACCTCATGCAGAGAATGAAGGCAGACTACGACAATACTCTGATCGGCAGCCCACCGATACTGGCCGTTCCTGACGCCCGGGTAATCGGGCAGGCCTGTGACGCGATCCTTCTGTCGGTTGCACCGGCCACCACGTCCCGCGCCCAGTTGGCACAAGCGCTGCGCGAGTTTTCCAGCGTGAACTTGCAGGTCACCGTGCTGGTCATCTCGGACCTGGGGTCTGCCCGAAAGCAGACCAAGGCAGGCGGTCAGTCCTATGGGGCATATGCCCGTTACTACGACGTGTGACGATCTAGCCGACGATCATCTGCTTCATGCGCAGGGCTTCGTATTCCAGCTCTTTCAGGCGGAAATGCACGACATCTCCGATGGTGATCATGCCGCAAAGCTTGCCGTCGCGAAGAACCGGCATGTGGCGGAACCGCCCCTCGGTCATCGTCTTCAGCACATCCATCAGCAGGTCGTCCGGTGTGCAGGTCCGCACATCGCGTGTCATCAACGCCTCGACCGACTGTGGCAGCGTCTGACCCGGAGTATCCGCCATGCGGCGAACGATATCCCGCTCGGACAGGATCCCCTGCAATGCTCCGTTCTGATCGGTGACGACAACCGCCCCGATGCGTTTCTCCTTTAGAATTTCGACCACCGAATGGATGGTGTCATTCGGCCGAACCGAAAACACCGCATCACCTTTTCCTTCCAGCAATTTGGCGACAGTGGTCTGAGTATGTGACAAATTCGACTCGGCGGACTGGCTGAACGTGCTTGACCCGGCCTTGTCGCCACGTGTCGGGGGCTGGTAAGAGCTTGGGGCCATGGGCGGTCTCCTCCTTCAACGCTACAGGCTGTCCTCACCACCTTATCGCAGCAGAGAAACCTGTATAGGGTGCAAATTCAAAAACCGGCGCAACCGCGCCGGGTCGCAAGGAAAAACCGGACCCCGTGACCCAACTTCATCTGTCTCCTGCGGTTGCCGCCCTGATCTTCCTTCTGGTCGTGATCTGCGGACATAATTTTCGCAAACTGTGGAAAGAACAGCCCCCGGGTTGGCAGAAACGCGCGTGGCTGTTTGGAGTGCCCGCTGCGGTCGGGCTGCTGGTCCTGGGCTTCCTGCCGCTGGCGCCCTGACGCAGGTTTGACTCTGGGTGGGGCCGCTGGCATATGCCGGGCAACACATTTCCAGGAGATCGCCCCATGCGCCGACTGCTTGCTCTGGCCCTGCCGCTTGTTGTTTCTGGCTGTCTGTTCGACGAGGAGCCCGAGATCGTCCGTCTGTCCGGCGAAACCATGGGCACGACCTATCACATCACCGCAATCGGCGAGGATCTGGACGAGGCGGCCCTGTCCACCTCCGTGGAGGAAACGCTGGCGCAGGTGAATGCCAAGATGTCCAACTGGGACCCGAATTCCGAAGTCTCGGTCTTTTCCGCCTCGGCCAGCACCGACCCGATGCCGGTGTCGAAAGAGTTCGCCTACGTGATCGCGGCGGCCAACCAGGTGCACGAGCAAAGCGGCGGCGTGTTCGACGTGACCCTTGGCCCGTTGATCGAGCTGTGGGGCTTTGGCCCGCGCAAGCCCGAAGACCCGGTGCCGTCGGATGCCGAGATCGCGGCAGCGCTGGAACAAGTGGGGCAGGCGCGCCTGCTGACGCTGGATGAACAGGCCGGGACGCTGGCCAAGGCGCAACCGGGCGTGGGGATCAACCTTTCGGCCATCGCCAAGGGCTACGGGATCGACGCCGTGGCCGAGACGCTGCGAGAGGCCGGCATCGAGAACTACATGGTTGAGATCGGCGGCGACCTGGTGGCCCGCGGTCAGAACGACAAGGGCGAGGCCTGGCGCATCGGCATCGAAAAGCCCGAAACCGGATCGCAGACCATCCAGTTCATCGTGCCGTTGGACAACCGCGGCATGGCGACCTCGGGCGACTACAAGAACTTCTTCGAACAGGACGGGGTGCGGTATTCGCACATCATCGACCCGATCACCGGACGTCCGATCACGCATCGGACGACCTCGGTCACGGTTCTGGCCGAAAATGCGATGATGGCCGATGCCTGGGCCACTGCGATGCTGGCGCTGGGGCAGGAGCGGGGGCTGAAACTGGCCGATCAGCTGGGTTTGGCGGTGTTTTTCATCTCGCGGGATGTGACAGGCGGCGAAGATGCCTATATCACGGTACAAAGCAGCGCGTTCAAGGATGCGCTGGGATCGAACTGAAGGGCGGGCCGGCCGATGAGCACCTTTATCCTCGCGTTTGTTCTGCTGCTGATCATCATGGTCGGCATGTCGCTGGGCGTGATGCTGATGGGCAAGACCATCAAAGGCAGTTGCGGCGGGCTGAACGCGATCTCGGGCGCCGACAAATGCGTGGTGTGCCAAAAGGACGTGGACCCCAACAGCCCTCTGCGTGACAAGCTGCAATGCAAGCGCGCCCGCCGGATGGTGGAACAGATGGAAAGCCAGGGCGCGCAGCACTGAATGGCCAAGGCCCGCAACATCCTGTTCATCATGTTCGACCAGCTGCGCTGGGATTACCTGAGCTGTTACGGCCATCCACATCTGCACACGCCCAATATCGACCGGCTGGCCGCGCGCGGCGTGCGGTTCACGCGGGCCTATATCCAATCGCCGATCTGCGGCAGCTCGCGCATGTCCACCTATACCGGGCGCTATGTGCAGTCGCACGGCGCCTCGTGGAACGGCATCCCGCTGAAGGTGGGCGAGCAGACCATGGGCGACCATCTGCGCAAGGCGGGGATGGACTGCTGGCTGGTCGGCAAGACCCATATGCGCGCCGACGCCGAGGGCATGGCGCGGCTGGGCTTGGAACCCGACAGCCTGATCGGCGCGCGCGTGGCCGAATGCGGTTTCGACGTGTTCGAGCGCGACGACGGGATGCGCCCCGAAGGTCCCGACGGGTTCTATGACCCCGACGGGGCCCGCGCCTATAACTCTTGGCTGGCTGACAAGGGGTATGACAGCGACAACCCCTGGCACGACTTTGCCAATTCCGGGCTGGACGAGGACGGCAACGTGCTGTCCGGCTGGTTCCTGAAAAACGCGCCGCAGGCCGCGAACATCGCCGAAGAGGACAGCGAGACCCCCTATCTGACCACGCGCGGCATGGAATTCATGGAAACCCATGACGGCCCGTGGTGCTGCCACCTGAGCTACATCAAACCGCACTGGCCCTATATCGTCCCCGAGCCCTATGCCTCGATGTACGGGCCCGGGCATGTTCTGCCCCCCAATCGCTCCGATGCCGAGCGGGCCGAGGCGCACCCCGTGCTGAGCGCCTTCATGCACACCAAGATCGGTCAGACCTTCTGGCGGCAGGATGTGCGCGAGGCCGTGATCCCCTCCTATATGGGCCTGATCAAGCAGGCCGATGACCAGATCGGGCGGTTGCTGGACTGGATGGACCAGACCGGCCGCATGGACGACACGATGATCGTGCTGACCTCGGACCATGGCGATTTTCTGGGCGATCACTGGATGGGCGAAAAGACGTTCTTCCACGACGCTTCGACCAAGGTGCCGCTGATCATCTACGACCCGTCCGAACAGGCCGATGCCACGCGCGGCACCGCCTGCGACGCGCTGGTCGAGTCGATCGACCTGGCCCCCACTTTCGTCGAGGTCGCGGGCGGTGCGGTGCCTGATCATATCCTAGAAGGCCACTCGCTGCTGCCCATCCTGCACGGGCGGGCGGCCGAGACCCCGCGCAAATTCGTGATCTGCGAATACGACTATTCGGCCTCGCCCATCGCGGAAACGCTGGGCGTTTCGGTGCGCGATGCGGCGATGTTCATGGTGGCCACGAAAAAATGGAAGCTGATCCATTGCGAAGGTGGGTTCCGCCCGATCCTGTTCGATCTGGAAAACGACCCCGGCGAGCTGACCGATTTGGGCGACAGCGCGGCCCATGCGGATGTAATCGCGCAGATGTACGACCATCTGTTCGCTTGGGCCCGGCGTCCGTCGCAGCGTACCACGCGCTCGACGGCCGAGCTGGTCGAGATGCGCACCAAAAGTCGCGGCAAGGGCGTGGTCCTTGGGGCCTATGACGAAAGCGACGCCCCGCCCGAGCTGACGGTCAAGTATCGCGGCCGCAAGGCGCGGCACTGGCAGCAGATCAGGAAATAGCCCGACGCGGGGCGCATCGCCGCAAAAGGCGGTTCACGATGCGGCGGGCAGGGGATAGAAGAACGGACAAGAGCAGTTATCGGAGATCCGACATGAGCGCACCCAAACCCGTCGTCCTGTGTATCCTTGATGGTTGGGGCCTGTCCGAAGACACGCAGGCCAATGCGCCCTATCTGGCCCAAACGCCCACCTTCGACGCGATCATGACCAAGGGCCCGCACGCGCGGCTGATCACCCATGGCCCTGATGTGGGCCTGCCCAGCGGCCAGATGGGTAATTCCGAGGTCGGCCATACCAATATCGGGGCCGGGCGGGTCGTGGCGATGGATCTGGGCCAGATCGATCTTGCGATCGAAGACGGCTCGTTCTTCGAAAATGCCGCACTGCAGGACTTCATCGCCAAGGTGAAGGCGGCGGGCGGAATCGCGCATCTGATGGGGCTGGTCTCGGATGGCGGGGTGCATGGGCACCTGAACCATATCGTCGCCGCCGCGACAGCGATCACCGAGGCGGGCGTGCCGGTGGCGCTGCACGCCATCACCGACGGACGCGACGTGGCCCCGAAATCGGCGCTGGACTTCCTGGCCGAGCTGGAGCGCCGCCTGCCTGCGAACGCGCGCGTCGTCACCGTCTCGGGGCGGTATTATGCCATGGACCGCGACAACCGGTGGGAACGGGTCGGACGCGCCTATGAAGCGATCATTAAAGGGCAGGGTGGGCAGGCCGATACCGCAAGCGCTGCGATTCGGGCCGCCTACGACCGGGGCGAAACGGACGAGTTCATCGCGCCCACGGTTCTGCCCGGCTACGACGGCGTCCGCGACGGTGACGGGTTCTTCTGCCTCAACTTCCGCGCCGACCGCGCCCGCGAGATCCTGCGCGCCATTGCCGAACCTGATTTCGCCGAATTCGACACCGGCCCGCGCCCGCACCTGCCGGCGCTGCTGGGCATGGTGGAATATTCCGACGGCCACAATGCCTACATGACGACCGTTTTCCCCAAGCGCGAGATCGTGAACACGCTGGGCGAATGGGTTGCCAAGCAGGGCCTGCGCCAGTTCCGCCTGGCCGAAACCGAGAAATACCCCCATGTCACGTTCTTCCTGAACGGCGGCAAGGAAACGCCCGAGCCCGGCGAAGACCGCTACATGGCCCCGTCGCCCAAGGTTGCAACCTATGACCTGCAGCCCGAGATGTCGGCCGGAGAGGTCACGGACAAGTTCGTCGAGGCGATCGAGGCGGGCTATGACCTGATCGTCGCCAACTATGCCAACCCCGACATGGTGGGCCATTCCGGTGACCTGCAGGCCGCGATCAAGGCCTGCGAGGCCGTTGACCAAGGCCTGTCCCGCGTGGTCGCCGCGCTTGAAAAGGCAGGCGGTGCCATGATCGTGACGGCCGATCACGGCAACTGCGAAACCATGATCGACCCCGAAACAGGCGGGCCGCATACCGCTCACACCCTGAACCCGGTACCCGTGGCGCTGGTTGGCGGACCCGAGGGCGCAACCCTGCGCGAAGGTCGCCTGTCCGATCTGGCGCCTACGGTGCTGGACCTGATGGGCCTGCCCAAGCCGCCGGAAATGACGGGTCAGAGCCTGCTGTCATGAGGCTGCGCGCGCTTCTTCTGGCGGCCCTGATGGCGGGGCAGGCGGTCCGGGCCGCGCCGGACCCCGCGCAGGCGGCACTGGAGGCAGCGCAGATGCTGGAACAGGCCTCGATCGCGCTGACCGAGGCCGAAACCGCCCGCGACCGCGTGCGTGCCCTGACCGAGACGATCCAGGCCTACGAGGCCGGGCTGGCCGCCATGCGCGACGGGCTGCGACGGGCGGCTTTGCGCGAAAGCCAGCTGACCGCCGAGTTGAACGCGCGCGAACGCGAAATCCGCCAGTTGCTGGGCGTGCTGCAAACCATCGAAACCACGGCGCCACCGGTTCTGATGCTGCACCCGGCCGGGCCGCTGGGGGCGGCGCGCACCGGGATGATGCTGTCCGAAGTCACCCCTGGCCTGAACACCAGAGCCCAAGCGCTGGCCCGGGATCTGGACGAGGTGCAGACCCTGCGCCGCTTGCAACAAAGCGCTGCGGACACGCTGACCGATGGGTTGGAAGGCGTGCAGAACGCCAGGACGAAGCTGAGCGAGGCCATAGCGGACCGTACCGACCTGCCGCGCCGCTTCATTGAAGACCCGGTACGGACAGCCATCCTGATCTCATCAACGGAGACTCTGGATGGTTTCGCCAGCGGTCTATCTGAGATATCGGATGGAGAAATCATAGCCTCGAACGCGGATGTGTCCCAACTGAAAGGACAGATTCCGCTGCCGACCCAAGGCGTCATACTCCATCGTTCCGGCGAAACGGACGCCGCAGGGGTCACGCGTCCGGGGCTTGTACTGGGAACCAGACCACGTGCATTGGTGCTGTCGCCCACAGCGGCCACGATCCGATACCGAGGGCCGCTTCTGGACCTTGGAAACCTTGTGATCCTGGAACCGCAGCCCGGTTTGCTTTTTGTCTTCTCCGGCCTTCAGGAGGTGTATGGGGCCCCCGGTCAGGTGATCTCCGAAGGAACACCAGTGGGCCTGATGCCCGGTCAAACACCAGAAATCGGCGCGATTTTGTCAACAAGCGGTGATGGCACTGGAACTGATCGTCCAGAAACGCTCTATATAGAGGTAAGAGAGAACAATAGCCCCGTGGATCCGGAATCATGGTTCCGGCCTGACAAGGATGGATAGACGAGTATGAAGAGATTTGTGATGGCCGGTCTGGCCGGCACCGTGGCAGGGATTATTGCGACTACCCAGATCGCCGGGCCACTGCTGGCGCAAGAGGCCGAAAACAAGGCCGGAGTGTATGAACAACTTGACCTGTTCGGAGATATCTTCGAACGGATCCGCGCCCAGTATGTTGAGGAAGTCGCCCCCGAAGAACTGATCGAGGCTGCGATCGACGGCATGTTGACGTCGCTGGATCCGCATTCAAGCTATCTTTCCCCGGACGACGCCGAGCAGATGCGCGTGCAGACGCGCGGTGAATTCGGTGGGCTGGGCATCGAGGTCACCCAAGAGGATGGCTTCGTCAAAGTCGTCTCGCCGATTGACGGCACGCCTGCGGACGAAGCGGGCATCGAGGCCGGCGATTTCATTACTCATGTGGACGGCGAAAGCATCCTGGGCCTGACGCTGGACAAGGCAGTCGACCTGATGCGCGGCCCGGTCGGTTCGGAAATCGTCATCACCGTCGTGCGGGAAGGCGAACCCGACCCATTCGATGTGACCATCATCCGCGACACGATCAAACTGACCGCCGTTCGCGCCCGCACCGAAGGCGCCAGCGTGGTGCTTCGTGTGACCACCTTCAACGATCAGACCTTCCCGAACCTGAAAGAGGGGATGGAAAAGCAGATCGCCGAAGCTGGCGGCATCGACAAGGTGAACGGCTTTGTTCTGGACCTGCGCAACAACCCCGGCGGGCTGTTGACCCAAGCCATCAAGGTATCGGACGCATTCCTGAACGAAGGCGAGATCGTCTCGACCCGTGGGCGCAATCCCGAAGATGGTGAACGCTTCAACGCAACCCCGGGTGATCTTGCCCAAGGCAAGCCGATCGTAGTGCTGATCAACGGCGGATCGGCGTCGGCTTCCGAAATTGTTGCAGGTGCATTGAAGGATCACCACCGCGCGATCGTCGTCGGCACCAAAAGCTTCGGCAAAGGATCGGTTCAAACCGTGATGCCGCTGCGTGGCGACGGGGCGATGCGTCTGACCACCTCGCGCTACTACACCCCGTCGGGTCGGTCGATCCAGGCTTTGGGTGTCAGCCCCGACATCATCGTGGAACAGCCCCGCGTCCGTCCCGAGGCTGAGGAAGAGGAAGAAAGCAACGCCCGCACCCGGTCCGAGGCCGACCTGCGGGGCAGCCTGAACAATGACAGTTTGACCGAGGATGAAATCCGCCAGATCGAGGAAGACCGCACCAAAGCGGAAGAAACCGCCGAACTGCGCAACGAAGACTACCAGTTGGCCTATGCGATCGACATTCTCAAAGGCCTGTCCGCCTTCAATCCGACAGAGCGGGCATCGCAGTAAGCTGCGCAAACAATGACCGAAGGGCCGCGGTTTTCCGCGGCCTTTTCTTTTGGCTCAGCTCTCGATTTTGTGCAGTTTCTTTTCATCAAGCATCAGCGCCAGAACCAGCCCTATCGACACCGACAGCGTTGAAAAGACAAAAGCCATGTCCATCCCGCTGTCAAAGGCCATCGACAACGCGGATTTGATCTTTTCGGCCTCGGGCGCGCTGAATTTCTGCATGACAGCCTGCGCGGTCTTGGTCGTCAAAGTACCGCCATTGATGGCTTTTTGATCGGCTAGGGACATGTCGATGCCAGCTTTGGCAAGGTGCTCGCGGAAGCTGGACAGGCTGACCATGTACATGATGGCCGTCGCGCAGGCGACCGAAATGGCGCCATAGACCAAGTGCACCATGAAGCTCAGACCGCCAACCAGGCCGGCGCGTTCGGGCTTGACGGCGCAAACGGCGGCGGTGCCCGACGGGCCAACCGTCAGTGTCGCTCCCAACCCGATCAGAGCCATCCCCGGAAGAATATGGAAATACCCCAGCCCTGCCGGCATCACGACGACACTGGCCGCGCCTATCGTAGCGCAGAGATACCCCCAGAACAGCAGGCGCTTGGGTCCGAAATCATTGTACAAGGTGCCAGAGACGATCGACCCGACCGCCAAAAGAACGGTCAGCGGCGCAAGGCCCAGAGCGGATTCAAACACTGACCAACCAAGAACCTTTTGCATATATTGCGGAAAATACAGCAATCCCACAAAGGCCGCCGAGACGTTGAACATGTTCAGCCCCAAGGTGATGCGAAATTGCGGATTTTGCATCATCTGCGGCAGCAATAGCGGTTCTTTCACCCGTTTTTCCACGCGTGGGAACAACAGAAACAGCGACGCGCTGAGGAAAAACAGAAACATCAGCGGAACCGACAGCCAGCCCCAGTCCGACCCGACATCAAGCGCGTACAGCAGCAGCAGGACAGCAAAAGAAAGGACACCCATTCCGGCAAAGTCGATGTGCTCACCCGTCTTGTGGGTCTTGTCACGCTGCATCAGCAGGACTGCCGTGGCCATCGAGATGCACGAGAAGACGACATTCGCCAGAAAGAACAGGCGCCAATCCCCAAGATTGACGACAAACCCGCTGATCATCGGACCAAATACGTTGCCCGTCGTGACACCGGCAAGGATCAACCCCATGACCATCGCACGGTGTTCCTCACGGGATACCCTCGTTGCCCCGAAGGCCAGCGTGCACGGCCACACGCATCCCGCGCCGATACCTTGAAGCGCGCGAGCGCCGATCAGGAAATCAAGGCTGGGAGATACGAAACACATGGCCGAGGCGAAAAGAAACAGCGACAATCCGATGATCATGATCTTGCGATGACCGTACATATCGCCCAGCCGACCGCCTGCGACCATCGTCATGGCGAAGAACAGCGCGTAGATGTTCAACACCCACTGAGTACTCGTGATATCGGCATCAAACGAGTTTTCGATCGCCGGAACCAGCATCAGCGCACCGGTAAAGTCTATGCCGATGCCAAACGCCGTTACCATCAGCGCTATGACCTTGATAATGCTGTCACGTTCCATTCGGCCCCCTGAGTTTCCTTGGCGGCTCAATCATGCATGAATTCAGCAAAAAAGATAGGAATGCGTCCAAGCAGGTTTCGATTACGTAGATCCTGCAGGCATTTGGCCGATCAACCCTGATCAGCGCTCAACCGACGCACCACGCGCTTCAGAAGATCAAGTTCGGCGCGCAGCAGGTCCATCTCGGCTCGGATATCGCCTACGGCCGGCGCGCCCGCGATTACGGTGATGTCGCCCACTTTTTCCTGTGAAGCGCTGTCGAGGATAATCACACTGTGGACACCTTCGGACAACAGGACCGTTGGTACGGGAACCCGAACATGCCAGCCACCTTCGGCCTCGGAAACCTCGATACCTTGCAGGACCTGATCCCGGTACCGGGCTTCAAGTTGGGGTGCGGTACTTCCTGAAAAGTGGCCTTCCCATACGCCGTCTTCGAACCGGATCGGGACGAGTTTTGTTTCCACCATGGCCTTTCCTTTCACAAGTCAGCGCGATGATGGCGGCACAGGGTCAAATCCCGCAGCACCACACGGTTCATACCAGGATCCTGGATGATAAGGTCCAGCCACATCTTCTCGATGCGACGTTCGTTCAAGGACAGATGCGCAAGATCAAAATCGATGTCGGATGTCGCATCTTTCGGTTCCAGCTTTCGCAGCACCTGCTCGGTATTCGGTCCATTCTGGATATTCAGCCTGGCAAAGACCTCGGCCGGGCGTTCACTGTCGACCGTCACATGGGTCCGGACCAGGTGTTGCCGCGTCAGACCCTCGGCGGCGCTGCCCGGAAGTTCGACAGACACGGAGAGGAACGAGCCTTGAAAGCTGAATACGTCGATCGCCAGGCTGAAAGGCGCCAGGTCCTTTTCCCCGCTGTTGCGCATTTGCCGGACTGCAATCTCGGCCAGCGGACAGTCATGGAAAAGCGCCACGCTGTCATCAAGTTGCGCCTTGCGACACAATGATACCAGGCCCGTAACGGGCAGGGGGCTGCCCCACAAATCCGGGCGCCAGGCCCAATCCGTGCCAAGCGGTCTGGGGAAATTCTGGGTGCCGATATGCGGGCGGGTCAGGCGCCCGTCCGCAATCTGAATCAGCCGATCAAGTTGGGCGCGAAGCACTCGCGCCTGATCACGCTGCTGGCGAAGCAGGGGCAGGTCTTCGTGCGGCGCATTCTGCGCCGTCCGTTTCCAGTGCCCAACTGCCTTGCGGCTGAAATACCGATCCAGAAGTCTGCTCATGTGCCCAGTGCTTGAAACTGCACCTCTTTAGTCGGATTCCGCGGGCGGAATAAACCCGCCTTCGACAGATAGCACTGCAAAATTCCCGAATTGTGAACGACGCCGGTCGTGCCGGCCGGATTTTTGCAAGATCACGCCGGGGCACGTTCTTGAAATAGCACGGGGCAAAGCTTACCGTCAGTCACCCGGTCGCCGTGGATCCTCCGCAACGGGCCGCAGTCCAAAAAACAAGACGAGGCCGGGGCATGGAACCCACCCTATTCGCGTTCATCTGGAAACATTCCAAGAAACAGCAATTCATTCTGCTGCTGTTGACCGTACTTTCGTTTCCGTTTCTCTATGCCTCGCTTGAACTGCCCAAGCAGATCATCAACGACGCCATCGGCGCGACCGGAAACACGGTAACGCTGTTCGGCACGAAGGTGACCCAGGTCCAATACCTGCTGATCCTGTGTTTTGCCTTCTTGGGAACCGTGCTGGCGGGCGGCCTCATGAAGATGCGCATCAACACCATGAAGGGGATCCTAGCCGAACGCATGTTGCGGCGGCTCAGATTCACCCTGATCAGCCGGATGCTGCGCTTCCCCAAACCGTATTTCTCGACCACAAGCCAGGGCGAGCTGGTGTCGATGATATCGTCCGAAGCGGAACCGATGGGCGGACTGATGGGCGACGCGATCGCCCAGCCGGTTTTTCAGTTCGGTCAGATGATGACGATTGTCACTTTCCTGTTCATGCAGAGCGTCTGGTTCGGGCTGGCCTCGATCGCGCTGATCCCGCTGCAAGCCTGGCTGATCCCGCGCCTGCAGCGTCAGATCAACCTTTTGAACAAGGACCGTATTCAGGAGATCCGTCACCTGAGCACCGAGATCGGCGAAACCGCCGCCGGTATCAGCGACCTGCGCGCGAACGGTGGTTGGCGCTATCGGCTGGCGCAGTTCAGTCATCGCCTCGGAACCTTGTTCGATATCCGGGTCCGGATCTACAACAAGAAATTCTTCATGAAGTTCCTCAACAACCTGATCACGCAGATGACGCCGTTTCTGTTCTATTCGGTCGGCGGCTATCTCGCGATCACGGGCGAAGTAACAGTCGGTGCGCTGGTTGCGGCGCTGGGGGCGTACAAGGACCTCAGCGGCCCTTGGCGCGATCTGCTGACCTATTACAATCAGGTTCAGGACATGTCGTTGCGCTGGCAGGTCGTCACCGAACGATTTGCGCCCGAGAACATGATCCCCGAAGAACTGTTCTATGGCGAGCCGGAGAGCATCCCGCACCTGCAGGGCGACATCGAATTGCGCAATGTCACGGTGCGCGACGAAGACGGCAAGTTGATCCTTGAAGACATCGACCTGACGATCCCAAAGGGCGCTCGGGTCGCCATCAAGGCCTCGCACGACTCGGAAAGACAGGCGCTGGCCCAGTTGCTGATCCGCGAGATTCTGCCGGTTCAGGGCGAGGTCCTTCTGTCTGGGCACAACCTTCGCGAACTCCATCAGGCGGTGATCGCCGCCCGTGTCGGCTATGCCCACTCGCGACCCTACTTGTTCAACGGCACGCTTGGGGACAACCTGCTGATGCCTTTGCGTCCCCATCCCCAGCACGAGACCGAAGCTCTGAAGGCTCCATCACGTTATCAGGTCGAAGCCGTGCGCGCCGGCAACTCCCCGGACCTGCTGGAGGACGAATGGGTCGACCCACGCCTTGCCGGGCTGCAGAGCATCGACGAGATCCGGGATTGGTGGTTCGAACTGGTCGAGGCGATGGGCATCGACGAATTCATGTTCCGGCGGACGTTGCGGTCGCAATTCGATCCCGAACTGCACCCCCATCTGGCCAAGGCGATCGTGGATGCGCGCGACAAGGTTGCAGCGCGTCTCAAGGAAAAGGGCTTGGACAAATACGTTTACCGGTTCGATCCGGACCGGTTCAACCCGGCCGTACCTTTGGGGGGCAACCTTCTGTTTGCCTCACCGTCGCGCAACATCTCACCGGACATCCTAGCCGGGGACGCTCGATTTCTTGCCATGCTGCGGGCCCATGATCTGGACAAGGACGCCCTAAGCATCGCGACGGCGGTCCTCAGCACGCTGCGGAAAACATTCGGCCGAGAAGGGACGGATCACCCGCTGTTCCTGCGTTTGGGCATGTCCAAGGACATGTACCACCGACTGCTCGACATCGACGAACGCCGCATGTCGAAAGGTGAGGCAACCCTGTCCGAACGTGAAATGGCACTGTTGCTGACGGTGCCGTTCATGCTGACCGCCGAACAGATCGGCCCCAGTTTCCCCGAGGAGTACAAGGAAAAGATCCTTTCGATCCGGCGCACGCAGGCCCAAAACCTGCACGCATCTTTCGACGGGCTGTTCATTCCCGTGGCACCCGAAACCTATGTTCCGCGCCTGACCGTCATGGAAAATGCCCTGTATGGCCGCGTGTCGCTGATGGCCGGGGCACATGCCGAAGAGATCGAGGATGCCGTAGCCGAAGTCCTGATCGAGGCCGGTCTCACCCGTCGCCTGGCGGCTATCATCTACGATCTGCCGACCGGTCTTGGCGGGGCCAACCTGCCCACGGTTTTCCAGGAACGTGCCGCGTTTTCACGGGCAGCGATCAAGCGGCCCGACATCCTGATCCTGGACAAGGTCCTTGCCAGCCACGATTCGGAAAGCCGTCTGCGTACGCGCCTCAAGCTGCGTGAGTTGCTTCCTGACTCGGTCATGATCTTCATGGAAGATCATTTTGGCCATCCCGAAGCCTATGACATGTACGTGGAAATCAAGGACGGCCGAATCGACGGTGTATCGCGTTCCAAGGTCGAGGCGGATGACGAACAACCCGAAGACTTCAGCCGAAAACTCAAGATCATTTCGGCAACCGAACTGTTTTCGAGGCTTGACGGAAAACACCAGCGTCTGCTGGCCTTTTCGGCGCAATGGTACGACGCGGCGGCGGGGCAGACCATATTCTCGCGCGGGCAAACGCCCGACGCTGCCTATCTGTGCATCTCCGGGCAGGCGAGCCTGGAATGGACGATGCCGGACGGCGAAAAGCGCAACATCTCCGTCGTCGAGCCAGGCCGTCTGATCGGCGACCTGTCGATCATCACCGGCGCGCCTCGGCAACTTGACCTCGTTGCGATGACCGACTGTTCGTTCCTGCGGATCGGCGCGGAAGAGCTGCGCGCCGTGGTAGAGGGTGACGCGGCTGTTTCGATGCGCCTTCTCGAAACGGTGGCCGGGTATCTGACAACTGTCTCGGAACGACTGTTGCTGTCGAACACCCCGTTGACACCCGAAGCCGAGACCGGGGCGGGCGGTTAGGATGCGCGACCCGCAGCCACACCCGGCCTATGCCCCGCACGAAATCCTGGTGGCGCCGGCCAGGGCTTATCCCGAACTCTGGCGGCTGCTGCTCGGGTTCGCGATCATCACGGTCGTCGTGCTGGCACTGAATCTGGTTCTCCTGGCCGCTGTAACCGCCTTTGGTTCGGCCGAACTGGTGTCCGGTTTCGAAGACGGGTCCTCGGCCCTGGCGCTGCTGGTCATCCTTTCCAGTTTTGCCTTTGCCACATTGGGCGTCGGATTGGCCGTGCGACAGGTGCAGCACCGGAAACTGATCTCCGTGGTTGGGGCGCCGATTCTGACTGTACGGCAATTCTGGCGGGTTCTGCGGGCGCTGGTCGTGCTGGGTGCCTTGCTTTTTGTTCTGCCCCCATACGATATGGGACCGCCCTTGGAGCCAAACCTGCCGGTTTTCAGGTGGCTGCTGCTGTTGCCGCTGGCGCTGGTGGCTGTCCTTATTCAGGTCAGCGCCGAAGAGATTCTATTCCGCGGGTTCCTGCAACAATCGCTGGCCGCGCGGTTCAGGGCCCCGTGGATTTGGATGGGTGTACCCTCCCTGATTTTTGCTGCCGGGCACTACGCACCTCTTGCCGCCGGTGACAATGCTATCCTGATCGCAGTTTGGGCCTTTGTCTTTGGCCTTCTTAGTGCAGACATCACCGCCAGAGCAGGAACGCTGGGACCCGCAATCGCCATGCATTTTGCCAACAATGTAACGGCTCTGCTGATCGTATCGTTGCCTGACGGCCTGGGGGGGCTGGCCCTCTATCATCTTCCGTTCGAAACATCGGACACCGGTATCCTGCGCCAGTGGCTTGTCGTGGATTTCGCGGTGATGATCGTCAGCTGGCTGGTTGCGCGACTTGCGCTCAGGCGCTGATTGCATTTCCTTCCGTAGCGTCTTATTTGACTGCAACCCGCATCAGCAAGGTTCCGACATGAACTGGATCACAAACTACGTCCGCCCCCGGATCAACTCGATCTTCTCCCGCCGTGAGGTGCCCGAGAATCTCTGGCACAAATGCGACGAGTGCGGAACGATGCTGTTCCACCGTGAACTGGCGGACAACCAGAACGTTTGTACCCAGTGCGGACACCACATGCTGATCACCCCGCGCGAGCGGTTCAAGCACCTGTTCGACGGCGGCATCTTCACCGAGGTCGCAGTGCCCGCGCCCAAGGAAGATCCGCTGCAGTTCCGCGATCAGAAGAAATACCCCGACCGGATGAAGGCGGCGCAGAAAAAGACCGGCGAGAAAGAGGCGATGCTGGTCGCCACCGGCGAGATCGGCCGCACCCCCATCGTGGCCGCGGCGCAGGACTTCTCGTTCATGGGCGGTTCGATGGGCATGTATGTCGGCAACGCCATCATCGCCGCCGCGCAAGAGGCGGTGAAACTCAAGCGCCCGCTGATCCTGTTTTCCGCCGCCGGCGGCGCCCGGATGCAGGAAGGCATCCTCAGCCTGATGCAAATGCCGCGTACTACGGTCGCGGTAGAGATGCTGAAAGAGGCCGGCCTGCCATATATCGTCGTTCTGACCCATCCCACCACCGGGGGCGTTACGGCGTCCTACGCGATGCTCGGCGACGTGCATATTGCCGAGCCGAACGCCCTGATCTGTTTCGCTGGCCCCCGCGTGATCGAGCAGACGATCCGTGAAAAACTGCCCGACGGCTTCCAGCGCGCCGAATACCTGCTGGATCACGGCATGCTGGACCGAGTCACCAAACGGACCGAGTTGCGGGACGAGCTGATCACCATCACCCGGATGCTGATGGGTCTGCCCCCGGCGGTCAAAGGCGATCTTCCCGCCCCGAACGAGGGCGCGGCCGAACAGCCTGACGCGCAGGCCAAGCCTGCCGACGACCAGCCCAAGAAATGACCGCGCCCACATCCGACGTCATCCTCGACCGGATGATGGCGCTGCACCCCAAGATCATCGACCTGACCTTGGACCGTGTCTGGCGTCTGCTGGAGGCTTTGGGCAACCCGCAGGACAAGCTGCACCCGGTGATCCACATCGCCGGCACCAATGGCAAGGGCTCGACCCAGGCGATGATCCGCGCCGGGCTGGAAGGGGCCGGGCTGACGGCCCATGCCTACACCTCGCCGCATCTGGCACGGTTCCACGAACGTATCCGCCTGGCGGGCGAGCTGATCTCGGAGCCCGACCTGACCGCCGTTCTGGATGAGTGCTACACCGCCAATGGCGGCGAGAACATCACCTATTTCGAGATCACCACCTGCGCGGCCCTGCTGGCGTTCTCCCGTGTACCCGCCGACTACACGCTGCTCGAGGTGGGGCTTGGCGGGCGGCTCGACGCCACCAACGTAATCGCAAAGCCCGCGGTCACGGTCATCACCCCGGTCTCGATCGACCATGAACAGTTCCTGGGCAACACGCTGGCCAAGATCGCCGCCGAAAAGGCCGGCATCATCAAGCGCGGCGTGCCCTGCATCGTCGGCCCGCAGCCGGAAGAGGCGATGGAGGTCATCGAGGCCACCGCCGCCCGCCTCGGCGCACCGCTGCTGGCTTACGGACAGCACTGGCACGTGCACGAGGAACATGGCCGCCTGATCTATCAGGACGAAACCGGGCTGCGCGATCTGCCGCTGCCAAACCTGCTGGGCGCCCACCAGATCCAGAACGCCGGCGCCGCACTGGCGGTCCTGCGCCATCTCAACCTGGGCGATGCCGCCTATGAGGCCGCAGTCACCCGCGCCGAATGGCCCGCCCGGATGCAGCGCCTGAAGACCGGCCCGCTCGTCGAACAGGCGCCCCAGGCCGAACTCTGGCTGGACGGCGGCCACAACGCCGCCGCCGGCGTCGCGTTGGCGGACGTCTTGGCCAAGCTGCCCCCGCGACCCACACACCTGATTTGCGGCATGCTCAACACCAAGGACGTAACCGGCTACCTCTCCCCGCTGGCCCAGAAAGCTGCCAGCCTGACCGCCGTTTCCATCCCGGGCGAGACCAATACGCTGAGCGCCGAAGAAACCGCCGCCGCCGCCAAATCGGTGAACCTGCCCGCGACGACCGCCAGCAGTGTGTCCCAAGCCCTCGACACCATCATCAAAGCCGACCCACAGGCGCGCGTGCTGATCTGTGGTTCGCTCTACCTCGCGGGCAACATCCTGCGCGAAAACGGCTGACCATTCATTGAGTCACAGCTACGCCAGCGGCAACGCTCGCTATTGTCCCCAGTCCTGCGCCTGCATCTCCCGCAGGCGCGAGGCTGTGCGCTCGAACTCGAAAACACCTTCCCCCTCGACATACAGCATCTCAGGCTCGGCGGCCGCTGAACAGATCAACCGCACCTTCGCCTCGTACAGCGCATCGATCAACGTGACGAACCGCTTCGCCTCGTTGAAGTTGTTGCGCGACAGGCGCGGTATGTCCTCGAGCACCAGCACTTTTACCGCATCAGCAATGGCCAAATAGTCCCCCGGCCCCAACATCCGGCCGCACAGATCATAGAACGAGGCCCGTGCCACACCATTGCGAAAAGCGGGCAACACTACCTCGCGCCCCTTGACATGCAGGGTCAGGGGTTCGGCCGGCCCACCGGACAGGTCGGCCCACACGGCCCGGATCTTCTCCCGCGCCTCGGGTCCGATGGGCGTGAAATAGACCGGCGAGCCCTCGAGCCGGTTCTGCCGGTAATCCGTGGGCGAGGTCAGTTCCCACACTTCGAGCTGCTGCTTGATGTGGTGGATGAAGGGCAGGAACAGCTGCCGGTTCAGGCCATCCTTGTACAGATCGTCGGGATGACGGTTGGAGGTGGTCACAACGACGACGCCACCCGCATGCAGCATGTCGAACAGCCGCCCGACGATCATCGCGTCGGTGATGTCGGTGATCTGCATCTCGTCAAAGGCCAGCAGGCGCACGGATTTCACGACCGAGGCCGCCACCGGCGCCAGTGCATCCTGCACGCCGGTTTCGCGCGCCTCATGCATGCCAGCGTGGATTTCCTGCATGAAGGCATGGAAATGGACGCGCCGGGCCGGAACTTCGCCCAGCGTTTCGACGAACATGTCCATCAACATGGACTTGCCGCGCCCCACGCCGCCCCACAGGTACAAACCCTTGGGCGGCGGCGGTGCCTTGCGGAACAGCCCGCGTTTCACCGGCGCGGCGAGAGCCGCCCGGATACGCTCGAACTGGGGCAGAACGGCCTCTTGCGCGTCGTCGCGGTTCAGGGTGCCATCGGCAACGCGGGCCTCGTACAACGAGATCATGTCGGTCATGGCCCGAGCCATAGCGCCCGCCCGCGCCGTTGGAAAGAAGGCATCCTCCGGCACGCATCAATTTTGGTTAATCGTGACCGCAAAACTCCTGAATTGACGAGCGAGCCCAAGCGGATACTGTCGGCGGGCTGAACCCGGAGGCCCAATGACCCCAACCGCCCGTCTGCTCAACCCGGTGCTGATCGTCGGATGCGTGATCATCACGGTCAGCTTCGCCGTGCGCGCCTCGTTCGGAGTGTTCCAGATTCCGATCGCCGAGGAGTTCGGCTGGCTGCGCACCGATTTCTCGCTGGCCATCGCGATCCAGAACCTGGCCTGGGGCATCGGCCAGCCGATCTTTGCCGCCATCGCCGAAAAGATGGGCGACCGGCGGGCGATCATTCTTGGTGCGCTGACCTATGCGGCGGGGATGGTACTGTCGGCTTGGTCCGTTACGCCCTTCGGGCATCAGCTTTATGCCTGGCTGGTGGGCTTCGGTATCGCAGGCACGGGCTTTGGCGTCGTGCTGGCGGTGGTCGGGCGGGCCTCGACGGATCAGAACCGCTCGATGTCGCTGGCGATCGTAACGGCAGCGGGCAGCTTCGGGCAGGTGATCGGTGCGCCGACGGCTGAATGGATGCTGACCTTTCTGCCGTGGCAGCAGGTGTTCATCATCTTCGCCATTGCCATTCTGGCCCTTGTGCTGACACTGCCCTTCATGCGCGCACCCGCGCAGGTCAGCAAGGCCGAATTGGAAGAAAGCATGGGCCAGATCCTGGGCCGGGCCTTCCGCGACCCGTCCTATGCGCTGATATTCTTGGGTTTTTTCAGCTGCGGCTATCAACTGGGCTTCGTCACCGCGCATTTCCCGGCCTTCGTGACCGAGATGTGCGGCCCGATCCAACCCGGCGGTGTCCTGCATGCGATGGGCATCACCACAACGTCTGCTTTGGGTGCGCTGGCGATCTCGCTGATCGGGCTCGCCAATATCGGAGGCACCCTTCTGGCCGGATGGGCGGGCAATCACTTCCCCAAGAAATACCTTCTGGCGGCGGTCTACACCGGGCGCACGATCGCGGCCGCGGCGTTCATCCTGTTTCCCATCACGCCTCTGACCGTGATCCTGTTCTCGCTGGTCATGGGGTCACTGTGGCTGGCGACGATCCCGTTGACCTCGGGCCTCGTCGCGCATCTTTACGGCTTGCGCTACATGGGCACGCTGTATGGCATCATATTCTTCAGCCATCAGGTTGGCAGTTTCCTGGGCATCTGGCTAGGCGGCCGCATGTATGACCTTTATGGCGATTACACCGTTGTCTGGTGGATCGGCGTGGCCATCGGCGCCTTCAGCGCGATCGTACACCTGCCGATCCGCGAAAATCGCCCCACGCAGCCCGCTGCCGCATAAGGTCAGGCGGCCTCGTCAGGGGAGAGCAGACCTTCGGCCACCAGCCTTTCGGCCCAGCCCTGCGGACCGTCGAAATGGTGGGTCTGCCAACCACGGCCACGGGCGGTTTCGATGTTGTCGATCCGGTCGTCTGTGAACAGCAGCGTCTCGGGCGGCAGGCCGCAATCCTGTTCGACCATCTGGTAGATCGGGGCATGCGGTTTCACCATCTTCATCCGCCCCGAGACATAATGCCGGTCGAACTCGTTCAGGAACGGATAGACGGTGGTTGCATAGTCGAAATTCTGCACCCCGAAATTGGTCAGCGCAAAGACCGGCACGTCCTTGGCTCGCAGCGCGCGCTGCAGCCGGACCGAATGCGGGATCTCGGGCGCGGCCAGTTCGATCCAGTTGTCGTGCCACATGCGGATCTCATTGCGCCATTCGGGGTATTTTTCGGCCCAGGCATAGATCGTTTCGGTGAAGTGATGCCCCTGATCGACCAAGTCGTTCATGCCGTGCAGGTCGACGGCCGAGAACATGGCGCGGCGCCGGTCGTCGCCGATCACGCGGTCATAATACCGCTCCGGCTGCCATTCGATCAGAACGTTGCCGATGTCAAAAACGACCGCTTCTACGGGCATGGGATTTCCTGTTCGCTTGTGTTGCGTTCGGGGCCGACTGAAACAACCCTCCGGGCGTGATGCAAGGCCAATCTCAGCCGCGCAAGGCGGCGCGCATCTCGCGCTCGAGCGCGTCCAGAAACCGCGATCGGTCGGCCTTGGAAAACGGTTTGCCACCGCCCCCGGCACCCAGCGGGTTGGCGGCGCGCAGATCCGCCATCAGATCGCGCATCGCCAGTTGCTGGCCGATATTTGCGGCGGTGAAGGCTTCACCGTTGGGACGCAGCACGCGCGCGCCGGTCTCGACGCATTTGGCGGCCAACGGGATGTCCGAGGTGATGACAATGTCGCCCGGGCCACTCCGCTCGGCGATCCACTTGTCGGCCTCGTCCGCGCCTTGCGCAACGGTCACGATCTGAACCAGCGGGTTGGCCGAGGGGCGCAGCCCGCCATTTGCGACCACGACCATCGGCACTTTGTGCCGCGTGGCGACGCGCTCGGCCTCGGCCTTCACCGGGCAGGCGTCGCCATCGACATACAGGGTCGTCACGCCTGCTTGGCCTTCTTGGGCGCCAACTTTGCTGGCTCGGGCGCATCGGATTTGCGCACCTTGAACTCGTCCGGGATCGGCATCCGGTTGAAGGCGTCGAGCCCGGCGATCTTGTAAGCCTCGGCCAGGGTCGGATAGTTGAAGGTGTTCTGCACGAAATAGTCCACCGTGCCCTTCAGGTTCAGCACCGCCTGGGCGATGTGGATCAGCTCGGTCGCGCCTTCGCCGACGATCTGCACGCCCAGCACCCGGCGGGTTTTCAGCGAGAACAGCATCTTCAGCATTCCGTGCTCAAGCCCCATGATATGCCCGCGCGACGTCTCGCGGAACCGGGCCACGCCCACCTCGTAGGGAATGCCACGTTCCTGCAGCTCTTCCTCGGACATGCCGCAGGTCGAGATTTCGGGCACCGAGTAGATGCCATAAGGGAACCAAGGGCTTTCGGGCAGGGTGGGGGTCTCGAGCGCGTGGCAGGCGGCCACGCGGCCCTGCTGCATCGAGGTCGAGGCCAGCGATGGATGCCCGATCACGTCGCCGGTGGCATAGATATGCGGCACCGAGGTCTGATAGGTCTTGCGGTCCACCGAAATGCGGTTGCGGTGGTCGGTTTCGATCCCAACCGCACCCAGATTCAGCGCCGAGGTGTTGCCCATGCGGCCCGCCGCGAACAGCAGCATCTCGGCCCGAACATGGCGGCCGTTTGACATGGTGATCTCGACATGCTTGCCGGCGTCCTCGATCTTTTCCACGGCCGAGCCCAGCCGCAGGTCCACCCCGTTTTCGCGGATCTGGTGGGTGAATTCCTGGATCAGGGTCTTGTCGATGAAATCCAGAAAGGTCTCGCGCGGTTCGATCAGCGTCACCCGCACATCCAGCGCCGAGAACATCGTGGCATACTCGACCCCGATCACGCCCGCGCCGATCACGCAGAGCGAACGCGGAATCTCGGCCATTTCCAGGAACTCGTCGCCATCGACGATGGTCTTGCCGTTAAAGGGCACATAATCGGGGCGATAGGTTTTCGTCCCGGTCGAGATCAGGAATTTCGCGGCCGTCAGGCGGGTGGTGTCGCCCGCATCGGCAGTGACCTCGATCTCGTGCGGGCCCACGAAACGGGCTACGCCGTCCATGGTTTCAACGTGGTTGCGGTTGAACTGGTGTTCCAGCACGTCAACCTCATAGTCCAGCGTCATGTGCAGCCGGGCCTTGAGGTCCTCGGCGCGGATCTGGTCCTTGACCCGGTACGAACGGCCGTAAAAGCTGCGCTCGCGCCAGCCAGACAGGTTCAGCACCGTTTCGCGCAGGGTCTTCGACGGGATCGTGCCCGTGTGCACCGACACGCCGCCCAACCGGTCACGGCGGTCAACTACCAGAACCTTGCGTTTCAGCTTGCCCGCCTGAATCGCCGCCGCGCGGCCCGATGGACCCGAGCCGATGATGATCAGGTCATAGTCGTATTTGCTCATCCCTCAGTCTCCGTACAGGGCTTCGGCGTGGAAGGTGACGTGGTCCTCCATGAAGGTGGACACGAAAAAGTAGGAATGGTCATAGCCGGGCTGCAACCGGTTCGTGGCCTGTTGACGGCGCTCGGCGATGGCCTGTGCCAAGGCCTCGGGGCGCAGCAGGTCGATGAACTGGTCGTTGGTGCCGGTGTCGATCAGGATCGGGCCGTCAAAGCCCTTTTCCTTCATCATCAGAGTCGCGTCATGTTTGGCCCAGGCGGCCGGGTCATCGCCCAGATAGGCACTCAGCTGCTTGCGGCCCCAGTCGCTGGCCGTGGGGTTCGAGATCGGCGCAAAGGCCGAGACCGAGCGGAACCGGCTCGGCAGGTTCATCGCCAGCGTCAGTGCGCCGTGGCCGCCCATCGAATGGCCGGTGATGGCCTGCCGGTCGCCGTCGATGGCGAAGTTTTCAACCAGCAGCGCGGGCAGCTCGTCAGCCACATAGTCCCACATGTTGAAATGCGGCGCCCACGGCGATTGCGTGGCGTTGACGTAGAACCCGGCGCCCTGGCCCAGGTCGTAATCCTCATGATCGGCGACCCCTTCGCCGCGCGGCGAGGTGTCGGGGAAGACCAGTGCGATGCCTTGTTCGGCGGCCCAGCCCTGCGCGCCCGCTTTGACCATCGCGTTTTCATGGGTGCAGGTCAGGCCCGACAGATACCACAGGACCGGAACCGGACCGTCCTTGGCCTCGGCCGGCAGGAACAGGCCAAAGGTCATGTCGCACTGGCACGCCGCCGAGGCGTGGCGGTACACGCCCTGCACGCCACCGAAACAGGCGTTTTCGGAAAGGGTTTCCATCTGGCATCATCCTTACGTTGGGTTCGTGCCATGGCTAACGGGCGAAGGCCCCGGCGTAAAGTCCGGGCACCAATGTTCGCACGCATTTTGAAGTCGCCGCGTCAGAATGCGGCAACCCACGCGATGACCACCGGCACGGTCAGAATGCTGACAATGGTCGACAGCAGAATGGCGGCAGATGCCCGGTGCGGCGCCACCCCATAGTGGGCCGCCAGCATATAGACATTGCCGGCCACTGGCAGGGCGGCGGCGGAGATCGCCACCGCCGCGGCAAAAGGATCAGTCGGCAGCAGCCACAGCAGCACCACGGCCACACAGGCCGGGTGCACGGCCAGTTTGCAAAAGCTGAGCCACAGCGCGATCTGAACCCGCTCGGCTGATTTGCTGGCCAGCGAAGCGCCAATGGCAAACAGCGCGCCCGGCGTGGCGGCGCCACCCAGAATGGTCAGAAAATCGTTCAACGGGTCAGGCACCGGCATCTGCAGGGCCGACCAGATCAACCCGGCCGAGATCGAGACGATCATGGGGTTTTTCAGCAGCCCGACTCCGATGAGCCGCAGCGTCCCAACTGTCAGCTTTCTATCCCGCCCGCCGTTGATCAGGATCACGATCAGAGAGGAAAACACCACCAGATCGACCGTCAGAACCAGCATGACCGGCCCGATTGCGGCTTCGGAAAACAGCAGGGCCAACATTGGCAGACCCAGAAAGCCCACATTTCCGATGGCGGCGCATTGCGCCTCGACCGCGGCGGTGGGGATGTCGAGCCCGCGCAGATAGGCGACCAACGTGGCCAGCGCGTATACGCCCGCCGTGCCGATCAGATAGCCCAGCATCAGCCGCGCGTTGAAGATCTCGGCAAAGGGCAGCGTGGCGGCAAAGCGGAACAGCATCGCCGACAACGCGAAATAGAACACGAACTTGGTCAGATAGGCCGTGGCGTCTTCGGTGAAGAACCGGCTGCGCCCGGCCCAGTATCCCAGGCCGATGATCGCAAAGAAGGGCAGGGTGCGCAGAAAGATATCGACCATGCGCAGATTGGTAACATAGAATTACCACATCGCAAGCAGGGTCATCACCCGCTGCCGATCAATATCCCGGCTGCCAGCACCAGCGCTCCGCCCAAAACGACCTGAAAAGCGGCACGGAAGAACGGAGTTTCCATATAGCGGTTCTGAATCCACGCGATCGCCCACAATTCGAAAAACACCACGATGAATGCAATGATCGTGGCCGTCCAGAATTCCGGGATCAAATAGGGCAGGGCATGGCCCAATCCGCCGACCGTTGTCATCACGCCGGACGCCAAACCCCGCTTGACCGGTGATCCACGGCCCGACAGCTCGCCATCGTCCGATGCCGCTTCGGTGAAGCCCATGGAAATACCTGCGCCCACTGACGCTGCAAGGCCCACAAGAAAGGTCGTCCAAGGGTCGTGCGTGGCAAAGGCCGTCGCGAAGATCGGCGCCAAGGTCGACACCGACCCGTCCATCAGCCCGGCCAATCCCGGCTGGACCCAGGTCAGGATGAATTGCCGGTGTGAAACCACCTTTTCGGCTTCTTTTTCATCGTGATCCAGGTGAGCTTCTTCCAATTCGGCGGCCGCGGCTTGATGCCCTGCTTCGGCCGCAGCCAGGTCGCCCAGAAGTTTGCGTGTTGCTGCATCGGTCGTGCGACCGGCAGCCGCCAGATAGAAGCGCTCCGCGTCGCGCTCCATCATCTCGGCTTCTTCGCGGATTCGCTCGATTCCGAGATTCTCGACCAGCCAGATCGGACGGCGGGCGTAGTACCCGGCGACGTGCTCGCGCCGGATCAGAGGGATCACCGGGCCGAACCGATCCTCGTGCAGAGCGATCAGGCGACGGCGGTGCTCGTCTTCCTCGGCAGCCATGCCATCGAAGATTTTGGCTGTCGCCGGATAGTCGGGGCGTAGCATTTCGGCATATGACCTATAGATCCGCGCGTCATCTTCCTCGGACGAAATCGCAAGTGCGATAACTTCCTGCTCGGTCAGATCCCTGAAGTGTTTGCGCTGAGTGAAAAACCGCATAGCCACCCTCGTTTTAGAATTATTCTAATCTACGCCGCGTAACGGAACTTTCAAGCCGAATTGAAAACCGTTGAAACTGAACTGACTGGTTTATAGATTTGTCGCAGCACCCAGCCAAGGAGACACCATGACCCAAGCCGCAACCATCGTGCGTACCGGACGGAAATTCGACCAGGTTCTGAACGGCGCCCGAGAGGTTTTCATGGCGGATGGGTTCGAAGGCGCCAGCGTCGATGACATCGCGCGTGCGGCGGGTGTGTCGAAGGCGACACTCTACAGCTATTTCCCGGACAAACGACTTCTGTTCTCCGAAGTGGCGCAGACCGAGTGTTGCCGCATGGCGGAAAACGTGCTGGCCATGATCGATGAAACCAAGCCGGTACGCGAGGCGTTGATGATCACCGCCACGCATCTGACCCGGTTTTTGGTATCGGATTTTGCGCAGCAGGTGTTCCGCATCTGCGTGGCCGAGCGTGACAGGTTCCCGGAATTGGGCAAGGCGTTCTACGAAGCCGGCCCCGCCAACGGTCAGCGCCAGATGGCCGAGTATCTGGAAAAAGCCGTGGCCAAAGGTGAGCTGGCGATTGACGACGTGCATTTTGCCGCCGAACAGTTCTCGGAATTGTGCAAGGTGCGCCTGTGGACGCTGGCGGCTTTGGGGATCCAAACCCGGTTCTCGGACGAGGAAATCGACGAAGTGGCCACCAACGCCGTTGACATGTTCATGGCGCGTTACGGCACTTGACGGACCGGCTCAGCCCGAAAGTCCAACCAGCGCCACGCCCCCCGCCATCAGGATGGCGGCCCCCAGCCTGCGCACCCAATAGCCTTCGTGCAGGAAGACGAACCCGATCAGGGCCGCAAAAATCACCGAGGTTTCCCGCAACGCCGAGACTGCCCCCAGCGGCGCGAAATTCTTGGCATAGAGCACCAGCCCATAAGCCAACATCGACACGAAACCGCCCAGGATACCGATCGCCCAGGTGCGCGCCGGAAGCTGTGTCAGAACCCGCCGCCGCCGAAGACCCACGAAGCCGGCGATGAACAGGTGCAGAAACGCACCCCAAGCCCAGTAGCTGAGCGTGTTTCCAGACAGCCGCACCCCGATGCCGTCCACAACCGAATAGACCGAGATGCAAAGTCCGGTACCCACCGCAAACCCCAGCGCCTCGCCGCCGACGCCTTGCCGAAGCGAGCTCCAACTGCTGAGTTGGATGCCGAACGCGATAAGGCCGATGCCGATCCAGGCTTGCAGGGGCAGAACCTCATCCAGCAACAGATAGGCCCAAAGCGCCACCAACGCCGGAACGATGCCTCGTGCGATCGGGTAGACCACGCTGAGGTCGCCATGCTGATAGGCTTTGCCCAACATGAAGTAATATCCGAAATGCACCACGGTGGACAAAAGGATGTAAACAAAGCTGTCGCCGCCCGGAAAGGGCAGGACAAGGATCATGACGCTGGCCGGGATCACATGCCCGAAGGCCACAAGGCCCAGCGTCGTCGTCCGGTCGCCCGCGGTTTTGACGATGGCGTTCCAGACGGCGTGCAGGATGGCAGCCGACAGAATGATCGCGACGACGAATGGGCTCACCGGCGGTCCTCAGGTGATGGGGCGGCCCCAAGAAGGATCGGCCCGGCTGCAACTTTCTCGCACCGGGCTATCGCAAGGACTGCGTCGGTGGTCGAGTCCGGTTACATCGGATTGCCTTGCAGGCGCAAGGTTCCAAAGTCTGGAACCGGAAACGCCCATAGTCGTGTTGTGGGTCTTACGCCGTTGCACGCCTTCCGGCGTCGATGCCGGCAATCTTGTCCAACAGATCGATGATTTCACTTGTTCCGCTGCCGCTCCGCAGGTTGGTGAATACGAAAGGACGATCGCCGCGCATCCGGGCCGCATCGCGCTGCATCACCGACAGGTCCGCTCCGACATGCGGGGCAAGATCGATCTTGTTGATGATCAGGATGTCCGACCGGGTGATCGCGGGGCCGCCCTTGCGGGGGATCTCTTCGCCCGCGGCCACGTCGATCACGTAGATCGTCACATCCGCCAGTTCCGGGCTGAAGGTGGCCGACAGGTTGTCACCGCCGGATTCGATCAGAACGATCTCGACCTCGGGGTGACGGCGTACCATCTCGGCCACCGCGGCCAGATTGATCGAGGCATCCTCGCGGATCGCCGTATGCGGGCAGCCTCCGGTTTCCACCCCGATCACCCGGTCCTGCGGCAGGATCTGCATCCGCATCAGCGCCTCGGCGTCTTCCTGCGTGTAGATGTCATTGGTGATCACCCCGATCGAGTGGGTGTCGCGCAGCGCGCGGGCGAGGGCGGCGGTCAGGCTGGTCTTGCCTGCACCGACCGGTCCGCCGATCCCCACCCGCAGAGGGCCGTTCATGCTGCTCATGTGCGGAAAATCCTTGGCTGTTGGGTTTCATGTTGCATGGCCGCGATCTCGGCCAGAAAGGCGGTGCCGGACAGGGCCGACAGATCGGCCTCCACCGCCGCGTGCGCCTGAATTGCGCACAAGGGCGCCATGTCTCGGACCACCCCTTGCGCAGCGGTCTGGCCCAAGGGCATCAACCGCTGCGCGGCCGAAACAAGATTGCTGATGAACGCATGCAAATACAGCCGCGCGGTCGGCTCCACCGGCAAACCGGCGTGGCGCGCGGCGCTGCCGATGGCGACGGGGTAGGTCAGATCCGCCAGTTCGATGCCCCAGACTGCAGACGTCACACCGCAGAAGGCCGCGCCCTGTTGCGCGGTCTCGAACCTGCGCTCGAAGGGACCGGCGAAGGCGCGGGCCATATTGTCAAGTTCGGCCACGGCCAGATCGGATTTGGCGCGCCAAGCGGCGGTCAGAAATAGAGCATCCGACCATCCCGCACCGTGTTCCAGCACGTCCTGCAGCCAGTCCCGCAGGCTGGCCGCATCGTGCACCGCGCCCGATTGGACCAAGCGTTCCAGCCCATGCGAATAGGCAAACGCCCCGACCGGGTAGGCGGGTGACAGCCATTGCGTCAGCGTCAGCAGATCAAGGTCAGTGGCTGTGGCCATGCGTCCGTCCGTGCCCATAGGCGCCACCTTCGGGGCTGAAGGGCGCGCGGATGTCCTGGACCGTCGCGCCAAGCTTCAACAGCATGTCGCGGATCACATGGTCGCGGCGGATCATCAGGCGGGCGGGCTCGATCTGGCAGGGAGTGTGACGGTTGCCTATATGCCAGGCCAGCCGGGTCAGATCGGGGCCAGTGACGGCGAACAGATCCTCTTCGGCGGCGACCACCTCGATCAGGCGGCCATCGGCCAGTTCGAACGCATCCCCCCCGTCCAGCGAGGTCGTCTGCGACAGATCCACCAGGAACTCTTCATTCTGTGCGGTGCGCAGCATCCGGCGGCGCAGAAAGCGGTCTTCGTAGTTTAGCGTCACGGTGCCATGGGTTTCGTCCCACTGCCCGTTGCGGCGGATTTTCTGTGATGTGGCAAGCATCAGGGCGTCCCTTCTCAGAACAGGAAATAGCGTTGCGCCATGGGCAGGGTTTCGGCGGGCTGGCAAGTCAGCAATTCGCCGTCGGCGCGCACCTCGTAGGTTTCGGGGTTCACCTCGATCTCGGGCAGGGCATCGTTCAGCCGCAGGTCGCGCTTACCGATCGCGCGTGTGTTGCGCACGGCTACGGTCTGCTTGGCCAGGCCAAGACGCGCGGCGATGCCGTCCTCCTGCGCGGCTTCCGATACGAAGGTCGCCGCGCTCTGTTCGACCGAGCGGCCATAGGCCCCCCACATCGGCCGGGAATAGACCGGCTGCGGCGTGGGGATCGAGGCGTTCGGGTCGCCCATCTGCGCACAGGCGATGGTGCCGCCCAACAGCACCATCTCGGGCTTCACGCCGAAAAAAGCGGGGCTCCACAGCACCAGATCGGCGCGTTTGCCCTCCTCGATGCTGCCGATATGGGTGCCAAGCCCGTGCGCAATGGCCGGGTTGATCGTGTATTTCGCGATATAACGGCGCACGCGGAAATTGTCGTTTTCGCCTGTTTCCTCCGGCAGGCGCCCGCGTTGTTTCTTCATCTTGTCGGCGGTCTGCCAGGTGCGGATCAGCACTTCTCCCACGCGGCCCATCGCCTGGCTGTCGGAGGCGATGATGCTGAAGGCGCCCATGTCGTGCAGAATGTCCTCGGCCGCGATGGTCTCGCGCCGGATGCGGCTTTCGGCAAAGGCCACGTCCTCGGGGATGGATTTGTCGAGGTGATGGCAGACCATCAGCATGTCCAGATGCTCTTCGACCGTGTTCACGGTAAAAGGCCGGGTCGGGTTGGTCGACGATGGCAGCACATGCGCCTCGCCGCAGATCTTGATGATATCGGGAGCGTGGCCGCCGCCCGCGCCCTCGGTATGGAAGGCGTGGATCGTGCGGCCTTTCATGGCGGCCACGGTGTTTTCGACGAAGCCGCTTTCGTTCAGCGTGTCGGTGTGGATCATCACCTGCACGTCCATCTCGTCGGCCACCGACAGGCAGCAATCGATGGCTGCCGGGGTGGTGCCCCAGTCCTCGTGCAGTTTCAGGGCGCAGGCCCCGGCCAGGACCTGTTCGCGCAGGGCCGCCGGTTGCGAGGCGTTGCCCTTGCCCGCAAAGGCCAGGTTCATCGGAAAGGCATCGGCCGCCTGCAGCATGCGTCCGATATGCCAGGGGCCGGGCGTGCAGGTGGTGGCCAGCGTGCCATGCGCCGGGCCGGTGCCGCCGCCCAGCATGGTGGTCAGGCCGGAATGCAGCGCATCCTCGATCTGTTGCGGGCAGATGAAATGGATGTGGCTGTCGAACCCGCCGGCAGTCAGGATGCGGCCCTCGCCGGCGATGGCTTCGGTGCCGGGGCCGACGATGATATCGACGCCGGGCTGCGTGTCGGGGTTGCCCGCCTTGCCGATCCTGGCGATGCGCCCGTCCTTCAGGCCCACATCCGCCTTGTAGATGCCCGTCCAGTCAACGATCAGCGCATTGGTGATCACGGTGTCCACCGCCCCTTCGGCGCGGGTGGCCTGAGACTGGCCCATGCCATCGCGGATCACCTTGCCGCCGCCGAACTTGACCTCTTCGCCATAGGTGGTCAGGTCGCGCTCGACCTCGATGATCAGGTCAGTATCGGCCAGCCGCACCTTGTCGCCCGTGGTGGGGCCGTACATGGCGGCATAGTCGGAACGTTTGATCCGGGCTGGCATCAGAGGTCTCCCATGACTGCACCGTTGAACCCGAAGACGCGCCGCGCGCCGGCGATCGGGATCAGCTGCACCTCGCGCCTTTGGCCGGGCTCGAACCGCACGGCGGTTCCGGCGGCGATGTCCAGCCGCATGCCGTGGGCGGCGGCCCGGTCGAAATCCAGCGCCGGATTGGTTTCGGCGAAATGATAGTGCGAGCCCACCTGCACGGGCCGGTCACCGGTATTGGCCACCATCAGGGTGATTGGCGCCGCGCCCGCGTTCAGCTCGATTTCTCCGGGGGCGGGGATGACTTCTCCGGGGATCATTTGCGCGCCGTCAGCCAGATCGCGACGCCGCCGATCGCCAGCAGCAGGACCAACACCAGCCAGAGGCCCGAGTCATGCGGGTGCAGGTGCGGCCCGTCATGCGCCAGCGCGGGCGCTGCCATCAGGGCGAAGGGCAGGGAAGCCAGGTGTTTCATCGTCATCTCCTTCAGCGGATGGGGTTGTGGACGGTGACCAGCTTGGTGCCGTCGGGGAACGTCGCCTCGACCTGCACCTCGTGGATCATCTCGGGGATGCCGTCCATGCACTGGTCGCGGGTGATGACCTGCGCGCCGGCCTCCATCATGTCAGCGACCGAGCGGCCGTCGCGGGCGCCCTCGACCACGGCATCGGTGATCAGCGCGATGGCCTCGGGGTAGTTCAGGCGCACGCCCCGGGCCAGGCGCTTGCGCGCCACCTCGGCGGCCATGGCGATCAGCAGTTTGTCTTTTTCGCGCGGCGAGAGTTGCATGTCAGATCATCCAGGGTCTTGGCAGGGAATTGCGGGTCAGCCGGTTCAGGATCGGCACAAGGGTCTGGCGCAGCGCGAAACCGTCGGGCGCCAGCAGGCGCATCAACAGCATGTCGTCACCCACAAGGCTGACGCCGCCGGTGTCAGGCAAGACTGCTCGGATCGGGTCCAGATGCGCAGCGGCATCCGAGCGGATCAGTATCAGGCTGCTGAGCGCGCCCGCGCCGTCGCCAACGCCCGGCCGGGCCATTTCCGCCGCCAGATCACCGATCAGGCGCAGCGCTTCCAGATGCGCCAGCCGGCCCGCACGCCAGATTTGGATGCGGTCTTGGAAGTGGGCCGCAGTAATCCGCTCGCCCATTGCGGCGCGTCCGAAGATCAGCGACTCCACCAGCAGCAGGCCGGCATCAGGGGCCAGATCGGCGCGCAGGCAGCGGTCGATCGAGCAACCATCGAAAAGGATCGTCTCCTGCGGCAGCCAGTTCAACTGGCCGCCTGCCGCCACGGTCAGATGCGTCCTAATCCGGCCCGGGGTTACTCCGGACGCGCGATAGGCGCGCTCGGCGGCCTGCGTGGTCAGGGTCAGATGTGCATCTGGCTGAGCGGTGGCGGAAAGGTCAAAACTGTCTCCGCCGGTGACGCCGCCGGCGGTATTGACCAGAACGGCCTGCATGTCCGAGCCATCACGCCGAGGAAACAGCAGCTTCAGCGACCCTTGCTGGCGCAGGTCCTGCAACTCGGTCCGGCCAGCGCGGCCAACCACGGACACAACACCCCGCCCAACAGCACGGGGAGGCGCGGCGATCGCTTGCGCGGGAGTTATTGCGGACAAAGAGGTTATCGGAAGCTCCGGGCAAAAGGACTGTCGGATGCGAAAGCACCACAGCCTTTTCCTGGTGTCAGTGCAGCACGGCAGAGGCAATTGGTTGAGAAAACTCGTTCGCCCTATTTCTGAGCATTTTTTCCCCTATCGCCTGAAAAATAAGCATCCCGCCAATGCGTGTGATAATCCGGCCTTCAGCCACAAACCAAGAGAAAAGGGCGGCCAGATTGGCCGCCCGATCCGGTGTCTGTCGCCGGTCAGAGCGTGATGCGGAAGGCCGCGAAACCGTCGGCCCCGTCGCCTGCGTCTTCCAGCGCCAAACCTTTGACGTCGCTGATGTAATCGCGCGCCTTGGGACCAGTTTCGAACAGAACCGTGGTGTCGCCCAGCGGTGCGAAGGACCAGTTGCCGTCGGCCTTGGGGTCGATCGTGCCTTGCTCGACGATATAGCGCACGATCACGTCGCGGTTGGTGTCGGGGGCCTCGAACACGATGGCGTCGCCCATCGCGCCCGGGAACGATCCGCCGCCCGAAGCGCGGTAGTTGTTGGTGGCGATGATGAACTCCATGTCGTCGGTCACCGGGGCACCGTTGAACTGCAGGTTCACGATGCGCGCCGCATCAGGGTTGACCTCTTCGCCCTTCGCGCCAAAGCGCGAGGGCTGAGACAGGTCGATCTGATAGGTCACACCGTCGATCACGTCGAAATTGTAGGACGGGAATTCGGGGTTCAGCAGCAGCGCATCCTTGGCGCCCGGCTCGATCTGGTTGAACATCCCGGCCGAACGCTCCAGCCAGCCGCGCAGTTGCGCGCCGTTCACCCGCACCGCGCGCACGGTGTTGGGATAGAGATACAGGTCGGCCACGTTCTTGATCGCCACATCGCCCACCGGCACGTCGGTATAGTATTCCGGGCCACCCCGGCCACCGGCCTTGAACGGCGCCGCGGCCGACAGGATCGGCAGACCCTCGTGCTCGGTGCCTTTCAGCATCTCCTCAACATACCATTTCTGCGCGATCGACACGATCTGGACCGAGGGATCATCGGCCACCAGCGCGAAATAGCTGTGCAGCGGGGCCGAGGTCTTGCCCACCGCGCGGCGCACATAGGCCAGCGTTTCCTCGTGGTCCCGCGCGACCGAGGCCAGCACCTTTGGGTCGTCATCGACCAGCGCGGTGATCGAGCGGTCTTCGTTGCGCTTCGAGATCGGCCGCGCCTCGGAGGTGGTGGAAACCACGCGCCATTCGTTGCCGTCGCGTTCCAGCAGCAGGTCGAGCACGCCCAGATGCGACCCCCAGAACCCGCCCATGACGGCCGGCTTGCCCATCAGCGTGCCCTTGTCCACGTCAACTCCGGCACGGTCGGCGAAGGTGGGCGAGGGGAAGACCAGGTGGTTGTGCCCGGTCACAAGCGCGTCGATGCCATCGACCCCGGCCAGCGGGACCGAGGCGTTCTCCATCCCGTCCGCGTGATCGGCCGCGCCGATGCCCGAATGCGACAGGGCCAGGATCAGATCGCAGCCTTGCTCTTTCATCTCGGGCACATAGGCTTTGGCGGTCTCGACGATGTCGCGGGCCTGCACGTTGCCTTCCAGGTGGCGGCGGTCCCAGTTCATGATCTGCGGCGGGGTGAAGCCGATGACGCCGATGCGGATCGGCTGCTTGCTGCCATCGCCCAGCTCGATCTCGCGATCGAGGATGACATAGGGCTGCACCAGTGTCTTGTCCGCGCGGGGGTTTGCGCCCTGTTCCTTGGCGATATTGGCCAGCACGATCGGGAACTGCGCCCCGGCCAGCGATTTTTCCAGAAAGCTCAGGCCATAGTTGAACTCGTGGTTGCCCAGCGTCGCGGCATCATAGCCCAACGTGTTGAACGCGTTGATGATCGGGTGGGTGTCGCCGTCGTTCATGCCACGCTCGTAGGCGATGTAGTCGCCCATCGGGTTGCCCTGAAGAAAGTCGCCATTGTCGACCAGCATCGAGTTTGTGGCCTCGGCCCGGATCTCGTTGATGATCGAGGCCGCGCGTGACAGGCCCACCGTATCGCGCGGCTTGTCGGCATAGTAGTCGTAGGGAAAGACGTGAACGTGAATGTCGGTCGTTTCCATGATCCGCAGATGCGCCTGGTTGCTTGCGGCGGCGGCAGAAAACGGGTGCAGGGAAACCATGGCGACGCCGGCCGTGGTGGTGGCCAGGAATTGACGCCGCGACATCGCGAATTTGCTGGATAGGGTCATGAGGCACCTCTCGAAATAAATTGGTCGACGCATCATCTGAACGTTTATGACGACAATGATGTGACAGCGCGGCCCGAGGGGATCACCCAGCGCGCCGATGGTTCAGACTGACCGCTTTTGACACCCGAGTAAAGCGTCCTCCCGGCCATCGACCTGCGCGCGGGCGGTGCGGCGCCCAAGGTGCTGTGGTGCGGGCCCGGGCTAGGGAGCCCGGGCCGCGGCCTCAGTCCTTTTTCACGTCACCGGCAAACCGCGCGGCGTTCTCCCGCGCAAAGGCGCTGGCATCAGCCGAGGCATCCCAGAACTGGGGATTGGCCTTGGGAATGGTCAGCGCCTTCTGCACTGCGGGGCGGGCATCGATGCGGTCGAACCATGCGTTCAGATGCGGAAGGTCATCGACCTGAACCCGCGCCCAGACATAGGCCCGCGCCCAAGGGAACAGCATCATATCCGCGATCGTGTATTGCCCCGCCGCGATCCAGTCGCGCCCATTCAGTCGATCATTCATCACCTCCATCAGGCGGCGGCTTTCGTCCACGTAGCGGCGGATCGAGAATGGTTCGGTATGGCCATTGGGGGCAGCAATGTGCTGGAAATACATGGCTTGGCCCATCATCGGACCCACATGCCCGACCTGGAACAGCATCCACTGCATCACCTCGGACTGCTGCATCGGATCTGAGGGCAGGAACTGACCGTATTTCTGCGCGAGGTGCCACAGGATTGCGCCGCTTTCGAAAATCGCGCGACCTTCGGCCCGGTCCTCGATCACCGGGATCTTGCCATTGGGGTTCAGCGACAAGAACGCGGGCGACTTTTGTTCCTGTTTGGAAAAGTCGATGGGCGTCAGGTCGTAGGGTACGCCTGCCTCTTCCAGGAAGATCACCGGTTTGTAGCCATTCATCGTGGCCGCGGTGTAGAGGTGAATGTCAGGCTGCGACATGCGCGATCTCCTCGAAAAGCTCTTTCAGATGCGCGTCGAACCGCTGGAAATCCTGTTCGATCCGGGGGTTCTTCATCACGTCGAAGGCCGCGAAGGTGGGCAGGGGCTGCATCGCCAGAAACTTGGCGTTCAGGTGCATTGGCCACAGCAGGTCATCGACGCTGGCCCCGGCAAAGAACGGCTCGGCCGGGTTGTCGAACGCCTCGCGCGGGGCGTTGAAGGTGACCGACAGCATGTATTTCGTCCCGTGCAGCAGGCCACCGGTGCCGTAATTGGCCTTGGGCGCCTCGGCGGTCCGGCCGTCGCCGGCCAGCAGCCGGCCGTCCATGCCCGCGGTGTAGACCTCGTCGAGGTACTTTTTGAACACCCACGGTACACCCATCCAATTCACCGGAAACTGCATGATGACCACATCCGCCCAGACATGGGCGTCAATCTCGGCATTGATGTCGTATCCTTCGGCAACCGTGGTCACGCGCACCTCGTGGCCCATGCCGGTCAGCGCGTCCTGCGCCCGTTGCACCAGCGACGCATTCAGGCGGCCAGGTGCGAATTCATGAGGCTGCGTACCGTTCACGATCAGGATCTTGCTCATGTCCATATCCTTGGTTTTGAAACTGCTTGCCCCTTGACTTCGGTCGGGGTGAAACCGAACTTGAGAACAGTAGTGATGAATTGCAACCAGTTTACTTTTTGTAACCTGTGACTGGACTGGAGAAGGTGATGCGTGCCCGTATCGAACAGGACGACCAAGGCAAGCGGCAAGCAGTGGATGCGTGCAGCGAACCATGCCCCATCGAGCGCGGCATGCGGATCATTGGTGGCAAGTGGACCGGGTCGATCCTGTGGCATCTCAAAGACGAGCCGGTACGATTCAATGACTTGGCCCGGATGATCGGTGGCGCCAGCAAAAAGATGATCGCCGAACGCTTGCGCCAATTGGAGCAACAGGGCCTGGTGCACCGCCAAGTGCTCGAAACCTCACCGGTTTCGGTGCAGTACTCCGTGACCGACCGTGGACGCACCGCGCTGGGTTTTCTGGACGAGCTGCGGAAGTGGAGTGAGACCTTGCCGGATACGCGCGCCTGACTCGTCAGCGGTCCTTCTGCAGCGGCCCCGTGGTTTCCCGTGCGATGAACCGGGCTGAAACTTCGGACACGATTACCGGCATGTCAGGGTCTTTTATCCTGTCCAGCAGAGTACGTGCGAGCTTGCGGCCCAACCGCTTTGGCGAAACCGCCATGGTACTGAGCGCGGGAATTGCGACCGAGGCATCCTCGGTATCGTCAAATCCAACAATCGAAACATCCCGCCCCGGCTGCAACCCAGCCCGCATCAGGCCGAAACACGCCCCCAAAGCGACCATGTCGCCATTGCAGACCACCGCCGTGACCTCAGGATGGGCGTCGTGTAATTTCAGCATCTCCTGCATACCCGCACGCTTGGTGTCAGGTGAGGGCCAGATGATCGGCGGCCCCAAAGACAAGTCCTGCAGCGTACGCTCATACCCGGCTATGCGCTGCTTTCGAACGGGGTTCATGCCGATGCCGCCGAAGAATGCGATGTGCCTGTGCCCCAGTTCCGCCAGGTGATTGGTCGCGGTCGCGGTCGCTTCGGCATTTCTGATGCCCACATGATCAAAATCAGGGCTGACATGGCGCAGAAAGGTCACCGTGGGCAAACCATGCGTGCGCAAGAGTTGAAGGGTTTCTGCGGTGGTCTCCAGCGCAGGCACCCACAGCAGGCCGCCGCGCCCGTTGCGGATGAAATCCCGCAATTGCTTGCCCTGCCGGTCCGCGTCGTCGCGCGTGTCCAAGATCGAAACCAGATACCCCTCGGCCTCCAGCAACTCGACCGCGCCGCTGACGACTTCGGCATTGAACGGGTTTGCGAACTGGTTCAGAACGAATCCGATTTCCCGGTTCTCGCCTGATCGCATCGACGCCGCCCGCGAGTCCGTGACATAGTGCAAGGCCTCGGCCGCCTGCAGCACTTTCTTACGGGTCTGCTCGGAAATCCGCCCAGTGCCGCGCATCACCTGGCTGACCGTCGGGATCGAGACTCCGGCGGCTTTGGCGACACTGGCGAGGGTAGGTTTGGCGGGCATTTCTCGGACTTCTGATATATCGTTGCATCATCAAAATGCCCAACTCACTAGGGCATTGCAACGAGCAATTCCCACAACTTACTAAAGTTCGGGCCAACCGATTGGAAAATATTCATTGACGGAAGATATATCGTTATACCATGCTAATGACATCGCCTGGGGTGAGTCGCCGCACGACAAGCACAGCAAACCGACCCCACCGGGCAGAACGGGCAAAAGGCCCAATCGAAACTCTGGGAGGAGTCCATGTCAATTCAATCCAAGCTGGTCGGTGCCGCATCCGGCCTTGTTCTGGCCCTGGCCACAAACGTGGCGCAGGCCGAGGTTCTGTTCTGGTCGACGCAGGCCAAGCCGGTCGAAGAGGCGCAGGCCATGCGCGAACAGGTTCTTTCAGGCTTCGAGGGTGGCGTGGACTACCAGCCCAATGACGGCGGCCCCTGGCTGACGCGTCTGCAGGCCGAATTGCAGGCCGGCTCGGGCACGATCGGCGTGCTGGGCGCGCTGCATGGTGACTTCTCGGCCATGAACCCCGACGATCTGGTCGACCTGGATGATCTGGGCATCGCCTCGGCCTCGGACACGTTCAACGAACTGGCGACGCTGGGGGCAGGCAGCCTGCAATACATCCCCTGGATGCAGGCCAGCTATATCATGGCGGCCAACAAAGAGGCGTTGCAGTACCTGCCCGAAGGCGCAGACATCAATGCATTGACCTATGACCAGCTGATCGAATGGGCCGCCAACGCCCATGAGGCAGCGGGCGAGCCGAAATTCGGCTTTCCGGCCGGGCCCAAGGGCCTGAAGCACCGCTTCTTCCAGGGCTATCTGTATCCGTCCTATACGAACGGCGTGGTGCGGACCTTTGCCAGCGACGATGCCGTGACCGCGTGGGAAAAATTCCGCGAGCTGTGGACGCATACCAACCCGGCCTCGACCAACTTCTCGTTCATGCAGGAACAGCTGTTGTCGGGCGACGCCTGGATCGTTTTCGACCACACCTCGCGTCTGGCGCAGGCCTTCAACGAGCGGCCTGATGACTTCGTGGCCTTCCCGGCCCCGGCGGGCCCGACCGGGCGCGGCTTCATGCCGGTTCTGGCTGGGGTTGCGATCCCCAAAACCGCACCGGACATGGAAGCGTCCAAAGCTCTGGTTGCCTACATGATGAAGCCGGAAACCCAGATCGCCACGCTGCGCGCGACGAACTTCTTCCCGGTCGTCGCGGTTGACCTGCCCGACGACCTGCCGCCAGCCGTAAAAGCCGCAGGCGACGCGGTCGCCAAGATGAGTGGCTCGGCCGATGCCAACCCCGGGCTGCTGCCCGCGGGACTGGGCGACAAGGGCGGTGACTTCAACCGCGTCTATACAGATGCGTTCGAGCGGATTGTACTGGGTGGTCAGGACATCCGCACCGTGCTGGACGATCAGAAAGGCGCATTGGAGGCGATCATGCAGGAGACCGGCGCGCCCTGCTGGGCTCCGGATGCACCCTCGGACGGTCCGTGCCCTGTCGAATAAGGGTCTGACCTGATCCTCGCACCGGGCCTGATGCAGGCCCGGTGTCCCCCCGAACTCTCTGCCCGAAACCACCGGAACTTCCGCAAGGAAAGGAGCGATCTGATGAACGCTCGTGTGTTGCCCTATGTGCTGATCCTGCCCGTGACGGCGTTTCTGTGCCTGTTCTTTCTGTATCCTTTCGTCCTGGTCGCCAAGCAGGCTTTCAACACCGGCGACGGGTTCACGCTGGACAATTTCCGGCAGGTGGTCGGGTACTGGAAATTCCCGATCTCGCTGCAGAATACGCTGCTGCTGGCGGCGGCGGTGGTTCCGGTGCAACTGGCGCTGGCGCTGCTGATGGCCACGATGGTCAACAAGATGCAGCGCGGACGCGACCTGGTGCTGTATGTCTGGACCATCCCGCTGGGTATCTCGGATCTGGCCGCAGGCATCATCTGGCTGGCGATCTTCGAACAGTCGGGTTTCCTGAACTCCATGCTTTCTGGGCTGGGCGTGGTGGACCGGCCGGTGAATTTCCTCAGCTATCAGCACCCCGGCGTGGTGTTCCTGGCCATCGCCCTGGCCGAGATCTGGCGCGCCACCGCGATCATGCTGGTGATCCTGGTGGCCGGGATCGGCCTGATCCCCAAGGAATACTACGAGGCGGCCGAGGTCTTTGGCGCCTCGCCCTGGAAACGCTTCACCCGCATCACGCTGCCGCTGCTGCGCCCGTCGCTGCAAACGGCACTGGTGCTGCGCGTGATCCTGGCCTTCGAGGTCTTCGCCGTGGTGCTGGCCCTGGGCGGCACCCTGTTCCCCGTCCTCATGAGCGAAACCTACGCCTATCAGTTCGACCTGCTTGACAGCGGCGCAGCGGCGGCGATGGCGCTGATCATCCTCGCCATCTCGATCGGGTTCACCCTGATCATCCTGCGCGCCCTGCGTGTCCCGAAAGGAGCCACGATATGACGACCGTCACGACCGATGTCGCCGCGCCCGATACGCGCCGGGCCGGACGCTATGTCTACATCGCCGCGGTGGTGCTACTGTGCGCCTGGGTGCTGGTGCCGCTGTATTTCCTGCTGATCAACACGCTGTCTTCGCCGGAAACGGTGAACAGCTTTCCCAAGCCCTTCATCCCCGAATTCGACCTGGGGAGCCTGGGGTTCTTTGCAGGCTTCGCGGGCATCCTGACCGCGCTCAAAAACTCGATCCTGGTGGCCGGGCTGACGATGATCATGTCGATCCTGATCGGCGCGCCGGCAGGCTATGCCCTGTCGCGGTTCGAATTTCGCGGGAAAGAGGCGTTCCGCCTGCTGATCCTGCTGACCCGCGCCTTTCCGCTGCCGCTGCTGGCACTGCCCTTGGCGGTGATGTTCATCCAGACCGGGCTGGATGACACGGTATTCGGCCTGTCGCTGGTGCACACCACGTTGGCCATCCCGTTTGCGGTGCTGATCACGTTCTCGCTGTTTTCCGGCATCCCGCTGGAACTGGAAGAGGCCGCCTGGACGCTGGGCTGCACCCGGCTGACCGCCTTCACCAAGGTGGTGCTGCCACTGATCCTGCCGGGGATCACGGCCTCGGCCATCTTCGCCTTCGTGATCTCGTGGAACGAGGTGTTCGCCGCCGCCGTCCTGACGATCGAGAACCGGACCCTGACGGCCTTTTTGCTGCAGAACCTCGACACCTCGCCGCTGCATCTGAAATTCGCGGGCGGTTTCATTCTGGTCGTGCCGGCACTGATCTTCATCTTCGCCGTGCGCAAATACCTGTTCGCCATGTGGGGCATCGCCAACCGCTGACAGCCCCAAGGAGTTGGAATAATGGCAGAAATTCAAATCAAGAATGTCGCGAAACGCTTTGGCAGCTACCAGGCGCTGCACGACATCAACCTGACCATCCAGGACCAGGAATTCATGGTTCTGCTGGGGGCCTCGGGCTGCGGCAAGACCACGCTGCTGCGGATCATCGCCGGGCTCGAGACCGCGACCGAGGGCGAGGTCTGGATCGGCGGGCGCCGGGTGGATCACCTGCCGCCCAAGGATCGGGGCATCGCCATGGTGTTCCAGAACTATGCCGTATTCCCGCATCTGACCGTGTTCGAAAACATCGGGTTCGGCCTGCGGATGCAGAAACTGCCCAATGACGAGGTCAAGCGCCGGGTCGAGCGCACGGCGGGTCTGATGCATATCGACCAGCTGCTGGGGCGCTATTCGGGCGAGCTGTCCGGCGGTCAGCGCCAGCGCGTCGCCGTGGCCCGCGCCCTGGCGATGGAGCCCGACGTGATCCTGATGGACGAGCCCCTGTCGAACCTGGACGCGCTGCTGCGGATGGAGATGCGGGCCGAGCTCAAAGGCGTTCTGGCCGAAAGCAACACCACCGCCATCTATGTCACCCACGACCAGGTCGAAGCCATGAGCATGGCCGACCGGATCAGCGTGATGCATCAGGGCAAGATCGTTCAGGCGGCCTCGCCGATCGAGGTCTACCGCAACCCGGCGGCCGAGTTCGTGGCCGGATTCATCGGCAATCCGCCGATGAACTTCCTGCCCGCCACTCCGACCAGAGACGGCAAATGGACAGTCGCGGGCCAGATCCTCGACGGGCCGTCCCGGACCACGCCGCTACATTTCGCCATCCGCCCCGAGGATCTGCGCCCGGCCGACACGGGCCTGGCCGCCACGGTCAAGGTGGTCGAACCGTTGGGCGCGCACCTTCTGGTCACCTGCAGCGTGGATGGCGCCTTGTTCCGCGCGGTTCTGGACAGCGATCTGACCGTCCGCCGCGGCGACACCCTGACCCTGGCCCCGCAGCCCGACCGGGTGCGCTGGTTCGACCCCGAAACAACCCTGGCCGTGGCCTGAGGAGCGCGCAATGAAACAGGATCTGATCGAACAGGCCCGCGCCGTTCTGGCCCGAAACGACCGGGGCGACTACACGGTGCCCACCCACGGCCTCTATCCGTTCCAGTGGAACTGGGACAGCGCGCTCAGCGCCCTTGGGTTCTCGCATTTCGACGAGGCCCGCGCCTGGCGCGAGATCGAGACCTTGTTCCGGCATCAGTGGGATGATGGCATGGTGCCGCATATCATCTTCCACGAGATGAATGACGGCTATTTCCCGGGGCCGGACGTCTGGGCCACGGGCCACGCGGTTCCCACCTCGGGCATCACGCAACCGGCGGTGGCTGGGTTCGCCGTGCGGCGGATCCATGCGCGGGCGAAGAACCGGGGGCTGGCCGATGCGCAGGCCCGCGCCCTGCTGCCCAAGATCCACGCCTGGCATCAATGGTTCTTCACGAACCGCGACCCGCAGGGTACCGGTCTGGTCGCCATCATTCACCCGTGGGAATCGGGGCGCGACAACTCGGTCGATTGGGATGCGGCGCTGGCCCGGGTCCCGACCGAGGGCGTGGCTCCGTTCCAGCGTCGCGACGTAGCCCATGCCAACCCGGCGCACAGGCCGACCGACGAAGAATACCGCCGCTATATCTGGCTGGTGCAACATTTCCGCGACCTTGGCTGGGACAATTCCAAGCTGCATGACGCCTCGCCGTTCCGGGTCGTGGACCCGGGATTCAACGCGATCCTGATCCGCTCGTGCCTTGACCTTGCTGCGCTGGCCGACGACTTGGGCGAGGCCGAGATCGCCAGCGCTTCGCGCGCCTTTGCCCAGGCGGGCATCGCGGCGATGGACGCCCTGTGGTGCGAGACCCGCGGGCAATATCTGTGCTTTGATCGGGCCACCGGGGCGCTGATCGACAGCCCCTCGATCGGCGGCTTGTTGGCGGCGTTCTGTCCCATCCCCGAGCACCGCGCGCAGGCCATCGCCCAGCGGTTGGACGCCATCGGAGCCGCAGTTCCGTATCTGGTGCCCAGCCACGACCCGGCGGCCCCTGAATTCGACGGACTAAGGTACTGGCGCGGGCCGGTCTGGCTGATCGTGAACTACATGATCGCCGATGGTCTGAAACGCGCGGGCCAGACCCGGATCGTGCAGCGGATCGTCGACGACAGCCTGCGCCTGATCGAGCAAAGCGGCTTTGCCGAGTATTACGACCCAGTCACTGCCGAACCCTGCGGCGGCAGCAGCTTTACCTGGACGGCCGCGATGGTGATCGAGATCCTGAACGCGGAAACCACCCCGGCATGAACGGCGCTGCACCGGTCCCCGCCCAATGGATACCGGACTGACCGATGGCAGGACCGTCCATTGTTTCCGCCCCCGGGCAAGCGGACTGGGTCGAGCAAGCCCTTCTTGCGGAATTGCGGGCCACTGCGCCCCAAGGGGTCAATGACAGCATCACGCTGATTGCGCAGGACGGCGAGGGCCGGGTTGGCGGCCTGCATGGCGCCACCTCCTATGGGTGGCTGCTGATCAAGTCCTTATGGATCGACCCGGCCCATCGACGCCGCGGTTTGGGTCGGCAGTTGCTGGACCACGCCTTTGACGAGGCGCGCCGACGCGGGTGTCATTCTGCGTGGCTGGACACATCCAACCCGGCCGCCACACGGTTCTATCAGGCTTCGGGCTTCGAGCCCTTTGGTCGCCTGGCCAACACGCACACGCAAAACCCGCCCGGACATTGCCGCTGGTTCTTGTGGCGCCCCTTGCCGTAGCCGTGGCCACGCCGCCCTCACAACCGTTTGGCCGGGTCGAACACCTGCTGCCACCGCTGTGCATAGCGGGATCTGTCAGCCTTGGGCGCCAGGACGGGAACCACCGGAGGCGTACCCGCCAGAATCGCCTCGATCGATTTGCGCCACGCCTTGGGATCGGACCCGCACGGGATCACGCCGCTTGCCCCGATCCGGTCACGCAGACCGTCGACCATGCTGACGATGACCGGACGCCGCGCCGCGCGCGCCTCATCCGCCACCAGCCCGTAGGCCTCCCATCGCGAGGGCATCGCCACCACGTCCACGACCCGATAGGCTTCGGCCGGGTCGTCGGCGTGGCCCCGAAACTCGATCCGCCGATCGCCTGCGGCCAAGGCTGCAAGGCGGTCGCGCTGGCTGCCTTCGCCGAAGATCACAAGCCGTGCATCGGGGTTGGGGCACATGCGAAATCCTTCGATCAGCAGATCGAAACCTTTCTGCGGCTCGAGCCGTCCGATCGCACCGATGACCCGGGCCGCCTCGACCGGCCCGGCTGCGCGCGCAACTGCGCTCAGGTCAACCTGCGGCGAGATCACGCTCAGCTTGGATGCCGGGGCCAACCGACGTTCGGCCATCCAGCCGGCCTGCGCCTTGCTGACGGCGATGACCTGATCGAACAACGAATAGGTCACGCGCAGCATCGCAAAGAACCGCCGCTTGTGCGGCACGTTCAAGGCGGTGAAAGACCGGGTATAGCTGTGTTCGACATGAACCAGCCGCGTGGTGGGATGCATCGCCCGCAAGGCCGAGAAAGCCGGCAGGCAGCGCCAGCCGGGGGCGATGTGGCACACGATGACATCGGCGTCGAAACTGCCCCAGCTGAAGGCGCTCCGTTTGACCGGGCGAACCTTTTGGTGGACTTCGTCGGCCAGTTCGGGCAGCTGCGAAAGATGGTCGAGCATACGCATGACCCCACCGGCCGTGGTGTCATCAACAAGGTGAAGAACGGTGATCTTGGACATTTGGAAACCTCGGTTCAGATGGAAGTCTGGCGGCGCATGAGGCGACCGGCTTGAACAACAGGCGCTGGCCCGACCGCGCGCAGGGCTGCGGCCGCGATGATGGTGGTCAACGTTTTGGCGGGTTCTTCGATCACGGGCAGGGCGCTGGTTGAAACCGACCGCTGCGCAAGCTCCCAGGCCTTGTGCGCATCCAGATTGCTGACCGCGCGGCGCGCGAGATAGCGCAGCTGATAGGCGCGCGCCGCCGCCTCGTGCCGGGCAAAGAATTCGGGGTTCAGCGGACGCAGCTTGTCAACCATCCGCTCCCACGCCTGCAACTGCCGGTCCAAGGCCGCCGACAGGCCGGTCGCATGGATCCGGTAGCGGGTCAGCAACCCCGGTACGCCTCCGATTTGCCAATCCGTCGTCAGCATCAGCCGCAGCCAGCATTCGATGTCCTCGGACTGACGAAAGGTTTCGTCAAAGACCCAGTCGCGCTTGGTTTCGAACGCCGGGCGGTAGGCCAGATCGAGCAAGGCGGATTTGCGCATCACCGCTGCTGATCCATTGCCGATCGGGTTGCGTTTCAGGACATGTGCCGCCGTCACGTCCCGCAGGCGCGGCGACTGGCGGACGCGCATCAACCGACCACCCTCGTCGACCATGGCACTGCCGGAATAGCTGATCGCAACGTCGGGTTCGGCCTGCAGGTGGCGCACATGGGTGGCCAGCTTTTCGGGCAGCCACAGATCGTCGGCGTCGCAAAAGCCAACGAACTCTCCCCGCGCGGCCGCGATGCCGGTATTGCGCGCCCCGGCGAGGCCGCGGTTTTCCTGCCGGATCACCCGCACTGTTGGGTCGGTCGCATGGGCGCGGGCAATGGCGTGGGTTTCGTCCTGCGAGCCGTCATCCACGATGATGATTTCGAAATCATCATGGGTCTGCGACAGAAGCGAGGCCAGAGTCTCGGCCAGGGTCGCGGCGGTGTTGTAGGCGGGAACGATGATGGATGCCTGGGGCATTTTGGGTCTCCTGGTTGGGATCAGCGGGCAAACAGCGCTTGACGGATCGGGCGGGGCAGGGCGGGGGCCAGTGCCGCGCCAAGTGCAGTGGGTACACCGCGGCGGATTGGGTTGAGAAAGCTGCGCGCGCTCAGCGCCAGTCCGGCGCGGGCATAGGCGCGGGCCATCGACGGTTCCGCGCCCAGACGCAGCGCGCGCCGGGCCAGATACCGCAAATAGATCGCCTCGGACGCGGGCGACGGCGCGACGCCGTAGCGGGCCGCCGTTGCAACCGCCCGTGCGCGCCCGGCCCGCATCGCCTCGAGGTCCGAAGACAGACCGATGCCGCTGGTCCGGTACCAGACCTGCAGGCGATCAACCCCGGTGATCACGTGGCCTTCGCCCGCCAAGCGGATCAGCAGCTCGAGATCTTCGTTGTGGACCGCTGCCGGGCTCAACCCGCCGACGGCAGCGAACACCTGGCGGCGCACTGCAAGGTTCGACATCGTGCACACCGCATTTTCCGCCAGCAGGTCCGGAATGGTCAGGGGATCGGTGGGAACCGTCGAGCGCGTCGGACAATCGCCGGGGGTTTCGGAAAAGAACCCGATCTGGCCAAAGGCCGCATCAATGCTGGTATCCGCAAACAACCGGTCCAGTTGGGCCAGCTTGTGGGTGACCCACAGGTCATCCGCGTCGCAGAACGCGAGGATGTCGCCCGAGGCCACTGCCGCACCATGGTTGCGCGCAGAGCTGGGACCGCGATTAGGATTGGCCTCAACCCGCACCCGGGTGTCCCGCGCGCAGAATTGCCGGACAACTTCGGTCGTCTGGCGCGAGGGCTTGTCGCCCACGCAGATGAGTTCGAAATCGGCAAAGCTCTGCCCCAGCAGGCTGTTCAGGGTGGCCGCAATGGTTGCCGCGTCATTGTGGAAGGGAACGATGATGGAAAACCGGGTCATTGGGCGCGCGCCTCCTGAGTGATTGCAGAACCCCGCGGCAGCAGCGCCCAAGATGCGGTCAGCATGATGGCGCTGCAGGTGCAGACATACCCGACGGCGACGGGCATCAAGCCCAGCGGCGCCATCAGGGCCGTGTTGGCGATCAGGCCCACGGCCAGAACCGTGCTGACCCGCAATTCCGTGACGGGGCGGTTTTCCGACCGCAGCCATCCGGCGACCGCCGACCAGATCACCGTCGGCAGGGCCGCCAGGCACAGAACCGACACCACCGGGGCGATCTCGGCCCAGCCCTGTCCCAGAAGCAGCGGCACATAGACCGGGGCCAATGCCGCCTGCAGCAAAACCAGCGGCGTCAGGATCAGCAGCGACAGGCCCAGCCCGTGGCGCAGCGCCCCATGCTTGTCCTCGGCCGCGCACAGATGCGGGAACAGAACGACCGAGAAGGCTTGCGTGAACGAAGTGGCCAGCCCAAGCCCCGCATTGAAAGCCATGAAATAGATGCCAAGCGCCTCTGCGCCCATCATCGCGCCCACCACCAGCTTGTCTGCCTGCAGGCGCAGAACCTTGACCAGTTCGACGCCCAGAACGGCCCAGCCGTAGACCACGAAAGGTTTCAAGGCTGCAAACCCGGCTTGACGATCAGGCGACCACCGACGCAGGCGGCGCATCAGCACCAGCCAGACAGGTGCAGTCAGCAGGCGCGGAAGGACCAGCGCCAGGGGCGAAGCCCAGACCACCGCCAGCAGCGCCGTCAGGGCGTTGGCCCCCACGACTTGCCCGCCGGCGATCGCGGCGGTCTGCTGCAGCTTGCCCTCGCGCATTGCCAGTGCGGCCTGAACCAGGCCCCCCGGCATGAACAGGTATTCCCCGGCCAGCACCGCCAGCAGCATCGCCAGCATGGTGTGGCCCATGATGAACACCGCCGCCGCGACCGCCAGTTGCAGCAGGCACAGCCCCGCGCACCAGACCCAGAAGATGCGGTGCGCCGTGTTGCACCGCCGCGCCAGCTCCTCGGACGGAGCCTGAATGATACGCTGGTTCACCCCATTCTCGGTCAGCGCCTTGAGGATGTCGCCCGCCGCCAGAGCTGCTGCGGCCAGACCGATCGCTTCGGGGCTGAGGGTACGGGCAACGGCCACCACGACGACCAGGCGCGACGCCTTGGCCGCCACTTCGGAGGCGGTGTAGGCCAAAAGATGCTGTAGGAAGCCTGATCGTGCAAAGCTGTGCGTCATGACGCCGTTATCCCGAAAAACAGTTGTTGGTTCTGTTGTACGGGTGGCTAGGGTCTGTGTCCCGGACGCGGTCGGACGGGGCAGGGGACCGTTCGGAGAGGGACCTATCCGAATGGGACAAACCGCCATCCCGATGCCGGACTGACGCAGGACGCGCGGCGCGGTTTATCTTCTGTGACAGATCAGGAGATGAAAATGACCATGAATTTCAAGACCTTCCTTATTACGGCCGTCAGCGCCTCGACCCTGCTGGGGTGCAGCAGCATGCAGACCCCGCGCAACATCGAAGCCGTATCGCGCGGCGAAAGTTATCAGGCGCAATATCGCGAACCCGGTCGTCGGCGGGGCGATACGCAATTGCTGCAGGCCGCCGCGATGAACGGCCAGACCTGCATGCCGCAGGCCGGCGATCAGGGCGCAAATGCCTATGCGAAATGGTCGCAACCGGCGCTCAGCCCCTTGCTGGGCGAGAAACTGTCGCGCAACGACATGGTCCAGATCACCATCGAAGGGGACGACCTGCTGAGCGACGCTTATGTCGTCTCACGTGACGGAGACCTCAAGCTGCCCTACCTGCCGCCCGTGCGCGCCCAGGGCCGCACCACCGAGCAGGTCGAACAAGAGGTGGCCCGCGTTCTGGTTGCGGCCCAGTTCTATGACATCGAACCCCGCGTGACCGTACGGGTCAGCGATTTCGCCTCAGTGACAGTGGGTGTCCGCGGCGCGGTGTTCGAGCCGCACTCGGTCGAGATCGGCGGCGTTCCGGGCGATTCCCTTGACCGTCGGCGCCAGGGCGCGCTGGGGGCCTCGACCGAGGGGCGCAACCTGTCGGTGGCGCTGCGGGCCGCGGGCGGGGTGCGGCCGGATGCCGATCTGTCGGCGGTCGAACTGCACCGCCAGGGGCGCATCTATCGCATGGATCTGCGTGGTGTGTTCGAAGGATCGGACCCCACCGACATCATGCTGCTGACCGGCGACCAGATCGTGGTCAACAGCCGTGGGTGTTTCCAAGACGCGCTGATGCGTCCCAGCCCGATCAGCCCGCCCGGCGTGACAATGTACATGTCGAACCTGACCCAACCCGCTGCGGGCAATGCAGAATCCGCCATCGGGCGCGACGTGCGTGAAGTGCCTTATGGCACCCGTTTCCTGCAGGCCGTGGTCGACAGCAACTGCGTCGGCGGGTCTAAGACGACAAACGCCAACCGCAGCGCAGTGCTGTTCACGCGCAACCCCGTGACCGGATCCTCGGTCGTGATCGAGCGCAATATCGAACAGCTGCTGCGGCGCGGAGACCGCGACGACTACGATCCCTATGTTCTGCCGGGTGATGCCGTTGCCTGTTACGACAGCAAAGTCACCGGAGTGACCGAAATCGCCCGGTCGCTGGGCATCGTCGGGGCTGCCGCGCTGCTCATCCCTTGATCGCACCGGGGGCGGGCAACACAGCCTTTGCCCGCTCCCAAACCTCGGGCAGACCGTTCAACAGAAGGGCGACCTGCTGACGTTCTGCTGATTTTGCGGCCATCTCGATCGCAATCAGCGCATCGCGGAACCCCATCGCACCAAAGGTCGCCGCGCTTCCCGCCAGCCTGTGACACTCCTGCGCGACCTGGTCCAGATCTGCTTCACCGGCCTCCAACTGGGCAAGCTGAGCGACGACGGCATCCCCTTCGGACAGGTATTTGGCAAGCAACCGGTCAAAGACGTCGGCGCCGAGGCTGGCGCGCAGATCGCCGATATGATCCGTTTCCTCCTCGGACCGGGTCGAAGCTCCGGGGTTGGTGACCACCGACAAGGCTTTGCGCAAGGCATCCAGGGCAATCGGCTTGCCGACAAAGGCGGTCATACCGGCGGCGCGGAACGCGTCGACCGCATCAGGCAGCACGTTGGCCGAAACGGCAATGATCGGTATCTCCGCCGAAGGCCCGCCCCCGCTGCGGATGTGGCGCGTGGCCGTCGGACCGTCCATGACCGGCATGCTGATATCCATCAGGATCACGTCGAACCGATGCGCAGCCGCCGCGTCCACGCCCAGTTGGCCGTTCTCGGCAACCGTCACCCCGTGACCGTCCAGTTTCAGCATGTTGCAGATCACCTCGCGGTTGATCTCGTTGTCTTCGACCACCAGCACGTCCAACGGCTGGACGTGCTGAACCTCTGGCTGGTCACTGTCAAGGTTGGCGTCCAATTCCGCGTCCTGCAGCGGCAGACGAACCCAGAACACGCTGCCCTCGCCGGGCGTGCTTTCAACGCCGATCTCTCCGCCCATGGCCTCAGCAAACCGACGTGCTATGCCCAGGCCTAGACCGGTGCCCCCGGTGGCCCGACCGATGCTTGGATCGCTGGTGTGAAAATCGTCAAAGATGACGTCGACCTCATCCGGGCCGATACCGATACCCGTGTCGATGATGCGGAATTCAAAGATGTTGACGCCGGCCGTTGGGCCAGGCTCGGTTACTTCGACCTCGATCGAGATCCGGCCGTTTTCGGTGAACTTGATGGCATTGCCCACAAGGTTCAGAAGAATCTGCCGTAACCTTTGGGCATCGGCGGCGACGCAGGGGCGCGCATCGCCCACCCATTGCCACGAGATGGAGTTCCCCCGCGAGGCAGCGTTGCCGCTTTGACCGTCCACAATCTCTTGCAGGATGTCGTTCAGGTTCGAGGGCTGCAACGCCACCGACAGTTTCCCGGCCTCGAACCGGGCGATGTCCAGAACGGTGTCGACGTGGCTCAGGAGGATCTGGCCCGAGATTTCCATGTTCTCGACAAACCGTGCCTGTTCCCGGGTCGTGCGGGTGTTTTTCAGCAGCGTGAGGTTGCCCAGCAGCCCGTTCAGCGGCGTGCGGATCTCGTGGCTCATCACGGTTAGGAAATCGGCCTTGGCCTTTTCGCCGGCAAGGGCCTGGTCGCGGGCATGGATCAGTTCCTGCTGCGCCGCCACCTGCTGCGAGATGTCGCGGACAAAGCCGATGACGATTTCCTGATCGCCCGCCCGGGCCGACTGCAGCGCCAGTTCGACCGGGAACTGCTCGCCATCCGCGCGCATCGCCTCCAACTGGACACGGCCTTTGCCGACGACATGGCGTTCCCCGCCAGACTGCATGCGCACCATGCCGGCGCGATGTGCCTCACGCAGATGCGGCGGCACGATCAGGTCACCGATCGAGCGCCCCCGGGCCTGATCCGCCGTATAGCCGAATATTGCCTCGGCGGCTGGGTTGAACTCGATCACGTCGCCCTTGGCATCGACCACGATCACCCCGTCCAACGAGGTGGAGAGGATCGTATTCATCCGTTCATTCGCCTGCCGCAGGGCCCGGCCGCGCCGCGTGGCGCGTCGGTTGACCACCAGAAGATAGGCGCTGACGGCGCCCAGGGTCAGAAGCAAGGCCCCCGACAGAATCGCCAACCGCAGCAGGTTTGCCGCCGTCTGGATGCGCTGCTGGTCCGACTCGGTGGCAAAATACGAGATGCCCGAAACGGCCAACGTGCGGACATGCGGACCGATCTCAAGGGCGGCGCGTTTCAGATCGTCCAGTTTTTCGGACAGCTCGGTATCCGGCGCGTCGATCAAGGGGATCGCGGCGTTCAGGTGCCGGGTCACCCGCTCCAACGGCAGGCGGAACCGGTCATCCTGACGCAACGGCTGGAATACGCGTGATTGGGCCAGTGTATCGACACGGCTGTAAAACAGATCGAACCGCCGGCGCACCAGATCCAACGTGCCATTTTGCGCGTCCTGCGCCGCCGACGCGGTTTCCAGAGCGTTCAGGTATGACAGATAGTCGACCTCGACCTGCGACAGCGTCCATTGGACATTGTCCGAAGGCGCCGCTCGCCGGTCGTTGAAATCGGTAAACACCTGCGCCGACAACCACGCCACCGCGACCAGACCCAACAAAACGCCGAAGCCGATGAGCCCGAAGACCCATCGGCGGCGCAAAACCTGCGTATCGGTATCGCTCAATCCGAGCCTCATCGATTGTTCACTGCGATTTACTCATTACTGCACTCACTCCGGTTGCAAGCTATTTAACGACCTCAAGACGATCGAGTTGCCAGATGCTGCGCGAATAGGTCACCTCGGTCTGGTATTTCGGGTCGCTGTCATAGGGGTAGACGATCCACAGCGGGCCTTTCTGCCGGCGCGACATCTCGGCGCCGTCCATCTCATAGGCGACGATCGGGTCGCTTTCGGTGACCGAGTCCATGGGGATTTCGACCGCATAGTCGTTGATCGCCGTGGCGCGGATCATGCTTCCATCGGCACCGACTGCTTGTAACACCACCGACAACGGTACGCCGACAAAGGTGTTCTCACCTTCAGTCCAGATCGTCGAGGTCGCAAAAGTCCGCGCGGGCAAGGATTTCAACATGTCCATGTCGAACCGCGCACCATCCTCGGCTCCGGACTGGGTCAGGTTGCCGGTGATCGTCAGAACCACGTCTCCGGTGGGTTCGGCCAGATCCTGGGCCTGTGCCTGGCCCAAGGTCAGAATCATTGCCAGGGCTACAAGTAAAATCCGCATTTCATTCTCCTAGTGTCCAACTGCACAAGATCAGAAAGCGTGACCGGGCAACAGTCGGGCATCGGGATAAGCACCTATCCAAACGGATAGGTGCCCGCCGTTACGCGGCCGGGCGCAGGTGGCCCATGCGCTGTGCCATGATCCGCTCAAACCCTTCGCGCAGCTCTGACCGCTGCAGGGCAAAGACCGCGGTGGCCTCAAGATATCCGGCGACCGACCCGCAGTCGAAGCGTTCACCCGCAAAGGCGTAGCCCGAGCAGCCAGCGGTTTGGATATCCGCAGCGATGGCGTCGGTCAGCTGGATTTCATTTCCCGCACCCGGTGCCTGGCCGGCCAGTCGATCAAAGATCGACGGCTGCAGGATATACCGCCCGACGATGCCGTAGTTCGACGGCGCCTGCTCGGGGCTGGGCTTTTCGACCAGGCCGCGCAGCTTTTGAACACGCCCGGCCTGCAGGGCGATATCGACGACGCCGTAGGACCCGATCCTGTCGGACGGCACGGATTGGGTCGCAACCATGTGGCCGCTCTGGTCACAATAGCTTTGGACCATCTGTGACAGGGCCGGGCGTCGGGCGCTGATGACGTCATCGGGCAGGATCACCGCAAACGGCTCATTGCCCACACACTCGCGCGCCAGCGACACCGCATGGCCCAATCCACGGGGCGCGTCCTGCCGGACAAAGCAGTATTTGCCATCCTCCAGATCGGCGCAGCGCAGGTTGTTCAAAAGCTCGGTCTTGCCACCATCCTTCAACTTGCGTTCAAGCGCCGTATTCCGCCCGAAATAGGCTTCGAGCGCGGTTTTCTCGGGTGACGTGATGAAGATGAATTCTTCAATCCCGGCCGCGCGCGCCTCGTCGACGGCATATTGGATCAGCGGGCGGTCGATCAGGGGCAGCATTTCCTTGGCCACGGTCTTGGTCGCGGGCAGAAACCTTGTGCCCAGTCCGGCGACAGGAAAGACGGCTTTGCGAATCTTGGTCATATCAATTCTCCTTGGGTTTTCTCAGTAGGCGCCGCGGCCGGACACGACGGCCCGCACGGTCATGGCAATCAGCATCAGGTCCAGAAGGGCCGAGCGGGACCGCACATAGGCGGTGTCCAGGTCGATCATCCGGTCAAAGTCGATGGCAGCCCGGCCCGACACCTGCCAGAGGCCGGTGATCCCGGGGCGGACGGCCAGGCGTTCAAGCGCGCGGGGCGGGTATTTGGCGACCTCCTCGGGCAGGGCAGGCCGCGGTCCGACGATCGACATGTCGCCCTTCAACACGTTGAGGATCTGCGGCAGCTCATCCAGCGAAAAGCGGCGCAGAACCTTGCCCACCCGTGTGACACGCGGATCGTGACGGGCCTTGAAGCACACGCCTGCGCGGTCGGACTGCGCCAGGAGGCTTGCCCTTTGCGCTTCGGCGTCTGTGGTCATCGAGCGGAACTTGTAGACGGTGAAAGGCACCCCGTTCCTTCCCACCCGTGTCTGCCGGAACAGGGCCGGGCCGCGGCTGTCCAGCCGGACAAGGGCGGCAATGGCCAGCATCGGCAGGGCCAGAACCGTCATGGCCGCCAGCGCGACGGTCAGGTCAAGAATACGGCTGGGCGTCAGCCCGCCAAGAACCTGGGCGACGCACCGTCCCAGAAATTCGAAATTTCCGATCAGATAGCGGCGGGCCATGCGGCGTGGCTCCATCGCCAACCGCCACGCCCATTCCATCCGAACCCGCCGTACGATCCCGGGCGCCCGCCGGACGTTGCCCGCCAGAAAGTCGAACAACGCGCCGACACCCAGCACCAGGTTCGGGTTCAGCCGTGCGCGGTGCCGCGCAATCCACAGTTCTTGCAACGGAACGCCCATGGCCACCAGCAGGATGTCTGCGCCGGACTGGTTGATCTCGTCCAAGGCTTCGTCCGTCCGTTCGATGCCCCCAAACCCGTCGCGGCAACCGGCAATCCTCAGGCCGGGCGCCATGTCTTGCAGGCGCGCTGCCGCGGCCTGTGCGGTGCCGGGCGTTCCGCCCAGCAGATAGACCGTCTGGCCCAGCTTGGCCGCGCGCCGGACCAGGCGCGGGACAATGTCGGTTCCGTTCAGGTTCTCGGCCAGGCGTTCGCCCTGCATCGCGGCGGCAAGCTCGACCCCGATCCCGTCGGGAAGGACGAGGTCGGCTTGCGTCAGGGCTGCTCGATATTGGTCATTCTTTGCCCGGACATTTGCGCAATGGGCGTTCAGGAAAAAGACGGTCCGGCGGTGACCATCCAAAAGCGTGGTGATGACCGGCCCGGATTCTGCATTCACCACCGGCTGCCCGAGAATATCGGTGATCGGCAGCGCCGTGCCGGGCGTGGTGTGTGCGCCGTCGAAAAGGGCGTGTGCGGCTTGAAAGTGCATGGAACTCTCCGAACATGAACTGAACTGTTGCTCTGAACCTGCCCGCTGTGCCGGGACCGCAACAGACGAGCATCGGGAGAGCACGCGGAGAAATCGGCTGACTGACACGGCCCGGATGCGGCACCGCGTGGAAATTGGGCCAGTTGCTCCTATCCGATCGGGTATCGGCCTGTCCGTTCGGTAGGCTTCACCGCCAATCATCAATGGTTTATTAACCTTTTCAGGTCTGGGTGGAGGCACATGGAGTTCATTGATGAAAGTTCTTATCGCCGACGATCACGAACTGGTTCTGGACACGCTCGTCGCCTTCATCGAGGCCGCGGGCGGGATCGAACCCACCACCGCGCCGGATTTTGCGACGGCAAAAGCCAAGATCGAATCCGAAGGTCCATTTGATCTGGTTCTGCTGGATCTGAACATGCCCGGCATGAACGGGCTGAGCGGGTTGGAAACCTGCATTGGCATGGATCGCGCGCGGCATGTGGCGCTGTTCACCGGCGATGCCTCGCGCGATCTGGCTGAACGTGCGCTCGAGCTGGGGGCAGCCGGGTTCGTGCCCAAGACCCTGCCGGCCAAGTCTCTGGTAAACGCCATCCGTTTCATGGCCATGGGTGAGCAATATCTGCCCGTCGGTTTCATGAGCGCCGAGCAACCGAACGACACCCACCCGATGGCCAAGAAACTGACCGAGCGCGAGCGCCAGGTCCTCAAAGGTCTGACCGAGGGCAAGTCGAACAAGGAGATCGCCCGCGATCTGGACCTGTCCGAGCCCACGATCAAGCTGCATGTGAAAACGCTGTACCGCAAAGTGGGTGTCAGCAACCGTACTCAGGCCGCGATGGCCGCGCGCGAGGCGGGCCTGTTCTGACCCGCGTCCATCCTTTCGGATAGGGGGCCTGTCCCAACCCGCCCCGGCCTAACCCCTTGCGCAGCGGACAGCCCAAGCCGCATCCGTATATCAATCCTGTAAGAGAGGATTTGATATGCCGAACCAGATTTCCGACAACCAACAAACGCTTGCGCCAAACCGCCCTTGGGACTGGGCGCGCATCAGCCGCACGGACATCCGGTCGCTGGGATGGCGCCGCGTTCTCAAGGGCGGGCGGCTGACCGATGCGGGACGGCTGCCGCGATACGTTGCGTTGTTTCTTCTGGGATCCAGCTGCATCTGGGCCCCGATCAGCGGGTATCTGGCAACCGCGCCGGTCAAATACGCATCCCACGCCTCGTTGATCCTGCCGGGGTCGGGCGCGTCGGCCTCGGTCAATCTGGCCAATATCGGGCAGGCCTCGTCCTACGCCAATTCGGCCTTTGCCAACGGGTCGATCAGCCCCACCGAAACCTACAAGCGGCTGTTATCGGCCGATCGCATTCTGGATGCGGCCGCACGCGCCGTCGGGGCTGAGCGCGATGCGTTCGGCAAGCCGCGCATCCGCCTGGTGGACCAGACCAGCTTGATCCATATCGAAATGGAGGCCGCCAGCCCGGGGGACGCGCAACGCCACGGCGATGCCCTTGTCGCTGCGTTCTTTGCCGAGATTGACGCCTTGCGCGCGGACGAGATCGCCACGCGCGAGGCCAGCAACAGCGGCGCAATCGACGCCTATCAGCGCTCGGTTCGTGAAACCCGCGCTGCGATCGAGCAGTTGCAGCGGCAGAGTGGGCTGCTCTCGGCCGCCCAATACCGTGAGCAGGTGGCCGCGAATGACCGCGCGCGCCAAACGCTGCGGGCCGAGGAAAGCACGCTGGCCCGGCAGGCCGAGCGGGTCGCGGCGCTTGAGGTCGCGCTTGATCTGCCGCCGGATGCCGCCGCGGTCACGCTGAAGCTGTACGCCGACGCGCAATACTTGTCATTGCTCAAGGATGCCTCGACCGGCGCGGCCAAGCTGGCGCAGGCCGATGCTAATTTCGGGCCGCGCCATCCGGTCTACCGCACAGCGCGGGATGAATATGAAGGCGCACGCAAGGTTGCCGTCCAACGCGCGGCCGAGGTGACCGGCCTGTCGGTCGATCAGCTCTCGGGTCTGGACCGCGCCCCCGAGGGAGAGCGTGCGCAGTTGCTGAGCGAGCTTGTCCGCGAAAACGCCCTGCGCGCGGGGCAGGAAAAGCACGTAAAAACCCTCGCCGCACAGGTCGCGGCCGAAACTGCGCGCCTGTCCGCGCTGGCGTCGATGGCGGCTGAACTTGAAGACCGCCAAAGGGATTTTGCCGTGGCCGAAGCCGTCTTTGCCTCGGCCATCGCCCGGTCGGAATCGAAAAAGACCGATGTCTACGCCTCGTACCCGCTGATCCAGGTGCTGGAAAATCCGTCGCTGCCGGAACGGCCGTCTTCACCCAACAAGAAGCTGTCGATCGCGGCAGGGATTGCCGCCACGTTGATGCTTCTGATCGGGCTGACGCTGGCATGGGTCCGCAACCCGCTGATCTCGCGGCTGTTGAAAGACGCAGGCGAGAACAAGGCATGAGCCAGGCCGCGCCGCAGAACCCGGCCGAGCGGCTTGTCTGGCGCGCGCTGGTCTGGACATGGCCGTTCTATGCCATCGGCGCGCTCTATGTCGTCGGGCCGGTACTGGGATGGTCCCTGGCGGGGTTGGCGGTGTTGGCTTTGTATCTGGGGCCGGCGATTCGTCCGGAGCTGCGGGCCACGGGGCCGGTTCCGGCGCTGGCTTGGCTGTGGATGGCCGGCATGTTGTTGATGCTGTTTGCACTGTGGGCCGGCCATCTGGATTGGGGGCTGGGGCTGGGCAAGACCATCAAGTCCTCGATCGGCTGGGCCAAGGGCTGGGCGCTTATTCCATTGTTCATCCTGGCTGGGGCCGTACTGCCGATCCGGCGCGAGGTTCTGGTGCGGGGCCAGTGCAATCTGGGGCTGTGGACCCTGTGCCTTGCGCCCCCGCTGTTGGCTGCACCTTATCTGGGCCTGCCCAGCCAGATCTTCACCTCACCGCTCAAGGCGGTCGGTGGGCCGGGGCCCGAGTATTTCTCGGTCTATCTCTATACAATCGACCCGGCCAGTTGGACGCCCCGGTGGCAGTTCTTCGCGCCATGGTCGCCATTTGCCGCCCTGCTGGGGGTATGCATGGTCCTGTTCGCGCTCGAAGAACGGCACCGGGGATGGATGGCCGTCGGGTTGAGCGCGGGTATTCTCATGATCTTGGCGTCGAAATCCCGTATGGGGCTGGTCGGGCTGGTGGCCTGCACGCTGGGGCCCCGCCTTTTGCCGCTGGTGGCGCGCAGCATCGGATGGTTTCTGGTGTCGGCTGTGGTGACGGCGTCCGCGGCCTGGGGGGCCGCCGCGATCGATCTGGGCAACCAGGCACTGCAGAATTTCAAATCGGCCCGCGCCGACAGCACCCGCGTGCGCGAAACCCTTCAACGCATCGCCTATGAGCGCTGGCAATCCGACGCGGTGCTCTTTGGTCACGGAACCGTTCAGCCCGGTGCGCATTTGGTCGAGTACATGCCCATCGGAAGCCACCACACCTGGTACGGACTTCTGTTCGTCAAGGGCATCACCGGCTTCATGGCGTTTCTTGTCCCCTTCGCCGTGCATTTCGGCGTGGTGATCACCGACGCGGTCCGCTCGGCGCGCGGACGCTTGCCGCTGGGCCTGCTGATGACCCTGCTGCTGCTGACCTTCGGCGAAAACATCGAGATCGAGGCCTATCTGCTCTGGCCTGCGCTGCTGATGCTGGGGTGCCACCTGCGCGAAATGACAGGGACCGGTGCTCAGCCGAGCGCGTAACCGGCCCCGCGTACGGTGCGGATCGGGTCATCCCCCCCACGCACCGTCAAAGCTTTGCGTAAACGCCCGATATGCACGTCGACGGTCCGGGTATCCACGTAGATGTCGCGCCCCCAGACCCGGTCGAGCAATTGTTCGCGACTCCAGACCCGGCCTGGCTTTTCCATGAAGGTCGACAGCAGCCGGAACTCTGTCGGGCCCAGCTTGATGTCCTCGTCCGCGCGGGTCACGCGGTGCGTTTCGGCATCCAGGACGATGTCATCGTATTCCAACCGCTCGCCCACGGCTGCGGGGCGGGTCCGGCGGAACTGGGATTTGACTCGGGCCATCAGCTCGATCACCGAATAGGGCTTGGTGACATAGTCGTCGGCACCTGTCTCCAGCCCGCGCACCTTGTCGACCTCTTCGGATTTTGCCGAGAGCATGATCACCGGAATGGCACGGGTCGCGGCCGTCATCTTCAGTTGGCGGCAAATTTCGATCCCGGAAACGCCGGGCAGCATCCAGTCCAGCAGGATCAGATCGGGCGGCACTTCCTTGATCTGCAACAGCGCCTCGTCACCGGTTTCGGCCTGGCGCACGTCAAAGCCTTCGGCCTCGAGGTTGTAGCAGATGATCTCGCGCTGCGCGGGCTCGTCTTCGACGACAAGGATCGATGGCGTTGGCATCACAGGACCTCGGTGGTTTCCGTTGGTGTCTTGTCGAGGCGCGGGCGGTCATCATCAGGCAACTGCCCACTGACAAGGTAGATGGTCTGCTCCGCGATCCCGGTAGCATGATCGCCGATCCGCTCGAGGTTTTTGGCCACGAAATGCAGATGCATGCCCGGGGTGATATTGCCCGGGTTCTCCATCATATGGGTCAGCAGAGCGCGAAACACGTTATTGTACATCGCATCCACATCAGCGTCACGTTCACGGATGGCCTGGGCCTTGTCCGCGTCCCGCTGGATGAAGCAATCCAGGGCATCCGCAATCATGCTCTGCACCAGCTGGGCCTGACGCGCTATGGCCGATTTGACTTCGTCCAAACTCGCCGAGTCCGCCAGGGTCACGGCACGCTTGGCGATGTTTTTTGCATGGTCCCCACTGCGCTCGAGCTGGTTGGCGATGGTGAAGGTCGCCAGGACCACGCGCAGGTCGATGGCCGTAGGCGCGCGCCGCGCGATGATGTTGGCGCTGTCGTTCTTGACCATCTCTTCCAACTCGTCGATGGCGCGATCGGCCTTGACGGTGCGCGCGGCGAGTTCGACATCCTTGTCGCACAGTGCCCGGATCGCGTCCGACAGGCAGTTCTCGACCAACCCACCCATGCGCATCAGATGCGCCTGAACAGACTCGAGTTCCTGATCAAAAGATCGGACGATGTGCTTGTCCTTCATGGCGTCCTGGGTCATCCGATTCTCCCGGTGATGTAGGATTCCGTGCGCGGGTCTTCGGGATTGGTGAAGATGTGCCCCGTGTCCCCGTATTCCACCAAGCTGCCGAGGTGGAAGAACGCCGTTTTCTGGCTGACCCGAGCCGCCTGCTGCATCGAGTGCGTGACGATCACCACGGAGAAGTTCAGCTTCAACTCGTCAATCAGTTCCTCGACCTGGGCGGTCGCGATCGGATCCAAAGCCGAGCACGGCTCGTCCATCAACAGGACCTCGGGTTCAGTGGCAACCGCGCGCGCGATGCAAAGGCGCTGCTGCTGACCACCGGACAAGCCGGTGCCGGGCTCGTGCAGGCGATCCTTCACCTCATCCCAGATGGCCCCGCGGCGCAGGGATTTCTCAACGATCTCATCCAGATCAGCCTTGGTTCTGGCCAGTCCGTGGATCCGGGGACCATAGGCTACGTTGTCGTAGATCGACTTGGGGAACGGGTTCGGCTTTTGGAACACCATACCCACCTTGGCACGCAGCTGCACCGGGTCGATCCGTTTGTCGTAGATGTCTTCGTTGTCGATCCGGATGTCGCCTTCGACCCGGCAGACGTCAATCGTGTCGTTCATCCGGTTCAGGCAGCGCAGGAACGTGGACTTGCCGCATCCGGACGGGCCGATGAAAGCGGTTACCGTTTTGTCAAGAATGTCGACCGATACGTCCTTGATTGCCTGGTTGTCGCCATAAAATACCTGGACGCCCTTCGCCTGAATTTTGATGGCGTCGACGGCGGTACTCGGCTCGATCTTGCTCATGTCGTTCATCATGATGACCCCTTTGCGCTTACCAGCTGCGCTCGAATTTGTTGCGAAGATAGATCGCGATTGCATTCATCGTGACCAGGAACCCCAGCAGCACCAGGATCGCGGCTGAGGTCCGGCTGACGAAGCCGCGCTCGGGGCTGTCAGCCCAGATGAAGATCTGCGTGGGTAGGGCGGTGGCACTGTCGAACGGGCCAGCCGGGGCCGAGGTGATGAACGCGTTCATCCCGATCAGCAGCAACGGAGCAGTTTCCCCCAAGGCCTGCGCCAGCCCGATGATCGTACCGGTCAGGATGCCGGGCATCGCCAGCGGCAGCACATGACCGAACACCACCTGGTGCTTGGACGCACCGATGCCCAGGGCCGCCTCGCGGATCGAGGGCGGCACGGCCTTCAGCGCCGCGCGGGTGGCGATGATGATCGTCGGCATGGTCATCAGCGCCAGCGTCATGCCACCCACGAACGGGGCCGAGCGCGGTAGCCCGAACCAGCCGATGAACACCGCCAGCGCCAACAGGCCGAAAACGACCGACGGCACCGCGGCCAGGTTGTTGATGTTGACCTCGATGAAGTCACTGACCTTGTTCTTGGGCGCGAATTCCTCAAGGTAGATCGCCGCGCCGATGCCCAGCGGGAAGGAAATCACGAAACACACGAACAGCGCCCAGAACGACCCGATCAGCGCGCCCTTCAGGCCCGCCAGTTCGGGGAACCGGCTGTCGGCATTGGTGACCAGGCCGGTGTTCAGCGGCTTGCTGATCACGCCTTCGGCCTTGAGCTGATCGAACCACGCAATCTCGGCATCGTTCAAGCGGCGGTTCTGTTCGGGCGTGTCGCGGTCGATGGTGCCCTTGTTGAGCTGGTCATACGGGTCAGATACCGGCACTGTCATCGTGATGGTCTGACCAATCAGCGCAGGGTCGGCCACCACCCGGTCGCGCAGATCAAACTGCGCTCCGTTGGACAGAATGCCCGACAGGGCCTTTCGGGTAGCCCGATCGCTGGTGTCCACCTCGGGCAGCAACTCGGACAGCGAGGCTTGCAACACGTCCTTGAAACCGCCCCGCGGCAGCTTTTCGGGCTCGATCTCCTCGGGGTCGACATAGACCTCGAGCGTGATCTTGGTCTGGGTGAACGCCTGATATCCGGATGATACAAGCGAGGCCACCAGGATAAACAGCATCAGAAATGCAAATCCGATGGCGCCCAGGCCAAGGCCCTGCAGTATTTTCTGCTTGCGGTTGCGGCGGGCCAAGCTGGCGCGCACGGCGTCGGCGGTGTCTCCGCCTTTTGGCGAATTGTTTTGTCCTGCGGTCAGGTCAGCCATGATTCTTGGCCTCAGTCATAGGCTTCGCGGTACTTGCGCACGATGCGCAGCGCGAAGACGTTGATGATCAGGGTGACGACGAACAGCATCATGCCCAAGGCAAAGGCTGCCAGCGTCTTGGGGTTGTCGAACGAGGTATCGCCGATCAGAAGCGTGACGATCTGCACGGTCACCGTGGTCACGCTGTCCAGCGGGTTGATGGTCAGCGAGGCGATCAGTCCCGCCGCCATCACCACGATCATGGTTTCCCCGATCGCGCGGCTGACGGCCAACAGGATGCCACCGACGATGCCGGGAATGGCGGCGGGGAACAGCACGTTCAGAACCGTCTCGGCCCGGGTTGCCCCCAAAGCCAGCGCTCCGTCGCGCAGAGATTTCGGCACGGCTGACAGGGCGTCGTCAGTAAATGACGAGATGAACGGGATCAGCATGATGCCCATCACGCTGCCTGCGGCCAGCGCCGTGTTGGGCGACACCGGAATGCCCAGTGAGGCTCCGAAACTGCGCATGGCAGGGGCCACGACCAGGATCGCGAAAAAGCCATAGACCACGGTCGGTACGCCAGCCAGAATCTCCAGCACTGGCTTGGCCACCGCCCGCAAGCGGTCGGGCGCGAATTCGTTCAGGTAGATGGCCGACAACAGGCCCACCGGCACCGCGAGGAACAAGGCGACCACGGTAATGACGATCGTGCCGAGGATGACCGGAAGCCAGCCAAAGGCACCTTCGGCCGCAATCTGGTCCTCGCGCAGAGGAATCTGCGGTTCCCAGTTCAGGCCGAAGAAGAACTCGGTGATCGGCACCATCTCGAAAAAGCGGATGGATTCGAACAGCAGCGCGGCAATGATGCCGACGGTCGTAAAGATGGCGACGGTCGAGCAGAAAATCATCAAGCCGGAAACGATGCGTTCCACACTGTGGCGGGCGCGGAATTCGACACCAACGCGCGACCGGGCAAATGCCACGATAGCCAGTGACAGAATGACAACGATCGACAGCAGAACCCATCCCGACATCTGATGCAGTTCAAGATACCGCTGGGCCGCGTCCATCTTCCACTGTTCCGGCTCGCCGAAGATCTGCCCGCGCGAGATCGACTTGATCTCGGCCAGCACCAATTGACGCCCGCCAGTGTCCAATCCGTCAAGGCTGCCGGCAGGCAGGCCCGACATGACCACATGGTCGATCACCGGCCCCTGCAAGATCAGCCAAAGTACGATCAGCACAAAGACTGGAACCAGCGTGGACAGAAAAGAAAACAGCCCGTGATAGCCGGGCAGGGAGTGCAGGGACGTCCCATCTGCGCGCAGACCGGCCGCAGCCCGTCTGTTCAGCAAATATCCAAGGATACTGACGCCCAACAGCGCCGCAAACACGAAAGTAGTCATCTGCCCCCCAGGCACAAAAATGGGCTGCCCGGTTTCGCGGCCGGACAGCCCTATGAATTGCAAATCTTACGACTTGGGTTCCATGTTCTGGCCGTCCAGGATTGCGTCCTGCAGCTCTTCACGGCGCTCGTCGGAAAGAGCAACCAGACCACGTTCGGCCAGGTAGCCGTCGGATGCCAAAGCATCATCCGACATGTATTCTTCCAAGAACTCGTCCAGGTTCGGGATCACGCCGCGATGCGCATTCTTTACATAGAAGTACAGCGGGCGGGACACCGGATAGGATTTGTCGGCGATGGTGTCGGCATTCGGCTCGACGCCTTCGATCGTGACCGGCTTCAGCTTGTCCAGGTTCTCGTACAGGAACGAGTAGCCGAAGATGCCCACGGCGTTCGGGTCCGCCTCAAGGCGCTGAACGATCAGGTTGTCATTCTCGCCCGCTTCGACGAAGGGTCCATCGGTACGCATGCGCGAGCAGTTTTCCTTGACCCATTTCTTGTCGAAGTCACCGCTCTTGACGAAGTCCAGCTCTTTGCAGCCTTCATGCATGGCCAGCTCGACGAACGCGTCGCGGGTGCCCGAGGTCGGCGGCGGTCCATAAGCCAGGATTTCCACGGCCGGCAGGTCGGGGTTGATTTCGTTCCAGGTCTTGTACGGGTTGTCCTTCCACTCGCCATCAACCGGCACCTGGGCGCCGAGAGCCATGTAGATGTCGGCCAGCGACAGGTCCCAATCCTGTTCATTGCTGCGCGAGATGGCGATCGACAGGCCGTCGAAACCGATCAGAGCTTCAGAGATGTCGGTCACGCCGTTCTTTTGGCACAGCTCGTATTCCGAGGCCTTCATGGCACGCGATGCGCCGGTGATGTCGGCAGTGTTTTCGCCGATGCCTTCGCAGAAGATTTTCATGCCGCCGCCGGTACCGGTCGATTCGACGATGGGCGAAGCAGCGCCCGTGTTGTTGGCGAACTGCTCGGCCACGGCTTGGGTGTACGGGAATACGGTCGACGATCCGACGATACGGATGGCGTCGCGCGCCGAGGCAGCGGACGCGGCGATCGCGGTGATTGCCAGAACCGAAGCGGTCAGTTTGATGGTGGTCATGGTCACTCCTGAGAATCAGCTTTGGCCGCCCCCTGCGGCCTTGTTGAGTGCAGTAGTCCGGGCGTGCGAAGCTTATGTAACGCTTTCGTAACAGTTTTATGACAACCCACCCGGGGCGGTTCAAAAACTCGTCTGATCCAGATGCGCGGCTTTCGGCAGCCGTTTGTGCACGACCTCAAAACACCAGTTGCGACAAGGTTTTGCGTCAAACGAACAAGTGAATGGACTCGGGGTCTGTTTCAGGGAATCGTTTAGTCCGATCTTTTTTCTTGCTGCCACGGCAAGGCGACTGGAGGTGCAGACATGCTGACCAGAAGACATTTTGTTGCGACTTCGCTTGCTGTTTTCTCGCAACCGATTCTTGGCGCGACATCGGCCGAAGCGTCGACCGCATCTCAATGGGCGGCTTGGGACAGGCAGGTGACGCCGGCCAACTATGACCCGGCCACCTCGAACCCTTGGGGGTTGAATCCCCGGTTTCTGCCGCAACGGGTCGAAACCAATCGGTCGCTGGTGCCCGGTGACATTCACGTGGATGCGGTCGCGCGCTACCTTTATTTCATCGAAGAGGGCGGAACCGCGATGCGATACGGCGTGGCGATCGCCCGTGGCAATCTCTACGAACCCGGGACCTACACGATCCGGCGCAAAGCCAAATGGCCGCGTTGGACCCCGACCGCAGACATGATCAAACGCGATCCGCAGGACTATGCGCAGTTTGCCGACGGAATGCCCGGCGGACCCAACAACCCCTTGGGCGCACGCGCTTTCTACCTGTTTCAGGGCAATCGCGACACATATCTGCGCATCCACGGAACACCCTATTCCCGGTCTATCGGCGGGCGGGCAAGCTCAGGCTGTGTACGTATGGTCATGGCCCATATTATTGGCCTGTATAACCGGGTGCAGCCGGGCGCGACGGCTCATCTTTACCCACCCGAAAGATTTGCGACTGCCAGCAGCTGATCCGTCACGCCCGGGCGCAGATCGGGCGGCCATCGGCGGTTCTCAGCGGTAGGTATGTCGTTTCGACCGGACCCACGTAACGGTACCAGTAACAACCGTCTTCGGGCATGATCCGAACGGCGGTCAGGTCCTGCCCCGGAGCGGCGATTTCGACCACGCCCTCGGGCACTTTGGCAAGATCACCGGGGGCTTTGTCGCCGGACATCGACGTGGTCTCGGTGCAGGCGGCAATCAGGGACAGCGCGCATAGCCCAATCAATGCTTTCTTCGTTGTCATGCCGCACCTTTCCGATTCCCAAGTGATTCTCTTTGCGTGATACCCTCGCATCCAAGCGATTCCGCTTCAATTCACCAAGGATCCGTCGCCATCCATCGTTGCCCTGTTGCCGACGGAGCACAGCCGCAACTGCTCTTGCCCTGACGGGATGGTTTGCTTGGTGTGCAGGGATATTCCGCAGAGGGCCTTGACCTTCCACTTGCTGGAACCCTTATGTACAGGGTCGACCGGATAATCGTGGTGACGACATGGCCAATATTTCACATGCCAAATTTCAGGTTCAGGGGATGAGTTGCGCGTCTTGCGTGGCCCGGGTTGAGCGTGCGCTCAGCGCGGTTCCGGGCGTCGACTTGGCTGCAGTAAACCCGGCGAATGAGAGCGTCCAGGTGGATTTCCATGCTCCGGCTGATGTCAAATCCATCGCACAGGCGATGGAGGACGCGGGCTATCCAGCCGTGACCAAGACCGTCACGCTCAACATCCAGGGCATGAGCTGTGCTTCATGCGTCGGCCGGGTCGAGAAGGCTTTGCTTGCCGGGCAGGGGGTGCTGGCGGCGTCGGTCAACCTCGCCTCGGAAAGCGCGACCGTCCAGTTTGCAACGGGCGCCACGACACCCGAAGCGATTGCTGCATTGGCCAACGCGGCCGGGTACCCGGCGACGCCGCGCAACTCGGCTCAGGCAGCGGCGCAGGATCGCAAAGCTGACGAAATCCGCAAACTGGCACTGCGAACGGGGTTTGCGGCGCTCTTGGCCTTGCCGGTTTTCATCCTTGAAATGGGCGCGCATGTCATTCCCGGCATGCATCATCTGATTGCAAGCACCATCGGTCTGCAAGCCAGCCACTACATTCAGTTCGTCTTGACGACACTGGTCCTGTTCGGGCCCGGTCTTCAATTCTACACCAAGGGCTTTCCAGCACTTGCCAAGGGTGCGCCAGACATGAATTCGCTGGTCGCTTTGGGCACGTCGGCGGCTTATGGGTTCTCGCTGATCTCGACCTTTGCGCCCGAAATCCTTCCGACCGGCACGGCCAATGTCTATTACGAGGCGGCCGCGGTCATCGTGGTTCTGATCCTGCTGGGCCGCTTTCTTGAAGCACGCGCCAAAGGCCGAACCGGCGAGGCGATCCGCAAGCTGGTCGGCCTGCAGGCCAAAACCGCGCGGGTCGAACGGGAGAACCGCATCGTCGAACTGCCTATTGATCAGATCGCAGTGGGCGATCTGGTTCACGTGCGGCCCGGCGAAAAGATCCCGGTCGATGGCTCGGTGCTGGGCGGCAGTTCGTATGTTGACGAAAGCATGATCACGGGTGAGCCGGTTCCGGTCGAGAAATCCTCTGACGCAACCGTCGTAGGCGGCACCGTGAACGGTACCGGAGCGTTGACCGTCCGTGCCGAAAAGATCGGAGCGGATACGATGCTGGCGCAGATCATTCAGATGGTCGAACAGGCTCAGGGCGCGAAGCTGCCCATTCAGGGCTTGGTTGACCGTATCACCCTTTGGTTTGTTCCCGCGGTGATCGCGGTGGCGGTCGTGACAGTCCTTGTTTGGTTGCTGTTCGGACCGGACCCGGCACTCAGCATGGCTCTGGTTGCCGGGGTCGCGGTGCTTATCATTGCCTGCCCCTGCGCAATGGGTCTGGCTACGCCGACATCGATCATGGTGGGCACGGGGCGCGCTGCGGAGATGGGCGTTCTGTTCCGCAAGGGCGACGCGCTGCAGATGTTGCAGGAAACCACTGTTGTAGCGGTGGACAAGACCGGCACCCTGACGGAAGGCCGCCCGGAACTGACTGATCTTGTGGTTGCCCAAGGGCTGGATGAGGACACCGTCCTGCGGCTGGTCGCAGCCGTCGAGGCCACTTCGGAACATCCGATCGCCACCGCCATCGTGCGCGCGGCCGAGACACGCGGCCTGAATCTGCCGAAGCCCGAGGATTTCAAGTCGATCACCGGCTATGGGGTTCAAGCGGTCGTCGAAGGGCACAGCATCCTCATCGGCGCCGATCGTCTGATGGAGCGCGAAGGCATCGACATCAGTGCGCTGTCAGATCACGGCGCGTCGCTGGCCGCCAAAGGCAGAACACCGCTCTACGCCGCAATCGACGGAACCGCTGCCGCCGCAATCGCGGTGACCGACCCGATCAAGCCCAGCACACCGGAGGCCATCGAAGCCTTGCACGCGCTGGGGCTCAAAGTGGCGATGATCACGGGCGACAACAGGGCGACGGCCGATGCCATCGCAGCACAGCTTGGGATCGACACAGTCGTCGCCGAAGTCCTGCCCGAAGGCAAAGTCGCTGCACTGGAAAACCTGCGCGTGAACGGCGGCAAGTTGGCTTTTGTCGGTGATGGGATCAACGACGCTCCGGCGCTGGCGGCCGCGGATGTCGGCATTGCCATCGGCACCGGGACCGACGTTGCGATCGAGGCCGCAGACGTGGTGCTGATGTCGGGCGATCTGATCGGCGTGGTCAACGCCTTCGATATCAGCCAGCGCACCATGCGCAATATCCGGCAGAACCTGTTCTGGGCCTTTGGCTACAACACGCTGCTGATCCCGGTGGCCGCGGGAGTTCTCTATCCCTTTGGCGGACCCTTGCTGTCCCCGGTTTTGGCGGCTGGCGCCATGGCGCTGTCCAGCGTGTTCGTCTTGTCAAACGCATTGCGGCTGCGTTGGGTCAAGGCGGCCCGGCCGCCGAGCGGATCCGACCGCAAACCGCAGACCATTGCACACGCACCCACACCCGCCGAATAGGAAAGGAGCCGCCATGAACATCGGGGACGTCGCCGAACGCTCGGGTTTGCCGGCCAAGACCATCCGGTATTATGAGGATATCGGTTTCATCAAACCCAGACGCTCGACCAATGGATACCGCCATTTCGACGAGAAAGAACTGCACAAGCTGGCGTTCATCGGGCGCGCGCGGTCGCTGGGGTTCACCATCGAAGACTGCCGCTCGCTTCTGGCGCTGTACGAGGACAAGCATCGCGCCAGCGCGGACGTCAAGCGGATCGCCAAACAGAACCTCGAAGAGATCGATGCCAAGATCGAAGGTTTGAAAGCCATGCGCGAAACACTGTCGCACCTGATCCAGGAATGCGCCGGAGATGACCGCCCGGATTGTCCGATCCTCAAGGATCTGGGTCGCGACTGACAGGATAGACCCGAGGCACCTTCGGGCGCTTTCCCTTGATCGCGACCACGGTTCTGTCCTAGGCCATGCGGCAGGTGCACAGGACGCGTTGTTACGAACGTATCGTCTAGGCCGGGCGAAAGACGGCAGAACCGTAATGATCTACGAGGGCTTTGGGCCACCCATGCAAGCAGCCACATGACAATCACTGACTGGACCCAGCGGTTCCACGGAACCAGCCACCTGCCCGATGCGGTACGCGCCCGGTTGCGCGCGGCCGCGCGGATCGTGAAGTTCCCGAACGGGGCCCAGGTGTTCGGGCCCGACAATGTGCCGGACAGCCTCATGTTTCTGTACGAAGGCCGGATCCGCGTTTCACAAAGCTCGGATACGGGGCGCGAAATCGTCTTGTATCGGGTCGAAGCCGGCGAAAGCTGCGTGCTGACCACGGCATGTATGCTGGCCGAAGAGGCCTATAACGCCGAAGGCATTGCTGAAACAGATGTCACCGCGATCGTCCTGCCCAAGCCTGCCTTCGACCGCCTAGCTGCGGAAGAGGACGCGTTCCGCGATTTCGTGTTCCAAGCCTATTCCCGCCGATTGATCGACCTTCTGCGTGTGGTCGATGACGTCGCCTTCGGCCGGATCGATGTCCGGCTGGCGGAACGTCTGCTTGCATTGGCCGATGCCGCGAACGAGGTGCAGGCCACACATCAACAACTGGCCAGCGAACTGGGAACCGCGCGTGAAGTTGTCTCGCGGGTGCTCCACGACTTCCAGAAACGCGAGTTTGTTTCGCAATCCCGGGGCAAGATAACGCTCACCGACACAACGGCTTTGCAGGCTTTGGCCCACAGCACCTGATTTTTCGGGAATCTTCTCGGCTTTCGTGACATTGTCACTGAAGAGACGCTCCTGGCGTCATATATGCCATTCAGAAACCTGAATATGGAGGGCGATATGACCAACAACGTCGGAACGATCGACCGCACGCTGCGCGCAGCTCTTGGGTTGGTCCTGCTGTACCTGGTACTCTTCAGCGGGCTGGCCCTGTTCGCCGCACCCCTTTTCAAATATGGCGCTGTGATCGTCGGCATCATCATGCTGTTGACCGCGACCATGAAATTCTGCCCAGTGTACACGCTTTTGGGCATCAAAACCTGCAGGACCAGATAATATGGAAACCGTATTCACGCCTTTTGCATCCTTTGGCGGCGGCCTGCTGATAGGCTTGGGCGCCGTGTTGTTGATGCTGGGCCTCGGCCGCATCATGGGCGCCACCGGTATCATGTCCGGTCTGGTCTTTCCTGACAGCGGGTCCGAGTTTTCCTGGCGTCTGGCGCTTGTTGCCGGAATGATCGTTGCACCGGGTCTGATCTACGTGCTGACCGGCTCCATGCCGGCCATCGAGGTGCCGATCAGCCCGCTGATGATCGTGGTCGGCGGAGTCATCGTCGGTCTGGGCGCCAGCCTCGGCTCGGGGTGCACCTCGGGTCACGGAGTATGCGGCCTGTCGCGGTTGTCGACCCGGTCCCTGGTCGCCGTTCCGACCTTCATGGCAACTGCCGCCATCACGGTTTTCGTGATCCGCCACGTATTCGGAGGGTGAGGCAATGAAACTGTTCCATACGTTCCTGACCGGCCTCGTCTTCGGCACAGGCATCGCGATCTCGGGCATGATGAACCCGGCCAAGGTGTTGAATTTCTTCGATCTGGCTGGAACCTGGGACCCCAGCCTCGCCTTCGTAATGGGCGGTGCGCTGGTGGTGACATTCATCGGCTATCGCCTGGTATGGCGACGCGCCGCGCCGCTCTATGCGGACCGGTTCCAGATTCCGGGCGCAAAGCGCATCGACATGAAGCTTGTCGGCGGCTCAGCCTTGTTTGGCGTGGGCTGGGGCATCGCAGGATTCTGCCCGGGCGCGGCAATTCCGGCCCTGGGCACCGGACGGTGGGAGGTTCTGCTGTTTCTGGGCGCGGTCGCCGCCGGGCTGGCCCTGGCGCGCATTCTGCAAGGGCAACCATTGATTACACGTTCGGCCAAGGCCTGAGCGTCAGAGAGGAGGCACGATCATGACCGACCAAAAGGCAATCGACACCCACAACCAGAAAATGGCTGACGCAATCGCGACACCAATTTCCGCATATCCGGTGGATCTGAGCGTCAAACCCAAGGTTCAGGGCTTCTACGACAAGGCCACGGCGACGATCAGCTACATCGTTTCGGATCCGACATCCAATGCCTGCGCGATCATCGACAGCGTGATGGACATCGACTATGCCGCTGGCCGGATCACCTTCGAACATGCCGACCTGCTGATCGCCGAGATCGAAAAGCAGGGCCTGAAACTGGAGTGGATCATCGAGACCCACGCCCATGCCGATCACCTGTCGGCGGCGCCCTACATCCAGCAGAAGCTGGGCGGCAAGATCGGCATTGGCGAGAACATCAAGATCGTGCAGGAGGTCTTCGGCAAGATCTTCAACGAAGGCACCGAGTTCCAGCGTGACGGCAGCCAGTTCGATGCACTGTTCACCGATGGCATGACCTACAAGATCGGCAACATGACCGCCTTCACCATGCACACACCGGGCCATACACCGGCCTGCATGGTGCATGTGATGGGCGATGCGGCGTTTGTGGGTGACACGCTGTTCATGCCCGATGGTGGTTCGGCCCGAGCCGACTTTCCGGGCGGAGATGCGGGAACGCTTTATGACTCGATCCAGAAGGTGCTGAGCCTGCCGGACGAAACCCGCCTGTTCATGTGCCACGATTACGGCCCCAACGGCCGCGACATTCGCTGGGAAACCACGGTGGCCGAGGAAAAGGCGCACAACATTCACGTGGGCGGCGGCAAGTCGCGGGACGAGTTCATCAAGATGCGCACCGAGCGTGACGCGACGCTGGCGATGCCGACCCTGATCATCCCGTCGATCCAGGTCAATATCCGGGCGGGTGACATCCCGACCGACAAGGACGGCAACCAGATGCTCAAGGTTCCGGTCAACAAGATCTGACCGCAGGAGACAACAATGGAAATCCGAAAGATTTCGGGCGCACTCTCGGTGTCGCCACAGGTAACGCTTGCCGATATCCCGGCGATCAAGGCCGCGGGCTTCCGCGCCATCATCTGCAATCGCCCCGACGGTGAAGGGTCCGACCAACCGACATTCGAGGAAATCGAGGCCGCTGCAGAAAAGCTTGGCATCGAAGCCCGGTACGTTCCCGTCCAGACTGGCCTGGTTCGGGATGAGGACGCGCAGGCCTTCGGTCAAGCCCTGACCGAACTGCCAGGTCCGATCCTGGCCTATTGCCGGACGGGCACGCGCTCGGCCACGCTTTGGTCGCTGCACGAGGCCGCGCAGGGCCGAGCCTTGCCTGACATCCTGACCTCAACCAAGGCTGCCGGATATGACATGAGCGGCGTGGCCCGCCGCATCGCCAATGGCGGCAAGACGCCCACCGACACCGGCGACGCGTCCTTTGACGTGGTGATCGTGGGCGGCGGGGCAGGGGGCATCGCCACCGCCGCCAGCCTGCATGCGCGTAAATCCGACCTGTCGATTGCCATCATCGACCCGTCCGACGTGCACTATTATCAACCCGGCTGGACCCTGGTGGGCGGCGGCGTGTTCACGCCGGAACAGACGGCCAAGACCATGGGCGCGCTGATCCCGCGCGGGGTCAAATGGATCAAGGCCGCCGTGGCCGCGTTCGAGCCGCAAAACAATGCCGTCATTCTGGATGGTTGCCGAGTGGTCAAATACGACCGTCTGGTGGTGACTCCGGGGCTTAAGCTGGACTGGGGTGCGATCGAAGGGCTGGAAGAAACGCTGGGCCGCAACGGCGTGACCTCGAACTATCGCTATGACCTGGCGCCTTATACTTGGCAGCTGGTCGAGGCGCTGAAGTCGGGTCGGGCGCTGTTCACCCAGCCGCCGATGCCGATCAAATGTGCGGGCGCGCCGCAGAAGGCGATGTATCTGTCGGGCGATGCGTGGGTTCGGCGCGGGGTTCTCAAGGACATCGACATCCAGTTCATGAATGCGGGCGGGGTGCTGTTCGGGGTCAAGGACTATGTCCCGGCGCTGATGGAGTACGTCAACAAATACGATGCCACGCTGAATTTCTTCCACAACCTGGTGGCGGTGGACGGGGCGGCGAAGACCGCCACGTTCAAAGTGGCCAAGCCCGACGCGCAGCCCGAGCAGGTGACGGTCGAGTTCGACATGATGCATGTCTGCCCGCCGCAGGTGGCGCCGGACTTCATCCGGGTGTCGCCGCTGGCGGATGCGGCGGGCTGGGTCGATGTGGATCAGACCACGCTGCGCCACAAGAGCTTTGACAACATCTGGTCGCTGGGCGACGTGATGAACGCGCCGAACGCAAAAACCGCGGCCGCCGCGCGCAAGCAGGCGCCGGTGGTGGCCGACAACATCGTGGCCGATATCGAGGGCCACGGCCCGGTGGCGGCCTATGACGGCTATGGCTCGTGCCCGCTGACGGTGGAACGCGGCAAGATCGTGCTGGCCGAGTTCGGCTATGGCGGCGTCCTGAAGCCCAGCTTCCCGAAGTTCCTCATCGACGGCACCAAACCCAGCCGCGCGGCCTGGTTCCTGAAGGAAATGCTGCTGCCGCCGGTCTATTGGTCCGCGATGCTGAAGGGCAAGGAATGGATGGCCAAGCCCGAGCCGCTGAACGTGGCGGCCGAATAGGTCGCTAGGGCTTCTTGCCCTGCGCCATCCAACACCCGCCCTGTGCCCTCTTGAACGTGGAACCGATGCACAACCTGTTGCGATACTTGCCAATTCTGGATTGGGGCCGCCGGTATGACCGGGCGGCGCTGTCCAATGACCTGATCGCCGCGGTGATCGTGACGATCATGCTGATCCCACAATCGCTGGCCTATGCGCTGCTGGCGGGGCTGCCGCCCGAGGCGGGTATCTATGCCTCGATCGTGCCGATCATCCTCTATGCGATCTTCGGCACCAGCCGGGCGCTGGCGGTGGGTCCGGTGGCGGTGGTATCGCTGCTGACCGCATCCGCCGTGGGGCAGGTGGCTGAACAGGGCACCGCCGGCTATGCGGTGGCGGCGCTGACACTGGCCTTTCTGTCGGGCGGGTTCCTGGTGTTGCTGGGTGTGTTCCGGCTGGGCTTTCTGGCCAACTTCCTGTCTCATCCGGTGATCGCGGGTTTCATCACCGCCTCGGGCATTCTGATCGCCACCAGCCAGTTGAAACACATCCTGGGGGTCAGCGCGCATGGCCATACCCTGCCCGAGATGCTGGGCTCTATCTTGGCGCATCTGGACCAGACCAGCAGGATTACGGTGGTGATCGGCGCACTGGCCACGGCCTTCCTGTTCTGGGTGCGCAAGAACCTCAAACCCGCGCTGCGGCGCACGGGCGTACCGCCGCTTTTGGCCGATGTGCTGACCAAGGCCGGGCCTGTGGTGGCGGTAGTGGCAACCACGATGGCGGTCTGGGCCTTCGGGCTGGACGCGCGCGGCGTCAAGATCGTGGGCGAGGTGCCCCAAAGCCTGCCTCCGCTGACCCTGCCGGGGCTGTCCTCGGACCTGATCGGCGCGCTGCTGGTGCCCGCCATCCTGATCTCGATCATCGGCTTCGTCGAAAGCATCTCGGTCGCGCAGACGCTGGCGGCCAAGAAACGTCAGCGCGTCGATCCCGACCAGGAACTGATCGGCCTGGGCGCGGCCAATCTGGGCGCCGCCTTCACCGGGGGCTTTCCGGTCACCGGCGGATTCTCGCGCTCGGTGGTGAACTTCGACGCGGGCGCCGAGACCCCGGCGGCCGGTGCCTTCACCGCCGTTGGGCTGGCGGTTGCCGCACTCTTCCTGACCCCGCTTGTCTATTTCTTGCCCAAGGCGACGCTGGCCGCGACGATCATCGTGGCGGTGCTTAGCCTGGTGGATTTTTCAATCCTCAAAAAGACCTGGGGCTATTCACGGGCCGATTTCACCGCCGTCGCCGCTACAATCGTCCTGACCCTGATGGCCGGCGTCGAAGCGGGTGTTGCCAGCGGCGTGGCAATCTCGATCCTTCTGCATCTTTACAAGACTTCACGTCCACATGTGGCCGAACTGGGGCTGGTGCCGGGCACTCAACACTTCCGCAACATCCTGCGCCACAAGGTCCAGACCGACCCCACGCTGGTCACGTTGCGGGTGGATGAAAGCCTGTATTTCGTGAATGCCCGCTTCCTCGAGGATCTGATCCAGTCGCGCGTGACCGAGGGTTGCGAGATCCGCAACGTGGTACTGATGTTCTCGGCGGTGAACGAGGTCGACTTCTCAGCGCTCGAAAGCCTTGAGGCGATCAACCACCGCCTGCGCGACATGGGTGTCGGGCTGCACCTGAGTGAGGTCAAAGGCCCGGTCATGGACCGCCTGAAGCAGTCGCATTTCCTCGATGAATTGAACGGGCAGGTGTTTCTGTCGCAATATGACGCTTGGCAAAGACTGACCGCGCCTGACCGGATCACGTGGGCCGCGGAATGAGTTCTGATCCCTGAGCCGCGTAATCATGATTATGTAAAGTTTATTCCTCACGCTTGATTGACGAATTGCAACCACGCATGATCCGTCAATGGGGTTCACGGTCAAAACATGGCTGAACGATCTTGGTCTGGGCCAATACGCAGAGACCTTTGCGGAAAATGACGTTGATGCACGCGTATTGCCTCTGCTGACCAATGACGATCTCCGAGAGCTTGGAGTCAGCCTCGGACACCGCAAGGTCATTCTGGCTGCCGCCCGCGTCCTGTCTGATGAACAAACGCCCGAGCAGCCAACATCTGACATCGCAGCAGCCGCAGCCGAAATACGGCCCGACACGGATGGGCAACCGTCGCGCGCTCCGGCCGAGCGGCGCCATCTGACGGTCTTTTTTGCCGATCTCGTCGGCTCGACCGAATTGACCAACCGGATCGACCCCGAAGACATGCGGATCCTGTTGCAGCGATACCAGGATGCCGTTGCAGGTGCTGTCAGCCGGTATGGAGGATATGTCGCAAAATACCTTGGCGACGGGCTGTTGGTCTTTTTCGGGTGGCCCCGCGCCTATGAGGATCACGCCATTCGGGCCGTCAAAGCTGGCCTCGAAGCCGTGCGAAGGGTCCGGCAGATGACGACGCCCGACGGAACCCCGCTTGCCGTGCGCATCGGCATCGCCAGCGGCGACGTGGTTGTCGGTGACGCGATCGGTGAAAACTCGTTCGAAGAAGGCGCCATGACCGGACCGGTGTTGAACTTGGCCGCCAGGTTGCAGGAAAAAGCCCCGGCAAACGCCGTCGTCATGCCCCGTGCAGACCTGACAGGGTCGTTGGATGGCGTGTTCGAGGTTTCATCCTTGGGCAGCGTGCCCCTGAAAGGCTTCGATGTCGCCCACGACCTGGTTCAGGTCATGGGTGAGCGCAGCGCCGAAAGCCGGTTCCATGCGGTTCGCGGGGATGGTGCCCACGGGTTACTGATCGGCCGCAGTTTTGAAAAGGGCATCCTTCTGCAATCCTGGAAGCACGCGCAGGACGGCAAAGGCGAAGTGGTCCTGCTGTCAGGCGAAGCGGGAATCGGCAAGTCGCGCCTGATCGAGGAGTTTCTGCAGGACGAAAGTGTGGTCCAAAAGGCCGACATCATCAGACTGAACTGCTCACCCTATCTGACCAGCAGCCCGTTTCACCCGGTTGCCGAACGGATTTCTCAGGATGCGGGCGTCGACCCGGATTTTGACGACGACAGGGTGCAGGAGAGTGTTCACGACATGCTGGCCCAGCGGCAAGGACTGGATCTGGACCTTGTTCTACCTGCCTTCGCCGCTTTGGTCGCCCCGCGCAGCACCTTGGCCCAGCAGGTCCTGCAACTGTCGCCCCAGGAACAGCGCGACCTGACGATCCAAGCGCTGATCACCACGGTAAAGGCCCGGGCCGTCCAACGTCCGGTCATCCTGTTTGTCGAGGATGCCCATTGGATCGACGCCTCGACCCACGCGTTGCTGGATCGTTTCAAAGCGTTGTGCGTCGACCTTCCCCTTCTGATCGTGATCACGCATCGCCCCGGCTGGGAAATGCAGAAGACCGAAGGGGACAGCCATGTGCAAACCCTGCATCTGGGGCGGCTTGATGCCGAGCAGGTCGCCCATCTGGTGCAACGTGTCTCGGGACGCGATCCGGATCCGGAATTGGTCGACCTGATTGTCGACAAAACCGACGGCGTGCCGCTTTTTGTCGAGGAACTGACCCGCGCCATACACGAAACCGGCGGGGTCGGTGTGAACGTGCCCTCGTCCCTCAGCGGAGCGTTGTTGGCCCGGTTGGACGCCGTATCGCCCGACGCCAAACAAACGGCTCTTGCCGCGTCCGTTATCGGTCGCGAGTTCGAACCGGCTCTGCTTGCCGCGTCGATGCCGGAAGCCCCGGCAGAGCTCGACACTTGTCTGGCTGAGCTGTGTCGCGCTGGACTGGTCTTTGAAAGCGGGCACCACAAAGGGCACTATGTATTCCGCCATGCATTGATCAGGGACACCGCCTATCAGTCCATGCTCAGCAGCACGCGCAAGGCCCAACACGCCAATGTCGCCCGCGCGCTGATGCAGTTGCGGTCGGCCGAGATTGAACGACGCCCCGAGTTGGCCGCCCGGCACCTGACCGAGGCCGAAGACTGGGCTGCCGCCTATGACCGGTGGCGCGCGGCGACAGAAATGGCCCTGTCACGGTCGGCCAGCCAGGAAGCCCTGGCCAATGCGACGGAAACCCTGAAGGCCGCGCAAAAACTCGGCGACGAAAAAAGCCCTCAGACGATCGTTGGAAACCTGCTGCTTGGGCGCAGCTACGACAGCGCAGGCAGGTTGCCGGAAGGAATCGCCAAACTGAAGGAAGCCTCGGACGCCGCCCGGCACTCAGGCCGGACGGACCTTGCTGCCGACGCGGCGCATCATTTCGCCGATTCATGCATGATGGCCGGTCAACGGCACGGCCAGGCGATCAGCCTGTGCTTCGAGGCATTGGACAGCCTGCCGCCGACAGATGAGGTTCGGCGGTGTCGTCTGATGGCCCAGATCGCCCGCGCCTACATGTTCATCGGCGACTTTGCCGAGGGCACTAAATATGGCCAGCAATGCATGGAACTGGCCGCCCGGCTGGGCGATCACAAATCCCGGTTCGCCGTCATGATGACCCGCTTCGGCGCTCCCTTCGTGGCGCGCCAGGGCGAAGATCGGCTGAACTGGCGCAAGAACCTCGAATCCATGCACGAAGTGGCGGAAAAGCTTGGAAACATCGATCAGGGTCGCGACCGTACCCTGAGCCTGTTTGTCGGTGCCGAAATGGCGGACCGCCAGTTGGTCGACACCTCGTTGAAACTGCTGACCGAGATCTCGGACAAGGACAACCACCGACAGCTGTACTGGGTCCAGATCCATGCCCGTGCAATGGTGGCCATCCTGGATGGCGATTTTGAACGCGCCGAGACCTATGCGAGCGAAGCCGTCAAAATCGGGCGGCAGACACACGGCGCCCATGTCGAGGGTGTCTACGGCGTTCAGATGTTCACCATCCGGCGCGAGCAGGCCCGGTTGCACGAAGTGGCCCCTGTGATCAAACGGCTGATGTCCGACAGTCCCGGCGAAACCAGCTGGAAACCCGGTTTCGGCCTGATAGCCGCCGAACTGGGGTTTCGCGAGCCCGCCGAGCGTATTCTCAATGAGATCGCGGACACCGGTTTTGACCTGCCTCAGGATGCGATGTACTCGACCACCCTGTCCTATCTTGCGGATATCTGCGTGGCAGTCGAGAACACGCACCATGCCCAAACGCTGATCGACAAGCTGCTGCCCTATAGGGACCTGACGATCACGGCCGGCGCGACAACCGTCTGCACCGGATCCGCGGCCCGACGGCTGGGTGCGCTGGCCGCCGTGTTGGGTGATTGGGACACCGCCGACGAGCTGTTCGAAACCGCGATCCAAGTGGACACAGCGATGGCCGCGCCGCCGTGGATCGCCCACAGCCAAGCCGCGCGCGCCTGGGCTCTTCGCCGTCGCGGTCGCGCCCAGGATCTGCGCTCGGCCCTGTCGCTTGAGGCCGAAGCGTTGGCAACTGCCCGGGAATTGGGTATGGTTTCCCTTAGGTCAAAACTTGAAGGATCCGCGTCTTAGACTCCGAGCACATGCGCAGGGGGGTGCATAATGCCAAGGTACATCATCGAACGGAACTTCGCCGAACAGCTTGAGCTTGGCGACGATGACAAGGTAAAGATCAAGGAAATCAACGACGAAGAAGGGATCGAGTGGATTTTCTCGTTCCTGAGCGCGGACAAGCGGAAAACCTATTGCCTGTACGAGGCGCCGGACGCGGAAAGCCTGCGCAAGGCGGCCAAGCGTCTGAACATTCCGGCTGACGTCATCACGCCAGTTGATCGGATCGATCCCGGCATCTTCGCCTGAAGCGACCCAATTTGCATTGCGCGCCCTTCGCTCGAATGGGGCGCGCAACCCATTGCCCGAGGCAGCACCGCAGGAAACCTGTCCACCTGATCTGGAGGACTGATCATGTTTGACCTGATAACGCTGAACGGCAGCACCAAAACCGTGGACCAAGAAGCGCTGGACGCTTTGGACGCGTCGCTGCGTGGATCCGTCTTTCTTCCCGGCAGCCCCGAATACGATAGTGCCCGCACCACCTGGAACAGCATCGTCGACCGCAAACCCGGCTTTGTGATCCGGGCGCTCGGGGCCAGCGATGTGCAAAAGGCAGTGAATTTCGTGCGCGAGGCGGGGCTGATCATGTCCGTCCGCTCGGGCGGTCACCAGATCGCCGGACATGCCGTGGCCGATGATGCGGTGATGCTGGACCTGTCGCAGATGAAATCGGTGCATGTCGACCCGAAAGCGCGCACCGCGCGTGTGGCGCCGGGCGCGGTGTTGGGTGACGTGGACCGAGAGACGCAGGCGCACGGGTTGGTGGTTCCGACGGGCATCAACTCGACCACCGGGATCGCCGGGCTGACACTGGGTGGCGGCTTTGGCTGGACCACGCGCAAGTTCGGCATGACCATCGACAACCTGATCTCGGCCGAGGTGGTGCTGGCCGATGGCTCGATCGTGACCGCGTCGGAAAGCAGCCACCCGGACCTGTTCTGGGCCATTCGCGGCGGTGGCGGCAATTTCGGCGTGGTTACCTCGTTCGAGTTCCGCCTGCACCCGCTGGGGCCGCAGGTGCTGTCCGGCCTTGTGATCCACCCGCTTGAACAGGGTCCCGCCCTGCTGCCCGAATACGCCCGGATCGCCGACACCGCCCCTGACGATCTGACGGTCTGGACGGTGATGCGCAAGGCCCCTCCCCTGCCCTTCCTTCCCGAAGACTGGCACGGGCGCGAGGTGCTGATCTTTGCCGCCTGCTATGCAGGTCCCATCGAAAACGGCGAAGCCGCGATGGAGCCGCTGCGCGCCCTCGGGGACCCGATCGTGGACGTGATCTCGCCGCACGCCTTCGTCGACTGGCAAGCCGCTTTTGACCCCCTGCTGACCCCCGGCGCGCGAAACTATTGGAAAAGTCACGATTTTGATGCCCTGCCCACGGATGCAATCGCAGGGCTTCTGGACAGTATCTCGACCCTTCCGGACCCGTCCTGCGAGGTGTTCATTGCCCATGTCGGCGGTGCGATGGCCCGGGTCGAGGCTGCGGCGACAGCCTATCCCCAACGCTCGGCCCATTTCATCATGAACGTGCACACCCGTTGGGAAGATCCGGCCAAGGATGACACTTGCATCGCCTGGGCACGCGCGCTCTATGACCGCATGACGCCGCATGCAACCGGCAGTGCCTATGTCAATTTCATGCCAGCAGACGAGGCCGATCACCTGTCCGGCGCCTACGGGGCCAATGCCACGCAGCTGTCGCGCATCAAGGGGCGGTACGATCCCGGCAACCTGTTCCGGGTGAACCACAACATTCCGCCTGCGTGACGACTTGAACTTCTTGCAGTGTCTGGCATAGACCGCGACCAACTGGACAGGGTCGGCGGGCAACACTACCGTGGGCCCGACATTCCCAACAGGAGACCCAGATCCATGTCCAAGATGCTTTCGATCGCGGCCGCAACCCTTGCGTTCACCGCAACTTCGGCCCTTGCGGACGGGCACTGCGCCGCGGGCAAGACCCTGACCGAGGGCAAGTTCACCGTGGCCACCGGAAACCCGGCCTATTACCCGTGGGTGATGGATGACGCGCCCGAATCCGGCCAGGGCTTTGAAGCCGCCGTCGCCTATGCCGTGGCCGAGGAGATGGGCTTTGCCGCGGATGACGTGGTCTGGGTCCGGTCGTCCTTTGACGAGGCGATCCAGCCCGGCGCAAAGAATTTCGACGTGAACATCCAGCAATACTCGATCACGCCCGAGCGCGATCAGGTCGTTGATTTCTCGGCCCCCTATTACACCGCGCCGATGGCGGTTCTGGTCAGCGCAAACGCCGTTGAAACCCCGCCCACGCTCGAGGCGCTGAAGGGCCTGCAATGGGGCGCGGTCGGGTCGACCACCGCAGTGCCGAAACTGGCCAGCGTGATCCAACCGGATGCGGACCCGCTGCTCTATGGCGACAATGCCGATGTGAACGCGGCCATGACCGCCAACCAGATCGACGCCGCGCTGTTCGACCTGCCTACCGCCCTGTTCCTGAGCGCGGTGATGATCGAAGGGTCCAAGGTGATCGGCCAGTTCCCTGCTGATCAGGGCGACAACCCCGACCAGTTCGGCATGCTGATGGAGGAAGGCAACCCGCTGAAATCCTGCGTGGATGCGGCCATCGCCGCGCTGACCGAAAGCGGCAAGCTGGCCGAGATCGAAGCCAAATGGCTGCAGGACACAACGGGCGTTCCGCTGATCAAGTGACATGACACGAAACAGAACGGCGGGCCCGACCCGCCGCGAACTTTTTGAGGCGCAGCAGCGGCGGCGGTCGATCCGGATCGCCGCGACCAGCACCGTTCTGGTCGTCGTGGCGCTTATCGTGCTGGTGCCGCTGGCGCCGGGCTGGGCCAAGGTCCAGCAGAGCTTTTTCAACGGCGAGGTGCTGGTCAAGACCTTCCCGAAGCTGCTTGAAGCCTTCAAGATCAACGTGATGATCTTTGCCTGGTCGGCACCGGCGATCGCGGTGCTGGGGCTGCTGATCGCGCTGGCCCGCGACACCAAATCACCAGCGCTGTTCCCATTGCGCATCTTCGGCGCGGCTTTCACCGACATCTTCCGTGGCGTGCCTGTGATCCTGACCGTCTATCTGATCGGTTTCGGCATTCCCGGGCTGGGCCTGACCCGGCCATGGAACTCGCCCTATATCTGGGGATCGCTGGCGCTGATCCTGACCTATTCGGCCTATGTGGCCGAGATTTTCCGCTCGGGCATCGACAGCGTACACCACAGTCAGCGCGCCGCCGCCCTGTCGCTGGGCCTGACCGAAGGCCAGGTTATGCGCGATGTGGTACTGCCGCAGGCCGTCCGCAACGTCGTGCCGTCGCAGATGAACATGCTGATCGCGCTGCAAAAGGACGTGTCGCTGCTCAGTTTCATCGGCCCGGTCGAGATCTTCCGCCAGGCGGGCGTGTTCAAATCGCTGCTGGCGAATTTCACGCCTTACGTGGGCGCGGCGATCATCTTCCTGATCGTGACCATCCCGGCGACGCGCTATGCCGACCACCTTATGGCCAAGCAGATGCGGGAGCGGCGTTGATGTCGAAACTGAACCTGCGCAACGTCGTCAAACGCTTTGGCGACCGCACCGTCTGCGACGGTATCGACCTGACCGTTGACGAGGGGCAGATGGTCTGCCTGATCGGCGCTTCGGGGGCGGGCAAATCCACCGTTCTGCGCTGTATCAACCTGCTCGAACCGATCGAGGATGGCGAGATTCTGCTGGACGGGGTCGACATTTCGGTGCCGGGTCTGGATCCGCAATCGGTGCGCGCGCGCATCGGCATCGTGTTCCAGAGCTTCAACCTGTTCCCGCACATGACGGCGCTGGACAACGTGATGCTGGCGCCGCGCCGCGTGCGCGGCCGCACGCGCGCCGAGCTGCTGCCCCAGATCGAAGAGATGTTCGAACGCTTCGGGCTTGCCGACCGGATGCACAACTATCCCGACCAACTATCTGGTGGACAGCAGCAGCGCGTCGCCATCGTGCGCGCCCTGGCCATGCAGCCCGAGGTGATGTTGTTCGATGAGATTACCTCGGCTCTGGACCCGCAATTGGTGGGCGAGGTTCTGGACGTGCTGCTGATGCTCAAACAGCAGGGCATGACGATGGTGATGGCCACGCACGAGATGGGCTTTGCCCGGCAGGCCGCAGACAAGGTGTGTTTCCTGCAGAACGGCCGCATCGTCGAGGAAGGCCCGCCCGAGCAGCTGTTCGACCACCCGCAGCAGGACGCCACACGGCAATTCCTGGCGCGCGCGCTCAAGTAAACGCCGACGTCGGATCAGCAATTCAACATTGCACGGGCCGGACGCCAACTTCGTGCTAGACTCCAGCGCATTGCCATATGCTGCTGGAGGTTCGGAATGCGTCTTTTGTCCCTGTCTGCCGTGAGCGTTGCTGCCGGTCTGACCCTCGGCAACATGGCTTTGGCCCAACAGATCGCGGACACGATCTATACCGGTGGTCCGATACTGACGATCGATGACGCCAGGCCCACGGTACAGGCGGTCGCGGTCAGGGATGGGCGGATCATCGCGGTAGGTGAACTGGCCGAGATGCGCAGCCACCAGGGCGACGACACAACGATCTTTGATCTGGACGGGCGCGCAATGCTGCCCGGTTTTGTCGACAGCCACGGCCACGTGGTCATGGGCGGCTTGCAAGCCTTGTCGGCGAACCTGCTGGCCCCACCGGATGGCAAGGTCACCGACATTGCCAGCCTGCAGGCGGCGTTGTCCGCGTGGGCCGAGGCCAATGGTGACACGGTCAAAGCGATGGGGATGATCATCGGCTTTGGCTATGACAACGCACAACTGGCCGAACTGCGCCACCCTACCCGTTCCGAACTGGACGCGGTATCGCGCGACGTTCCGATCATGATCATCCACCAATCGGGCCATCTGGGGGTGGGCAATTCCAAGGCACTTGAACTGGCCGGGATCACCGCAGAAACCGAGAACCCGCCCGGAGGTGTGATCCGAAAGGACGAGGCCGGCGAGCCGAACGGCGTGTTGGAGGAATACGCATTTTTCGGCGCCTTGGTGCCCCTGCTTGGCAGTGTCGGCGAAGACGGGCTGCAGACTTTCGCGCGCGCCGGCAGCCGGATGTGGGCGCGCTTTGGCTACACCACCGCGCAAGAGGGGCGCACCTCGGGCCCGGCGGTTCAAGCCCTGCGCCGGGTGGCCGCGGACGGCGACCTTCCCA
>NZ_JBQFTL010000004.1:0-413968 GCF_056538625.1 Ruegeria sp. BF8 | reverse complement strand
CCAAAGTGTCGCGGGATGGAGCAGCCCGGTAGCTCGTCAGGCTCATAACCTGAAGGTCGCAGGTTCAAATCCTGCTCCCGCAACCAAATCCACAAAATCAAAATACAGCCCGCTAACACAAAAATTGATCCACTGGATCAATTGCTCAACGTCTTCACCGCGTCAGGCTCAAAACCAGAAGACGCAGATTCAAGCTGCGCGGTTTCACAAAACGCTTACAAGAATTTTCATGCCCTTCGCAATTTAGTGATGTCTCCGTACTGTAAATTAAGTAAGTCTCATCGAATGGTCGTTGCTTAGCCAACACAGAAGCACAGGTCCGCAGTCTAAGGTAACAACATGCTGTCGAGTTTTGGATGGAAGTGGTTAAAGCTTTTGCTAAACCGCCAACAGAAAACTGAAGGCGATGCGCTTCGCGTGTTGTCGGATGATCTTGGCCACTATCGAAGCGTACTTGAGGTGCGCTGCGTAGACGCTGCGGGAGAGGAGATCCCTTGGTACGCATACTCGGCGATTGAATACATCGACTCGTATGATTTGAACGGAGTTCGCGTTCTGGAATATGGCAGTGGGCACTCCTCAGTGTTTTATGCAAAACGTGGCGCGATGGTCACCGCGATTGAGCATAGTCAAGGATGGTATGATGAGGTGTCAAAAACGCTGGCCCGATCAGCAGGGTTTGACATTCATCTCGCCACCGAACCCGAAACATATACCCGGCGACCTGAAGTGGCAGATGCGGATATCGTGGTGATCGATGGAATACATCGCCGTCTTTGCGCAGGGTATGTCATGGAGGAGGTAAAGGCCGGTCGAGCTGTTCCTGCGCTGATTGTCCTCGACAATTCTGAACGCTACCCAAGGGTTCTGGCTTCCCTCGATGCTGCAATGAGGTGGCCTCGTGCTGATTTCACCGATTTTGCCCCTATTAATGCGTATCGGCAGGTCACTTCGATCTATTTCAATCCCGCTCGTCAGATCTCGCGCCGTAGGGCGCCAGCTCCAATTGGCGGTTTGGGAGAGATTGCGCCGGATGACGGACCGCTTTAAGGCAGGTGTATTCGTATTACTGACTTATAAGGGTTCTCATAGGCCGAGCCAATGCGTGCCGGGGCAAAGCTGGCCTCGGCATGGGCGCGGGTCGCGCGTCCAAGGCCGCTGGGTGTGGCGGGTATGCCAGGGCACCCATCTCGCGATCGGCCACAAGATTAGGTAAGCCTCCCGTGGCAATACCAACTAGGGGCATGCCTCCGGCCCAGGCTTTGACACCCGTGTTGGGCAGATTGTCCTACAGAGAGCCCAGCGCGAAAAAGGTCAGCCTCGGCATAGACAACTTAGCTTTGCGCACCTAATGTTTCTCACCAAGGGTTAGCAGAACATGCTCTCAAATGCGAAGGGTTGTAGGGTTGAGAGATCTTTGGGGTGACGCCCAATGTCTCCGTAGTTTTGGTCACAAAAAATCAAACTTGGTTTTCGCAAGAAAATCAACTACTTAAATCGGATGCGAAGCGCGCGCCTTAGAGTGCGACCGCAGACTGCGTTCGTGGAAAAACATGCTTGTTGAGCATGCATATTCAAGTGATCTTGCGTGCAGATGTCAGTGCACTTGCAGAAAGACGGTTGAGATGAATATTCTTTTCACTTTTGACAGAAATATGATCGCGCCATTGTCGGCGGCGCTCTATTCACTTGCTGCCACAAATGTTCGAAGTGATTTGGAATTGTATCTCGTTCATGGTTTTCCCGCATGTGACGAGCTGTTTAAGCTGCAAACCTTTTGCAACGACATTGAGCTCCGCACCCAATTCATTGAAATCTCAAACTACGCGTATTCGGAGATTTGGGGCAGCTTGCGGGATGAACCGCATATTTCATCGGCGGCGCTCTACCGGTGTTCTTTGGGGAGCATTCTTCCAAAGACTGTTACCCGGGTCTTGTATTTAGATTGCGATACTTTGGTACTCAGTTCTTTGGCGGAACTATATGATCGAGATCTCGGTGGCAGCATAGTTGCGGCATATCAGGTTGGCAACGCACTTCATGAGGATTTGGGCGTGGGTCCGTCACAGTATTTCAGCTCAGGCGTTATGTTGATTGATCTAAACCTCTGGCGGAAACAAAACGTCGAAAAACGTGTGTTTGAAGTTCTTACAACCATGTCCGATCGGCTTGTCTGGCATGATCAATGCGCGCTGAATATCGCACTTGCAGGACAAGTCATGGGATGCGAGCGGAGATACAATTATACATTTTATCCTACACGTTTGATCGGCGATTTTGAGGTGCCGGTTATCCTTCATTTTGCGGGTTCCGTTAAACCGTGGACTGCGCCTCTTAAGCACCCTTGGGGCGGCATCTATTGCGAAATGGCCGGGCGCACGCCTTGGGCCGAACAACTGGATTTATCGCCCGATGCTGGAATGTCACCGAAGCGCAGATATCGCCGCCATTTGGCAAGGCGCTTTGGTTTGCACTGGCTCGCCCGTCGGATTTAGCTCACGAGAAACTGTGCTTGGAACCGGCCGCAGAGTACTACTTCATCGATCTTGCCACTCGCGCAGCGGATTTGTTGCCTTTCTCTCAGGCGAATTTTTGCACTAGGATCAACCGCCTATCTTGACATAGCAGCGGACCACTTCAGTGGGTGAAGACTGAAATTCTGTCGGGTGTAGTAGTTCTATTGTATTGCCAACCCAAAAGGGTCAACTGTCGGCAGTTTCATGCTCCCGCAACCAGCAAAGTCGAACAAAACACCGAACGAGCCGCCCAAGGGCGGCTTTGCTCGTTCTCCACCGCACACTTGGCACCAACCCAAAAATCGCCGACATACAAAACGTAAGAAACACGCAAAATGCGCAAGAGTTGCAGCGCGCCAACAAAAAATCTCAGCACCTGTCGAAATCTGAGAAAACCCGACGTCCTTGGGGCACGAACCTGAAAACAGGAAGGACGATAGATGGTTTTTTCAACGACACCGATTTATGCGTTGCTAGTGGCGATGATCTGGCTCGTCTTATGGTTTCGTGTCTCGGGGATGCGGTCGGCCACGGGCCAATCCATCGGCGATGGCGGCGACATGGCGCTGATGTTGCGCGTGCGCCAACATGGAAACTGCCAGGACTGGGCGACCTTCATATTGATATTGATGATGCTGGGCGAAGGGGTCTGTACATCAGCGCTTTTCCTCAACGCGGCGGGCATTTTGCTGGTGATCGGACGAGCTGTGCATCCCTTCGGGTTGAAGATTGACAATGCCGGCCACCCGCTCCGCTATGTCGGTAATGGCACCAATGTCCTGGCCGCGCTGATCATGATGATCTGCATCGCAGCCCGGATATTCGGTCTTTGACCCATAACTTTTGAAAAGGATTATTGCTATGAAATACATGCTGTTGATCTACACTGACCCCGCGCAGGAACCGGCCTATGGCACCCGGGAGTTTGACGAGATGATGAGTGGCTTCTTTGCCGCCAATGAGCGGATGAAAGCGGATGGTGTTCTTTGCGATGGCGAGGGTCTGCAAGGGATCGAAACAGCAACCACCCTTCGGATCCGCTCCGGAAAAGCTGAAACCATGGACGGGCCCTATGCCGAAACGCGTGAGCATCTTGGCGGATACTATGTGGTTGACGTTGCCGACTTGGATGCGGCGTTGAAATACGCGGCGCTGATCCCGGCCGCCAACTACGGTACCATCGAGGTTCGGCCTTTGATGGACTACAATCCGGCAGGATAATCCATGAAGAATGCCGCCCCCAAAGCGATCGCAGTTGGGCATGTCATTGATGATGTGTTGCGGCGGGATCGGGGGCGGCTATTGGCCGGCCTGATCAACCGGTTGGGTGACTTCCAACTGGCCGAGGACGCACTGCAGGAGGCCGCAATCTCGGCCGTGAAACACTGGAGCCGCAGCGGAGTTCCGGACAACCCGACCGCATGGTTGATGCGGGTTGGTCTGAACAAGGGCATCGATCGCATTCGAGCGCAACATAGGGAAGGTCGGAAAACAGCAGCCCTGGCCGTAACCCTGCCCGACTCCGTGACGGACGACCTGCCTGAGCAGATACCGGATGACCGGTTGCGTCTGATCTTCACCTGCTGCCACCCCGCGCTGGACCAGAAGTCACGCATCGCGCTGACCTTGCGCACGGTCTGCAACCTGACCACACGGGAGATCGCCGCAGCATTTTTGGACAACGACCAGACGATGGGCCAGCGCCTGTCCCGAGCCAAGGCCAAGATTCGCGCCAAGGGGATTGGGTACTCCGTTCCCGATCCGGAAATCTGGCCGGAACGTTTGGATACGGTGCTGACGACCCTCTACCTGATCTTCACCACCGGATACGTGACCGAGGATACGGGACCGCGGGATCTCTGCCACGAAGGTATCTACCTTGCGCGGGTTCTGCGGGACCTCCGACCGCGAGAGCCCGAGATCGAAGGTGCGCTGGCCCTGATGCTAATGACCGATGCCCGCCGCCCTGCGCGTATCGACGCTGATGGCGCTATGGTGCCCGTAGAGGATCAGGACCGAACGCTTTGGCGGCAGGATCAGATACGTGAGGCGCAGCGGCTCCTGCAAGCTGCGGTCGACCAGAGAAAACCGGGACCGTTTCAACTCAAGGCCGCCATTGCGGATTGCCACATGATGGCGCCGGTCCCGGATTGGCGGCAGATGTCGCTGCTGTATCAGTCCCTATGGGCCTGTGAGCCAACCCCGGTGGTTGCCCTGAACTGGGCGGTCGTGATGGCCGAGGCGGGTCATGCCCAACTGGCCTTGGACAAGCTGGACAGCCTGCGGCCCGATCTTGACGATTTTCAGCCGTGGCACGCGGCCCGCGCGCATATTCTGCAGAAGACGGGCCGCACCGCCGCGGCGGTCGCGGCCTATCGGCAGGCCATAGAAGCGGCACCGAACCTTGCGTCCAGAAAGTTTCTGCAACAAAGACTGCGGCGGCTCGCGCACTGAGGATCTGACAAGATCGGGCACCATTGCGACAATTGCCTGCAATGGGACTCAGCTGGTGCCTTCCGTGTGGGCCAGCATTTCCTTGCCGACTCGCCGATAGTTCACGAAGGAATTGGCGCTCATGACGACAAAGAAGCTGTCCAAATCAATCATGACATAGCCCATTTCCAGAAGTTCACGGGTCAGAGCCGTGATGTCCTCCTGGTACAGCCTTCTCCGGCCACACAGTTCACGCAGCAGCTTCTGCGGGATGCGATACCGGCCCGAGGCCTTTCCTCCGAATTCTCTGGTATAGAGTCCGGCCAGGGTTTCCGCGGCATTCGTGAAGTCAGACATTCTATATCTCATCCAATTTTGTCTATAGACAAAAATTTATCACCTATATAAAGGAACGACAACCCAATTGAATGGCCAAGGCATGGACGGAAACGTAGACATTCCCTCAACCGACGATGAGCTTTCGCTTCGGATCAAGGAAGCGGTCGAGCAGTCCAATGCGTCCGAGCTTGAGGCGCTTCTGGATTCGCTGACCAGCAGCGAAGCCCTGCGCGAAGTTCTTCAGCTGACACCGGCCGAGCGCGATACCGTTCTGGAGATCGTGCCCGTTGGACTTGCCGCGGAACTGGTCGAAGAAGCGCCTAACGAGATGGCGGTCGAGCTTGTGGAACGCCTCAAGCCCGAGCGTGCTGCCGAGATCATCGAACAGCTGGATTCGGATATCCAGGCCGACGTTATTGGCGAGTTGGATACGCCGGATGCCGAGGCTATCCTGTCCGAAATGGACGCCGAAGAGGCTGCGGATGTCCGCCTGCTCAGCACGTTCGAGGATGATACCGCCGGCGGTCTGATGATGACCGAGGTGTTCAAGTTCCGCGACACGCAGACCGTTGGCAATGTCCTGCGCGAACTTGCTTCGGACGACGAGGATTTTGAAAGGTACCGCGGGCAGCACCCCTATATTGTCGATTCCGAGGGGCGCGCCGTGGGCGTGGTATCGCTGCGCAGCCTGCTGACCGCCAAGCGCAGCGAAAAGCTGACAAGCATCATGGTTCAACCTCTGACCGTGACCGTGGACACCCCGTTGGAACAGCTGGAAGACGTGTTCAACGATCACCCTTTCCTGGGGGTGCCGGTGGTTTATGCCGACGGAGTCCTGGCGGGTGTCGTGTCCCGCACGGCGGTGGCAGAAGCCACTCTGGAACGCTCGGAAAGTGAAAGCCTCAAACGTCAGGGTGTGGTTGGCGACGAGTTGCGCTCGATGCCTTTGTCGGTGCGGTCCCGTCGCCGGCTGGCCTGGCTTGCGGCCAACATCGTGCTCAACATCATCGCGGCCAGCGTGATCTCGGCCTACGAAGAAACACTGGCCGCCGTGATTGCGCTGGCCATCTTCCTGCCGATGGTATCTGACATGAGCGGCTGTTCCGGCAACCAGGCCGTTGGCGTCACCATGCGTGAATTGAGCCTGGGGTTGGTGCGGCCGCAAGATGCTGTGCGGGTCTGGATCAAGGAGATTTCGGTCGGGGTCATCAATGGGATCGCGCTGGGTATTCTGATCGGGCTGGTCGCGTGGTTCTGGAAAGGCAATCCGGCTCTGGGTCTGGTGATTGGTACTGCGCTGGCACTCAATACGATGCTGGCGGTATCCATCGGCGGTGTTGTTCCTTTGCTGCTGAAGCGGATCGGACAGGACCCGGCCGCCGCAAGTGGCCCGCTGTTGACCACGATTACGGACATGGCCGGCTTCTTCTTCGTGCTCAGCCTTGCAACCCTTCTGATGCCTTGGCTGGTGTGATCATGGCAAACGTTTCGGACAAGGGTCAGCCGCAGATGCCGAAGGTCATTGGTTGGATGGAATACATCGACCTTCCCGACCTGCCATTGAACGACATCAAGGCCAAGATCGACACTGGCGCCCGCACGTCAGCGCTGCATGCAACCGACATTCGGCGGTTTCAACGGGACGGACATCACTGGGTGTCCTTCCTGACGGAGGTGCCGGGCGGAGAAGGCATGGTCCGTATCGAGGCTCCGATCAAGGAAAGGCGCAACATCAAGAACACCAGCGGAATTCCTGAAAACAGGATCGTCATCCGAACCACCATCCGGTTGGGCGACGAAACCTGGCCGCTGGATCTGTCTCTGACCGATCGCACGAACATGACCTTTCGGATGATCGTGGGTCGGGCGGCGCTGAAGAACCACGCGATCGCCGTTCACACCAAGCGCGCGCATCTGTTGCGCGGCAAACCAAAACACCAAGACAAAGGGGATTTGTCATGAAGATTGCCATGCTGGCGCGCAATGCCAACCTGTACACGCACCGCCGCCTCAAGGAAGCGGCCGAGGAGCGTGGGCATCAGCTCGACATCATCGACACCCTGCGGTGCTACATGAACATCGCAACCCGTCGCCCCGAGATCTATTACAACGGCGAAAAGCTGACGGGGTATGACGCGGTGATTCCGCGGATCGGTGCCTCGGTCACCTTCTACGGAACCGCAGTGTTACGTCAGTTCGAAATGATGGGTGTCTACCCGTTGAACGAAAGCGTCGCCATCGGCCGGTCGCGCGACAAGCTGCGGTCGATGCAGTTGCTGGCCCGCGACGGTGTCGGCCTGCCCGTCACAACCTTTGCTCACGACCCCAAACAGACCGACGAGGTGCTGAGACTGGCCGGTGGCGCTCCCATCGTCATCAAGCTGCTGGAAGGGACGCAAGGCATCGGTGTCGTTCTGGCCGATACGGACCGGTCCGCCAAATCGGTTGTCGAGGCGTTCCGCGGTGCGGGTGTGAACATCCTGCTGCAGGAGTTCATCAAGGAAGCCGGAGGAACCGACATTCGGGCCATCGTGGTGGGCGGAAAGGTTGTCGCTGCGATGAAACGCACCGGCGCCGAGGGCGACTTCCGCTCGAACCTGCATCGCGGCGGTTCGGCCAAGGTGGTCAAGCTGACACCGGAAGAGCGTGCAACGGCCGTTCGCGCGGCCAAGTCGATGGGCCTGAATGCCTGCGGCGTCGACATGCTGCGCGCCAACCACGGCGCTGTGGTGATGGAGGTCAATTCCTCGCCGGGCCTGGAGGGTGTGGAAAAAGCCACGGGGCTGGATATTGCCGGAAAGATGATCGAGTTCCTGGAAAAGAACGCAAAAGCCGGGGCCACCAAGACCAAGGGCAAAGGGTAACGGCATGGCAAAGCGGCAGCCATTCACGATCGGCCAGGCCACTGTGGCGCCGGGATCGCGGCTTACCGTGGATCTGCCGGTCAGCGTTCTGTCGGACCATACCCCGGTGACCATGTCAGCGCATGTGGTGCACGGCCGACAGGACGGGCCCACCGTTTTTGTCAGCGGTGGGGTGCATGGTGATGAGGTGATCGGCGTCGAGATCATTCGCCGCCTGTTGCGTGCGCCCAACCTGGCGACCTTGAAAGGCACGCTGATCGCGGTGCCGATCGTGAATGCGTTCGGCTTCATCAACCATTCGCGCTATCTGCCCGACCGTCGCGACCTGAACCGGGTGTTTCCCGGCAGCGAGAACGGGTCGCTGGCCTCGCGGCTGGCGCATCTGTTCATGACAGAAATCGTCGCCCGCTCGGATCTGGGGATCGATCTGCATTCGGCGGCGATCCATCGCACGAACTATCCGCAGATCCGGATCTCGCCCGACAACCCTCGGACCAAGGAACTGGCCAGCGTTTTCGGAGCACCGATCGTCATCCAGTCGCCCCTGCGCGATGGATCATTGCGCGGCGCGGCGAAGGCGCAGGGGAAAGATATTCTGTTGTACGAAGCGGGCGAGGGGCTTCGCCTGGATGAACTGTCGATCCGCGCGGGCCTTGCTGGCATTCTGCGGGTGCTGAGGCACATGGGGATGGTTCCCGCCAAGCGGATTTCCAAGCCCAAAGCGGCACCGCAGTTCTGTTCGTCCAGCAAGTGGTTGCGCGCCCCGATGGGGGGGATCCTCCGGATCTACAAAGCGGACGGTGAACTGGTTCGCAAAGGTGATCTGCTGGGTGCCGTATCGGACCCGTTCGGCGAAGCCAGCGAGGACATCATCGCTCCGTTCGACGGCCTGATCGTCGGGCGCGCGGTCATGCCTGTGGTGAATGAGGGCGATGCCGTGTTTCACCTGGGGCGGGTCGGGTCCGTGGAAAAGGCCGAAGACTCGATGGAAGATATCAACGCGCAGCTGGAAGATGATCCCATGTTCGACGAGGACGAGATCATCTGAACGGTCCGACACGGATAAGAGACTGGCAATCCAGACACTTGGGGCGGCCTTGGCCGCCCTTCTTTTTATCCCAGGCGTTTCTTGAACCTGAGCGTCGCAGCCAGCATCCCAAGGACGGCAAACCCGATCATCCACAGGATGTCGCCGCGCAGAGCGTAAAGCGTTGCATCCCGCAGAACCACGCCGCGGATCATGTCCATGAAATGGGTGGCCGGCAGCACTTGGGCGATCACCTGAACCGGTTTGGGCATCCCGTCGAACGGGAACATGAACCCCGACATCAGGATCGAGGGCAGCAGAACGAAAATCGTCATCTGCATGGACTGCAGCTGGTTCTGAGCCAGCGTCGAGATCACAAGGCCAAGCGACAGGCTGGCGATGATGAACAGAAGCGTTACCACCAGCAGCGGGATCATTCCTCCGTTAATGGGGACGTCGAACAGGAAATGTCCCAGCCCGAGGATGATCGCGACCTGCAGCAAGCCCAGGAAGATGTAGGGAATGATCTTGCCGATCATCAGCTCGATGGATTTGACCGGGGTGTTGATCAGCATCTCCATGTTCCCCCGCTCGCGCTCTCGGACGATGGCGGCCGAGGTGAACAGGATCATGGTCATGGTCAGGATGACGCCCACAAGGCCGGGAACGATGTTCACCGCCGATCGTTGCTCGGGATTGAAATACAGCGTGACCTCGAAGGTCGGGACCTGACGGTTTGGCGGCTGTCGCAGCAATTCGGTCAGTGGCATGCTGCGCAGGGATTTGATAGCGCTGGCCACCATGGTGTCCGACCCGTCCACGATCCAATGAGCCACGGGGCGGCTGGATGTCTGGTTGGTGGCGTTGGGCAGGCCCAGTCCGATGGACGGGCTTCGGGCAAGCCGGTCATCGACGTCGGGCGGAATGATGAACGCGGCGCGCACGGTGGATTCGGTGATCGCCTGCTCCGCTTCTTCCGGGGTCGCGAAGACCTCGGTGATGGTCACGACCTGCGTAGCCTGAACGATCTGAGCTAAGGTCCGGGACAGCGACGAGTCGGCCTGATCCACGATCCCGACCGGTATATGGCGGATGTTTGTGTTGATTGCGTATCCGAACAACAGCAGCTGGATCAGCGGGATCATGACGACCATGGCAAAGGTCATCCGGTCACGCCGCAGTTGCAGCAGCTCTTTCTTGAGAACGGCGGTGATGCGGCGGAGCGATTTCATTGGGCGGGCCCCTTCGTCGCGCTGACGAACACGTCTTCGAGATTGGGGCGCTGCACGGACATCGCCAGGTTGGGAAAGTCGGACAGGCGCGACGTGATCATCGCCATCGGATCGTTTTCCGACTTGTCCACCAGTACGCGCAATCGGGCACCCACCTGCGCCGTCGACAGCACCTTGGGCGTGTCGTCCAGTAGGTGTTTGACCTGCCGCAGACCCTCGCCTTCGGCCTCGATCACGGTGGCGTTCAGGTCTTCCATCAGTTGCCGGGGCGATCCATCCGCCTTTTTCACCCCATGCTCGAGGATGGCCAGCTTGTGACACCGTTCCGCCTCGTCCATGAAATGCGTGGACACGATCATCGTCGCGCCCTGATCGACCAGGTCGAACAGCTGTTCCCAGAAAGACCGGCGGGTTTCGGGGTCGACGGCCGATGTCGGCTCGTCCAGAAACAACAGCTTGGGGCCGTGCAGCACCGTCGCGGCCAGCGCCAGTTTCTGCCGCTGCCCGCCGCTCATGCTGCCGCTCAGTTGATTGGCGTTTTCGGTCAGGTCGTAGGTTGTCAGCAACTCGTCGATCCGGTCGGCGGATTTGCGGCGCGGCATTCCATAGATCTCGGCGGCAAAGCGCAGGTTCTCCAGCACCGTCATGTCGCGGTAATACGAGAAGATCTGCGTCATGTAGCCGATTTCATTCTTCAGCGGCTCGGCGTATTGCGGCATTGGTCGGCCCAGCACCGAGACGGATCCGCTGCTGGGCGTCAGCAGTCCGGTCAGCATTCGCATCGTCGTTGTCTTGCCGCAGCCGTTCGGGCCCAGAAACCCATAGATCTGACCCTGGCGTATCTCCAGGTCCAGGTTGCTGACGGCTGTCTTTTCCTTGAATCGGCGCGTCAGACCCTGGGTCGAGACCACCAGATCACTCATGGCATCTTCACCTGAACGGGAACGCCCGCAGGCAGATCTCGGGCGGTTTCCGGCAGGTCGATTTCTGCCAGATAGACCAACCGCGTCCGATCATCCTTGTTCAACCCGTAGTAGGGGGTGAAGGACGGGTCGTCGCTGACCCATCGCACGGTGCCCGTCAGAGGTTGGTCCAGCCCGTCGACCCGAACCTCGAGAGAGTCTCCGGGAGCGATGTCCACCCGGCTGGGTTCGGGGACATAGACGCGGGCGAAAGGGGCCGCGCCGGACACCAGCACCGCGACCGGGCTGCCCTGAGCGACCCGTTCCCCCAGGTTCCAGGGAAGGGAATCCAGGATGCCGTCCCGTGTCGCAACAACCGTCAGGTCATCCAGAACGGTCTGCTCGGCGGCAACCGCCGCTTCGGCCGCCCGCACATTGGCCCGGGCAACCGACAGATCTTCGGGGCGGGTTCCGTTTTCCAGTTCTTTCAGGGATTCCCGAGCGCTTTCCAGTGCCGCCCGAGCGGAATCGCGTGCGGCAATATCCTGGTCCAGGCGCGCCTGGCTTACGACCGAGTTGACGACCAGCTGGGAATTCCTCTGATACACGGCCTCTGCGTCCAGCAGACGCGCCTCGGCACCGGCGACGTTGGCGCGCGCGATCGCAATCTCTTCCTCGCGCGGGCCGACTTCCAGTTTCAGTAGCGTGGCCTGCGATTTTTCCAGTTCCGCCTGCGCGAGGTTCAGCTTCGCGGTCTGCAGATCCGTGTCGAACCTGACCAGCACGTCGCCGACCTTGACCGGAGACCCTTCTGCAACAGGCAGTTCCACGATGATCTCATTGGCCGTTGCCGTCAGTGCGACCCGGTCCCGCGCCAGAACTCCCAGCGCGGTGCCGGTGTTCTGGCCCGAACATCGGTCCAGCAACGCAGCAGGGAGAATGGCCATGACCAGCAGCGGAATCGGCAGGGACACATTCATCAAATCATCGTCTCCTTGGTCGGGGCGGTTTGGTATCGGTGTCAATTTCTGCCCCGACTCAAAGGTTTAACAGACGATTGAAAAATCACAAAAGCAGAACCAAACGGGCCAATACCAAGCCATCCAAGGATGCCCAGGCTGCAAATTCAAGAGATTGACCCCGCCCACGACCGGCTGAGTTCTGTCCTGACCGCGGTGCAATGGCGGGCAAGAGCGCGGGCACATACAGGGCGCAAATAATCCTTGCAACCGGTTGCAAAAAAGAACATGCTCCCGCCAGAAATATACCCAGAGGTCACAATGCTCAGAATCGGATTGCTTGGAGCAGGGCGCATCGGAACCGTCCACGCGCAAGCCATTTCGGACCACCCGGACAGCACGCTTGTTGCGGTTTCGGACGCAATGGAAGACGCCGCCGCACGTCTGGCGCAAGCGCATGGTGCCGTGGCGCGCACGTCGGAAGACATCATCGCCGACCCGGATATCGACGCGGTGCTGATCGCCACGCCGACGGATACGCATTCGGACCTCATCGAGGCGGCGACCGCCGCGGGCAAGGCCGTTCTGTGCGAAAAGCCGGTCGATCTGGACCTGAACCGCGCCCTCGCCTGCCAGCAAGCCGTGGCAGGTACCGGTCAACCGGTCATGATCGGGTTCAATCGGCGTTTCGATCCGGGCTTTGGCGCATTGAAATCCGCCGTTCAGTCCGGCGAGATCGGAAGCCCCGAATTGCTGTCGATCACTTCTTTTGATCCGGCGCCGCCCCCGATTTCCTATGTCAAAGTATCGGGCGGATTATTTCGGGACATGACGATACATGATTTCGACCTCGCCAATTTCATCATGGGTGACTTACCGGTCACTGTTTCGGCCGTTGGCACATCGACCGTGGACCCCGCCATCGCCGAGGCGGGGGATGTGGACACAGCCGTCGTCACCATGACCTACAAGGACGGTCGGATCGCCGTCATCAAGAATTCTCGCCGGGCCGTATACGGCTATGATCAACGGGTCGAGGTCTTGGGGTCCGGCGGGCTGCTGCAGGCGCGCAACGTGCTCGAGAACAACCTGGTGAAATCCACGTCCGACGGCGTGATCAGTGCCAAGCCGACCTACTTCTTTCTCGAACGCTACATGCCTGCCTATCGGGCGGAATGGGATGCGTTCGTGACTGCGGTCAAGACCGGATCCGCCGTGCCGGTGACGTTGGAAGACGGCGTCGCAGCGCTGGCCCTGGCCGAAGCTGCGACCCGATCGGCCAAGACGGGTATTCCGGTAAAGCTGGAGGAAATTTTGAAACCGGTTGCAAAATGACGTGAAGTATTGAAACTGAAACGGCCCCGATGCGTATCGGTGCGACAGAGATTCGGCCTTGCCGGATGAATGGGTCCAGGACCCGGACAAGACAAAAATCTGTCCTAGTGGGAGGAAACGTAATGAACAAATTTTTCAAAGGTGCTTTGGCCGCCGGCGCGCTGGCGCTGGTCACTCCGGCCTTTGCGCAGGACATCGTCGTGGTATCGCACGGCCAGGCGAATGACGCGTTCTGGAACGTGGTCAAGAACGGGGTCGAGCAGGCCGGCACGGATATGGGCGTGAACGTCGAGTACCGTGCGCCCGAAACCTTCGACATGGTTGCCATGTCGCAGCTGATCGACGCTGCCGTGAACCAGGAGCCCGACGGGCTGATCGTCTCGATCCCGGACGCCGACGCGCTTGGCCCCTCGATCGAACGCGCGGTCGCCGCAGGCATCCCGGTGATCTCGATGAACTCGGGCTCGGACGTGTCCAAGAAACTGGGCGCGGCGCTGCATGTCGGCCAGGATGAGTTCGACGCCGGCAAGGCCGCCGGTGAGAAGCTGGCCGAAATGGGCGGCAAGAACGCGATCTGCGTGAACCACGAGGTCGGAAACGTCGCGCTGGACCTGCGCTGCGCGGGCTTTGCCGAAGGCTTTGGCGGCAACGTGACTGTTCTGCCCACGTCGAACGACCCGTCCGAGATCGAGTCGAAAGTGTCGGCGGCTCTGGCTTCTGATGAAGGCGTCGATACCGTGATGGCGCTGGGCGCAAGCTCGGCCGGTGAGCCCACAGTGGCCGCCGTCAAAGGGTCGGGGCGCGACGTGAACGTGGCCTCGTTCGACCTGTCGGCCAACTTCCTGCAGTCGATCGTCGATGGTGACGCGGCCTTTGCCGTGGACCAGCAGCAGTATCTGCAGGGTTACCTGCCGGTCGTGTTCATGGCGCTGAACGCCAAGTACGGCCTGATGCCGGGCGGCAACGTGCCCTCGGGTCCGAACCTGATCACCGCCGACAAGGCCGGTCAGGTGGTCGAGCTGTCCGCTCAGGGTATCCGCTGATACCGGCGGGCTGAAAATCGGGGCGGCGTCAGGGCGCCGCCCCTGCCAAACGGGAGGAAACCATGACCGAGTCTGCACAAGCGGCGATGGACGAACGGATCAAGAAGGAACCGTTCCTGACCAAGCTGATGAAGCGGCCCGAACTGGGGGCCATCGCAGGGGCGATCCTTGTCTTCATCTTCTTCGCCATCACGGCCGATGAATCGATGTTCACGCTTGCCGGCATCATGAACTTCATGACCCCGGCCGCCCAACTGGGTATTCTGGCCATCGGCGCGGCGCTGCTGATGATCGGGGGCGAGTTTGACCTGTCGATCGGCTCCATGGTGGCCTTTGCCGGCCTGTTCTTCGGGGTCTGCGTGGTGACCTGGCAGCTGCCCTTGGTGGCCGCGATCCCGATGACTTTTGTTTTTGCCGCCTTTGTCGGGGCAATCAACGGCACCATCGTCATCCGCTCGGGCCTGCCATCCTTCATCGTGACGCTGGCGTTTCTGTTCATTCTGCGCGGCCTGTCCCTGGTGGGGCTGAAGGCGGCCACCGGCGGGTCGACCCAGCTGCGCGGCGTGCGCGATCAGGTCGAAAATGACTGGCTCGCGCCGTTCTTTTCCGGCGAAGCCTTTGCCAGCCTGTTCACCTGGCTGGCCGAAAAGGGCCTGATCGACACGTTCAAAAGCGGCGCGCCCAAAGTGCCGGGTGTCCCGGTTGAAATCCTGTGGTTCGTGGCCTTCGCCATTGCCGCCACCTATGTTCTGCTGCGCACCCCGGCCGGCAACTGGATCTTCGCCTCGGGCGGCGACCGGGTTGCGGCGTCGAACTCGGGCGTACCGGTGAACCGGGTCAAGATTTCACTGTTCATGCTGACTGCCTGTTGTGCCGCGCTGGTGGCGATCATCACCGTGATCGACGCAGGCTCGACCGACGCGCGGCGAGGCTTCCAGAAGGAATTCGAGGCGATCATCGCCGCGGTGATCGGTGGCTGTTTGCTGACCGGAGGGTATGGATCGGCCATCGGGGCGTTCTTCGGGGCGATCATCTTCGGCATGGTGGTCATCGGCCTGACCTATACCGATTTCGATCAGGACTGGTTCCAGGTGTTCCTGGGGGCGATGCTGCTGATCGCCGTTCTGTTCAACAACGCGATCCGCAAACGCGTAACCGGGGAGCGCTGACATGACCGAAGATACCAAGTTCCACCACGGCGACGCGGTCAAGGACGTGGCCCCGGTCGTCGAAATGAAAGAGATCGAGAAGCATTTCGGCAACATCATCGCGTTGGCGGGCGTCAGTTTCGACGTCAAGCCGGGTGAATGCCACTGCCTGCTGGGTGACAACGGGGCGGGCAAATCGACCTTCATCAAGACGATGTCCGGGGTGCACAAACCCACCAAGGGCGAGATCTATTTCGAAGGCCAGCCGATGTCCTTCGACACGCCCCGCGACGCGATGGAGGCGGGCATCGCCACCGTGTTCCAGGACCTGGCGATGATCCCGCTGATGAGTGTCACGCGCAATTTCTTCATGGGGCGCGAGCCGACCAAGGGGAAAGGCCTGTTGAAACGGTTCGACATCGAGCACGCCAACGAGGTCTGCATGGAAGAGATGCGCAAGATGGGCATCAACCTGCGCGGCCCCGATCAGGCGGTGGGCACCCTGTCGGGGGGCGAACGTCAGACCGTGGCGATTGCCCGTGCGGTCTATTTCGGCGCCAAGATCCTGATTCTGGACGAACCGACCTCGGCGTTGGGCGTGCGGCAGACATCGAACGTGCTGGCCACCATCGACAAGGTGCGCCACCAGGGCATCGGCGTGGTCTTCATCAGCCACAATGTCCGGCACGCGTTGGCCGTGGGCGACCGGTTCACGGTTCTGAACCGCGGCAAGACGCTGGGCACCGCCCGGCGCGGCGAGATCTCGCCCGAAGAGCTGCAGGACATGATGGCCGGCGGGCAGGAGATGGCCGAGCTGGAAGGGTCGCTGGGCGGTACCGTCTGAAGGTTTCTCCCCGGTGTCCCGTATCGTGCGGGGCACCAATATCACCAGGGTCCGGCAGGCCGGGCCACCCGGTCTGGGTGGTGGGCGTGTCGGATCCTTTCACGACAGAATGATTGCAACGGATTGCCCATAGCGGCCTCGTTCTGAAAGGGATCATGATGAGCAAGACAATCCGACTGACCGCGGCGCAGGCCTTGGTGCGCTACCTTGGCGCGCAGATGAACGAGAACGGCGAGCCCTTCATCGCCGGTGTCTGGGCGATTTTCGGCCATGGCAACGTGGCCGGTCTGGGCGAGGCGCTGCACGGTGTGCGCGACAGCCTGCCCACCTATCGCGGTCACAATGAACAGACCATGGCCCATTGCGCGATCGCCTATGCCAAGCAGATGCGGCGCAGCCGGGCCATGGCGGTGACCTCGTCGATCGGGCCGGGGGCGACCAACATGGTGACGGCCGCCGCGCTGGCCCATGTGAACCGCCTGCCGGTGCTGCTGTTGCCCGGCGATGTGTTCGCCAGCCGTGGCCCCGACCCGGTGCTGCAACAGACCGAGGATTTCACGGATGGCACCGTCAGCGCCAATGACTGTTTCCGCCCGGTCAGCCGCTATTTCGACCGGATCACCCGGCCCGAACATCTGCTGACCGCTCTGCCGCGCGCCTTCCGCACCATGACCGACCCGGCCGATTGCGGGCCGGTGACCCTGGGCTTTTGCCAGGACGTGCAGGCCGAGGCCTATGACTATCCGCTCAGCTTCTTCGAGCCGTGCATCTGGCACCAACGTCGCATCCGCCCCGACGCAGGCGAGCTGGCCCGCGCGGCCGAGGCCATCCGGTCGGCCAAACGCCCGATCATCGTGGCCGGCGGCGGTGTCCATTATTCCGGCGCGACCGACGCGCTGCAGGCCTTTGCCGAGACCCACAACACTCCTGTTGCCGAGACGCAAGCCGGCAAATCGGCCCTGGCCTGGGATCACCCGCTGAACCTGGGCCCGGTCGGCGTGACCGGGGGCGAACCCGCCAACACCGTGTGCGCCGAGGCAGATCTGATCCTGGGCATCGGCACGCGGTTTCAGGATTTCACCACCGGGTCTTGGGGGCTGTTTTCCAACCCCGAGCGCAAGATGGTCTGCCTGAACACCGCCGCCTATGACGCCACGAAACACGGCGCGATGCCGCTGCTGGCCGATGCGCGGGTCGGGATCGAGGAATTGGGCGCAGCCCTGCAGGGCTATCGCACCGACCCGGTTTCCGACACGCTCAAGGCCGAGTGGTTTGCCAAGGTCGATGCGCTGACCCATGCGCCGGGTGACGCCAACGCGCTGCCCACCGACATGCAGGTGGTGGGTGCGGTACAGCGCGCGGCACATGACGACACGGTGGTGATGTGCGCCGCCGGCACCATGCCGGGCGAGCTGCACAAGCTGTGGAAGGCGCCGCGTCCGGGGGCCTATCACATGGAATACGGCTTCAGCTGTATGGGCTACGAGATCGCCGGCGCCATGGGCATCAAGATGGCCCAGCCCGATCGCGACGTGATCTGTTTCACCGGGGACGGCACCTACATGATGGCCAACTCGGAAATGGCGACGGCGGCGATGATGGGCGTGTCCTTCACCGTGGTGATCACCGACAACCGGGGCTTTGGCTGCATCAACCGGCTGCAGATGGGCACCGGCGGGGCCGAGTTCAACAACCTGCTGGACCATGCGGTGCACGAGACGCCCTCGGCCATCGACTTTGCGGCCCATGCGGCGGCGATGGGGGCGACCTCGGTCAAGGTCGGCTCGATCGCCGAGCTGGAAGAGGCGCTGGCCAAACGCGGCGAAGTCAAAGGCCCCTATGTGATCGTCATCGACACCGACCCGTACCCCTCGACCGAATATGGCGGCACGTGGTGGGAAGTGGCGGTGCCCGAGGTCAGCACCCGCCCTGCAGTGAAAGAAAAACGTGCGGCCTACGAGGCTGCCATCAAGGAAAGAAACACCAAATGAGCGTGAAGATCGGCATCTCTCCGATTGCGTGGCAAAATGACGACCTGCCCGACCTGACGGCGGCGTTCACGATGGAACAGGCCCTGAAAGAGGCGCGTCAGATCGGCTATACCGGGGTTGAGCGCGGGCAGCGCATGCCCGCCGATACCGCAGGCCTGCGCGCCTATCTGGAAGGCAACGACATTGCACTGTGCGGCGGCTGGTGTTCGGGCAATTCGCTGATCAACGATTTCGCTGCCGAACGCGACGCGGTGCGCGCGCAGGTCGAACAGTTCGTGGCGCTGAACAGCCCCTGCATCGTCTATGCCGAATGCTCGAACACGGTTCAGGGCCAGATCGGCACCCCGGTCAATGACCGCCCGCAGCTGTCGAAAGACGAGATCAAGGCCTACGGCGCCAAGATCACCGAACTGGCCAAGTGGATGGCCGATCAGGGGATGCCGATGGCCTATCACCACCACATGGGCACGATCATAGAAAGCGAAGATGACGTGAACTGGTTGATGGAGGGGTCGGGGCCGGAAGTGAAGCTGTGCTTTGACACCGGGCATCTGCTGTTCGGCGGCGGTGATGTACTGGCTACGCTGAACCGCTGGGGTGATCGGGTGCATCACGTGCATTTCAAGGACATCCGCCCCGGCATCGTGCGCGACACCCGCGGCAACCGGCGCAGTTTCCTGGATGCAGTGATCGCGGGGGCCTTCACCGTGCCCGGCGATGGCTGCATCGACTTTCAGGAGGTCGCCCATGCGTTGAAAGCCCTGGATTACGAAGGCTGGATCGTGGTCGAGGCCGAACAGGACCCGGCCAAGGCCCCGCCCTATGAATACTCGAAGATGGGTTATGACCACATCGTCGAGGTCTGCGGTCAGGCCGGATTGACGATCACGGCCTGATCTTTCGCCCCCCGGGGCGCCGCCATGGGAAAGGAGCGTTTCATGGTCCGCCAGCAAACTGGGTTCGTCGGCTATTTCGGTCGTGAGTCCTGTGACCTCGACGAATTCAAGGTGCTGACATCGCAGAGCCTTCTGCCCGAGCAGGTGCCCCACGCCGCCGCGGTGGAAAAGAACGTGCCGGTCTATGACATGCACGCGCTGCGGCCCGCCCTGGAAACGCGCGAAACCCGGCGTGCCCTGCTGGCGGAATGGGGCTGGGTTTTGGGCCGATCTGCCGGGGTGATCGCGCTGAAAGGGGCCTATGCCGAGACCTCGGTCATCGACCGGGCGACCGAGGTGTTTCGCCGGATCATCGAAGATGAGCTTCAGGCCGGGGGCGGCGAAGGTGATCACTTTGCGGCTTCGGGCGCGAATGATCGGGTGTGGAACGCGCTGCAAAAGCAATGCCTGCGCGACCCCGAGGGTTTTGCGCTCTATTTCGGCAACACGGCGATTGCCGCCGCCAGCGAGGCCTGGCTGGGCCCCGATTACCAGATGACCGCGCAGATCAACCAGGTGCGGCCGGGCGGCAAGGCGCAGCAGGCGCATCGAGACTATCACCTGGGGTTCCAGACCGCCGACAAGGCGGCCCAGTTCCCGGCGCATGCCCATATGGTCACCGCCGCGCTGACCCTGCAGGGCGCGGTTGCCCATTGCGACATGCCCATCGAGAGCGGCCCGACCAAGCTGTTGCCGTTCTCGCAGCTGTATGGGCCCGGCTATGTCGCCTTTCACGACGACGCGCATCGGGCGTATTTCGAACGGGCCTGCATCCAGCTGCCGCTGGCCAAGGGCGATGCGGTGTTCTTCAACCCGGCGCTGTTCCATGCAGCCGGCGAAAACAGCAGCGCCGACATCCACCGGATGGCCAACCTGCTGCAGGTGTCGTCAGCCTTCGGGCGGGCGATGGAGGCGGTGGACCGCAGGGCGATGTGTCTGGCCGTATTCCCGGCACTGATGGCGTTGAGCCAGCGCGGCGATCTGGATGATGCCCGCATAGGCGCCGCGATCGCGGCCACGGCCGAAGGCTATCCCTTTCCGACCAATCTGGATACCGATCCGCCGGTGGGCGGAAACGCTCCGCCCAGCCAGGCCGATATCCTGCGCCGGGCGGTGTCGGAAAGCTGGACGCAGGCGCAGCTGGAGCAGGCACTGGACGCGCGGCAGGCGCGGCAGACGGCATGACGGAACCCGGGCGGCCGGTGCTGCCCCAACACAGGTGAAACCGATGGCAGAACTGCTGAGAAAACCGTTCGGAACCCATGGCAAGGTTCATGACATCACGCCGGCCAGCGCCGGCTGGCGCTATGTGGGCTTTGGCCTTTATCACCTGCGGGCCGGCGACCGCGCCGCCGAGGTCACCGGCGACCGCGAGGTCATTCTGGTGATGGTCGAGGGCAAGGCCCGGATCACCGGCGCCGGGCAGGATTGGGGCGTGTTGGGCGACCGGATGAACGTGTTCGAAAAATCCCCGCCCCATTGCCTGTACCTGCCCAACGGCACCGAGTGGGAGGCCACGGCCGAAACCGATTGCGTGATCGCCGTGTGCTCGGCCCCGGGCAAGGGCGGCCATGCCCCGCGCCGGATCGGGCCCGAGGGCATCACCCTGACCGAGCGCGGCAAGGGAACGAACACGCGCCACATCAACAACATCGCGATGGAGGCCGAGGATTACGCCGACAGCCTGCTGGTGACCGAGGTCTTCACCCCCCACGGCCATTGGTCATCCTACCCCAGTCACCGGCATGACGAGGATGACTATCCCCGCATCACCTATCTGGAAGAGACCTATTACCACCGCCTGAACCCGGCCAGCGGGTTCGGCATCCAGCGCGTCTATACCGATGACGGTCAGTTGGACGAAACCATGGCCGTGTCCGATGGCGATGTGGTACTGGTGCCGCGCGGGCACCACCCTTGCGGGGCGCCCTACGGGTTCGAGATGTATTATCTGAACGTCATGGCCGGGCCGCTGCGCAAATGGCGTTTCGTTCCGGCGCCCGAAGTGGAATGGATCATGGAGCGCGACAAATGACCAAGGGTTTTGCCATCTATCCCTGCCTGAAAGGGCGCACCGTATTCGTGACCGGCGGGGCCTCGGGCATCGGGCGCGAGATCGTGCGCGGCTTTGCCGAGCAGGGGGCCAAGGTCGGCTTTGTCGACATCAACGCCGAGGGCGGAAACGCGCTGCTGGCCGAACTGGACGGAACCAACGCCTTTGCCGCCTGCGACCTGCGTGACATCGCGGCGCTGCGGTCTGCTTTTGACGAGCTGGCGGGCGCGCTGGGCGCGGCGGATGTACTGGTCAACAACGCCGCGCATGACGACCGGCACGACTGGCGCGAGGTAACGCCAGACTATTGGGACGAGCGCATGGCGACCAACCTCCGCCACATGTTTTTTGCCATCCAGTCCGTGGCGCCCGGCATGATCGAAAAGGGCGCGGGATCGATCATCAATATCGGCTCGAATTCCTGGTGGGAGGCCGGCGCGGGCTTTCCCGCCTATGCCACCGCAAAATCCGCTGTGCACGGCCTGACCCGCACCATGGCGCGGGAACTGGGCGATCATCGGATCCGGGTCAACACGGTCGTGCCCGGCTGGATCATGACCCAGCGCCAGAAAGACCTGTGGGTCACACCCGAGGCGCTGGCCAAACAAATCGACCGCCAATGCCTGCCCGACCCGATCGACCCGGTCTATGTGGCGCGGATGGTGCTGTTTCTGGCCTCGGACGACGCGGCCATGTGCAGTGCCGGGAACTTCATGGTCGAGGGCGGCTCGATCTGACGATCATGGGGTCGTTCCCGTCCGGAATGGATGTGCGTCGATACGCTGGGGCCGGTTGACGGATCGACACCCGGCAAGGAAAGATGCGGGATGATTTCCTATGTCACGGTCGGCGCGGACGACATCGCGCGTGCAAAACGGTTTTACTGCGCCTTTCTGCCGGATCTCGGCTATGCGCTGGAAGAGGGTCCCGAGGGGCTGAGTTTCGCCCTGCCGGTGCCGCCGGGCCAGCAACCGGTTCTGCCGGAATTTTATGTCAAACCGCCTTTCGATGGGGCTGCGGCCTCGGCCGGGAATGGTGCGATGGTCGCCTTCGAGGCGCGAAGTCAGCAGCAGGTGCGCGACCTGTACGCCGCCGCGCTGCGGGCCGGCGGATCGGACGAAGGTCAGCCGGGCTTTCGCGCCATGTACGGGCCACGTTTTTATGTCGGCTATCTGCGGGACCCACAGGGCAACAAGATTGCCCTGTTTTCCAGCAATCCAAACGAACCGGGGCGCGACGATTAGGATCCGCCTGCGCGTGTTGAAGAACGGCACAGGTCCGGACGGTTAGCGCTGCGGCGGTGCACCAAAGGCGCGGATCACGGTGCGGGCGGCAGCAACGACCGGATCATGGGTTTCCTTCAGGATCGTCACCCGATCGAACCGGTCGGGGTCGCGGTTCACGGCCGCGCGCAGGGCGGCGCCGAAGGCCATGCGCAGCTCGGTCCCGATGTTGAACTTGCAGATCGCGGTTTCACGCGCCAGCCGCGCGCGCTGTTCGACGGGCACGCCCGATCCGCCATGGATCACCAGCGGCACGTTGGTCACGGCCTGAACCCGGCGGATGCGGTCCTCGTCCAGCCCGCCTTCCTTGTTCTGCTGAAGGTGGACGTTTCCGACCGAAATCGCCATCGCATCCACGCCGGTCTGGGCGGCGAAGGTGGCGGCCTCGTCCGGGTCGGTCCCGGCCGAGCCTTCGCCGCCGGAATAGCCGACGAAGCCGATTTCGCCCTCGCACGAGACCCCGGCGGCGTGGGCCATTTCGGCAATCCCGGCGGTCTCGTCGATATTCTGCTGCAGGGGCTTGCGCGATCCGTCGAACATCAGCGAGGTGAACCCGCTGTCCAGCGCGATCTTGCACTCCTCGAACGTATAGCCGTGGTCCAGATGCGCCACGACGGGCACCGAGGCGTTTTCGGCCAGATAACGGAACATCTTGCCCAGAACCGGCAGCGGCGTGTGCTCGCGGCAGCTGGGGCCGGCCTGCAGGATCACCGGGGCGTTCTCGGCCTCGGCCGCGGCTACATAGGCGCGCATGTCCTCCCAGCCCAACGTCACGAGGCCGCCGACGGCATAGCCCTGTTCATAGGCGGGTTGCAGGACGTCTTTGAGCGTAACGAGGGTCATTTGAACTTGGCGATCATGTCTTTGATGCCCGGGATCGTTTCGATCTGATAGGCGTGGGTGGGTTGGAAATACTGCACCAGCGACCGCTGGGTCAGTCCGCCGAGGATGGTGAAGTAATACATCTCGTATCCCGGCAGAACGCAGCAGGGGTGATAGCCCTTGTCGATACAGATCGTCGAGCCATCGACGATGTGATAGGCGTCACCCGGTTCGTTGTCCTCGCGCTGCAGCATCTGCAGGCCCGAGCCCCAGTTCGGTTTGAAACGGAAATTGTAGGTCTCGTCATGCCGGGTCTCGTCCGGCAGGCGGTTGGTGTCGTGCTTGTGGCTGGGAAAGCCCGACCAGCCGCCCTGACCCACGGTGAACAGCTCGCTCACCAGCAGGCGGCCGACCTTGTCATGCTGCTTCTGGCCCAGGATATGCTTGATCTTGCGATGGGTCTTGGTGTCGTCGCTGCCATATTGCACCAAGTCATGCTCGCGCACGTCGAACGGGTCCAGCACCTTGTCATACTTTGCGCCGGCCACGAACACCTCGGCCGTATCCGAGACGCAGACCATCTGCGCCCGTGCCCCTGACGGGACATAAGCCCCCTCGGGCTCGCCATCCCAGACATCCTCGCCCCGGTTGCCCAGATGGGCAAAGTGCACGCCCTCGACATCCACATCGACGCTGCCGGTGGCGGGCACGATGCAGGTCTCGTACCCTGGGACCTGGTATTCGAAGGCTTCGCCGCGCTTCAACTTGACGATGTTGAAATAGTTCAGCGGCACGGTCGGATCATCGACATCGACGATGGGTTTGTTCTGGTTGTCGAACGGGGGGATGTGCATCGGGCTCTCCTATCCGGCCGGGGTGGGGCCGGGGTGGGACGCAAGGAAAGCGTCCAGGTCTTCGGTGGTTGGCATGGCGGGCGCGCAGCCTGGTTTGGACACGACGATCGAGGCGCACGCCGAGCCGCGCAACACCGCCTGTTCCAGCGAATGGCCCGCCGCGATCGAGGCCAGCAGCCCGGCCATGAAGCTGTCGCCCGCGCCGTTGGGTTTGACGGCGGTGACCGGGTAGATGCCGGTGTGGATCTCTTGCCCGTCGGTCAGGGTCACGGCGCCCTTTTCGCCCATCTTGTAGATGACGATGCGGCCGGGTTTCTCGGCCAGATCGCAGGCTTTCCGGAAGCCTTTCTCGATCCCACCGGCCATGAAGCCGAATTCTTCGTCATTGCCGACGATCATGTCGCTGGCCTCGCCCGCGCGCGACAGCACGTCGGCGGCGACCTGCGCCGAGGGCCAGCTGTAGGGCCGATAGTCGATGTCGAAGATCACCGGCAGACCGGCCTTGCGCGCATTGTCGAAGGCGCGAAACGTGGCGCTGCGCGACGGTTCGGCGGCAAGCACGGTTCCGGCCGAGATCGCCGCGCTGAAACGACCATAGTCGACCCGGTCCATGTCATCTTCAGTGACCTGAAAATCGACGGCGCCGTTTCGGTAGATGACGTTCTGAAAGTCCTCGATGCAGCTTTCATAGACCGCCAAGGACATGCGGTATTCACCGCCGACGACGCGAATGAAAGAGGTGTCGACACCATAGTGATGCAACTTGTTGAGGCAGAATCGCCCAACCGCGTCATCCGAGACAGAGGTGATCAGCGACGCCTGGCTGCCCAGCTTGACCAGACCCGCGCAGATATTCGCGGACGAACCGCCCAAGTCCGCGCGGAACATGTCGGCATGTTCGCTTTTGACACCGACCGGATCGGCGAACATGTCCATGCCAGCGCGCCCGAAAACGGCAAACCGGTTTCCTTTGATGCCGTCGATCAAGTGACTCAAACTGTACCTCCCAGGCATTTTGATCCCGCCGATCCGATGGACCTTGCATTGGATCGATTCTCACGATACTGATTTTGCAACCGGTTGCAATCAGTATGTTCGGAGCCGCCCAAAATGCGAGAAATCGGAATTGGAATCGTCGGAGGCGGCTATATGGGCAAAGCCCATTCGGTGGCCATGTCCGCCGTGGGCGCCGTGTTCGACACCGCGCTCAGACCGCGGCTCGAGATGATTTGCGCCTCAAGCCTTGACAGTGCCGAACGCTACCGCGCCGCCTACGGGTTCCGCCGTGCCACCGCCGACTGGCAGACCTTGGTCAAAGATCCGGTGGTCGAGGCCGTCGTGATTGCATCGCCCCAGTCCACCCACCGGCAGATCGCCGAGGCGGCACTGGCGCTGGGCAAGCCGGTGCTGTGCGAAAAACCGCTGGGCGCGTCGCTTGAGGACAGCCGTGCCATGGTGGCGGCGGCCGAGGCCTCGGGCACCGTCAACATGGTCGGGTTCAACTATATCCGCACCCCGGCCAGCCAGTTTGCCCGCCAGCTGATCGCCGACGGCGCGATTGGCGACATCACATGGTTCCGCGGTGAACATACCGAGGATTTCTATGCCGACCCCGAGGCCCCGGCGACCTGGCGCACGACCGGCATGGCCAACGGCACCATCGGCGATCTGGCGCCGCACATGGTCAATGGCGCGCTGGCTCTGGTGGGGCCGATCGCGCAGGTCATGGCCGATGTGGAAACCGTTCACCACACCCGCCCGGGCGGTGCAGTGACCAATGACGACCACGCCCAGATGATGTGTCGGTTTGAAAACGGCGTCATGGGGAACCTATATTTCAGCCGTATCGCGACCGGCCGCAAGATGGGTTATGCCTACGAGATTTCAGGCACCAAGGGCGCGATCCGGTTTGACCAGGAGGATCAGAACGCCCTGTGGCTCTATCGCCGCGAAGGCCCCGAGGCCCAGCGCGGTTTCACCAAGATCCTGACCGGTCCGGAGCATCCCGATTATGAGCCCTTTTGCCAGGGTCCCGGCCACGGCACCGGATATCAGGATCAGATCATCATCGAAGCCAAGGATTTTCTGACCGCCATTCATTCCGGCCGGAGCAACTGGCCCACCTTCCGGGACGGGCACGAGGTCAACCGGGTTCTGGCGGCGGCGCTGGCCTCGGCCGACAGTCGCGGTTGGCAGGACGTCAGCACGTTTTAGGCCCGACACGTAATCCAACATTGTTCGCAGAGAGACCAAGACCATGGCAAAGTTGAAATGGGGCATGATCGGGGGCGGAGAAGGCAGCCAGATCGGACCCGCCCACCGTCTGGGCGCACAGGCCGACGGCCTGTTCGAATTCGCCGCCGGCGCGCTGGACCACCGGCCCGAGGCGGGGCGCGCCTATGCGCAGCGGCTGGGTGTGCCCGCCGACCGCGCCTATGGCGACTGGCAGGAAATGCTGGCCGGCGAAAAGGACCGGCCCAACCGGATCGACCTTGTAACCATCGCCACCCCGAACGCCACCCATTTCGAGATCGCCAAGGCGTATCTCGAGGCCGGGTTCAACGTGCTGTGCGAAAAGCCGATGACCATGACCGTGGAAGAGGGCGAAGAGATCGTGCGCGTGGCCCGGGAGTCGGGTAAGATCTGTGCGGTCAACTACTGCTATTCGGCCTATCCGATGGTGCGGCAGGCCCGCGCCATGGTCCGCGCCGGCGAGATCGGCAAGGTGCGCCTGGTCGTCACCAATTTCAGCCACGGCCATCATGGGGACGCCACCGACGCGGACAATCCGCGCGTGCGCTGGCGTTATGATCCGGCCATGGCGGGCGTGTCGGGGCAATTCGCCGATTGCGGCATCCACGCGCTGCACATGGCCAGCTTCATCTGCGATGACGAGGTCGCGACGCTGTCGGCCGACATGGCCTCGACCATTCCCAGCCGCCAGCTGGAAGACGACGCGATGGTCAATTTCCGCATGGAGGGCGGCACCGTGGGCCGGTTGTGGACCTCGTCCGTGGCGATCGGGCGGCAGCACGGGTTCGACATCCAGGTGTTCGGCGAGACCGGCGGGCTGCGCTGGGCGTCCGAACACCCCAACCAGCTGATCTACACCCCGGTCGGTGGACGAACCCAGATCATCGAAAAGGGCGAGGGCGGCCTGCATGAAGACGCGATGCGCCTGTCGCGGGTGGCGATTGCCCATCCCGAGGGCTTTCCGCTGGCTGTAGCCAATATCTATTGCGATCTGGCCGACGCGATCCGGGGCGAGCCGCGCGATGGGCTGCCCGATGCCGCCGATGGCGTCCGCTCGATTGCCGCGGTGCACGCGGCCGTGGCCTCGGCCCGGGCCGAGGGCGCCTGGCAGGACGCGCGCCCGCCGATGTTCCGTTGATCAGGGGCGGGGCCGCAACGTGCCCCGCTCGATCACCCGGCAGGGGAAGATCCGCGCCTCGGGGTAGCGATCGGGCGTTTTCAGCATCTCTTCGACCAGATCGACCGACGCGGTGATGATCTGCTTGATCGGCTGATGGATGGTCGTCAGGTTGATGTATTCCCAGCGCGACATCTCCATGTCGTTCAGGCCGATGATCCCGATGTCGGAACCCGGTTTCAGCCCGTGGTCGGCCAGCGCCGACAGCGCACCGATCGACAGGATGTCGTCGCCGCAGAAATAGGCCTGCGCCGGGTCACCCGCCAGCAGGCGCAGCATCTCGGCCCGGCCGGCCTCGAAGGAGTAGGCCCCGGCGAAAGAATGGCTGACCGGAATCTGCGGGTGGTTTGCCATTTCCTCGGTAAAGCCCCGTTGCCGGTCGCGCGCCGAGGTCGCATCGATCGGCCCGCCCAAGTAGCCCACGCTGGCATAGCCTCGCGCCACCAGCTCGCGCGCGGCCATGCGTCCGCATTCGACATTGTCGATGCCCACCACATGCACCTCGGGCGAGGTCGCCGAGCGCCCGAAGGTGTGCACCACCGGCACGCCAGCATCGTGAAACGCCTTGGCAAAGCTGGGCGGCAAGGTCGACGAGGCGACGATCACCGCATCCACCGAATACTGCCGCAGCATGCGAACGGAATTGGCGGGCTCGGTCTCGTCGGTCAGGTTCACGATCAGGGGACGCAGCCCGCGTTCCTGCAGGGCGCGGGTGAACTGGTCGAAAACCTCAAGAAAGATGGGGTTGTGGAAGTTGTTCGAGATCAGCCCGATCAGCTTGGTCCGCCCCGTGGTCAGCGACGAGGCGAGCGCGTTGGGGCTGTAGCCCAGTTCCTTGGCGGCCTTTTCCACCTTGGCGCGGGTCTTGGCCGAGACCGAGGCGCCCGGCGTGAAGGTGCGCGACACCGCCGACCGCGACACCCCGGCCAAGGCCGCAACTTCCTTCAGCGTAACGCCCACTTGCCTGGTCTCCTTCGTGAGGTCGATCGGGTCTGTTGAATGTCGCATCATTGCAAAAATGGTGCAATCGGTTGCAAGGCATTTCCACCCCTGACGTCAGGTTCCAAGACGCTGCGGCCGTGATCCGACATTATGATTCAATTTTCGTCATTATGTCGAAAAAGCCGCCCGTTTCGTCAACTCGATTGCTGTGCCCGGACGGCGGCGCGGTCATACTGGAACCAGAGCAGAGGAGGAGGCGCGCAATGAGTTGGAACATCTGCGTCGTCGGGGCCGGAAAGATCGGACAGATGATCGCCGCCCTGTTGAAGAAATCGCACAATTATACCGTAACCGTGGCCGACCATGACCTGACGGCCTTGTCGGCGTTGAACAGGCAGGGCATCACCACCCGCCAGATCGACGCGGGCGACGAAGCCGGGCTGGCACAGGGGCTTGCGGGGTTCGATGCGGTGATCTCGGCCGCACCGTTTTTCCTGACGCCTGCCATCGCCAAGGCGGCCAAGGCCGCGGGCGCGCATTATTTCGACCTGACCGAGGATGTCGCGGCCACCAACGCCGTGCGCGATTTGGCCCGCGACAGCGGCACCGCCTTCATGCCGCAATGCGGATTGGCGCCGGGTTTCGTCGGCATAGCGGGAGCCGCACTGGCGGCCGAGTTCGACACGCTGGACAGCCTGCACATGCGGGTGGGTGCGCTGCCGCTCTATCCGACCAATGCGCTGAAATACAATCTGACCTGGTCCACCGATGGGCTGATCAACGAATACTGCAACCCCTGCGACGCCATCGTGAATGGCGAACGGGTCAAGACCGCGCCGCTCGAGGATTACGAGATCATCGGCCATGACGGTGTGGAATACGAATGCTTCAACACTTCGGGCGGCCTGGGCACCTTGCCCGAGACGCTGGCCGGCAAGGCGCGGGCGGTGTCCTATCGCTCGATCCGCTATCCCGGCCATCGCGACATCCTGAAGCTGCTGTTGACCGATCTGGGCCTGGGCCAGCGCCGCGACCTGTTGAAGGACATCTTTGAAACCGCGCTGCCGCGCACCGATCAGGATGTGGTTCTGGTCTATTGCACGGCCAAGGGCATGATCGACGAGGCCCTGCGCGAGAAATCCCTGATCAACAAATCCTTTGCCCGCACCATCGACGGCCAGGTCTGGAGCGCGATCCAGATCACCACCGCCGCCGGCGTTCTGGGCGTGGTCGACCTGATGCGCACCGGCGCGCTGCCCACCCAAGGCTTTGTCCGGCAAGAGCAGGTCGGGCTGGATGACTTCCTGAACACCGAATTCGGCCAGCTGTACCGCGCTGGCGAAGTGACCCCCCAGAACAAGGCGGCCTGAACATGAAAGACGTTGTCATGACTGCAGAACACATACTGGAAAAACTGGGCCTGACGGCGGCCGAGCTGACCGGCGGGTCGCTGGAGGTCCGCTCGCCCATCGACGGGCGCGTGCTGGCGCGGGTGCATGAAACGCCCGTTGCCGACATGGATGCGGTCTTTGCCCGCGCCACGGCGGCCTTCAAGGCCTGGCGCACCGTGCCCGCCCCGCGCCGGGGCGAGCTGATCCGCCTGCTGGGCGAGGAATTGCGCGCTGCCAAGGAAGACCTGGGCGCGCTGGTCAGCTGGGAGGCCGGCAAGATCACCTCGGAAGGTCTGGGCGAAGTGCAGGAGATGATCGACATCTGCGATTTTGCCGTGGGCCTGTCGCGCCAGCTGTATGGCCTGACCATCGCCTCGGAACGCCCCGGCCACCGGATGATGGAGACCTGGCACCCGGCCGGTCCGGTCGGCGTGATCTCGGCCTTCAACTTCCCGGTTGCGGTCTGGTCGTGGAACGCGGCGCTGGCGCTGGTCTGCGGCGACCCGGTGATCTGGAAACTGTCCGAGAAAACGCCCCTGACCGCGATGGCCTGTCAGAAGATCTTTGAAAAGGCCGTGGCCCGGTTCGGCGATGCGCCCGACGGGCTGCTGCAACTGCTGATCGGCGGTGCCGATCTGGGCAAGACGCTTGTGGCCAGCGAGGCGGTGCCGATCATTTCGGCTACCGGCTCGACCCGGATGGGCCGCGCGGTCGCACCGATCGTGGCTCAGCGGTTCGGCAAATGCATCCTGGAACTGGGCGGCAACAACGCCATGATCGTGGGCCCCTCGGCTGATCTGGAAATGGCGGTGCGGGCCATCGTGTTTTCGGCCGTGGGCACCGCGGGTCAGCGCTGCACCACGCTGCGGCGGCTGATCGTGCACAACTCGATCCGCGCCGATCTGGTTGCGCGGCTGAAAAAGGCCTATGCCGGCCTGCCCATCGGTGACCCGCTGGCTGACGGCACGCTGGTCGGGCCGCTGGTGGATGCGGCCTCGGGTCAGGCGATGGAGGCCGCACTGAAGGCGGCAGAGGCCGAGGGCGGCACCGTCTTTGGCGGCAAGCGCGTGATGGACGGCGTGCCCGAGGGCGGTGTCTACATGCAGCCCGCGATCGTCGAAATGCCGGGCCAGACCGAGATCGTAAAGACCGAAACCTTTGCGCCGATCCTCTATGTGATGGGCTATGACGGTTTCGACGAGGCGCTTGAGATGCAGAACGACGTGCCGCAGGGCCTGTCGTCTTGCGTGTTCACGCTGAACATGCGCGAGGCGGAACAGTTCCTGTCGCCCGCCGGGTCCGATTGCGGCATCGCCAACGTGAATATCGGCCCCTCGGGCGCCGAGATCGGTGGCGCGTTCGGCGGTGAGAAGGAAACCGGTGGCGGACGCGAAAGCGGCTCGGATGCCTGGAAGGGCTATATGCGGCGCCAGACGAACACCGTGAACTACTCGGCCGAGTTGCCATTGGCGCAAGGCGTGAAGTTCGACATCTGAAAACCCGGCCCAGCGGCCTAGCGCGGCCGGGCCAACACATGCGTTCAGTCCGTGAACAGGTAATCAAGCTGCATGATCGACTGGGCGGTTTCCTCCGAAACTCCAAGGAACCCCGCGATCGCGGCCACGTTCTCGGCCGGGTCAGCGGTTTCACGCAATCGGAAGAACCTCTCGATCTCGGCACCGCGCAGCTGTTCGTATTCATAGGCCAGATCGCTGCGGATCGTCGGTAACAGGCGTTCGACAGTTGCGGCTGGGCTGTTTTCTCCGGCCAACCCGACCCTGTGGGCGTGGCCGACAAGATACGCGTCCGAATAGGTGCACTCGATTTCAAGAACATGCGTGCGCGCCTTGTCCGAGCAAAAATCCTGTACGATATCCAGACTGGCGGGATCGAGGCAGATCAGCAGCCGGTCGGCGCCGAAGTGATCGTACAGCATCCGGGTGACCGCCCTGCGATGCCGGGATCGTTTGACCAGCGTGGTCTCCAAGCCCCCAAGATCGGGCAGCGGGGCGGTTTCCTCGTTGAACAGGTACTCGATGCAGGGCAGGTTGGTCTCAGAGGCGATCTGGTCGATCAGCCGCTTGGCCACATGCCACTTCTTGCAGACGACCATGTACAGATCGCGATCGGCGCCCAGCGTGTTGGCGGTTTCCCAGAAGCGGGGTGCATACCGGCGTCCCACGCGGCCACGGCCGGTCAGAAATCCGTGCAGATTCCGACCCTCGTTCGAGATCTGGAACGCGACCCCTTCGCTGGCATAGAGCGCACCCAATTTCTGCTTCAGCAACTGCGCCTCGGGGCTGATCTTGCGGGCGAACAGGTAATCTTGGGTCAGCAGCAGGTCGTAGTGATCGTTGTAAAACGTCACCGGCATCCCGTAGTCCGAGAACATCAGGAAAGTCAGCGTACGGTTTTCGATTTCGATTTTCGGGATCAGGTGGCGCACGAGGGTCTGAAAGAACGTCTCGTCCGGAATCCAGGTGGTCGAGAAAAAACGGACCACGTCCCGGCGCTGGCGCAGGAAATCCAGGATCATCTCGATTGTCCGGCGGCGAAGGCACCACCACTGGCTGCCGATCATGATCTGGAGATCCTCCGGGATCTCGCGGGTCAGGCCGAGACGTTTCTGGGCCTCGTAGGCGGCATAGAACAGTTTGCTCTGCGTGCGTTCGTTGAAATAGTGGCGATAGATCAGCCGGTCTTCCTTCATGCCGGTCTTGATCCAGTCGCTTTCGAAAAAGTCGTGGCTTTCGATGAAATCCTTGTCGGTTTCATCCAGAAACCGATGCGCATATTCCGCGGTCTTTATCGCCATGCAGTCGCCCGACAGCATGTAGAAATGGGTCGCTCGCGGGAAGGCCTCGACCGCAGCTTGCACCGCGTTCAGTGTTGCCTGCACCAGCGACCATTCCCCCCAGCCACATTTGATCCGCCTGGCCGCGAAGGTCACATTGGGATTGCTTTTCAGGGCCGTCTGGATCCGGTCAAAGTCTCCTGCGGATGCGCTGGCGTCGAAATGGATGGCCATGCAGTCCCCTGCGGCCGTCAGCCGTTCGGCCTGTGCGATAATCGCGTCAGGGTCTTTGTGACACAGCAGAATGTAGGCGATCTTGGCCATTGGCGTTGCATGAAGTCCGTTACTGCCCGGTTCCAACCGTGATACTGAGGATGAGCGATTGAATAAACAGAATATTTTTGCTTCTCTGGCGTCAAAAGCTGGCGCATCACCTTGAGACTCGGCCGGCTAAGGAGGCATGGCAGATGGGATTTCCCGGTACATGGATGACCGAAAGCGAAAGCATGGTCTATCGCGTCGTGCCCAAATGCGCCTGCTCGACCATCGGGCAGATCATGTATTACTCCGATCACGGTCGGTTCTTTGACGGCGATATCCACGACGCCAAAGACGGGATGCACAAATGGGCGTTTGACCACAGCCAGGATGTGATCTCGGCCAATGTGCGCGGGCACAAGTCGTTCGCCTTCACCTGTGTGCGCAACCCCTACACGCGGATCCTCAGTTCGTTCTTCGACAAGATCTGCGGCATTCAGCGCAACGGGAAACGGTACCGGGGCAATCTGGTGCCGACGCTGATCTACAATTACGGGATCGAGGTCGGGGGCGAGGACGGCAAGGGCGAATTCGACCAGATTGCCAGTTTCCGCCGGTTTCTTCTGTTTGCCCGCGACACGATCCGTTGGCGGCGGCCAATGGACCCGGACATTCACTGGTCGGCCATGTCGGGGCATGTGTCGACCTTCATCGTGAATGGCGGACGCTATGACCGGGTTTTCTGGACCGAGAAATTCAACGACGGGATGCAAGGCGTGCTGGACGCGCTGGAAACCCCGCATCCCGTGACCCTGTCCGAAATTCCGCGCTTCAACGAATCCGAGGGCCACGGCCCCAAACGTGCGCACCCGGTCGAGGACTATTTCGACGACCTGTCGATGCACCTGGTCTATGAGATCTACAAACAGGATTTCGAACTGTTCAAATACGATTTCGAGAACCCGGCCAACAAGATGCCGACAGGTGAAATCGACCTGGATGAGATTCACGCCAAGCTGGGTGATTGATCCCACAGGCAGGGGCGCTCCCGCCCATCGTCGAGGTCTCTGGCGAGACATCTCCTCTGGTTGGGCCGGGCGCCGCGCACAGCGCGGCGCCCGGCCCAAGACTGAAGGAGGCAGCGGCGCAGCCGATGGGTCCTGTCAGGCGCGGGAGCACTTCGGTTTCAGGCAACGGACCGGCCCGCATGACGCGGGCCGTCAGCGTTCAGACCTGACGCACCGCGCCTTTTGCAGCGCTGGTGGCCAGCTTGGCATAGGCCTTCAGTGCTGTGGACACCTTGCGCTTGCGCGGTGCAGCGGGAACCCAGCCTTTTTCGTCCTGGACTTCCCGGCGGGCTGCCAGCTCTTCGTCGGACACGGCCAGGTGGATCGAGCGGTTTGGGATGTCGATTTCGATCGTGTCCCCGTTCTGCACCAGACCGATCTCACCGCCTTCGGCCGCCTCGGGCGAGACGTGCCCGATCGACAGACCCGAAGTGCCGCCCGAGAAGCGACCGTCGGTCAGCAGCGCGCAGGCTTTGCCCAGACCTTTGGATTTCAGGTACGAGGTCGGGTACAGCATCTCTTGCATACCAGGCCCGCCGCGTGGGCCTTCATACCGGATCACGACCACGTCGCCTTCCTTGACCTTGCCAGTCAGGATGTCGTTCACCGCCTGGTCCTGACTTTCGCAGACATAGGCGGTGCCGGTGAATTTCAGGATGTTCTCATCCACACCTGCGGTCTTCACGATGCAGCCGTCGCGCGCGATGTTGCCGAACAGAACGGCCAGACCGCCATCCTGACTGAACGCATGGTCCTTGGATCGGATCACGCCGTTTGCCCGGTCGGTGTCCAGTTCCTTGTAGCGGTTCGACTGGCTGAACGCCTGGGTCGTGCGCACGCCACCGGGGGCGGCCTTGAACAGCTCTTGCGCTTTGGGGTTGTTGGTCACCGTGATGTCCCAGTTGGCGATGGCCTCGGCCATGGTGGCCGAATGCACCGTGCAGCAGTCGTCATGCAGCAGACCGGCGCGGCTCAACTCACCCAGGATCGAGAAGATGCCACCCGCGCGATGCACATCCTCCATGTGGACGTTTTCGGTGTTGGGCGCGACCTTGCACAGGCAGGGCACCTTGCGGCTCAGCCGATCCATGTCGGACATGGTGAAATCCACCCCGCCCTCATGCGCGATGGCCAGCAGGTGCAGCACCGTGTTGGTCGAGCCGCCCATGGCGATGTCCAGGCTCATGGCGTTTTCGAAGGCCTCGAAGGTCGCGATCTCGCGCGGGAGGAAGCCTTTTTCGTTCAGCTCATAGTGGCGCTTGGTGATTTCGACGATGCGGCGGCCGGCCTCCAGGAACAGCTCCTTGCGGTCGGCATGGGTGGCTAGCGTCGAGCCATTGCCCGGCAGCGCCAGACCCAGCGCCTCGGCCAGGCAGTTCATCGAGTTCGCGGTGAACATGCCCGAGCACGATCCGCAGGTGGGGCAGGCGTTTTCTTCGATATGTTTGACCTGCTCGTCGGTGTATTTGTCATCGGCGGCGGCGACCATGGCATCGACTAGGTCGATCTTCTTCACATCCAGATCGGCGATGTCGATCTTGCCGGCCTCCATCGGCCCGCCCGAGACGAAGATGGCCGGGATGTTCAGGCGCATCGCTGCCATCAGCATGCCCGGGGTGATCTTGTCGCAGTTCGAGATGCAGACCATCGCATCGGCACAGTGTGCGTTGACCATGTATTCGACGCTGTCGGCGATGATCTCGCGCGAGGGCAGCGAATACAGCATCCCGTCATGGCCCATGGCGATGCCGTCATCGACGGCGATGGTGTTGAACTCTTTGGCCACGCCGCCGGCGGCCTCGACCTCGCGGGCGACCATCTGACCCAGATCCTTGAGGTGGACGTGCCCCGGCACGAATTGCGTGAACGAGTTGACGATGGCGATGATCGGCTTGCCGAAATCGTCGTCGCCCATCCCGGTGGCGCGCCACAGGCCGCGGGCACCGGCCATGTTGCGGCCATGGGTCGAAGTTCTGGATCGGTACATTGGCATGATGCTGTTTCCCTTTTGCCCGGTTGCAAAACCGGGGGTGCGTGCGTTATAGCGCACGTAGCACATGTGCGTTATAACGCACAAGGTAAATCGCGGGACGTGGCCATGGAATCGGATGACATCACCCTGAAACTCAGAGACGTCCGTGCGGCATCGGGGCTGAGCCTGGCCAAAGCGGCCGAGTTGACCGGAGTCAGCAAGGCCATGCTGGGCCAGATCGAGCGCGGCGAATCAAGCCCCACCATCGCGACGCTGTGGAAGATCGCCAAGGGGTTCCAGATGCCGCTGAGCGCGCTGATCGGCACCAGCGCCCTGCGCGATCCGGCGGATGAGGCCCGGTTCCGCACCGTGACCTTTCCGGGCAGTCTGAAGGTCAAGATCGTCTTTCCTTTCGACCCGGTTCTGGGGGCCGAGACCTTTCACGTCGAACTGGACCGCAACCAATGCCACGAATCCCCCGCCCATGCCGCCGGCGTAACCGAGGAAGTCTTTGTGCTGAGCGGCGCGCTCGAGGTGCTGCGGAACGGCGAATGGGTGCCGCTGAGCGCGGGCCAGGGGTTGCGCTTTCCGGCCGACCTGCCGCATGGCTATCGCGCCGGGCCCGAGGGCGCGGCGTTTCTGAACATGCATCACTACGGACATCGGCCCGCCACCGCCGCGGCCGGTTGATACGGCAGAAGGAGATGACCCGATGACGGACTTCCTGAACGCCCTGACGTTGGCCGATGGCATCGGGTCCTTCGGGGCGCTGATCGTGGTCGCGGCTTATTTCGCCACCCAGATGCGGATGATGAATTCCGACGATCTGGCCTTTCCGGTGGTCAACCTGGTGGGGTCGGTTCTGATCGTCTATTCGCTGCTGCAGAACTTCAACCTGGCCTCGATGCTGATCGAAAGTTTCTGGATCGCCATCAGCTTGATCGGCATCATCCAGCATTTCCGCCTGCGACGGGCGCGATAGGGCCGCAGGGACCCGATCCAGCCTTGAACCAGCACCTTTGCGCGTATAGGGAAATCCCTGCGCGTAAAGGGGAGGCTTTGATGCTGGACGATCCAAAAACCCTGGTTTCCACGGAGTGGCTTGCCGCCCACCTCAAGGACCCGGATCTGAGGATCCTCGACGCCTCGTGGTATCTGCCGCAGCAGGGGCGCGACGCCCGCGCCGAATACGAGGCCGGACATATTCCCGGCGCGCGGTTCTTCGACATCGACGAGATCTCGGACCACCGTTCGGACCTGCCGCACATGGCGCCTCCGGTCGAGAAATTCATGTCGCGCCTGCGGGCCATGGGCGTGGGCGACGGCCATCAGGTCGTGGTCTATGACGGCGCGGGCCTGTTCTCGGCGGCGCGGGTCTGGTGGCTATTCCGCCTGATGGGGCAGGAGAACATCGCCGTTCTGGACGGCGGCCTGCCCAAATGGGTTGCCGAGGGGCGCGAGATCGAGGACCTGCCCCCCGTCATCCGCGATCGCCACATGACCGTGCGAGTGCAGAACCACCTGGTCCGCGACGTGACCCAGGTCTCAGCCGCCGCCAAGCTGGCCGATCACGAAATCATCGATGCCCGCGCCGCCGACCGTTTTGCCGGATCGCAGCCCGAACCGCGCGAGGGGCTGCGGGCGGGGCACATCCCCGGTTCGCGCAACGTGCCCTTCGGACAATTGCTGAATGCCGATGGCACCATGAAATCGCCCGAGGACTGCCGCGCGGTGTTCGAAGCCGCAGGCGTCGATCTGTCGAAACCCGCCATCACCACCTGCGGGTCAGGCGTGACCGCCGCGATCCTCAGCCTTGCGCTCGAGCGCATGGGCAAGAAAGACCATTCGCTTTATGACGGCAGCTGGGCCGAATGGGGCGCCTTCCCGACCCTGCCCGTCGCAACCGGAGACTCCTGATGTTTGAAAACCTCAAGCCGCAGCCAGCCGACAAGATCCTGGCCCTGATGCAGATGTATCGCGAGGACCCGCGCGAGCAGAAGATTGATCTGGGTGTCGGCGTCTACAAAGACGCCAATGGGGTGACCCCAGTGATGCGGGCGGTCAAGGCCGCCGAGCAGCGGATCTGGGAAGAGCAGGACTCAAAGGCCTATACCGGGCTGGCCGGTGATCCGGTCTATGCCGATGCGATGATCAGCCTGATCCTCGGCACCAGCGTGCCGCGCGCCAACATCGCCGCCGTGGCCACCCCGGGCGGCACCGGTGCCTGCCGGCAAGCGTTCGAGTTGATCCGCATGGCCAACCCCTCGGCCCGGGTGTTCGTGTCGAACCCGACCTGGCCGAACCACATCTCGATCCTGAACTACCTGGGCATCGAAACCGTCGCCTACCGCTATTTCGACGAGGAAACCCGTGGCGTCGATTTCGACGGCATGATCGAGGACCTCAAGACTGCCAAGGCGGGCGACGTCGTGCTGCTGCACGGCTGCTGCCACAACCCGACCGGCGCCAACCTGAACATGGTCCAGTGGCAAGAGGTGGTGAACCTGATCAACGACCGTGGTCTAGTGGCGATGATTGACATCGCCTATCAGGGCTTTGGCGACGGTCTGACCGAGGATGCGCAGGCGACCCGGCTTGTCGCTGCGTCGGTCAAGGAATGCCTGATCGCGGCGTCCTGTTCGAAGAATTTCGGAGTCTACCGTGAGCGGACCGGCCTGCTGATGGCCGTCAGTGCCGATGCGGGCCAGACCGCGTTGAACCAGGGCACGCTGGCGTTTCTGAACCGCCAGAACTACTCGTTCCCGCCGGATCACGGTGCGCGCGTGGTGACCGCGATCCTGATGGATGAGGGTCTGCGCGCCGACTGGATGGCCGAACTGGAAGAGGTGCGCCTGTCGATGCTCGGCTTGCGCGGCCAACTGGCGGACGAGCTGCAGCGACTGAGCGGATCGGACCGGTTCGGCTTCCTGGCCCAGCACCGCGGCATGTTCTCGCGCTTGGGCGCCGCGCCCGAGCTGGTCGAGAAGCTGCGGGTCGAGCACGGCATCTACATGGTCGGCGACAGCCGCATGAACATCGCCGGGTTGAACGAGGCCACCGTGCCGATCCTGGCCAAGGCCATCATCGACGTTGGCGTCTGAGCTCAGGCATTTCAAAAAAAGAAACCCGGGCACGAATGCCCGGGTTTTTTTGTTTGGTTTGTAGACGGCTTAGCCCTTCGAGAACTCGGGATAGGCTTCCATGCCCAGCTCGCCCATGTCGAGGCCGTTGATCTCTTCTTCCTCGCCAACCCGCAGGCCGACAGTGGCCTTGAGGATCGAGAACAGGATGTAGCTGACCACGAAGACGAAGATCCCGATGGCCGCAAAGCCGATGATCTGGGTCACGAAGGACGCGTCGCCGTTGGTCCAGGCCACGATGAAGGTGCCCCAGAAGCCCGCGATCAGGTGAACCGGGATGGCGCCGACCACGTCGTCGATCTTCATCTTGTCCAGCAGCGGCACGGTGTAGACCACGATCACGCCACCGATGCCGCCGATGATCAGTGCCTGGAATAGCGAGGGTGCCAGCGGTTCGGCGGTGATCGAGACCAGCCCGGCCAGCGCACCGTTCAGCACCATGGTCAGGTCGACCTTGCCGTACATCACCTGGGTCAAAATCAGGGCAGCTACTGCGCCGGCGGCAGCGGCCATGTTGGTGTTGGCGAAGATGCGGCTGATGTCAGCCATGTCGCCGATCGTGCCCATGGCCAACTGCGAGCCGCCATTGAAGCCGAACCAGCCCAGCCACAGGATGAACGTACCCAGGGTGGCAAGCGCCAGGTTCGAGCCGGGGATCGGAACGACCTTGCCGTCCTTGCTGTACTTGCCGATCCGGGGGCCCAGCACGATGGCTCCGGCCAGCGCGGCAAAGCCACCTGCGGCATGCACCAGGGTCGAGCCCGCGAAATCGCTGAAGCCCATTTCGGACAGCCAGCCGCCGCCCCACTGCCACGAGGCTTCGATCGGGTAGATGACACCGGTCAGGACGATCACGAAGATGAAGAAGGGCCACAGCTTGACCCGCTCGGCCATGGTGCCCGACACGATCGAGGCCGTGGTGGCGCAGAACATCAACTGGAAGAAGAAGTCCGAACCGACCGACGCATAGGAAAGATCGGTTTCGACACCATCAAGGCCGACCGGTTCCAGCGAGGTGGGCGAGAAGGCGCCCAGAATGCCGGTTATGGTCCAGCCGTCGCCCGGATACATCAGGTTGAAGCCGACCAGCCAGTACATGATGGCGGCAAAGGAAAACAGGCCGATGTTCTTGACCAACTGCATGGCCACGTTCTTGGAACGCACCAGACCGGCCTCGAGCATTGCAAAACCCGCGGCCATCCAGAACACCAGGAAGCCGCCCATCAGGAACAGCAGCGAAGTCAGGATGTATTGCGTATGCTGCGCGGTTTCGCCGGATGCGGCGGCCTCCTGCGCCAGGCCCATCTGCGGCAGCGCGACGATCGCGGCGGCAGGGATGAGTGATTTCATCAGGTTCATGTTCAGTCCTCGAATGATTGTCGGTCGCGGCGCCTTACAGCGCCTCCTCGTTGAGTTCCCCGGTCCGCACGCGCAGGGCCTGCTCGACATCGAGGACGAAAATCTTGCCGTCGCCGATCTTGCCGGTCTTGGCGGTTTTGGTGATGGTCTCGACGATCTGGTCAGTCATCGCGGCGGGCACCACGATTTCCAGCTTGATCTTGGGCACGAAGTTCACCGCGTATTCGGCGCCCCGATAGATTTCGGTGTGACCGGATTGCGAGCCGAAGCCCTTGATCTCGGTCACCATCATGCCGCGCACGCCCGCCTCGGTCAGTGCCTCGCGCACCTCCTCGAGCTTGAACGGCTTGATTGTCGCAATGATCAGTTTCACGTCTTTCCCCTCTTCTGTTCCGGTGGGTCCGGCTTTGCACCTGCAGAAAAAGAGCCCGACATGGCCGCGCAAGGAACGATTTCGGCAAAAAGACGCTGGGGAAGAGGGGCAATGTTGCACATTTTTTGCACAAAAACGGCAAAGTGATTAAAAAATGCGCAAGTGTGAGAGGGGAATTCGCGCTATTTCACACCTCTACATGGGCGCGACAGCGCGGTATGGTGCCACAAAAGTAAAAACGGGCAGAGTTTGAGCATGACTGAGTCCAAGCGTCGAAAACCGCTGGTGGCGGACAAACGGTATCCGTCCGGAGGCCGCAAGACCTCGTCCGCCAAGCGGTCGGCGAAACCGGCGGGCAAGAAGGCGACGGCGCGCAAGACCACGACCCGAAAGACCAGCCGCAAGGCCCGGCGCAAACGTTCGGGAGGCGGGCAGGGCGGCTTCTTTCGCCGGCTGTTCCGCTGGATAGGGCGCCTGATCTGGGGGCTGACCTGGCGGGTGGGTGCGATAGCCGCTCTGCTGCTGGCGCTTGCCGTTGGGGTTGTGTACTCCACCCTGCCCGAGGTCGATGCCCTGCTGGACGGGCGCGCGCGCGGGTCGGTCACGCTGCTGGACCGGGACGGCAAGGTCTTTGCCTGGCGCGGGGATCAGTTCGGCGGCGTTATCACCACCGACACCGTGTCGCCGCATCTGAAGAATGCGGTTGTCGCGACCGAGGACAAGCGCTTTTACCGTCACTTCGGCGTAAGTCCGCGCGGTATTGCCAGTGCGGTGAAAATCAACCTGTCCGAGGGGCGTGGCCCACTGTCGGGGCATGGCGGTTCGACCATCACCCAGCAGACGGCCAAGCTGCTGTGTCTGGGCGTCCCGTACGATCCGACCGAGTGGGAATCGGAAGCGGCGTATGAAGCCGACTGCCGTCAGGGCTCGCTGTGGCGCAAGGCCAAAGAAGCGATCTACGCGATGGCGATGGAGGTCAAATACTCCAAGGAAGAGATCCTGACCATCTATCTGAACCGGGCGTTTCTGGGGGCCGGGGCCCGCGGGTTCGAGGCGGCCAGCCAGCGCTATTTCGGCAAGTCCGCGGCCGAGGTGGACCCGGCCGAGGCGGCGATGCTGGCGGGGCTGCTGGTGGCGCCCACGCGTTATGCGCCCACCAACAACCTGCAACGCTCGCAGGACCGGGCCAAGGTGGTCATCAGCCTGATGGAGGATCAGGGTTACCTGACCACGTCACAGGCAACCGTGGCGCGCAACAACCCGGCCGAGCTGTCCGAGGCCGCCGCCGCCCGCGCCGGGGGCTATTTTGCCGACTGGGTCATGGCCAGCGGCCCCGAATTCTTTACCCGCAACACCACCGAGGACGTGGTGATCAAGACCACGCTGGACCAGCGGATCCAGCAGGCGGCCGAAGCGGCGCTGAAACAGGTGTTCGACGAAAAGGTCAGTGAAGGCTCAAAAGCGCAGGCCGCGATCGTGGTGATGTCGGCCGATGGTGCGGTCCGGGCCATGGTGGGTGGACGCAAGACCAAGGTGTCGGGTGCGTTCAACCGCGCGACGCAGGCGCTGCGCCAGACCGGGTCCTCGTTCAAACCCTTTGTTTATGCCACCGCGCTGGAACTGGGCTATTCGCCGCTGGCCACGGTAGTGGACGAGCCATATTGCATCGACATCCCGGGGTCCGGCCAGTGGTGCCCAAAGAATTACACCAACAAGTTCTACGGTCGCGTGACCCTCGCTGATGCGCTGAAGAACTCGTTGAACATCCCGGCCGTCAAGGTGGCCGAGGTTGCTGGGCTGGAAAATGTGCGCACCGTTGCCAGCGGGTTTGGCATCGAAAGCGATCTGGCGGCGGGCCCAGCCCTGGCGCTGGGCGCCTCGGAAAGCACACTGATCGAAATGACCGGCGCCTATGCCGGTATCCTGAATGGTGGCTCGTCCGTGGAACCTTACGGCCTGACCGAGTTGAAACTGCTGGGCGATGATGCCCCGATGATGGTGACGACAACCGGAATCGGCGAGCGAGTAATCCGAGACGAAGCTGCCAAGCAACTGACCTGGATGATGGAGCGCGTGGTATCCGAGGGAACCGGACAACGCGCCAAGTTGTCGGGATGGCAGGTTGCAGGCAAAACAGGCACGACCCAGGCCGCCCGGGATGCTTGGTTCATCGGCTTTACCGCGGACTATGTGGCCGGTGTCTGGATGGGCTATGACGACAACACGCCGTTGTCGGGCGTGACCGGCGGTGGGCTGCCAGCCGAGATTTGGAAGGAAACCATGGTGCGGGTCACCGAAGGCATGACTCCGACCCCTCTGCCGATGCTGGCTCCGGCCGCTCCGGTCCAGACGACTCAGCAATCCCAGCCACGCCGCAGGCAGCAGGGTGGCTTTGCCAAGGCCGTCGACAGTCTGTTGAAGGATCTCTTTGGCGGCAACTAAACCGCAGATGATCAGACGGGCGGCGCTGGGCGCCGCCCGGATCGGTCGTTACAGGCTTTCGTCCAGCGCGGCGACGATCGCATCGCCCATTTCGCTGGTCGAAACCGGCTGAACGCCTTCTTCGGCCAGCAGATCAGCCGTGCGGACACCATCGGCCAGAACCTTTTCGACCGCGGCTTCCAGACGATCGGCCTCGGCGCCTTGGTCAAAGCTGTAGCGCAGCGCCATCGCAAAGCTGAGGATACAGGCGATCGGGTTGGCCTTGCCCTGACCGGCGATGTCGGGGGCCGAGCCGTGGACGGGCTCGTACAGTGCCTTGGGCCGGCCGTTGGCCATCGGCGCGCCCAGCGAGGCCGAAGGCAGCATGCCCAGCGACCCGGTCAGCATCGCCGCGCAGTCCGACAGGATATCGCCGAACAGGTTGTCGGTCAGGATCACGTCGAACTGCTTGGGTGCGCGCACCAGCTGCATGGCGCCGTTGTCGGCATACATGTGGATCAGCTCGACCTCGGGATAGTCCTGGCCCACGCGGGTCACCACTTCGCGCCACAGGATGCCCGATTCCATTACGTTGGCCTTTTCCATCGAGCACAGCTTCTTGTTGCGGCGCATCGCCAGTTCAAAGGCCGAGCGCGCGGCGCGTTCGATCTCAGATTCGGTGTAGCGCTGGGTGTTGATGCCCACGCGCTCGTTGCCTTCCTCGAAGATACCGCGCGGCTCGCCGAAATAGACGCCCGAGGTCAGTTCGCGCACGATCATGATATCGAGACCGGCAACCACGTCCTTTTTGAGCGACGAGAAATCGGCCAGCGCGTCAAAGCACTGCGCCGGGCGCAGGTTCGAGTACAGGTCCATCTCCTTGCGCAGGCGCAGCAGGCCGCGCTCGGGCTTCACGCTGAAATCCAGATCGTCGTATTTCGGGCCGCCCACGGCGCCCAGCAGAACCGCGTCGACCTCTTGCGCCTTGGCCATCGTCTCGTCCGACAGGGGCTTGCCGTGCACGTCATAGGCGGCACCGCCGACCAGATCCTCGCTCACGTCGAATTCAAGGCCGCGCTTGGCGCCGAACCAGCCGATAATCTTGCGCACTTCGGCCATGACTTCCGGGCCAATTCCGTCTCCGGGCAGGATGAGGAGCGAGGGGTTGGACATGAACGGTCTCCTTGCGTTTTTCAGCATCGGGCCTAGCGTTTGCGGTGCATCTGGTCAATGAGGCGTTCTGGTCAAAATGCGCGGAATCAGGGCCGTACAGCGCGAAAAACGCCGCTGAACATGCGCCGGGCACCCGATCTGGGTCACAGGCTGGCTTTCAGCCCTTCTGTCAGAAGGTCCCAGACCCGGCGAATGCGCGGTGTCTGCCGCATGGCCTGCGGCGCAGCCAGCCAGACCGGCAGGACTGGTATGTCCACATCCAACGGCAGAATTTCGACCGCAGGATCAGCCTCGGCCACTTGAACCTGGCTGAAACCGATGCCGCAACCCGCGCGGATCAACTCCCAATAGGCGCTTTGAAGATCGCAACGGGTGGCAAAGTCTTCCTTGCTGGCAGGCCAACCCTTGGCCTGCATTTTCGAGATGATCAGGTCGTTGGAGTCGAAACCCACCAGGTCATGCTGAAACAACTCTTCGGGGGTGGTTGGCCGACCGGCGCGGTCCAGATACGACCGGGCTGCGCAGAAACACAACGGTACGTCGCCCAGATGCCGGGTCACGATATCGACCTGCTCGGGGCGATACATGCGAACTGCGATATCAGCTTCGCGGAACAGCAGGTTTTCGCTGGTGTCGGTGGCGACCAGTTCCAGCTGGATTGAAGGTTCTTGCCTGCGGATGTCCGCCAGAATGGACGGCAGGATATGGTGCGATGCGAAGACCGAGGCGGTGATGCGGACCGTACCGCCCAGCTGTTGCGACTGCCCGGCGGCGGCCAGGCTCAGCTGGCGCATGGCCGTGTGCATCTGTTGCGCCATCGGCAGCAATTGCTGGCCGGCTGCGCTGAGCTTGAGGCCTCGCGCATGGCGATCGAACAGCGACACGCCCAAATCCGTCTCGAGCGCCTGAACCTGGCGACCAAGCGTCGGCTGACTGCGCCCCAGTTCCCGCGCAGCCGCCGACAACGATCCCGTTTCCGCAACTGCCAGAAAGCTCTGCACCAAAGACCAATCAGAAAGTGCCAAGGTTTTATCCATGCGCAGATGAATACATGCTCTGCCTTTTTCGGCAATTCCCAAAGGTGAGTGAATGGATATCTTTTGTTCAACCGCCAGGGCTGACAGGAGGTTGCGATGACGGGAAAGGTGCTGATCCTGGGATCTTCGGGGCGTTTTGGCCGCAATGCCGCAGACGCGTTTCAAGCGGCCGGATGGACGGTGCGGGGATTTGACCGCGCGAGGGATGATCTGTCCACCGCAGCCCGGGGTGCGGATGTCATCGTGAATGGCTGGAACCCGCCATACACCGAGTGGGCGCGGCAGGTGCCGGACTTGCACGCTCAGGTCATCGGTGCGGCGAAGGCAACCGGGGCGACCGTGATCGTGCCCGGGAACGTTTATGTTTTTGGGGCCGACACGCCCGGGCCGTGGGCGGCAGATACGCCGCATTTTGCAACCAACCCTCTGGGCCAGATTCGGATCCGTATGGAGGAGGCCTATCGGTCGTCGGGCGTGCGCACCGTGATCCTGCGCGCCGGGGATTTCCTTGACACGCAAGCCTCCGGCAATTGGTTCGACCAGATCATGATCAAGCCCCTGGCCAAAGGGCGTTTCGTCTATCCCGGTGACCCTGACATTGCCCATGCCTGGGCCTACCTGCCGGATCTGGCCCGCGCTGCGGTTCAGTTGGCCGAGATGCGGCATGACTTGCCGCGCTATTGCGACATTCCTTTTGCCGGATACACGTTGACCGGCCGCCAATTGGCACAGGCCTTGTCGGAAGTGACCGGGGCTCCGGTGCGCTTGAAGCAGATGAACTGGTGGCCAATTGTTCTGGCCCAGCCGTTCTGGAAACTGGCCCCGCATCTGCTTGAGATGCGCTATCTGTGGGACACGCCGCACCGCTTGGATGGCTCGTTCTTCGACTCGTTGATCAGCGATTTCGCATCCACGCCGCTGCACGAGGCATTGAAAACCGCTGTGCTGTCCGTGTCGCATGATAGCCCGCGAACCACAGACGTGGATCGGGTTCATGGCCTGTCATAGGCCCGGCGGCAGGTCCGGGTGTGACAGGTCAACCCAAATCAGACGATGTCGGCTGGCCTTGCGAGCCGCAGCAAGGGGCACACCGTTGGCGTCGTTCCAGTGGATGCCGGCGTCTTCAACCACCCAGTCGACCGATGGCAGCAGATAGTCAACACGCCGTTCACCCACCGCCTTCCAAACCACCGTTACAGCCGAGCCTGCGCCATCCACGGGTCGCGGATCCTGCAGGCTAGGGTGCTGTAACAGATCGCGGATGGCTTCATTGCGCCCCTCGCCCAGGTTCGGGTCAAGATTGGCGTCACCGGCAATGATGAAACGACTTTTAGGGGCTGGACCCAGCCCGCCGTCCAGCAACACCGACCACAGCCGGATCTCATCGCGATTGCGCAATCCGTTGCGATCCTCGGGCCCGTCGAAGACAGGAGGGGTGGCGTGAAAGGTCATCAGGTTCAGGCGGCCTTGAGGTGTCTCCACCGGCACGATCCAATGGGCGGTCGACGACAGGCGCTGAACAGCGTGGGCTTGTTCGGACGGGAAAGGCAACCCGCCAAGGGTGGGTAGCGTCGCGCCGGGCAGGTCCTTCCAAAGCAGCGCTGAAAGGTCACGAACCTCATCCTTTGCGATCGGATAACGGGACAGCACGGCCAGCCCGCCATTTCCGGTGAAACGGCCCCATCCCTGGGCGTCTCCGGGTCCGCCCCGTTCTCCGTCCCCGTCCAGATCGAGCGACGTCATCAGCCCCGAGTTGGGCTGACCAGCGAAGAGATGCGGGTAATCCAGCCCTGCCGCGCGCAACCGATCAGCCAGCGCGGACAGGGCCAGGTTGTCATGGTCCCAGTCGATGCCTTGCAGGGCCAGAACATCGGGGGCAGCGGCGGTCAGAACCTCGATCACGGCCTGCACCTGGGGATCATCACGCCGAATATCCCGCAGCAGCAGGCCCGGACCTTTCCGGCCTAGCTCAGCATTGAAGCTGGCAACGCGCACTGGCTCTGCCTGCGCCACAAACGGCAGCAACAGCAGAACAAGAATACGGATCATGCGGTTTGGGTCGTCTCGGTGGTCGAGTAGGCGCGGCGTTTTTCCACGATCAGCCCGGCAATGCGCAGGGTTGCCATCCCGCGCATGATCATGCTGGCCGGCAGGAAAGCCCACGCGCTCATGGTCCAGATCAACGTCTGCGGATTGGACAACGACAGCGGATCAATGAAATCCGTGAGCAGCTTGATCAGGGCCGGAATCAGGAACGGCAGCAGAACGCCGACCGAGATGTTCAACCGACCGTCGCGCTGCAGGCGAGTCACCACGTCTCCGCCCTTGGTGGGGTCGAACAGGGGCAGGTTGGTCCAGACATTGAACGCCCCGTTGCCAGTGGGCCACCCACGCAGTTTGACCGCATAGGCAAAGCTGGCGATCGTGACCAAAGCGGCGACATAGGCGACACTTGCCGTGATGCGTACCAACTCGACCAGGGGTTGGCTCGCGTCAGCAGGCAGCATCAACACCACCAGGCGGACAGGTGAATAGGGGAAGTCCACGACATTCGCGACGGCCAGGCCGACCGAATACACGGTGCTGGTCAGTTCCGTCGGCGCATAGGCGTTCTTGCAGATCAAGGTCAGGAAAGAGATCATCGACATCAGGCCGACAAAGCGCAGCCTGTTCACGGGCGGCGCATCGCGGAATTCGATAAAGCTGGGAAAGGCCGAGTTGTATTCGGCGAAGGTCAGGATGAATGCCAGGATTGCCAGAAAGACAACGATCTCGGTCCCGTTGGACGTTGATGCGGGCAGATACAATGCGGGTGTCAGCACCAGAAGTGCCACCAACAATCCCCGTATCGCAGCCCCTGTTGTGCGAGCAATCACTATCCGAACCCTTTCCAAACCGGACCAGTCGATTCTTTGCCGACTTGGTTCCAACTTGATGCCCGCCAATCTCGATATTTGGCGGATGCCCCTTTAGCGCCATCATTGGCGATAAGCGGCATTTCGCTCAAGCCGAGGTGCAGAAAACACGTGATTTCAGGCAAAAAGATGGCGAAACTGGTGCGGCTTTGCATCATTCACGTCGCAAATTCGACGTGTAATGGAAATGGTTCTCTACATGTTGTGGTTGCTTTGACTTTAACCCCAAGAATGCGAACGGGGCCGCCTCGGCGACCCCGTCAGGTTGAGTATCCACAGTTACATCCCCAGAATCACACCCAGGGGCGCGCCTGTCCGGCGTGGGATTCGAACGAGTCGATGTGGTGATCTTTTTCCATCGTCAGGCCGATATCGTCCAGACCGTTCAGCAGGCAATGCTTGCGGTGCGGGTCGATATCAAACTCGATCACGACGCCGTCCGAGGTGACGATCTGCTGATCTTCCAGGTGCACGGTCATACGTGCGTTCTCGCCCTTGTGGGCATCCTCCATCAGAATGACGTGGTGGTGTTCTTCGACCACGATGGGCAGGATGCCGTTCTTGAAGCAGTTGTTGAAGAAGATGTCGGCGAAGCTGGTCGAGATGACCACCTTGATACCGAAATCCTTGATCGCCCAGGGCGCGTGTTCCCGAGATGAGCCGCACCCGAAGTTGTCGCCAGCCACCAGAATCTCGGCGTTGCGATAAGCGGGTTTGTTCAGGACGAACTCTTCGTTCTCGCGCCCGTCATCGTGATAGCGCATCTCGTCGAACAGGACGACGCCGAGGCCGGACCGTTTGATCGTTTTCAGATGCACCTTGGGAATGATCATATCGGTGTCGATATTGATCAGGGGCATGGGGGCTGCCACACCGTGGACTTTTTCAAACTTTTCCATGTTCACACTCCTGCGGGAGAGGTCAGGCCCCATGCCCCGCGTTTCAAGCTTGTTGAGCTTCTGTTGTTTCGTCTTTGGGCGCGTTCTTGACGAAGAACGCCATGAAGACCAATCCGAACCCGTTGAACAGCATCTCGATGCCCAGCAGGATGCCCAGCAACTGGAACAGCACCGCCGGTTCCGAGCTTGCATAAGACCAGATGATGCCTGCCAGGATGATCGACAAGATGCCCGAGATCAGGGTTGGCCAGAAAAATGACGTGCCTCGCATCTGAAACGAGAGAATGATCCGTGCGATCCCGCCTGCCATGAACAAGATAAGCACCACTGTTGCCAGCGTCAGAGTGCCTGCCAGCGGATGGTCCAGAAACGACCAGCCCAGGAACAGCATGACCGCACCCATGATGAAGGCCAGGATCTTGTTTCCGGTTCCTTCGACGGTGAAACCGCCGACAACCTGCAGAACGCCGGACACCAGCAAAAGGACGCCGGTGACCACGGTCACTGCCACGGATGCCACAACCGGTGCGCCCAGCACGAATATGCCGAACACGATCGATAGAAGCCCCATCAGGAGCCATTTGACCCATTCACTCATTTCAGTCTCTCCCTCAAATATCTAGATATGAGGGGACCTTACATCAATTCACGCACATCTGTCAGCTTTCCCGTGATTGCCGCAGCGGCAGCCATCGCGGGGCTCAGCAGATGGGTGCGTCCGCCGCGGCCCTGACGACCCTCGAAATTGCGGTTCGACGTGGCGGCGCAGCGCTCGCCCGGGGTCAGCTGGTCGGGGTTCATCGCCAGGCACATCGAACAACCCGCAAGGCGCCATTCGAACCCGGCCTGCTTGAAGATCTCGGCGATGCCTTCCTCTTCGGCCTGCGCGCGCACGAGGCCCGAGCCGGGCACGACCATGGCGCGGATGCCGTCCTTGATCTTTTTGCCCTTCAGTATCTCGGCAGCGGCGCGCAGGTCCTCGATCCGGCCGTTGGTGCAGGAGCCGATGAAGACCGTGTCGATCTCGATGTCGCTCAGTTTCTGGCCCGGCTTGAGCCCCATGTATTCGATCGAGCGGCGCGCGGCCTCGACCTTGCCGCCCTCGAAATCCTCGGGGTTGGGCACGGTCGCGGTGATCGGCAGAACGTCTTCGGGGCTGGTGCCCCAGGTAACCACGGGGGCGATTTCTTCGCCGCGGATGGTGACGACCTTGTCCCAATGGGCGTTGTCATCTGAATAGAGCGTCTTCCACCAGGCCAGGGCAGCCTCCCACTGCGCGCCCTTGGGAGCGTGCGGGCGGCCCTTGACGTATTCGAACGTCTTTTCGTCCGGCGCGATCAGGCCGGCGCGGGCGCCGCCCTCGATGGCCATGTTGCAGACGGTCATGCGGCCTTCCATCGACAGGTCGCGGATCGCTTCGCCGCAATATTCGATCACATAGCCGGTGCCGCCGGCGGTGCCGGTTTCGCCGATCACGGCCAGAGTGATGTCCTTGGCGGTCACGCCCGGCTGCAGTTTGCCGGTGATCTCGACCTTCATGTTCTTGGACTTTTTCTGGATCAGAGTCTGGGTGGCCAGAACATGCTCGACCTCGGAGGTGCCGATGCCGTGGGCCAGCGCGCCGAACGCGCCGTGGGTGGCGGTGTGGCTGTCGCCGCAGACCACGGTCATGCCCGGCAGGGTCCAGCCCTGTTCGGGGCCGACGATGTGGACGATGCCCTGACGGATATCATTCACCGGGTAGTAGTGAATGCCGAATTCGCGGGCGTTCTTGTCCAGTGCTTCGACCTGGATGCGCGATTCGGGGTTCTCTATTCCGTTCACGCGGTCGGGCGTGGTGGGCACGTTGTGGTCCGGCACGGCGATGGTCTTTTCCGGCGCGCGCACCTTGCGGCCCGCCATGCGCAGGCCTTCGAAGGCCTGCGGGCTGGTCACTTCGTGCACCAGGTGGCGGTCGATATAAAGCAGGCAGGTGCCATCGTCGGCTTCGTGCACGACATGGGCATCCCAGATCTTGTCATAGAGTGTTTTGGGGGACATCGGTCCTCTCCCGTCTGTATTGAGAAATGCTGGCGAGTGGCTGGGCGCCGATTATAGGCGGGCCAGAACCGTGCGGGCGGCCCCGAAGAACCGTTCACGCAGGCGCGCGCGGTCTTGCAGGTTGGGAGCAGGGGCCTGATGGAATCTCATGCGATCCAGATATATCGCGCCCCCTCGTCAATCAAGGCTCAATCCGCGTCCCACGACAGGTCGGTGGGCCTTGCAAGCCGCCACATTGCTGTTCAATCTGGCGGCAGGAGACGCGCATGGACAATGATTTGATCCCAAGTTCGATTTCAGAACTGTTCGACAACATGGCCGAGGCCTTTCTGTTGCAGCTTGGGAACCTGGTCGAGTTGATCGTGACTCCGGGGTGGCGGCAGTATCAGATCGCCATCATCCTGGGGCTGGTGGCGCTGTCCTTCCTTTTGACACTGCTGACAAAAGGCCGGTGGGAAGCCTGGGCACGGGCGCGCAGTGGATGGCCCAAATGGCGGTTGCGGGTTCTGGTTCAGCTGATGCAGCGGATGACGCTGGTCTACTTCGTCGTGCTGGCCTGGGGCGTCTATCTGGTGATGCAGCAGGTCACCTGGCCATCGCGCAGTTACATCATCGGTGTTCTGGCAACGCTGGCAGCCGCGTGGCTGGCGATCGCGCTGATTTCGCGACTCGTCCGCAACCGGACGATTCGGCGCATCTTCCGCTGGTCGATGTGGATCTACGCCACGCTGGTCGCGCTGAGTCTGACCGATGACGTCGCCGAGTTCCTGGACGGCGTGGCGATTTCGATCGGCAGCCTTCACATCTCGGTATTGGGGATTCTCAAGGCCATTCTGCTGATCGGCACGTTGTTGGTGCTGGCGCGGCTTGGCACCCGGGCGGCGGAACGCGGGCTGAAAAGCAATGACGACATCTCGCCCTCGATGCAGGTGCTGCTGGCCAAGGGGATCCAGGTGGCGCTGTACGGGCTGGTCTTTCTGGTCGGGATCCGGACGCTGGGATTCGACCTGACCGGGATCGCGCTGTTGTCCGGTGCGGTTGGCGTCGGTATCGGCTTCGGCCTGCAGAAGGTCGTGTCGAACCTGATCTCGGGGATCATCATCCTGATGGACCGGTCGATCAAGCCGGGCGACGTGATCTCGCTGGGCGATACGTTCGGTTGGATCAACGCGCTGGGCGCCCGCTACGTCTCGGTCGTTACCCGCGACGGGCGCGAATACCTGATCCCGAACGAGGATCTGATTACCGGGCAGGTGGTGAACTGGTCCCATTCCGACGAGTTCGTCCGCCTCGATCTGACCTTCGGCACCAGCTACGGCGACGACCCGCACAAGGTGCGCGAGTCCGCCGTGCGAACGGTGAAATCAGTCAAACGCGTTCTAAGCGGCGGCAAGCACGAACCGGTCTGCCACATCACCGGGTTCGGCGACAGCAGCGTCGATTACGTGCTGCGGTTCTGGATCCGCGATCCGACGGCCGGCCTGACCAACATTCGCGGCAATGTCTATCTAGCGCTGTGGGATGCATTCCAGGCCGAGGGCATCTCGATCCCCTTCCCGCAGCGCGAAGTGCGCCTGCTGGGGCAGGGTGCCACCGACACCGCTGTGCCACATCTGGACACGGATTGATCAACCCCGTGCCATCAACGGTTGCCGTTCATTGAAATGTTGCAATTGCCTTGCTACCTTAATAGTACCCCGGCGCCGGGGTTACACGGCGCTTTAGCAAGGAGGACCATGTCCTGTCTCTACACACACAGGCGGGTTTGCCCGCCGATGAAGGGGCCGCTGTGATGGCCCGCTCTCAGTCAATCAGCGACAAGCTGCTTGAACGCATCCTTTCCTCACTTTCCGATGACAAGGCCGAAGATGTTGTGCAGATCAACCTGCAGGGCAAGTCTTCGGTGGCCGACTACATGGTCATCGCTTCGGGCCGGTCGACGCGTCAGGTGTCGGCGATGGCGGAAAAGCTGACGGATCGCATCAAGCAGGAATTCGGTTTCACCTCGAAGGTCGAAGGCAAGGATGCCGGCGACTGGGTGCTGATAGATACGGGCGATGTGATCGTCCATATCTTCCGCCCCGAAGTGCGCGAATTCTACCAGCTGGAAAAGATGTGGCTGCCTCAGGGCGGCAGCGCCTCGGCGAACTGAGGCGCCATCCCGGCCCGTATTGAAGGGCCGGCGGCGAGAGCGACATGCGTATCAGCATTTGTGCGGTCGGGCGATTGCGTGCCGGACCGGAGAAGACCCTGCTTGACGACTATCTGACCCGTTTCGACCGGACCGGCCGCGGCCTGGGCTTGGGGCCTGCGCGCGTGATCGAGGTCGAAGACAAGAAAAACGCCGGTATGGGCGCCGAGGCCGCGTTGCTGTGCAAGGCGCTGCCCGCTGGCGCGGTGATCTGCACATTGGACGAGCGGGGAAAGGTGATGTCTTCCCCCGATTTCGCGCGGAAGCTGGCCGGGTGGCGTGACATGGGCCGGCAGGATCTGGCCTTTGTCATCGGCGGCGCCGACGGTATCGACCCGGCGCTGCGGGCCGAGGCCGATTTTTCGATTTCTTTCGGCGCCATGGTCTGGCCGCATATGCTTGTCCGGGTGATGCTGTCGGAACAACTCTATCGTGCCGCGACGATCCTGTCGGGCGGCCCGTATCATCGGGCCTGACCACTGTGGCCCGTCTACTGATCGTCTATCATTCGCGCACCGGCGGCAGCCGGCAGATGGCCGATGCGGCCGCACAGGCGGCCTGCGCCGAGGCCGAGGTCAGCCTGAAACCCGCCGAGCAGGCGGGACCCGACGATTTGCTGGCGGCCGACGGATACATCTTTTGCGCGCCCGAGAACCTCGCGGCGCTGTCAGGCGTCATAAAGGACTTTTTCGACCGCTGCTACTATCCGGTTCTGGGCCGGATCGAGGGGCGGCCCTATGCGCAGATGATCTGCGCCGGGTCCGACGGTCAGAACGCGGCGCGGCAACTGGCGCGCATCGCCACCGGTTGGCGCTTGAAAGAGGTGCAGCCGCCCCTCATCATCTGCACCCATGCCCAGACGCCCGAGGCGATATTGGCGGAAAAGACCATCCCCGAGGATGAACTGGACAAATGCCGAGAGATCGGCGCGGCGCTGGGCGCCGGGCTGTCGCTGGGCGTGTTCTGACGATCAGTCCAGCGTCACAAGCGTAGTGTCCGCGTTCCAGCCATCGACACTGCACCGGGCCTGCACCTGAACCTGACGCGCGCCTTCGGGGATCGCGACCCCGCCCAGCGACCGGGTAAAGGGCTGCTCGGTCTCGTGCGGGTGATGCAGAACTCGCATCCCCAGCTCGGTCCCGTCCATCGCCAGAACGCGCCAGCCATCGGCATAGTGGTCCCACCCGGTATCGGGATGGCGGATGGTCACGTCGAATCGCCAGGTTTCGCCCGTGCGCGTCGCGGTGACATTTTCGACCGTCGGCGGGTCGGCGAGGGCCGGGGCGGCCAGAAACAGGCAGGGGATCAGGTGTCGCATTGCGCCAGTCTAGGATCTGATCGGGCGGGGCGCGATCACGTCTGCGTGTCCGGCGGCAGGCTCAGCAGGATCGCGCGGGAATGCGAGGCAAACTCGCGCCGATAAAGAACCCCCAATGTCAGAAGCGTGCCGATGATCAAAGTGATCGGGCCCAGGATCCAGGCCAGCGAGGCTAGCGCGAAATAGGTGGCCCGCAAGGCACGGTTGAAGCTGCGCGCGGCGGTCACGCAGATCTCGGCCGCCTGTGCCGCGCGCGGATAGGCCTGCGGATCCTCGGGCTCGTTGGGCACCGCCGCCATCAGCACCGCGCAGTAGCCGAACAACCGGTGCGCCCAGACGTATTTCAGAAACGCATTCGACAGAAACAGCAGCACGATCAGGATCTTGACCTCCCACACCATGGCCGGCGCGCTGCCGATGGCCAGGTCCTTGGCGACGCCCGACAGTCGCTCGGTATTGCCCAGAAGGGCCAGCCCGCCCCCGATGGCGATCATCGTGGTCGAGGCAAAGAACGTACTGCCCTGACGCATCGTGCCCACGACCTGGGCGTCGAACATGCGGGGCTGACGGGTCACCATTTCGCGCATCCAGCAGCGGCGGAATTCGTCCATCATCACCGCGACCGAGCGCTTGCCGGGCGCGGGGTTCTCGATCCGCCATCCGATCCATTGCCAGGCGATCAGCAACAGCAGGACGGCGGCGTAGTCCAGGGGCGAAAACAGCAGGGCGCGTTCGGTCAATGTCATGGCGCGACAGTACGTCCGACGAAGGCAACTTGCCAGATGCAGAAATTGGTAATATTATTTTACCAAACTGGAGGATCCGCCATGGACATGCCACAGCCCAACCCCGACGTTTTGGCCCACAAGGCCAGCGTTCTTGCCCGTCTGCGGCAGGTTCTTCCCGAAGATGCCATCATCGCCGACCCGGCCGAAACCCGCGCCTATGAGTGCGACGCCCTGACCGCCTACAAATGCGCGCCCATGATCGCGGTTCTGCCGTCCTCGACGCAGGAGGTCTCGGACATTCTGCGCATCTGCCATGACGAAGGCGTGCCGGTCGTGCCGCGCGGGGCCGGGACCTCGCTGGCCGGTGGGGCGCTGCCCACCGCCGATTGCGTGATCCTGGGCGTGGCCCGCATGAACGAGGTGCTTGAGGTCGACTATGACAACCGCTTCATCCGCGTGCAGACCGGCCGCACCAATCTGAGCGTCACCGGCGCGGTCGAAGAGCAGGATTTCTTCTATGCGCCCGATCCGTCGTCGCAGCTGGCCTGCGCCATTGCGGGCAATATCGCGATGAACTCGGGCGGCGCGCATTGCCTGAAATACGGGGTGACCACCAACAACCTGCTGGGCGTGACCATGGTGCTGATGGATGGCCGCGTGGTCGAGATCGGCGGCGCGCATCTGGATTCCGGCGGGCTGGACCTGCTGGGCGTGATCTGCGGCTCGGAAGGGCAGCTGGGGGTCGTCACCGAGGCGACGCTGCGCATCCTGCGCAAGCCCGAGGGCGCGCGCCCGGTCCTGATGGGTTTTGATGACAATGCGGTGGCGGGCGAATGCGTCTCGGACATCATCAAATCCGGCATCCTGCCCGTGGCGATCGAGTTCATGGACCGGCTGTGCATCGAGGCCTGCGAGAATTTTGCCCATGCCGGCTATCCGAATTGCGAGGCGCTGCTGATTGTCGAGGTCGAAGGCTCGGACGCCGAGATCGACAGCCAGTTGGCCAAGATCGTCGAGATCGCCAAACGACACAACCCGGTCGAGCTGCGCGAAAGCCAGTCGGCCGAGGAAAGCGCCCGCATCTGGCTGGGCCGGAAATCGGCCTTTGGCGCGATGGGGCAGATCAACGACTATATGTGTCTGGACGGCACGATTCCGGTGTCGGCCCTGCCGGACGTGCTGCGCCGCATCGGTGAATTGAGCAAGGAATTCGGCCTGCCCGTGGGCAACGTGTTCCACGCCGGCGACGGCAACATGCACCCGCTGATCCTGTTCGATGCGAACAAGCCCGGCGATCTGGAAAAGTGCGAGGCCTTCGGGGCCGAGATCCTGAAACTGTGCGTCGATGCCGGCGGCTGCCTGACCGGCGAGCATGGGGTGGGCATCGAAAAACGCGACCTGATGCATCATCAATACGCGCCTCAGGACCTTGAGGCGCAGATGGCCGTCAAGGACGTGTTCGACCCGAAATGGCTGCTGAACCCCGCCAAGGTGTTCCCGCTGGACGCCAGTGCGGCCCGGCGCGTCGTGCCGATGGCGGCGGAATGACTCCCAAGACAGAACGGACCCCGCAATGAGACCTGAATCAGAGTCTGAACTGGCCGAAATCGTGGCCGGCCTGAATGAACCGGTACGCGTTGTCGGTGGCGGCACGCGCGGTGTGACCGGCCCCGACCGGATGCTGAGCACCGAGGGGCTGCGCGGGATCACCCTGTACGAGCCGGGGGCGTTGACGCTTGTGGCGCAGGCCGGAACCCCGCTGGCTGAGATCGAGGCCGCTTTGGAGGCCGAAGGTCAGCAGCTGGCGTTCGAGCCGATGGACCATCGCGCCCTGCTGGGATCCTCGGGCGCGCCCACGATCGGCGGTGTCGTGGCCGCCAACGTCTCGGGGCCGCGCCGGATTCAGGCCGGGGCCTGCCGTGATTTCCTGCTGGGCGTGCGCTTTGTCGACGGGCAGGGGCAGATCATCAAGAATGGCGGGCGGGTGATGAAGAACGTCACCGGCTATGATCTGGTCAAGCTGATGGCCGGGTCCTGGGGCACGCTGGGCGTGCTGACCGAGGTGTCGCTAAAAGTGCTGCCCAAACCCGAGGCCAGCGCGACGCTGGCCGTACCCGCCAAGGACGCCGCGACTGCGGTTCGCATCCTGTCCGAGGCGCTGAAATCACCCTTTGAGGTCACCGGCGCGGCCTATGATCCGCAGCAGCAGCGCGCCTTGATCCGGATCGAGGGGTTTGCGGAATCGGTCTCGTATCGCACCGGGCGCCTGCAGGAGTTGCTGGGCCAGTTCGGCGCGGTTGATCCGATCGAGCCGTCGGACGCCCTGTGGCAGACGATCGGCGATGCGGCCGATTTCGCCGACACGCCCGGCGATGTCTGGCGGATTTCGGTCAAACCCGGCGACGCGCCCGAAATCGCCGCGCGGGCCGAGGCTGATCGGACCCTGTTCGACTGGGGCGGCGGGTTGATCTGGGCGCTGGTGCCCGCAGGCACCGACCTGCGCGCGCGCATCGGCGCGTTTTCCGGCCACGCCACGCTGGTGCGGGCCGGGGCCGATACCCTTGCCCGGCTGGGCCGGTTCCAGCCGGAACCGCAGGGAATTGCGTCTCTGACACAGGGGATTCGACAGAAATTCGACCCGCGCGGCGTGTTCAACCCCGGGCTGATGGGATAGGGCGATGCAGACCACATTCACCGAAGACCAGTTGAAAGACCCCGGCACCCGCCGCGCAAACGAGATTTTGCGCAACTGCGTGCATTGCGGGTTCTGCACCGCCACCTGCCCGACCTACCAGGTGTTGGGCGACGAATTGGACAGCCCCCGCGGGCGCATCTACCTGATCAAGGACATGCTGGAAAACGAGCGTGTGCCGGATGAAAAGACCGTCAAGCATATCGACCGCTGCCTGTCCTGCCTGGCCTGCATGACGACCTGCCCGTCGGGCGTGCATTACATGCATCTGGTCGATCACGCGCGTGAATATATCGAAAACCGCTACAAGCGCCCCTTCTCGGACCGGGCGCTGCGGTGGATTCTGGCACGGATCCTGCCCTATCCGATGCGGTTTCGCTGGGCGTTGATCGGAGCCAAGCTGGGGCGGCCGTTCCGCTTTCTGATGCCCGACGCGCGCCTGAAGGCGATGCTGGACATGGCGCCGAAACACATCCCGCCGGTCAGCCGCAATGACGACCCACAAAGCTTTGCGCCCAAGGGGCAGGCGATCAAACGCGTGGCTCTGATGACAGGCTGTGCGCAAAAGGCGCTGAACACCGACATCAACGATGCCACGATCCGCCTGCTGACCCGGCTGGGCTGCGAGGTCGTTGTGGCCGAGGGCGCTGGCTGCTGCGGGGCGTTGACCCATCACATGGGCAAGACCCGCGAAAGCCATACCACCGCCGCCGCCAATATCCGCGCCTGGACGCGCGAGATGGACGGCAAGGGGCTGGATGCGATCGTCATCAATACCTCGGGCTGCGGCACCACAGTCAAGGATTACGGGCACATGTTCCACGACGATCCGCTGGCCGAGGACGCGGCGCGGGTGTCGGGCATTGCCATGGATGTCAGCGAGATCCTGATGCAGCTGGACTTGCCACAGGGTGACGACAAGGAGCTGACGGTGGCCTATCACGCGGCCTGCTCGCTGCAACATGGACAGCAGATCAAGACCTATCCCAAGAACCTGCTGAAAAAGGCGGGGTACACGGTGGTCGAACCCGCCGACAGCCACCTGTGCTGCGGCAGCGCGGGCACCTACAACCTGATGCAGCCCGAGATCTCGGCCAAGCTGAAACAGCGCAAGGTGCGTACGCTCGAGGCCAGGAACCCCGATCTGATCGCGGCCGGGAACATCGGCTGTATGATGCAAATCGGATCAGGTACTCAACTGCCCATCGTGCATACGGTCGAGCTGTTGGATTGGGCCACAGGCGGGCCTCGGCCCCCTGCGCTGGATCGGGCCGGACAGTCTGCGGATTCGGTTCCGATCCTGCGGTGATCGGGCCTGATGCGCCGACGCATCAGTCTGGTGCGGATTAGGCCCGGTCCGGCTCTGCCCTATTTTCGCCAAACGCCACGCGTAAGTAGATTGGCCGATACCTCATGCCGGAGAACCGCGTGCGCACATGGATCAGGGCGATAGCGTTATGTGTTCTGCCATTGGCAGCCACGGCGCAGGATACTGGGCTGCAAAGCCTTGAAACCTCGGATTCCGGACGCGAATGGATGGCGGTCGGACGGCTGAACATCAACGGCACCGGCTTCTGCACTGGCGCGTTGATCTCACCCACCCTTGTTCTGACCGCAGCGCATTGCCTGTTCGACCAAGCAACCCGCCAACGAATTGATCCGGGCCAAATCGAGTTTCTGGCGGGGTGGCGACATGGCCGCGCATCGGCCTATCGCACGGCGCGCCAGGCGGTCATTCATCCGGAATACGAGTATGACCGCGCCGCATCTGTCAGCCGCGTGCGCCACGACGTCGCGCTGATCGAGTTGTGGCAGCCGATCCGAAATACGACCGTGATCCCGTTTGAAACCGGCTACAGGCCAACGCGTGGCGAGGATGTCGGAGTGGTTTCGTACGCCCACAACCGCGCAGAAGCCCCTTCGCTGCAACAGGTCTGCTCGGTCATGGCGCAGCAATCGGGGGTGCTGGTCATGTCCTGTGACGTGGATTTGGGTGCGTCCGGCGCACCGATCTTCTCGTTCTCAGGGGATCACCCCCGGATCGTATCGGTCGTGTCCGCCAAGGCCGAATTGGAAGGCCGGCGGGTATCGTTGGGAACAGCGCTGGAAGAGTCGCTGGAGGTGCTGCGCACCGAGCTGTCCGCAGGGAATGGATTTGGCGCCTCCGGCAATACGCTCGAGCCTGGAAAGAACGTCGGCGCAAGGTTTGTCCGGCCATGACCTGCCGTATCGTGACATTGGCCCTGATTTTGGCCGGGATTGCTGCGTCGGCGGTGGCCCAGGACAGTGGCAAGCGCCGGCTAACCGATCGGGACGACCTGTATGGTTGGGAGGCGATCGGGCGGTTGGACATCGGAGACCGCTCGTTCTGCACCGGCACGCTGATCGCGCAGGATCTTGTTCTGACCGCAGCCCATTGTGCGACGGACAAGGCCACCGGCCGGACCTACGCACCCGGCGAAGTCACCTTTCGCGCAGGTTTGAGCGATGGACATGCGCTTGCAGAAGGCACGGTCGTGCAGATCGCCGTCCTTCCGGACTATGATCCACGGGTTGGCCTGTCACCCGAGATGGTCCGGGTCGATGTCGCCCTGATGCGACTGGATCAACCGATCCCGTATACCGTCGCCAACCCATTTGCATTGCACAGTGGCCGGGTCGCCGGGGATGAGATCAGCATCGCTTCGTACGGGCGCGGCCGATCCGAGGCAATCACGCGCCAGCGGTCCTGCCGGATTCTGGAGCGGCGCCAAGGTTTGATTACCTTCAATTGCGATGTCACGTTTGGATCTTCCGGTTCGGCAATTCTGGCCCGCAATGGGCCGCGTTGGCAGATTCTTTCTGTGGTATCTGCGGTTGGTACCGACGGCCGTCGGAAGGTCGGGTTCGGCATGGAACTTGAGGGGATCGTCTCGGACCTCAAGGCCATCATGCGGCGGGATGCGCCGCAGCCAAAGGCCAAGATCCGGCGGCTGCAGGTCGGCTCGGGCAAGTCCAGCTCAGGCGCGAAATTCATCAGCTCCGGCGGGTCTTGAACTCAGCCAGATCCTTTCCCATTTCATGTGTGTCGGGCAGCCAAACCGGGGTCCGACGATGACCAACGCCCGTCCAATCGGAGGGCAAAACTCGTAAATCGCTCTGAACATGAGGATAACGAACATGCGTAGCTTTGATTTTGCACCACTGCACCGTGCAACCGTCGGCTTTGACCAGATTGCCGACATCATGGATCGGGTCATGACCAGCGAAGTGTCACAACCCAGCTATCCCCCGTACAACATCGAAAAAACCGATGCCGATGCGTATCGCATTTCGATCGCAGTCGCCGGCTTTGCCGAAGATGACCTGACGATCGAAGTCAAGGAAAACGCGCTGGTCGTGGCCGGTAAGAAAGCCACCGAAGACACCAAGCGCACCTATCTGCATCGCGGCATCGCCACCCGCGCCTTCGAGCGTCGTTTTGCTCTGGCCGACCACGTCCGCGTGACCGGCGCCAGCCTGGAAAACGGCATGCTGCACATCGACCTGAAGCGCGAGGTGCCCGAAGCGCTGAAACCGCGCCGGATCGAGATCACCTCGACCAAGGCGATCGAAAAGGACGTGGTTGACGCCAAGCCCGTGAACTGAGGCTGAGACCGCCCAAGCGGCGATGATCGTCTCCTCCCTCGGTTGTCGCACAACCCCGCGTTCCTCCGGACGCGGGGTTTTTCATGACGGTTGCAAAGAAAAAGGGCGCCCAGAGGCGCCCTTGTCTCATGGTCCGTCCGATCAGACCGCCATGCAGATGTATTTCATCTCGAGATAGTCTTCCATGCCGTGGTGGCTGCCTTCACGGCCAAGGCCGGATTGCTTGACACCACCAAACGGGCCCAGTTCCGAGCTGATGATGCCGGTGTTGATGCCGACGATGCCGTATTCCAGCGCCTCGGCCACCTTGTACACGCGGCTCAAATCCTTGGCGTAGAAATACGAGGCGAGGCCGAAGATCGTGTCATTGGCCATGGCGATGACCTCGTCCTCGTCCTCGAACTTGAACAGAGGCGCCAGCGGGCCAAAGGTCTCTTCCTGCGCGACCTTCATGTCCTGGGTCACGTCGGTGATGATCGTCGGCTGGAAGAAGGTGCCGCCCAGATCGTGCGGCAGGCCACCGGTCAGGATCGCGCCGCCATTGGCCGTGGCATCGGCGATGTGCTCCTGCACCTTGGCCACCGCCTCGTCGCTGATCAGCGGGCCGGTCGTTGTGCCATCGGACAGGCCGTCGCCGATTTTCAATGCCTCGACCGCGGCCTTGAGCTTGGCGGCAAAGGCGTCATAGACACCGGCCTGCACATAGATGCGGTTGGCACAGACGCAGGTCTGGCCGTTGTTGCGGAATTTGCACAGCATCGCGCCTTCGACGGCGGCATCCAGATCGGCGTCGTCGAACACGATGAACGGCGCGTTGCCGCCCAGCTCCATCGAGCATTTCATGACCTGGTCCGCGGCCTGACGCAGCAAGATCCGGCCCACCTCGGTCGAGCCGGTAAAGGTCAGCTTGCGCACGCCGGGGTTCTCGCAGAACTCCTTGCCGATCTCGCTGGCCTGTGACGAGGGCACCACGTTGAACACACCCGCCGGAATGCCGGCCTGTTCGGCCAGCAGCGCCAGCACCAGCGCCGACAGGGGCGTTTCGGTGGCCGGGCGCGCGACAAAGGCGCAGCCGGCGGCCAGTGCCGGGCCCGCCTTGCGCGTGATCATCGCGTTGGGGAAGTTCCACGGCGTGATCGAGGCCGCCACCCCGATCGGCTGTTTCAGCACCATGATCCGCTTGTCGCGCTGATGGCCGGGGATGGTCTCGCCATAGACCCGCTTGGCCTCTTCGCCGAAAAATTCGATGAAGGAGGCGCCATAGGCGATCTCGCCCACCGCCTCGGCCAGGGGCTTGCCTTGCTCGGCGGTCAGGATCTTGCCCAGATCCTCGGCGTTTTCCATCATCAGGTCGAACCACCGGCGCAGGATCGTGGCGCGCTCCTTGCCGGTCAGCTTGGCCCATTCCTTCTGTGCGGCCTCGGCCTGCGCGATGGCACCGGCCACCTGGGCGCGGCTGACATCCGCGACCTCGGCGATCACGTCGCCGCGGGCCGGATTGGTGACGGCAAAGGTGCCGTTGTCACCATCGACCCATTGCCCGCCGATATAGGCCTTGGTGACCAGAAGGTCGGGGTTCTTCAAAAGCGATTTCAGGTCGGTCGTGGTATCCAGCATGGGTCGGCCTCCGGGCAGGGAAAGAATTTGCGCGTACCCAATCAGGTGGCGCAGAACATGTCTAGGGCCACCCGGGGGCGTCAATCAATCCAGATTTGATCAAAAAATAGATCGGCGTGCGATGCAAGGGCCGGAAAGCATCAAAAGCCAGCCAGCTGTTGGTTTTGACGCCTATCTTTTTCGATAGGGTTTTGCCAAAGTTCCGGTGATTTGAGAGACCCAGGGGGATGTAAATCGTTATAACATTTCCTATCTTGTTGGGTAGATAAGAAAAACAAGGATTGGACAGATGTCGAACCAGCAATTCGAAGCATTGATCGAGGAAACCCAGGCCAAGGTGCGTGAAAGCCAGTCGCAGATCGAAGGGCTGACCTCGCGGATCGAGGCCGCACGCGCCAAGATCGGAACGGCCGAAGCGGATATCGACATCGAAAATGCCACGCTTGAAGACGTGCACGCCCATACCGAGGTGATGAACGCAAACATCGCCGAACTGATCATGGGGCTGGACGACGTCACCAGCGCGTTTTCCAAGGATTTCGACGCGATGCGCTCCAAGACCGGGTGGGAATCGTTCGTGGGCATCTTCTCGAAGGGTAAATCCGAGTCCATGCGCCAAGAACGGATGCGCTCAGCCAATATCGACGACAAGCTGCAGGACCTGATCGCCAAATCCGACGTGATCGTGAAGCTGCTGGAAGGACAACTGGCCGTGCTTGAAGAGCAGCGCGTGAAGGTGGAGAACAACCTGACCGTCACGCTGGATGACCGCGAGGCGACCGTGGCGGAACTCGAGGCGCTGCGCGCAGAGATTCAGGGCATGGATCCGACGATCATCACGCTGGAAAACAAGATCAGCGTCGAACAGGACGCCGCCGCGCGCACCCAGTTTGAGTCTGAATTGGCCGAGCTGAACAAGCAATACAACGCCAAGGTTCAGGAAGAACAGGTGAAGCTGGCCAAGTCCCAGACGCTTGAGCGCTATATCGAAAAGGGCAAGACCTGGGTCGATTCACTGCAGAACCAGGCGGCGACGCAGATGGTTCTGATCAACAAGCTGCAGACAGACACGCAGCAACGCGTGGTGCTGTATGACGCCCTGACCAAATCGCTGAAAACCGCGCAGCAGCAGGACGTGGCCCACCGCATCAACGAGATCGGTGTGCAGACAGACCAAGAGGCGCAGACTGCCATGGCCGCCATCGGCACCGCGACCAATCAGAAAATGGCCGACATGCTTGAGGCGCATGAGGACCACATGGTCTTCGCCCGCGACGTACTGGAGAAAAAAGCCAAGGCAGACGAACGCTTTGCCCGCCGGTTCGCCTCGATTGTTGAGAAGCATGATAAGAATTTGTATGGGGGGTGAGGACGCGATCCGTTCGCCGCTAAAGATGCTAAGTTCAGCGGTGGGCGTTGCGCTCTTTGGGGCGCTTCTCATCCTGTTCGGGTACCTGACCCAATTGATTCCAGCATACCTTGGTCCCGATCTGAGATTGATGATGTTCTTCGTGCCATTGGTCTTCGCGCTCGGCTCATTTGGAGTTTCAGCCGTGTTCGCAGTCTGGGGCGCACTTTGGTTGGCATTCGAGGTATTCCTTCTATTGGTCGATAAGCTAAATGACTAACCCCACCCAAGACCATGTCGGCCTGACCGATACCTTTGCCTCGCGCCGCTATTTCCGCAAATTCGAGGTGATCACCGTCCACCTCCTGCGCGTGGCCGCGACGATGGAGGCCGAGGGCGCGATCAGAAAGCAAGAGGTGCGGATCGTGTCGCGCTACCTCTCGGGGTTGCTCTACACGTTCCGGGCGCTCAGCATGAAATACCTGCTGGTCGGGCGCGATACCGGGCGGTTCTTCGGCAGCCTCGCGATGGACAAGCGCGACAGCGGGTTTCCGGTGGCGGCTGAATTGCTGACCATGGCCAATGACGCGCAGCAGGCGCAGGTACATCTGGCGAATATGCCCTCGGAAGATGACCTGAAAACCGAGATGGTGCGGACGATCATCAGTGACAGGGAAATCCCCACCAAGCTGCAATTCGCGCTGTCCCAAAGGCTCTATTACGAGGAATTGTTGAAAGGTCAGCTGTTCTGGGCTCGCAATGACCCGGAATGCCATTGGATCGAGACCGAGGGCGAGCGGCGGAAATTCCTGATTCATTGGGCGGTCTATGACAGCCAGATCAACCTGCCGGTCATCTACCTGATGCAGTTGGAGGACAGCGGCAAAACGGCCCTGCCCAAGGACCAGCGTCGCTGGCCCGAAGTGCAGGCGCATCTGATGGCGCAGTCGCTTGGTGGCTTGAAACTGGTGACCATCGCCAAGGGGTTCGATCAGGATTTCGACGACCTGCACCCCAAACATTTGCGCCGCATCCATGTGGGCCCGATGTATTCCTCGGCCTATACCGAGCAATCCGGCCCCCTGCGGCAGGTGTTGGAGGACGCGCAAGCCCCCGAGGGGCAGGATTGGGCTCTGGCCTGGACCACCGAAGAACTGCACAGCGAAGAGGTCATCGAAGAACGCGCCGGATGGTTCTCGACCGTCGAGCGCGAGGTCTTTGCGTTGGACCCCTTCGGCGGACAGGGGGCCGAGACCGGGGCCACGCGTACCCAGCGCTCGATCATTCTTCCCCAGCGTCCGTTCCAGGTTCTGGCCGAACGCAATCCGCCAGGCTTTGCGGATGTGCGCAAGTTTGTGGTCAGCAAGTCCGGGCAGGTGTTGCGATATTGATAATACAAAGGCGATTTTGAAATGAGTTTGACGTCAGACCAGATGGAATTGCGCGAAGAAGATATTCGCAAGCACTATCCTGCCGCCACCGCGTTGCTGAACGGGTTCGAGCATGCGCCGCGCATAGCCAAACCCGCCGAGGCCGCCGTCGAACGGTCACCGGGTGTGTCGACGGGACGGCGGTTCCGGTCGACCACGCCGGGGTTGGTAACCCGCCGCACTGCGCGGGCCGATGGGGTGCAACTGGTCGAACGGATAGAGGCCGCGGATGACGGCGACGCGCTGGTGTCCCCGCAGCAGGCGACCACACAGCAGGCGATCCGCCGGGCGATTGCCATCGCTTTGGCGGTGGCCGAAACCTATGCGGACCAGACCCCGCTGGCCGATCTGAAACGCGCCAATCTGGCCGGAGATCTTGCCGCCGCGCGCAAGACCGAATTCTCGGATCTGCTGACCGCCGAAGCGTTGATCACCTTGCACACCTTCGGCAATGCGTTGGCCTATTTGATGTCCTCGCATCTGGGTGAGACCACGGTCGAAATCGGTGAAATCGATGAGGTCCTGACAGACAACGGCCAACTCGCCCTGCACGGTGCCCTTTGGGAGCTGGATCAGGTTCTGGCCAAGCACGCGCCCGATGATGCCCATCTGATCGCGGCCACCAGTGCCTATGCAGAGCAACTGATGGAAAAAGCTGCTCTGCGCGCGCAAACGGCTGGCCATCTGGCCCCGTTCCAGAACGCCGCCTGGCATATCGAGGCCGACGATCTGACGATCCGGGGATTTGAGCCCGCGTCGAAAGCCAAATCCACCACGCTCACCATGACGTTCAAGAAACCGAACGAGGTGGTGGGCAACCATATCGCCAAATATCAGGCCATGAAGCTGGCCAAAATGCTGATGGCTTATGATTTTGACCGTCGCCTGAACCCGTTCGCGGAGCTTGGCGGGTTTATCTTTACCTTCATGGGCGACGGCAAACCGGGCACCGGCAAGACCACTCTGATCCAGATGATGGCCGGGCTGATCAATGATTATTGCCAGAATGCAGGCTATCCGTTCCGCTATCAGAACCTGAGCACCGACAATATCGACAGCTATCAGGGCAAATCCGGCCAGAACGCCAAGGCGTTCATCAACACGATCATCGACCCCTCGGTCATCGGCTTTGGCACGATCGACGATATCGATCAGCTGGCCGGCAAACGCGGCGACCGGCAGTCGTCAGCCGGTCAGCTGGAAATCACCGCCGTGCTGATGGAGAGCTTTGCCGGCGCCAACACCGTGGTGCGCGGCAACTGCACCTTTGGCATGTTCTCTAACTACCCTGAAAACGTGGACGACGCCCTGCGCCAGCGGGCGGGTGCGCGGTTCTTGGTGGACGGGCCGCAAACGCGCGAGGATTACATCGACATCCTTCACCTGCTGATGGGGCGCAACCACGACATCCCGTTGGGCGAACACGACGCTTATGCCGCCCAAGAAATCAAAAAGGCCGTCGCCGCCAGCTTCGAAAGCCACTCCCGCCCGCATGAGGACGCTCTGCTGCAGGTCTATGACCGGGTCTCAGGCGAGATCGGCCAGATGGACACGATTGCGAAGCTGGGCACCTACCTCAAGGCGATTCAACAGGCCGATGAGCGGTTCACCGGCCGCGCGATCAAGAACATCACCGACGCAGTCAAGGTCCGTGCGATGGATTTCGAACTGCCCGACGAATGGATGGAGAACCCCGACCTGTTCCTGTTCCGCGACTACGACACAAAGAAGGCGATGATCGAGGACCTGCGCCAGCCGATCACTGTGGACATGGTGATCCAGGAGATCAATCGCTACGCCGACAGCGAGTTCCGATATGCCGACAAGAGCGACGAGGTCGCCATCGAAAACGCCGTCCGCGAGATGGGCCGGATGGAAGAGGCCAAGCGGCGATATCTGGAGGGGAAGGGGTGAGCTTTTGGAGCTTTTTCTTACCCTACTTCGTTGCTTTATTAGTACTTTCTCTATTGAGCTATATTTGTGTGTCTCTCTTTTGGCTCAAGCCGCTCGAAAGGCTACATATTCTTTTGGCGTTGGTAATCGATGTCGTGATCACGATCTCGCTTATGTCTGTATTGACGGTCATCGCCCTTCTTTATGCAACGGGTTTCGCTGTCTCGGAGACTTGTGGCGACCCCCTCACAAGCGGCTTACCTTGTCCGATTCTGGAAAAATTCGGTTGGTCAGTTTGGGCGATACTTATTTGGATTCCAGTGACTTTTTATGGTTTGGTACGAAGGCTCAAAGTGGCTTTCGTCGAGAACAGAGCTGCATCATGATGGATAGCTATCTGTCATCAATCGATTGGCTGCCAACTGAACAAAGGCTCGCTTCATGATTCGCCTCATCGAAAAAGGCCTGATGTTCGGCAATCTCGTCCACATCTCCAGCCCGGCTCTGGTCGAGCGGTATAACCGCGCGCTGCAACATCTGGCGGGCAAGACCACGGCGCTGACGGATTTCCATGTCGATATCTCGGGGTATTCGCCCGAGGTGGGGATTGAACTGGACGACCCGCTCTACCTCAACCCCAACGGGGTCAACCGGCAGTTCATTCTGCTGACGACCGAGCAGAAACGCGCGCCTCTGCTGAACGTCAAATTCTCGACCTCGCGCGATATCCTACGCGAATTCATCGAGATGAACGAGGCGCAGTTGTTCGCCCTGACCGCCACCGATGCGGTGGCCGGAGAGCTGGTGAACTCGGTCTTCAAACTCACGACGCCGCGCGACCTGCTGAACCTGCGCAATATTGAAATCGAGGCCGACACCGTGGGCGGCACCCTGCGCAAAGCCGAGCAGCTGGCAGGCATGGTCGAGCGGTTCAAGACCGAAGAAGACGCCTGGTTCGACGATGTGCTGATTGCGAAGATGATCGAAACGGCGAAAGAGACCGGAGATGTCACCCGCAACCCTGTCCGGCTGCGCCACACCGTGTTTGAACAGCACAACTTCTGGACGGCGCATTTCGGCGGCATGTATCTGTTCCCGGATCTGGATCACCCGGCGGCGATCTGCATGGGTGAAAGGCCAGAGGATTTGCCGATCAAATATGTCTTTGATCCGTCGCAGCGAAACCAGATTGCCAAATTTCTGAATTACAACGATCTGGTCGAGCCGATCGTCAAGGCCCGCGGCGTGGATGCCGCCGCGATCCTGCAACAGAAGATGGACTTTCTGACCGTTGACGCCGCCGCGGATGCGGGCATTGATCTGACCGGGCTGGACCGCAGCGACATGCGGCGTTTGGCGCGCAACCACGCGGATCGCTTGCCCGAAGCCTATCATGGCCTCGCGCAATTGTTGCGCTGGGCGACAGATGGCGGGCCTTGGCCGCGTATCACTTCGGATCATCCGGCCTATTTCTATTCGCTGCGCGCCGCCAATACCCCAAACCGCGATCTTGTGAATATGCTGCTGGCCGAGCTTGCCCCACTGGACCCGCGCCAGATGTTCATTTGCCACAAGGAACTGTTCTACCGAACGTATGGTGGCTGGCCGGAGCCAAAAAAGGCCTATGTGGCCGAGTTTCTTGCCCGTGAATATCAAGTGGACAAGGCCGGGGCCCGCGCCGCACTGTTCGGGCATGAGCCCGACATGAGTGGCGAGGACCGGGTCAGCGAGGCGGTGATCGCACGGGTCGGCCCTTGGGGCGCGGTAAGGAAAGAGTGATATGTTCGGAGCAATGCGCCTGTTTCTCGGTTTGCTTGTCGTTCAGACGATTGCCTACTTTGCCTTGTCACTTTACTCGCGTCGCGTCCGGCGGCAAAAGCTTGAGACGTGGTGGGAAGAGAAGGGCAAGACCGGCAACAAGGAAGCCTTTGTCGAACGCGGATTGCATGTCTATGACAATTCGTTCCGTCGCAAACTGATCCTGGGTGTTTATATCGTGCCTTGGGTGGCGATCGCCGCGCTGATCTATGTCGTGAACTACATGTGAGGTTTTGGGAATGGTCTACATCAAATGGGCGTTCATCCTGATTTTCTGGATCACGCTGGGTGCGATCCTGCAATACTCGCTGCCGCAGCACGACATTGTCCGCATCGTAAACACCTACGAAGAGCGGCAGGATCTGACGGATTGGACCCGCATTTTCTGGTCCGAGCCCGATGATCAGTCGACCAGCCTTTCGAACCGCGATGTGCAGTTCATCCAAGCCGTGCGGGCGAACGGCAAGCCGATCGTCTATCGGAACGAAGATACCAGCTGGGGCTGGCCACCCTATTTTAAGTTCGATACCGCCAACCTTTACACCGAAGCCAACGACGCGATCTCGGACAAGGATGATCCGGATTGGGTTGTCGTGACCCACTACGGCTGGCGCAACGAGTTTCTGTCGATCTTCCCGAATGCCATCTTCATCAAACATGTCGAAGGACCGGATGTCCGCATCATTCCCTGGTTCAACATCATTTTCCTGACCGTTTTTTTTGCCATCGTCTGGGCGCTTTGGGTGCGTTGGCGCAGGTTCCGCGAAGCCCGCATCGACCCCATGCTTGAAAGCGTCGAGGATGGTCTCTACGCCGCTGGGGATGCGATCGACGAACGAAGGTCCAGCTTCCGGCGCTGGCTGGACAGTTGGAAGTCAAAATAGAACGGAACCGGGAATTTGTCCGAAAGTCGGCTTCCTGCCTATGCGGACCGCTATCTGACGACAAACTCGGCGTGAAGGGCTCCGGCGGCTTTGATGGTTTTGAGAATGTCGATCATATCCCGCGGGGACACGCCCAACGCGTTCAGGCCGGCAACCACCTGCGACAGCGTCGTCGCTTCGGGGATTTCTGCCAACCCGGTGCCGGCGTCCTCCTCAATCCCTGCGATGGTTCGCGGCACAACAACGGTCTCCCCTCTGGCAAAGGGGTTGGGCTGAACGGCGATCGGAGATTCCTCTACCCGAAGTGTCAGGTTGCCTTGAGAAACCGCGACACGTGAAATTCGGACCTCCTGCCCCATGACGATCGTGCCGGAGCGCTGATCAACAACCACACGAGCCTTGGTTTCGGGTTCAATCAGGATGTTTTCGATCCGGCCGATCGCATGCGCGGTGGAAGGGGCCCGCGTTTCCGGGATGCTCAATTCCACCGTGCCCGAGTCGCGCATGACTGCAACGGCGCGATTGAACTCGCGATTGATGGCCGCTTCGATCCGGCCTGCGGTCGTAAAGTCCGGCTCGCGCAGGGCCAACCGCAATTGGGAAAGGCCTGACAGTTCAAAATCGATCTCCTGCTCGACCCGGGCCCCGGCGGGGATGACACCGGATGTCGGGACCCCTTGAACAACCGATGCAGCGTCACCTTCGGCGACTGCACCGCCTGCCAGAACGGTTCCCTGCGCAACTGCGTAGATCTGCCCATCCGCGGCGTTCAACGGTGTCATGACGAGCGTGCCGCCCAGCAGGCTTTTGGAATCTCCGATCGCCGAAACGGTCACATCGATCTGCCCACCCACCCTCGCAAAGGGCGGAAGGGTGGCGGTGACAAGAACGGCGGCGACGTTCTTGGGGCGAAAGTCCTCGCCAGTGACGTTTACACCCAACCGTTCCAGTATGTTCGACATGATTTCTTCGGTGAACGGAGAATTGCGCAGCCCGTCACCGGTTCCGTTCAGTCCAACGACAAGGCCATATCCCACGAGGTCATTGCCGCGCACACCGTCAAAATTCACTAGATCCTTGAGCCGGACAGCCCCGGAAACCGCCACCGAAGGCAGCATGATCAGAAGGAAGGCCAGAAGTCTCATCTCAGGAAATTCACCAATGATAGGGTCGAGTTGCGGACAGTGACCGAATAGAGGCTTTCGAGCTGGAACTGCACGGTCTGCAGGTGTGCCGCAGTTTCGTAGGGATCGGCGGCGACAAGTTCGTTGCGCGCGTATTCAAAACTGGTCCTGGCCGCCGCATTTCGTGTTTCGGTCTGTTCGATGCGGGCTTGCACCGCTCCGATCTGAGCGCGCATCGTCACGACGTCATCCTTGGTGTTGGCCAGAGCCACGCCCAGATCGGTGAACAAGGCAGTCTGCAGGTCTGGCGGCCATCCCAGCGCGCCCTCCGTCGCCAAGGCCGCAAGCGCGACATCACGTAATCCATCCCGAAGTTTCGGATCATTGGCCGTGAACTGCATGTTCACCCGCTCGGTCTCCGAAATCTGCATTGGTACGAGGGTCGTGTTGGACCCGTTGTACATGACTGCCTCGAATCCGGCAGGATCATTGAACCAATCTTCGGCCGCTTGGCGAATATCGGTCAGGGTTGTCAGCCCTGCCAATTCGGTTCGCAGCGCAGCCAGTAGCGTGTCCGTCGACTTCAACGGAGAGGTGTCCGTGGCGGTTCCCGCGAACAAGCTGCGGCCACCGACCCGCGTGTTCAGTGAAGAAATCATCGTGTCCAGTTCGTTGCGCGCCTGAGCCGAGGCCTGAGCATGCGAAGTCGCTTGGTTGGACGTCCCAAACGCGAGCAGAGAAGCCGAAACCTCGCCGATCGAGGTCTCAAATGTCTCGAGACTGATCTGAATGGCATCAGCAAACAGATTTGCCTCGGCGGTCGCCGTAGAGAAGGCGTCCAGCTGTGCAATTTTTCGATCCAGGTCCAGCAGATGCGAGTAATCGCCACTGAGACGCCCAGAAATGTCAGCGGTTTGACCCGTAGACATTTCATAGGACAGGGTTTCGATCTGCGTTTTGATCTCGGTGCTGCGCGCACGCAAGGTCAGACCGCGGGCCAGATCACCAATCGAGTTCAAGGTCATGGTTACATCCTCAGCAGCAAATCCATCAATTCGTCGACAACGGTGACGATCCGCGCATTGGCGGCATAGGCCTGTTCAATCTGCATCATGCGCTGCAATTCGGTGTCACTGTCCACGCCTTGCTCGGCCACTAACTGTTCCATTTGGAGTTGCGCGTTGGATGCGTAGCTTTGGCGTGATTGAGCGGTATGGGCAGCTGTGCCAGCTTTGGACAAAAGCGCCGCCGACACCTCACTGGCCCGCAGGGCCCCTGTGCCGAAAGCTGGGGCAGGGCGCGGCGTGGTCAATACGGCGCCAAAAGCCTGCAGCTGGGTTGCCTCGCCGGGGTCGTTGGGTGCAACGGCTCCCAACCCCGCGCGCAGTTTCCAACTGTCGCCGCCGGCATCTGGATCGACAATCGGGTTGAGCTCAAGACGGGACGCGAGCCCCGCCGGCGCCGCGGCATCGAAACGCGAACCGGCATCGGTGAACAAGCCTGGATCAGTCGGCATCGCGGTCGGGTCCAGGCCGGCAGTTTCGAACCGTTCGATCAGATCGCGCGCAACTGCGTCCAGGTCCTCATGCGCGTCGATGGCCAACACGTCGCGAATGTCAAACTGGGCTGCCAGAGCGCCGCCGCGGATATGTGCGGAATCACCGGATGTGCGGACTGGCCGTCCATTGAGTTCGAGCCCGGACAGCAGTCCGTTTCCTACGGTCATGTGCGGTTTGGTATTACCGGTGACCGAGAACGCGAACTCTGCGGCTGATCCTTCTAGAAGTATCAGCCCACCGTCGGAGTACAGCGAGACGCGGTTGTTGTCGCGCGCCACGACATTGACCGGAACCAGCTGGTTGACTTGGTCAATGAGAACCTGGCGTTGATCCAGCAACCCATTGATATCGCCGCCCGCGTTCTCAACAGCCGGGATCTTGGCATTCAACGCTTCGATATCTTTCAGGGTTGCATTCAGTGTTTCGACATACGTACCGATTGTTCGGTCCGCGTCAGAACGCATCTTGCTGAGGCCGTCGGACGCCTTATTCAAATCGGCAACCAGATCCCTAGCTGCGCGCGCCGCCAGATCCAGACGCTCGACCGAGCCGGGATTGCTTGCGGCCGTGATCAAGCCGTTCTCGAATGCGCTCAAAGATACCGCGATCGATCTGCCGTCATCGGGGGTACCGACCAATGCTTCGAATTGCGAGTAAAACTCCGAGATTGCCGAGGCCGCCGCGTTATCCGCCGTTGCCGCGCGCAGGTTCGCCATCAGAACAGGATCTTGATGGCGGGTGATTCCCACGACCCTGACGCCGTTGCCGGAAATAGAGTTGGTGGTCAGCTCCAACGTCCGCTTGGCGTAGCCGGGCGTCAGCGCATTGGCTATGTTGCCCGAGACGACGGCGGCGCCGCGGCTTGCCGCGCCCAGCCCACCCAGCGCGTTATTCAGGGCCGTTGACATGCTCATGAGGCCGTTCCTTTCCGCTTTGCAGGTTCAGATCAGCGCTTGATGTTGGTTGTTTCCTGCAACATCTCGTCGACTGTCTGGATCACCTTTGCGCTTGACGAATAGGCGCGCTGGGTTTGGATCATCGACGTCAGTTCAGTCGCAACGTCGGTCGTCGACTCTTCGCGCGCGAAGGAAATCAATTCGCCCGTCGGACCTTCGCCGGCATCCCACAGGAAATAAGTTCCACTGTCGCGAGACGGCGCATATGTCTGGCTGTCGAGTGCGGTCAACCCATTCGGGTTGGGGACGTCCGCCAGCGGTATCTGGTACATCCGACGGGTGACGCCCGTGTCATACAGCGCGTAGACGTATCCGTTTTCATCGACCTGAACGCTGGACATGGTCCCGACTGCGGATCCGTCCCGGGTGATCGAAACCGGCGCAAACGTGTCGGACAGTTGAGTGATTCCATCGCTGTCACCGATCAGACCGATATTGACCTCCATCGGGCCGCCGGCGACGTTGACGACAAAGCTGCCGGTGGTCGGATCATAGGTGCCACCGGACACGGTGGTCACACTGGCAAGGGTACCGCCTGCGGTTCTGCTGTCCGTAAATGTCAGCGTATATTCACCGATCACGGCACCGCCCGAAGCGGAGTCGCGCAAGATCATCGTCCATTCGTTGCTGGACCCGGCGGCCGGCACCGTCGGGACAAGCTCGATATCGACATTCTCGGGTTTGCCCAAATTGTCGAAATATTCGACGGACAAGGGCTGCGTGTCACCAGGTGCGCCGGCATCGGTGGCCGTGGCGGGCAGGTTCATGCGCAGGTTCATTGCGGTGGTCGGCGAGCCGGACAATTGATTGACGCTGAGTTGAACCGGCTGCAACGCTGCGGGTGTGTCGCGCGAAACGTTGGGAATGGACCCATCGGCGTTGGCGGGCCAGCCCAGCAGCACAAGTCCGGACTCGGTAACCAGATACCCTTCCGCATTGGTTCGGAAGGATCCGGTGGTGGTCAGAAGCATTTCGTTTGAATCGGTTCCGATCTGGGAACTTGGGCGAACCGGCAGCATGCCCCGGCCGCGCACGGCCAGGTCGGTTGAGTTGTTGGTGGTAACCAGCGAGCCACGCTGATCGATCAGTCGCTGGCTGGTGGTCCGGACGCCGCCCGCCGAATAGCTTCCGCCCTGGCCCGACGTCACCATCGAATGAAAATCCGTCTCAACCCGCTTGTAACCGTAGGTCGAAGAGTTGGCGATATTGTCCGATATGGTCGCCAACCTGTTCGCGTTGGCCTTCAAGCTGGCCACACCGGCATTCAGCGAAGAGGAAATTGTCATCGGCACGCCCTTCTGTTGCGTAAATCGTTCCCGCAACAGCTAACGCGCTGGGCCTTAACAGCGCGCTAACAAGTAAAATGCCAGATATCCTCCGATCTCAGGGATTGCGTAGAAACACGATCTCGATCCGGTTGTTGCGGGCCGCCATCGGGTTTTTCACCGCCAGCTTGCGATCGGCATGACCCGTGACCCGTTCAAGCCGTTTGGCGCCGACCCCCTTGTCCTGAAGCATCTGCCGTACCACCTGCGCGCGCGAAGTCGACAGATCCCACGACGGATTTCGGGCCAGAACCACCGGAGAGGAATGCACGTGACCCTCGACCGAGATGGAATTCATCACCATGTCCGATGAACGTGCAACCAGCAGTACCAGTGCACGCATCATCTGCGTTGGAGAATCGGAACCTCTCTCGAACAGCGGCTCATCTTCGGTATCGAACAGCTCGACGATCAGACCCTCGTCCGTCACTCGAGTGACAATATGCTTCAAGGCCTTTTGGGACACCATGCTTTCGCCGGAGCGCCCCAGCAGCCGAGCCTCGAGAGACGAGAAGTCTTCGAACGCGCCGCGCCCGCCGCCATCGGCATCCACACCGGTCGAACCCCGCGCGCGCTTGGCCTCGGTCGGGTTCTTGTTCGTCGCTCCCGAGCCGTCCATCACCATGGTTTTCTCCGAGAACATATTGTCGCCCCCAAAGGCCCCGTCGCCCCCGCCGGAAACGGGATTGATCGGAATTGTCGGAGAGAAGTAGTCCGCCAAACCCTTGCGTTGCTTTTCTGTCGTTGCGTTCAACAGCCACATCAACATGAAGAACGCCATCATGGCCGTCACGAAGTCCGCATACGCGACCTTCCAGGCGCCGCCGTGATGGCCATCGCCACCCGAAACGCGCTTCTTCTTGATGATGATCGGCGCCGCATTTGATTGCGCACCCATCTAAACCACCCTTTTTCACCCACCCATTGGATTAACAGCGCGGGGATTAAGGGCGGCTTAATATCTAAAACTGTTCAGACCTTTGCCGACCCATCATTGGACCATCCCGGCGCTGGCCCGGCGCAGGATGACCGAAAGGCGGTTGAAACTGTTCTGGACTCCGTCCGGATCGAGTTTGCCGAAAAAGCCATCAAGCTCGTCATGGATGCGAACCGCCTGATCCAGGAGCGGGTCCGTGCCCGGCGTGTACAGACCCGCCTTGATCATCACTTCGGACTGCTCGTAGCTTCCGACCAACCGGCGGGCTTCGGTGATCAGCTTGTTTTCCTCGGGTGTCGCCGCAGCCGGTAAAGAGCGCGAGACCGAACGGCTGAGCGCGATGGCTGGAAAGCGCCCTCGCTCGGCGATCTCGCGACTTAGCACGATATGCCCGTCAAGAACGCCGCGCAGGATGTCGGCCACCGGTTCATCCATGTCCGAACCCGCGACCAGAACGCTGAACACGGCGGTGATGTCGCCCTGATCGGCGGTTCCCGGGCCGGCGCGTTCACAAAGGCCGGCGATCATCGGTGTGACCGAAGGCGGAAAACCCCGCAGGGACGGGGCCTCACCCATGGCGACGGCGATCTCGCGATGCGCCTCGGCGAACCGGGTGACAGAGTCGCACAGGAACAGAACGCTCAGACCCTGATCCCGCAAAAACTCGGCCGCTGTCATCGCAGACCAGGCGCAGCGCCGGCGGGCCAGAGCTGATTGGTCGGACGTGGCCGCAACCACGATCGAGCGCCCCATACCTTCGGCGCCCAACGCCGTCTCGACGAATTCATTCACTTCGCGCCCGCGTTCGCCCACCAGCGCGACGACCACTGCATCGGCTTGCATGGATCTGGCCAGCGTTGCCAGCAAACTTGATTTTCCCACACCCGACCCCGCAAAAAGGCCGACACGCTGCCCCTGGACGATCGGAAGCAGGGTGTTCAAAATCGCCAACCCGGTGGCCATACGGTCTCCCAGCGGTTTGCGGTCGACGGCCCGGGGGGGCGCGGACATCACGTTGCGGGCCTGCGTCCCGGGCAGAAGTGGTTTGCCGTCCAGCGGTTTGCCGAACGGATCGACCACGCGACCAAGCCAATGCAAACCGGGTGCAAAAACCGGAGTCGGCTCAAGATAGACCCTGTCCCCCAGGCGAACGCCGTCAGGGGCTGCGCCAGGCAGCATGTGAACGGCTCCGGCCTCGACCTGCAACACTTCGCCAGCCAAGGGCTGGTCGTCGCGTCGCCGCAAAATCAGATGGTCGCCGATGCGCGCGTGTTCCGCCAGCCCTTCGACCTCGATCACCCCACCGGAAACACCAGCGACCAGACCCATGTGCCGCACTGGAGAAAGCCGTTCGAACTGGTACTTCAGAATCGAGGGATCGAGGTCGGACATGGCGTCGGCTCCAATTGGTTTCTGAAAACGGTTTCTAAAGGAATCGGGGTTAAGCCTTGATTGAAATTGATCGAGGGAGAAGCCCCGATGTTCTCGGACCTGAACGTTTTTAAAGTTGCGTACGCCCTGGCAACCCACGCCGGACAACGGCAGGCCGTCATCTCGCGCAACATGGCCAATGCGGATACGCCCGGCTACCTGGCTCGCGATATTGAGCCTTTCGCGGAAGCCTTTGAAAAATCCAGTGCCACCAGCGCAATGAGCGCGACCCGCGAAGGTCATTTGAACGGCGTCGGGCCGGGGGGGATGACTTGGGCCGAACATATGCGCGGCGGCGCCGTCGATCCCAATGGCAATGGTGTTTCGCTTGAAGAAGAAATGCTGAATGCGGTCGAGGTCAAGCGACAGCATGAGCGCGCGCTGGCCATCTACAAGTCCTCGATCGGGATCCTGCGTACCAGTCTGGGCAAGGCGTGAGGAGGCCGTCATGAGCGATTTCTCCAAGTCCCTTGCCGTCACCGCCAGCGCGCTGCGGGCGGAGGCTGCGCGCCTACGCCATGTTTCGGAAAACATCTCGAACGCGGATACTCCGGGTTACCGGCGCAAATCGGTTCCTTTCGAGACGGTGCAGAAGGACGGCACTGATCTGGTTCAGGCCGGTCGGGTCAGGCTGGACCGGCGGGCGTTGCCCCGGATCTATGATCCCAGTCACCCGATGGCGGACGCCAGCGGATACTACGCAGGGTCCAATGTCGATCTTATGGTCGAGATCGCCGACGCGCGTGAGGCGCAACGCAGTTACGAAGCAAACCTCAAGATGTTCGACCAGACCCGACAGATGTCGGCCAGCCTCATGGAATTGTTGAGAAAATAAAGGAAAGCCAGAATGGATATCCGATCGATCACCGCGGCTCAGAGCTATGCGCATGCCCGCCCGGCCACCCAAGCGGATCCGGGAGCAAATGGCGCGGCACAAGGGCTACGCGCAACTTTTCAGGACTTTGCGGCAACCCTGAAACACAGCGAAGAGGTCGCCAATGCGGCCATGATTGGTCAGGCCGACCCACATGCCCTCGTGCAGGCACTGGCCCAGACCGAACTTGCGGTCGAAACAGCGGTTGTCGTGCGCAACAAGGTCGTTGAGGCCTACCAGGAAATTCTGCGGATGCCGGTCTGAACGATGCTCAGCGAAGGTCTGTTCTATGACGTCGTGCGTCAGGCCCTGTGGATTGCCGTGATCACATCAGTTCCGATTCTGACGGTTGCGCTGGTCACGGGTTTGGCCGTGGGCCTGTTCCAGGCCCTGACGTCCATTCAGGAGATGACCCTGACCTTCGTTCCCAAGTTGGTGGCCATCGTCATCGTGTTCTGGGTCTCGATGGGGTTCATGACGCAGACGCTGGTCACATTCTTCACCTCGACACTGGTTCCGCTGATTGCAGGAGGCCGCTGATGGATACAGCCTACGTCACCTTGTCCCGTCAAACCGGGCTGATGAACGAAATGCGCCTGGTCGCGAACAATATCGCCAATGCGCACACGACGGGTTACCGCCAGCAGGGTTTGGTGTTTTCCGAGTTTGTGCGGGACCTTCCCGGCAGCCCCTCTCTGTCCATGAGCCGTGCTCAGGCGCGCAACACGTCTTTTTCGCAAGGCGTGCTGACGGAAACCGGTGGGCAATTCGATTTTGCAATCGAAGGCAGTGGATTTTTCTTGGTTGAAACTCCGTCCGGCAACCGTCTGACCCGGGCGGGCAGCTTTTCACCGGACGCCAATGGCGATCTGGTGACGATGGATGGGCACCGCGTACTGGACAGCAACGGGGCCCCAGTCTTCATTCCACCGGACGCAGCAACCATTGATGTGGGCGGCGACGGGACGCTTAGCGTGAATGGACAGGCTTTGGGGCAGATCGGGGTGGTTCAGCCCGCGGAGGGCACCGAGTTGGTGCGGGAAGGCAGCACCCTGTTCAAACCGGAAGGCGAGGTCGAGCCGGTCGAGCAGCCGGTGGTTCTCAACCGGTTTCTGGAGGGTTCGAACGTCAATGCCATCGGCCAAGTGGCCCGGCTGATCGAAATCCAGCGTGCCTACGAGCTTGGGCAGAGTTTTCTGGACGCCGAAGATGAAAGGGTCCGCGGCGCCGTGAAGACCCTGATGCGCTGATCTGAAACTGCAGGAGAAACCGAAATGCGAGCCCTGAAAATTGCCGCGACCGGAATGGCGGCGCAACAAATGCGGGTCGAGACGATCTCGAACAACCTGGCGAACATGTCGACCACGGGCTACAACGCCCGGCGGGCTGAATTTGCGGATCTGCACTATCAGCAGATGGCTCGCGCCGGCACGGTGAACGCCGCGGACGGGACTGTCCTGCCGACGGGAATACAGCTTGGTCTGGGTGTTCGTCCTGCAGCCGTGACCGTCGAGTTGGCCCAAGGCGCGTTGTCCGCGACGGGCAGTGACCTAGACATTGCGATCGAAGGGCGCGGGTATCTCGAGGTGGTGCTGCCAAACGGTCAGTCGGCCTATACCCGTGACGGCAGTCTGAAGCGATCGGCCGAAGGCCTCATCGTCACGTCGGACGGGTTTGCGGTCGCCCCCGAAATCACTATCCCGGACGACGCGCGGTCGATTTCCATCAACGCGTCCGGCGAGGTCTACGCCTATTTTGACGACACCGCGGAAGGGCAACTGCTGGGGGAATTCACGCTGGCCAGCTTTTCCAATGCCAAGGGCCTCGAGGCCATCGGCAGCAACCTGTTCAAGGAAACCGAGGCTTCAGGCGCACCGATCGTGGGCACCCCAGGCGAGGACGGGCTCGGAATGCTGCGTCAAGGCTATTTGGAAGACAGCTCGGTTGATGCGGTACGTGAGGTGACCGATCTGATCGAGGCGCAGCGCGCTTATGAAATGAATGCCAAGGTGATTTCGGCCGTCGACCAGATGATGGGCGCGACGACACAGGTACGCTGATGCGGGTCGTGGGCTTCATATCCCTATGGCTTCTTCCGGTTGCCGCCTTCGCTGACATAGTCGTGCCGACCAGAACGATCCGGGCCAAGGAGATCATTGAATCCGCTGATCTTCAGGTGAAATCCGGTGAGGCGCCCGGCGCGGTAAATGATCCTGCAGACCTGATCGGGAAGGAAGCCAAAACCGCTTTGTATCCCGGTCGGCCAATTCTGAAGGCAAGTGTCGGCCCTCCCGCTCTGGTCGATCGAAACGATCTGGTGACGCTTGTCTTCGTGAAAGGTGGACTGTCCATCGCGGTCGAAGGGCGTGCGCTGGGCCGCGGAGCCGCCGGAGATCGCATCCGCGTCATGAACCTGTCGTCACGAACGACGGTAATCGGAAAAATCCGTCCCGACGGCCAAATCGAGGTGTTTTGATCATGAAACTGTCCAGATCCCTGTTGCTGGCCATCCTGTCCCTTTCCGCCTGCGGGCGTTTGGACCATCTGGGCAAACCGCCCAGCCTGTCGCCAACTACGGAAACTCCGGAACACGTGGCGATGTTGTGGCCGGGTTTGCCGTTGCACACTCAATCCCAGCGCGCGGTGGACCGCGCGTCTCTGTGGAGTGGGGGTCAGCAGTCTCTGCTGGGCGATCAGCGCGCCATCAAGAAGGGCGATATTCTGACTGTCGTGATCGAGCTGGATGAAAAGGCCGAAATCTCGAACGATACAAACCGGTCGCGCGGCAGCTCGGAAGATCTCAAGGTTCCCGGCCTCTTGGGATTACCCCAGCGCGCAGCGAAGCACCTGCCAGATGGTGCGTCACTGGACGAGGCGGTTTCGATCGATTCCGCGTCGGTCAGCAAGGGCAAGGGGTCGGTGAAACGCAAGGAAAAGCTGACACTGCGCGTCGCCGCAACAGTGATCGATGTCCTGCCGAACGGCGTCCTGTCGATTTCAGGAACACAGGAACTGAGGGTGAATTTCGAACTTCGCGAGCTGCTGGTGTCTGGTTATGTGCGTCCGCAGGACATCTCGCGCCAGAACGAGATTACCTATGACAAGATCGCGTCTGCACGGGTGTCCTATGGCGGCCGCGGCCAGATCACGGATGTTCAGCAGCCACGATACGGGCAACAGGTGCTGGACGCGCTGTTGCCGTTCTAAGGTGTTCAAATGATGAAGAAACTGCTCCCCGTTCTCTTTTTGATTGCAGGTCTCGGGGCCGGCGCTGCGGCTGGGCTATTTTTGACACCGGGACCAGCGGAAACCGTGGCCGATGCCAAAGCACCGGAGCCTCACGCCGAGGAGACCGCCAAGGCAGACAAGGCGAACAAAACCTCCGGCCATAGTGAGACATCGGGCAAGGCTGGTCCCTATGAGTATCTCAAGTTGACCAAACAGTTCGTCGTTCCGGTCGTCGAAGAAAACGAAATCTCTGCTCTGGTGACCATGTCGCTGAGCCTGGAAACCCGGCCGGGCATCTCGGAGGAGTTCTACAAAATCGAACCGAAACTGCGGGACGGGTTTCTTCAAGTGCTGTTTGATCACGCGAATATTGGTGGGTTCGACGGCGAATTCACGCAATCGGACAATCTTGAGGTGCTGCGAAGGTCTCTGTTGGAGGTTGCCCGAAAGGACCTTGGCGATGACGTGTCCCGTGTTTTGATCATGAGCGTGAGCCGCCAGGGCACCTGACGCCAAAAGGGCGGGCTTCAGCTTTCGGTTTACTGGTTCATCAGTTTCCTGGCGCGTGCAATGCGCAGCGCGGTTTCTTGATCGCGCTGCAACGTCTCAACCGCCTGCTTGCGGCCGAATGCTTGGCGAAGGTCCTCCATCATTGCCAGTTTCCGGGATCTGACGCGCGCCAATTCAGTGTTGAGGTCACGCCGGGTTCTGGACTCCCACCCGTGCCACAAGACGTCCGCGCCAGCGATCTGGTACCCAGGGGTTTGCGCGGCGTCCGACGCCGTTTGGGCGACCTGCGCGTTCAGTGCGCTGATCTGTGCCTGAATGCGGCTTTCGGCCTCAAGTATCGGTTTCAGTTTCTGAAACTCTCTTTCGAATGAAGCCGCCGTGACCGCCGCTAGATCCCCTAGTTTCGTGCGTGTCATCCGACCGTTCCCTTCGCGCGTTTTCGCATGGCTTCGGCAAATCGGATGGCGGCAGCGACCGGACGATACAGGTCTTCCGTTATCTCCTTTCCGATTTCGACGGTCGCATGCAGGGCTCGCGCCGTCGGCGGATCCGAATGAATCGGAACTCCTGACTCCATCGCTGTTCGGCGGATTGTCGCGGCAACTTCGTCAACGCCCTTTGCGACGCAGACGGGTGCGGTTCCACGGGCGCGGGTCCATTTCAATGCCACTGCAAAATGGGTGGGGTTGACGATGACCACGTCGGCCTTTGGAACCTCGGCCATCATCTGGTTGGTCGCAATCTCTTGCGCGCGCTGGCGTCTCTGCTGTTTGACATGCGGATCGCCTTCCGAGTCCTTCGTCTCGTCCTGCAGTTCTTTGCGCGACATTCGATTTTTGCGCATGTGCTCGGAATACTGCCACAGGTAGTCGATGACCCCGATGGTCAGCGTGACGGCGACGACGATGAACAGGAACCGAAACAGTAGGTTCATCATCAGCGGGATGGAGGCTCGTGCGGGGCTGGCTGCAGCCGTCAGGATGTCCGCCAGGTTGGATTTCAAAAACACGGCAAGGCAGATGCTGTAGATCACCAGCTTGATGAAGCTTTTGAGGAACTCAAAAAGTCCGGCACGACCGAACTTGTTCTTGGCATTGGATGGGATTGAAATGCGGGATATCTTCGGCGTCAGTTTGCTTGGGGCAAACACCAGGGCGCGCTGTGCCAAGAGGTTCAGCAACACAAACGCCGCTGGAACCGCCAACAAAATACCCGCGGAACCGGCAACCTTTTCCATCAGCCCGCCGACCGGTGCAGCCGCGCTGCCAGACGTCAACAACCGTGACAGTTCCGGGGCCTGATCAATCAGAACCATCAGGGATGATCCCAAATGTTCGGTCGAAAACTGTCCGACCGCCAAAAGAGCGATTGTCAGGCCGGAATAGGCGGCAACGGCGGACAGGTCATTTGACTTGACGACCTCACCCTTTTCCCGAGCCTTCTGCAGTTTCTGTGGTGTCGCCTCGAAGGACTTGTCAGTGTCGTCGTCTGTGCTGCTCATTCCGGTGCTCCGGTCGGATCAAGCAAGTACTGGAACAGGACGTCAGACCAAACCGCAAGGATGATCGGCGTTCCCGCGAACAAAAGGAACAAACCGGCAAAGGTGATTGCCGGCGCGCCCACAAAGGCGACCATCAGTTGAGGCATGGCCCGGTTGATGACACCCAGGGCCAGGTTGTAGATCAATGATGCAATGACAAACGGCATGGCCAGCCCAAAGGCCAATGCAAAGCTGCGCGATACCTGCGACACCCCCCAACGTGACAGATCGGTCGCCATCGGGGCGGCACCCACCGGGAATAGTGAATAGCTGTCGATCAGGAATTGGGCCGCCCGGATGTGAACGCCCATCAGTGTGGCAAGGGCCAACCCGGACAGGGTCAAGAAATGACCCATCGCCGGGGCCGGGTCCGCAGCGGCGCCACCCAGGATCTGCGATAACGACGTGGCTTGCGCGGCCATCGACCCGGCGGTTTGAAGGGCGAGTACCAGTAGCCGAAGTCCGATCCCCAAGGTCAGGCCGATCAGGATTTCGGTCAGTATCAATTGAACCAGCGGCATCAGGCCACTGTCGGGCTCGGCAACGGAAACCGACGGCGCGACGACCAGCGTGAATGCCATTGCGACCCCCAGCTTTACGCGGGTTGGAATGCTGCGCTCCCCGAAAGCTGGTAGCAGGGAAACCAGCGCTGAAACCCTGAGAAAAACCACAAATGAGGACCACAGCACGCCCCCCAGCTGAGCCAGCAAGTCCGGCGGCAGCTCAATCACGCCGGCACCGTTCCGACCAGAGCCGGCCGCGCTTCGAGCCCAATTTCCTCGAACGACAGGACTGGATTCGAGATTCCCCGCGCGTGTATGATGGTACGCAGCAACCTGCGCCGCCGCGTCGAGGTTACCAACGCCGGGAACACACCCTGATCCGCGCTGCGTGTTATCGTCGTGACGACGCCATCGGCCAGTTTGTTGAACAGATTGGGGGGCAGCGCCACATCCAATCCAGCATTCGGAGTGTCGATCTGGTAGGTGGAGAACGTCTCCTCCCATTCCGGCGCCAACTGGATCAGGGGAATCGAGCCGTCGCCACGCTTCAGGTCCGCCACCAGCTGGAAGCCCAGTCGCTGGCGCACGATCTCACAGATCGCCTCAGGCTGCGTCGTGGTCATCCGCGCTTCGGCGACGCTCTCCAGGATCAGCGCCATGTTGCGGATCGAAACCCGTTCTTCTAGCAGCAGACGCAAAACCGCGTGCAAGGTGTCGATCGGAACCTTGTCGGGAATCAGCTCATCCAGCAGCTTTCGGTTTGCTTCGGCCCGGACCGGGTCGCTGAGGCGGGTCATCTCGGACAGCAGGCGGCGCAGGGATTTCAGGGTCAGCAGGCGCGGGAAGTTCTGCTTGATGATTTCCAGCAGATGGGTGGCCAGAATCTCGGGCGGGGTTACGATGGTTGCGCCGCTCAGCGCGGCGGCCTCTTGATCCTTGGGCAGGATCCATCGGGCGGGTGCGCCGTAGACGGGTTCGGTGACGTCATTGCCTTCCGGCAACAGATCCAGCCCGTCCTGCACCAGCGCCAGGATCAGGTCGGGGTGAAGCACCCCCCGGGCCTGTTCGACGCCCTGAACACGAATGACGTAAGTGCCCGTCGGCAAGTCGGCCCGGTCTGTCAGCCGGATCTCCGGCAGGATCAATCCAAAGCTCGACGCGACGTAGGTCCGCATGTTGGTGATCCGAGCGTCCAATCCGGTGCCGGGGTTCAACACCATGCTGACCAGATCCGGGGCAAATTCGAGGTGAACGTCGTCGAGGTCAAGGACGTCTCCGATGCCTTGTGTAGCCTTGGGCTCGGCGTCCGAAGCCGGCATATGTGCCGACTCTGTGGCAGCTGATTGTTTTTTGTGAACAACAAATGCCGCATAGCCCAGGATCACGCCGCCGAGAATGAACGGCAGAAAAGGCAGCCCGGGCACCAGCGCAAACAGCACCATCAGGATCGCAACGGTTGCCAGCGCAGCCGGATGACGCCCCAGTTGCGAGAACAAGGCAGTATCGGTTGCACCCTGCGTACCACCGCGGGCCAGCAACAGGGCGGATGCGATAGAGATGATGACCGCCGGTATCTGCGTGACCAACCCGTCACCAACGGTCAGGATCGCATAGGTTTCAAACGCCGAGGCGACCGGCATACTGTGCACGATCACCCCCATGATCAACCCCATCACCAGGTTGAGCAGGGTAATCAGCAGCCCGGCAATTGCGTCGCCCTTGACGAATTTGGATGCCCCGTCCAGCGACCCGAAAAAGGTGGTTTCCTGTTGCTCAAGCTCGCGCCGTTCCTTGGCTTGCTGATGGTCGATGGCGCCGGCAGACATGTCGCTGTCGATGGCAAGCTGTTTGCCCGGCATACCGTCAAGGGCAAAGCGGGCCCCGACCTCGGCCATGCGCGCCGCACCTTTGGTAATCACCATGAAATTCACGATCAGCAGCACGCCGAACACCACGAGGCCCAGGAAGATGCTGCCGCTCATGACGAATTGGGCAAAGCCCTCGATGACGTCACCGGCGGCGTTGGGCCCGGTATGACCCTGCCCGATGATCAGCTTTGTCGACGACACGTTGAGCGACAGGCGCAGCATCAGCGAAGCCAGCAGGATCGTTGGAAAGGACGAGAAATCCAACGGTCGCTCGATGAACAGGGTCAGGGTGAAAATCAGGATGGCCAGCGCGAACGAGGCCGCAAGGCCAATGTCCAGCACCCAGGATGGCATTGGCAGGATCATCATGACGATCACCGTCATCAAGGCCAACGCCAGTAGAACGGTGGGTGAAAACAGGGATCGGGCGTCAAGCTTTGGCACGCGTCACTCCTGATCGAACGCGATGAACGCAGCAGCAGCGGCGGAGGAGGGAACCAATGAGCCCAAGCGGCCCGTCCCGGTTCGGCCACGACCGGGCGGGATCAAAGGCGCGGCCGCCCGGGAAAAAGGATCGCGGCCCGGGGGTCCCGGTTGCGCCAGCCGCACGCCGTCGAGATTGGCGAGGATGGTTTCAAATCGGTCCGTATACGCCTGTGCAAGGCCGGGCGTACGCGAGTGATAGGCGCCAACCGCATGCCCCCACGAACCCTGTTCAGTAAAAAGCGACTTCAGGAACTGCGCCGCGTAGGCAGCGTTCAGATCCGGATCAAACATAGCGTCTATGGACCGGAAGGCTTTGCCATGCCAGCGGTAGTTGATCTGGAAACAGCCAATATCAAAACTGCGCGCACCCGCTTTGAACACGTCGAAGACAAAGGCCTTGGCCTCGGTCTCGGTGGCGAACCAGTACCCTTTGCCCTCGACATTGACGGTCCAGGGCCAGGGTGTCAGGCGGCCCCTCATGCTGCGCCCGGTCTCGGTTCGAGTGACGGCCAACAGGATATCCTGCGGCACACCTTCGGCCATAGCCGCCCGGCGCGCGGCCCGGTCGCAGACATCAGTCGCGTGGCCATCCGACCATGCCAGGGCGGCAGGCGCGGCGGCGGTTAGCCAAACGGCGATCGAGATGAAAAACTTGAGCTCTGGCATTCTGCCGGTCCGGGGATTCTTGTGTCCGGGCCAAGCTAGCCAGTTTTGGGTTTACAGAGGGTTATCGGGACCTCAGCCCCGATCGATGCGGCGGCCGAACACAACGCTGGTGTTGGTCCGCAGCACTCCCGGGATCGCCGCTAGCTCATCAACCAGAATGTCCAGATCCTCGATCCGCGGCGCTTCGGCGGACAGCAACAGATCGAATTCTCCATTGATCGACAGGCACAGCTTGACCTCTGGATAGGCTTCCAGCCGCTTGATAATGCGGGCGGTTTCTTTCTGCTGTACCTCCAGCAGGACAACGACCTGGACCTTGGGCGTGTCCTCGGCCTGGCGCAGGATCACCGAATATCCGGCGATCACACCGTTTCTCTCCATCCGGCTGATACGTTCATGCACCGTAGTCCGGGCCACCCCGAGCGTTGCCGCGATATGGGTGGTCGAGGCGCGCGCATTGTGTTGCAGCGCGGCAATGATGCGGCGATCAAGCTGGTCCATCTATGCTCCGTGCTCCGAAGGGATGGTTCGGGTGTATGCCAGTTTGGCGCCTGCGCTCAAGGCTGATGCGGGTAACGGGGGTGAAGGTCGTCGATGATGATCGGGTGGGCGTGCTCTGCCGATCCGGACAGGTGCGGATGGTCGACCGGCAGGTCCGGATGCTGGTGGATGACCGCGCCCGGCTCGGCGCGAGGCCATGCCAACAGAGCTCCTACCAGACCGCACAGTGACAGAACGGTCAACAAAGCCATGGCCACTGTCGCACCGAACGCTGTTATGACCCATCCGGCCAGCGGGTAGAGAACCAACCAGCAGGCATGCGACAGGGTGAATTGGGCGGCGAAGACGGCCGGGCGGTCTTCGGCGTGGGCCGACCGGGTCAGCAGGCGCCCCGACGGGGTCAGGGTTGCCGAGTATCCGAAGCCGACCAGTGTCCAGATTGCGGACAGCCCGGCAAGGCTCATGGGTACAGCTGCAGACAGGATCGCAGCAAACGCCATGGCCGCGGTGGCAATTGTCGCACCCGCCAGCATCACTTTGCGGTCCTCGAACCGCCGCAAAACCGCCGGCAAGGCAAATGCCGCCAGCATGGACCCGCTGCCGAATCCGGCCAGCGCGATGGCCACGGCACTATCGGACAGCCCCAGGCTTGCACGCACGATGACGACGGTATTGACCAAGACCATCGCGCTGAGCGCTGCGGCGCTCCAGCTCAAAGCCAGCAACCCCTGCAGGCGTGGTGTGGCCAGATAGATCCGCAGACCGCGGGTCGTGCGGTCGAAGATCCCGCGCGGCCGGACGGGCGTGGGTGAGGGAAGGGCAACCGACATGACCAACAAGGCCGAGGCGACGAAGCCGAGGCTTGTTCCCAGAAACAGGCTGTCGAAGCTGACGAAGATCAGTAGGAACGCGGCCAGCATCGGGCTCACCAGACTTTCCAGATCATAGGCCAGGCGCGACAGCGACAGCGCCTTGGTATAGTCCTGTTGGTCGGTCAGAACGTCTGGTATCGTGGCTTGGAACGCCGGGGTGAACCCGGCTGAGGCAGATTGCAGAACGAAGATCAGAACGTAGACCTGCCAGATGTCGGTCACGAACGGCAGGCACAGCGCCACTGCGGCGCGGACGAGGTCCAGCGTCACAAGGAGTTTTCGTCGGTTCAGCCGTTCCGCAAAGGCCGCCGCCACCGGCGCGACCGAAACATAGGCAACCATCTTTATCGTCAGTGCCGTACCCAGAACCAGGGCCGCAGAGCTTCCGGCCAGATCGTAGGCCAGAAGTCCCAAGGCCACCGTGGCAAGACCGGTGCCCGTCAAGGCCACGATTTGCGCAGCAAGCAGGTGACGATAGACCCGGTTTTGCAGAACGCTCAGCATCACAGGTACTTGGTGATGGCCTTGAAGGCGTCGACCGAGTCGGCGTCGCCCGAAGCAAGGCAATGGTCGACATGATCATGGATCAGTGTCCGCTTGGCATTCGTGATCGCCTTTTCCACGGCGAAAAGCTGCTGAGCGATGTCCGGACAGGGCTCCTGGTCGTCCAGCATGGCGATGACCTTGGCCAGATGCCCATGCGCGCGTTTCAGGCGCGCGATGATCTGCGGGTGTGTTGAATTCTTGTGAGGGTTCATGCATTAACCCTATCCTCCCCATGGGGATGCATCAAGCCTGCCTGAGATCAATCGCGGCATCGGTCCGGATGGCGTTGAGTTTGCAGGCCAAACACCCTATTTCGGGGACGATACCGAACGAAGGAAACACGTGTGGCGAACCATCTGTACAAGAACGACCTGCCCGATGGGCTGGATCTGGGCCCGATCGTGGCCATTGATTGTGAGACCATGGGTCTCAACCCGCACCGGGATCGTCTGTGCGTGATTCAGATGTCCGGGGGTGACGGCGATTGCCATATCGTGCAGGTCGAAAAGGGCCAAACCTCGGCGCCAAACCTGAGTGCCATGCTGGAAAACCCGGATGTGCTGAAGCTGTTTCATTTCGGGCGGTTCGACATTGCCGCGATGTATCATGCCTTCGGGGCGTTGGCCGCTCCGGTGTATTGCACCAAGATCGCCAGCCGCCTTGTGCGCACCTATACCGATCGTCATGGTCTCAAGAACCTGTGTCAGGAGTTGCTGGGCGTCGATATCTCGAAACAGCAACAGATGAGCGACTGGGGTGCGGAGACCCTGACCGAGGCCCAACTGGATTATGCGGCCTCCGACGTCCTGTATCTGCACCGTCTGCGTGATGCCTTGAACGCGCGGCTGGCGCGTGAAGGGCGCGCCGAGATGGCGCAGGCCTGTTTTGACTTCCTGCCGATGCGTGCCAGACTGGATCTGGCCGGATGGCCTGAAACGGATATTTTTGCGCACTCATGACAGACAATGAATCCTTTCTGAAGGTTGCCCGTCAGGTAATCACCGACGAAGCCGGGGCGTTGGATGTTTTGGCCGACAGCCTTGACGACCGGTTTGCCGAAGCCGTTCAGCTGATCCTGCAGGCCACAGGGCGGATCATCATCAGCGGCATCGGCAAGTCTGGACACATCGGTCACAAGATCGCCGCAACCCTGGCCAGCACCGGTACGCCGGCCTATTTCGTTCATCCGGCCGAGGCCAGCCACGGCGACCTGGGGATGGTGTCGAAAGGAGACGTGGTTCTGGCGATCTCCAATTCGGGCGAGGCGCCGGAACTGGCCAATCTTCTGGCCTTTACCCGGCGGTTCGGCATCCCTTTGATCGGCCTGTCCAGCAAGCCCGAAAGCTCGTTGATGAAACAGGCGGACGTGCATTTGCTGATCCCCTCTCTGGGCGAGGCCTGCGGCTATGGGATGGTGCCGTCGATTTCGACCACGCTGACGCTGGCCATGGGTGATGCGCTGGCGATTGCGCTGATGAAATATCGCGACTTCAAACCAGAGGATTTCCGCGCCTTTCATCCGGGCGGCAAACTGGGCGCGCAGCTGAGCGCAGTACGCGATCTGATGCACAGTGGCGATGCGGTGCCGCTGGTTTCTGCCGATACACCGATGAGCGACGCGTTGATCGAGATTAGCCAGAAAGGCTTTGGCGTGGTCGGGGTGACGGACGCGGACGGCAAGCTTGCTGGCATCATCACCGACGGCGACCTGCGGCGCCACATGGAGGGGCTGCTGGACAATACGGCCGCTCAGGTCATGACCCGCAATCCGACCACGATCGCACCAGATTCGCTGGCCGAAGAAGCCGTGGCGATCATGAACGCGCGCAAGATCACCTCGTTGTTCGTCGTCGACCCCGAACAACCGGGATTGGCGCAGGGCCTTCTGCATATTCACGATTGCCTGCGCGTCGGGCTGGGCTGACAGGAGGCGCAGGTGGACCGCTATTCCCGAATGGTGCAGTTCCTGAAGGTTCTGTTGCCGCTGGCGGCGATTCTGCTGCTGTCCACGGTATTCCTGCTGTCGCGCAGCATCGAAACAAACGTCTCGGGTCCGTTCACCCAGCAGGATATCGACGAACGGCTTGAGGGGCAGCTTGTGACCCGCCCGAACTATCGGGGGACCACCCGCAAGGGCGAAGATGTCCAGGTCGAGGCGGTGCGGGCCAGCCAGGGAACTGCCGACAGCGATCCAAGAGCAACCGAATTCCGTGGCCGGTTCGGCCTGCTGAACGGTGGGGTGATCACACTGGACTCCAACTCGGGGTCGATCCGACCGGACAAGGCGACGGCCACCTTCACGGGGGACGTGGTGATCACCACCACGGACGGTATCCGGGTGACGACAGACCTGTTGAATACTTCATTGGACGAGATCCGGGGCGATACGCCAGGTCAGGTGCAGGGAACAGGACCAATCGGCAATTTCTCGGCCGGGCGGATGACATTCGGCGCTGAAAAAGACGGTGGACCGGTCCATATTCTTTTTACAGATGGCGTTAAGCTGTTATATGAGCCGAAAAAAGCCGAAAGATAGACTGTGTTTGATTTTCGTTTCGTCCTCGTTTGTTTCGCCCTGGCCGTGGGTTCGGTACCAGCGTCCGCGCAGGAAGCGCAGGTGGCCTTTGGGTCGGTGAAAGCCGATCCCAGTCTGCCGGTCGAAGTGACATCCGAGACGCTGAACGTCAATCAAGAGGACGGTTCGGCCGAGTTTCTTGGCAACGTCATTGTCGTGCAGGGCGAAATGCGCCTGTCCGCCGGTCGCGTGTTGGTGATCTACAACCAGGATCGGTCGGGGATCGAACGCATGGAGGCATCGGAAAACGTCGTGCTTGTCAGCCCGCCGGATGCCGCCGAAGGGGACTGGGCGGAATACACCATCGACTCGGGTGTGATCGTGATGAAGGGCAACGTTCTGCTGACGCAGGGGCCCAGCACGATCAGCGGCGACCAGATGATTGCGAACCTGACAAGCGGAACCGCGACCATGTCGGGGCGGGTCAAGACGATCCTTCAGCAGGGCGGCAATTGATGGCGGGCCCGCAACTGTCCGTTGCCGAAGGGTCTCAGGGTCTGAAGATTCAGAAACTGCGCAAATCTTATCGCAAAAAGACCGTGATCCGGGACGTGTCGATGACGCTGGACCGGTCCGAGGTCGTTGCGTTGCTAGGGCCGAACGGCTCAGGCAAGACGACCACGTTCTATTCCGTTGCCGGGCTGGTGTTCCCCGAGGCCGGAACGGTGACGTTGGACGGTCAGAATGTGACCACGCTGCCGATGTATCGCCGGGCGCGCATGGGCATTGGGTATCTGCCGCAGGAAATGTCGATCTTTCGCGGCTTGAGTGTCGAGGACAATATCTCGGCCGTGCTCGACATTGCGGTGAAGCATGTGCACCGCCGCAAGGAACGTCTGGAAGAGCTGCTCTCGGATTTTTCGATCGAGCATTTGCGACGGGCGCCTGCCCTTGCATTGTCGGGCGGTGAGCGCCGTCGCGTCGAGATAGCCCGCTGTCTGGCCGCCGACCCCAAGTACCTGCTGCTGGACGAGCCATTTGCCGGCGTCGACCCGATCAGCGTGGGCGATATCCGGCATCTGGTGGCGGATCTGAAAAAGCGTGGAATCGGCGTACTGATCACCGACCACAACGTGCGGGAAACGCTGGAAATTGTGGACCGCGCCTATATCCTGCACGACGGGCAGGTGCTGATGTCCGGATCGCCCGACGAGGTGGTGGAAAACGAAAATGTCCGCCGCGTGTATTTGGGTGAAAACTTCAAGATTTCATAGGCTTAGCTGTGATTGCGCCAGGCGCATGACAGAATTCGCGTATATACACTCCTGTTTTGATTGACTCTTCTGCCGCCTCTTGGCTCAATTGGGACATGGCATTTTCGCGGTTCCAGACTGGATCTCGATCTCCCTTCTCCGAAGGGCCCTACCGAGGACAACCGCGAAACATGTCTCTACCCCCCACCCGATAAAAACAAGCATGTCACCTGACGTGACGTCATAATGGGTGTGAATTGTGAAGGAGATCACATGCGTTACCAAATCAGCGGCAAACAGATCGACATTGGTGCAGCCTTGCAGACACACGTGCAGGACGCATTGGGCGAGGTCGTGAGCAAATATGCTCAGCGACCGACGGATGCCAACGTCGTCTTTTCCCGTTCAGCGCATGAGTATGTGTGCGAAACCACCATACATATGTCCACGGGCCTGACAGCCCAGGCCAAGGCACATGCAACCGAAATCTATGCAGCATTCGAGGCGTGCTGCGAAAAGATGGAGAAACAGCTGCGTCGCTACAAGCGTCGCCTCAAGGACCACCATCGTGAACGGGCTCAGCCGGTTGAACTCTTCGGAGCGTCATCTTATATCCTCGCCTCGAACGAATCGGACGTGGCCGACGAACCCGACTCATTGCAGCCCATCATCGTGGCTGAGATGGAAACCAAGATCCCATCGTTGAGTGTCGGCGAAGCTGTCATGCAAATGGAATTGGCCGGCGCCCCGGTGCTGGTGTTCAGGAATGAAAACAAGGACGGATTGAACGTCGTGTATCGCCGGGATGACGGCAATATCGGCTGGATCGATCCGTAACAGGCAAGAATTGGGCGGGGCCCCCGGATTCTGGGGGCGTCGCCGTGGAGCAAAACATGGATTTGTCGAGCATACTGAAGCCCGAAGCGGTGCGCGTGCTATCTGCAGCGTCCAGCAAAAAACGGTTGTTTCAGGAAATCGGTGACGTCGCCGCGGGCGCACTCGGACTTGATCCGCAGACCATCGTAGACTGCCTGCTGGAGCGGGAAAGCCTTGGGCCGACCGGCGTTGGCCATGGTGTTGCCCTGCCACACGCCCGTTTGTCCGAGATCGATTCGGTTGCCGGCGTGTTCGTCATGCTGGAAAAGCCCATCGACTTCGGATCGGTCGACCGTCAGCCCGTGGATCTGGCCTTTGCGCTGTTCGCCCCGGAAGACGCCGGTGTCGAGCACCTCAAGGCCTTGGCGCTGGTATCGCGCACGCTGCGCGACGGCGCGGTCTGCTCGAAGCTTCGGGCCAACCCGGATCCGGTCAAGCTGTATGCGATCCTGACCACAGCCCAGTCCATGCAAGCTGCCTGAGACCTGTTAGAAAGAAAAAAGCCCCCGGTTTTCGGGGGCTTTTTTCGTCTGGGGCCATGCTTAACCGCCGGTTCCCATCTCGAGCGTCCACCAGATCTTCCCGCCGTTTTCCTGGTGCCACGCAAACCCCATCTGGGTTGCTTGCGGGTCCATGATCACCGATCGCGGACCCGGTTCCTGCATCCACGCGGCCAGGGTTTCGGTTTCGGTCTCGTAGGTCTCGGAAATCGCTTCACCCAGGAAACGCCCCGCATAACCGGCACGGGCCACCCGGTCGAGCGGCGAAGATCCGTCCGAGCCGAAATGCCAGGGCCGGTTCTGCCGCGACATGTCCTTGGCGTGCGTCGCCGCCGCTGCGTTCAACTGCGCGTTCAACTGCACCGACTGCAGTCCCGACGCCTGCCGCAGGGCGTTTACGGAATCAAGCATGCGGAACTGCAGTTTTTCGGGATTTCCCCGGATCTTGTAGGCTTTGGGCAGCGGGCGCCCATCCGCACCAAGGGTTGAAGTGCCGCTCACGTCGGTACATGCCGCCAGCGCGACAAGGCAAATCAAGAGCAGGGAAAATATGCGCGTCATGATGAGTCCGGTTTGCTTGTTTCCAATTGGCAATACCCTGCCAGCGGCCCATGAGCAAAGGCTCAAATGCACGAACCCGCATGATTCTGCCGGTTTGATTTGCGACTGAAGCATTCTGGCAATAACATAGAGCGGATTCTTGCACATCTTTCGCAGAGGACCTGTCACCATGGTCAAGAAACGCGTTTTCTCTTCGTCCCGCCGCGGATTCCTCGCAGGCGCATCGTCTTTGCTCGCCAGCCCGGCGATCGCCCAATACATCCCGGGCGACCCACTGCGCCCTGCACCCGAGCCTGAACCGGCCGTTCGCCGCAACGTGTCGGGGTTCAAGGCGCAGCAGTGGCAGCCCTACTTCTCGAATACCCGGAACGGGGCGATTCTGGTCGACACCGTTTCCCGCGCTTTGCACTACTGGTCGGAAGACCAAACCGTCTACAAGCTGTACCCGTCGTCGGTTCCGCTGACCGAAGAACTGACCCGCCGCGGTCGCACAAGTGTCATCCGCAAGGTCGAAGGGCCCAGCTGGTCGCCGACGCCGTCGATGAAGAAAAGAAACCCGGAATGGCCGGATTACATCCCTCCGGGGCCCGATAACCCGCTGGGAACGCACGCGTTGTATCTCAGCTGGAAGTATTACCGGATCCACGGAACCCACGATACGCGGAAAATCGGCCGCCGGTCGTCGAACGGGTGCATCGGGTTGTTCAACGAGAACATCGCAGAGCTGTACGCCATGGCGAAGGTCGGGACGCAAGTGTTGCTAATTTGACGACATTTTCGCGCGCCAACCCGCTTGCACTGCAAGTTGCAATTGCATTCGTTCTGCTTTGCTGATTAGAAAAAACCACGAGGTAAGTCTTAGGTGTGTGGTTCCGCAATTGGGATCGCGCAAACTCTGGAGGTTAATATGAAGAAACTTGTACTCGCTGCTGCACTGACCGCTGCTGCTTCGACCGCATATGCTGGCAACCTGGAAGAGCCGGTTGTTGAGGCACCTGTTGTCGTCGAAGAAACCCAGGGCTCGTCGCAGGGCATCATCCTGCCGCTGATCCTGCTGGTCGTTGTTGCCGCAGCTGTTGCCGCAGGCTAAGTCCAACGGACTACGACAAAAAAGAAAGGCGGTGGATTTCCACCGCCTTTTTTCGTGCTTGTTTCCGGGCCGGTTCAGTCCAGCCAGCCTTTGAGGTTGTCCTCGACAACCTTGCCCAAGGCCGCGATATGCGCGTCCTCGTCGTTGAGGCAGGGAATGTAGGTAAAGCTTTCGCCGCCGGCGTGCTCAAAGCTTTCGCGGATCTCTTCGTTGATCTCTTCCAGCGTTTCAATGCAGTCCGACGAAAATGCCGGGGCGATGACGGCTATGTTCTTTTTGCCCTGCCGAGCCAGTTCCGCGACGTGGTCGACGGTGTAGGGCTTCAGCCATTCCTCGGGCCCGAATCGTGACTGGAAGGTGGTCACCAGTTGATCATCCGCCCAGCCCAGCCGTTCTTTCAGCAGGCGTGACGTCTTGGCGCACTGGCAGTGGTACGGATCACCCTGCATCAGATAGCGTTCCGGCATGCCGTGATAGGAGCACACCAAAACGTCCGGCTTGGTCTCCATCGCGGCATAGGCCGTCTCGACCGACTGCGCGAGGGCGTCGATATAGGCCGGCTCGTCGAAATAGGCGGGCACCGTGCGGCTGGCGGGCTGCCAAGCCTCGTCCATCAGTGCGCGAAAGAACTGGTCGTTCGCGGTGGCGGTCGTAGCGCCGGCATATTGCGGATAGAGCGGGAAGAACAGGATGCGGTCGCAGCCCTCGGCCACCATCTGGCGGACCTTCGACTTGGTCGAGGGGTTTCCGTAACGCATGCAGAAATCCACCATGACCTTGTCGCCATACCGGTCCTGCATCGCCGCACGCATCTTGCCGGTCTGGTCCTTGGTGATGGTCATCAGCGGGCTTTCGCCCTTGTCGTGGTTCCAGATCGACTTGTACGCCGCGCCCGAGCTGAAGGGACGTTTGGTCAGGATGATCGCCTGCAGGATCGGCTGCCATTTCCAGGCCGGATAGTCGATCACCCGCCGGTCGGACAGGAACTCGTTCAGATAGCGGCGCATCGGCCAATAGCTGTAGTCGTCCGGGGTGCCGAGATTGGCCAGAAGAATGCCGACACGGCCCATCTTCACTTTTGGGTGGTCTGCCTGAGCGTGTTCCGGGCGGGTGGCATCGAACATGGTGAGCTTCCTGAATTCTGGTTTAGAGGCTGAAATAATCGGTTCGGTCAGCGGGTCAATCGGACAGTTTGCCTTCTTTCGTGCCTAGGGCGTCGGCCAGTCTCATCTGGGCCGAGCCGGGGCGCAGCGGCTTGGGCTGGCTGGCATCCGGCGCCCAGCCCGTCAGGCAGATCAGCTCGAACGTGGCACTCAGCCGGCCTTCGGGAGATGTGAAATGCGCGGCGTAAATCTCTTGGGCCCGGGAAAAGACCGCGCGGCGCGACGGGTGTTTCAACCGCTGGGTCATGGCGTTGGTTTCACCCATCGCGCGCAGGTCCCGCATCAGGTGCCACAGGTCGCGATACGTCGCCGTCAGGGGCACTTTGTCCGCAACAGGCAATGCAAAACCCGCACGCTGCAGCAGCGCGCCAAGATCTCGCAACTCGGCCATCGGCGCGACACGGGGGCTGAGACCGCCGGTCACCTCGACCTCGGCCTGACCCAGCGCGGCCCGCAATTCGTATAGCGTTTCACCGCCCAGACACACCACCAACAACAACCCGTCGGGCTGCAGCGCGCGGGCACATTGGATCAGCTGTCCCACCGGATCGTTGGCCCAATGCAGGGCCATCGCATGGACCACCAGATCATGCGCAGCGGGTTTGAGGTCCAGCACGTCGGCATCGGCCACGACCCGGGCGCCCGGCAGGACCGGCGCCCAAATCTCGGGGTAGGGGGCTACGATCGCTGGCGCAGTAAAGGATTTGTTAACCATGGAAAGGCGATCCTGCACCTCGTCCATGGCGGCGTGGTGCAGAAACAGGGCCTCGTTGCTGATCCGCGCGCGGTGTGCCGCAAGCGCTTTGCGATCGAACAGCGAGGGTGCATTGGGTGCTGGAAAATCCATAGGCCGCAATTATCGCATATGGCAGCGGATTCAAACCGCGATCGAGGTCGTGTATCCGCCACGCTGCATCGGCTGCGGCGAGATGGCGGCTTCGGATTTCGGCCTGTGCGGGCCGTGCTGGCGCGAGACCCCGTTCATCGGCGGGACGGTCTGCCACAGTTGCGGTGCGCCATTGCCTGGCAGCGATGATGGTCACCGAATCGACTGCGACGATTGCTTGCGCCGCCCGCAACCGTGGGCCGAAGGGCGCGCGGCATTGCTGTATCAGGGGCGGGCGCGGTCACTGGTTCTGGCCCTGAAGCACGGGGATCGTTCCGAACTGGCAAAACCTGCGGCGCGTTGGATGGCGCAGGCCGGTGGTACGCTATTTCGACCGGATACGGTGATCGCACCGGTGCCGCTGCATTGGTCGCGGCTGCTGAAGCGCCGATACAACCAGTCCGCGCTTTTGTCGCTCCAACTGGGAAAGGAGGCGGGCCTGCCGGTCTGTCCGGATCTGTTGATACGCAAGCGGCGCACCCCTCCGCTGGAAGGCAAAACGGCGGCCGAGCGTGCGGATACGCTGCGCGATGCGATCACCGTGCATCCGCGCCGGGCGGACCGCCTGACGGGGCGCCACGTGCTGCTGGTCGATGACGTGATGACATCGGGTGCAACCCTGGCGGCCTGCGCCCGCGCCTGCCGGGCGGCCGGGGCGGATGATATTTCCGTGTTGGTACTGGCGCGCGTTGCCAAGGATGCCTAATTCCCCCTAGATTGCGCGAAATCCAAGGGAACGGACCATGAAACCGGTTGTCATATATACCTCGCCGCTGTGCGGCTTTTGCCACGCGGCCAAACGGCTGCTGAATCAGAAAGGCGTCGCCTTCGAGGAAATCGACGTTTTGATGAACCCCAAACGCAAGCCCGAGATGATCCAGCGGGCGGGCGGGCGGCGCACGGTGCCTCAGATCTTCATCGGCGACACCCATGTCGGTGGCTGCGACGATCTGTACGAACTCGAACAGGCCGGCAAGCTGGACCCGCTGTTGGCCGCCTGATGAGAACCGCCCTGCTGCAGATCACCTCGTCGGACGACCCGGCCGCGAACTTGGACATGGTGCGCGCCATGATGGACGAGGCCGCGGGCAAGGGCGCGACGTTCATCCTGACGCCCGAGGTCACCAACTGCGTTTCGACCAGCGGAACGCGCCAACGCGAGGTGCTGCAGCACGAGGAAGACGACATCACACTGGCGGGCCTGCGCGAACAGGCGGCGGAATTGGGCGTGTGGCTGCTGATCGGATCGCTGGGGCTGAAGACTCATGACGCCGACGGGCGGTTCGCCAACCGGTCTTACATGATCGACCCGCAGGGCGGGATCGTCGCGCGCTATGACAAGATCCACATGTTCGACGTGCAGGTCACCGAGACCGAGACTTTTCGCGAATCGGCCAGCTATCGGCCCGGGTCGCGGGCGGTGATTGCCGAGACCGCCTTCGGCAAGGTCGGCATGACCATCTGCTATGACATCCGGTTCCCGCATCTGCACGCCGCGCTGGCACAGGGCGGGGCCACGATCCTGACGGTTCCGGCTGCGTTCTCTCCGGTGACCGGCGCGGCCCATTGGGAGCCGCTTCTGCGCGCCCGCGCCATCGAGACCGGCTGTTGGGTCATTGCCCCCGCGCAGACCGGGGAACACCCCAAGACCCGCGGCAAGACGCGCCATACCCACGGGTACAGCATGGTCGTGTCGCCCTGGGGCGAGGTGCTGATCGACGCAGGCACTCAGACCGGCATTCACTTTTTTGATCTGGATGATAGGTCTGTTACAGAGGCACGGCGGCGCGTGCCGTCCTTGACACATGTTCGCCCGTTCGACGGGCCCTGATCCAGAACCGGGTAATGACTGACGAAACCAACGCCCTGGCGGTCGCGCTGTTCAGCGAGATTCTGACCGCGGACCAATTGCTGCGGAACCGGCTGAGCCGGGTGCTGCCCAAGGGCATGGAAATCTCGCATTTCTCGGTGCTGAACCACCTGGTGTTCGTGGGGGGCGAGCGGACGCCTGCCCAACTGGCCAGCACATTCCACGTGACGCGCGGGGCGATGACCAACACCTTGGCCAAGCTGGAATGGGCCGGATACATCCACATCCGCCCCGATTGGGACGATGCCCGCCGCAAGATGGTGGCGATCAGCCCGGCCGGCCGCCGGGCGCGGGATCAGGCGATCTCGGCCATCGCGCCTCTGATCAACCGGGTCGTGGGCGAGCTGGGCCTTGAGCGTGTGCGCACGACCCTGCCGGTTCTACGCGACCTGCGCATGAAGCTGGAAGAGGAATAGACCTCAGCCCGGCTTCACGCTGGCGGTGACATAGTTCACGCTCAGATCCCGGTCCGAGATCGACCAGCTCCAGGTGATCGGGTTGAAGACGAATCCCTTGCGGTCCACCGGGTCCAGACCGGCCTGGCGCAGCAGATCGAACAGCTCGTCCGGGGTGATGAACTTGGACCATTCATGCGTGCCGCGCGGCAGCCAGCGCATGACGACCTCGGCCCCGAAAATCGCCATCGCATAGGATTTCGGGTTGCGGTTGATGGTCGAGCAGATTTCCAGCCCGCCGGGTTTCAGCAGCTGTTGTGTGGCGGTCAGATAGGCCAGCGGATCGGCCACATGCTCGACCACCTCCATGTTCAGGACCACGTCGAACTGTTCGCCCGCGTCGGCCATCGCCTCGGCGGTGGTGTGGCGATAGTCGATCTGAAGGCCGGATTGCTCGGCATGGATGCGGGCCACGGGCAGGTTGCGCTCGGCCGCGTCGGCGCCCACGACCTCGGCCCCCAGCCGCGCCATCGGCTCGCTCAGCAACCCGCCGCCGCAGCCGATATCCAGCAGGCGCAGGCCCGCGAACGGTTTCGCTGCCGTCAGGTCCCGGTCAAATTCGCCCGCGATCTGCTGTGTGATATAGTCCAGACGGCACGGATTGAGCATGTGCAGAGGTTTGAATTTCCCGTGCGGGTCCCACCATTCGGCGGCCATGGCCTCGAATTTTGCGATCTCGGACGGGTCAACCGTGTTCGGATGCGCTTGCATTCCTGTCTCCGTGTGCTCTTTTACGCTGTAGGACTATATAGGGCCATAATGGACAAGTACCCGGACCAAAAGCGCGCAGTGCAATATCTTTACCCGCCGGTCGATCCGTTCGACCAGCGCGTGGTGGATATGGGCGACGGGCACCGCATTTATGTGGAACAATGCGGCAATCCCGACGGGATTGCGGTGGTGGTTCTGCATGGCGGCCCAGGCGGCGGCTGCAGCCCGGCCATGCGGCGCTATTTCGATCCCGAGGTCTACCGGGTGATTCTGTTCGATCAGCGCGGCTGCGGCCGGTCGCGGCCCACGGCCTCGGTCGAGAACAACACGACCTGGCACCTGGTGGCCGATATCGAGCGCCTGCGGAAACTGTTCGAGATCGACGACTGGATCGTATTCGGCGGCAGCTGGGGCGCCACGCTGGCGCTGATCTATGCCCAAACCCACCCCGACCGGGTGACCCGCCTGGTTCTGCGCGGCGTGTTTCTGGCCACGCAGGCGGAGCTTGACTGGTTCTATGGCGGCGGGGCCGGCAAGTTCTGGCCCGAGCAATGGGCGCGCTTCACCTCCCTGCTGCGCGACTCGGAACTGTCCGACACAATCGGCGCCTACAACAAGCGGCTGTTTTCGGGCGATCGCGCGACTGAGATCCTGTACGCCCGCGCCTGGTCGCACTGGGAAAACGCGCTGGCCTCGATCCACACGAACGGGGCCGTCGGTGAAAGCCCCGGCGAATATGCGCGCACCTTCGCGCGGCTCGAGAATCACTATTTCATCAACAAGGCGTTTCTGGAACATGACGGCCAGATTCTGGACCGGATGGACCGGATCGCGCATATCCCCGGCCATATCGTGCAAGGTCGGTACGACATGATCTGCCCCCCGCAGGCGGCTTGGAGCCTGGCCGAGAAATGGCCCGAGGCCGAGCTGAAGATGGTGCGGCAGGCCGGTCACGCCCTGTCGGAGCCTGGGATCAGCGCCGAACTGGTGCGCATCATGGACCGAACCGCGCAGGAGGTTGCATGACCCGCATCGACCGCCGTGCTCTGTTCACCTCGGGTGCCGCCGCAGCCCTGCTGGCCGCGACGGGGGCCTCGCTGGCGGATACGCCGAAATCGGGCGGCGTGCTGCGCATCGCCGTGCCGCGCGATGACAGCCTGGACCGGCTGGCCCGGGGTGCGGTGTTCGACACCCTGACCGAGATCGCGCCGGACGGCACTCTGCGCAGCGAGCTGGCGACCGCATGGCAGACCGATTCCGAGGCCCGGGTCTGGACCTTCGACCTGCGTGCCGATGCGGTGTTTCACGACGGTGCGGCGCTGACGGCCGGGGATGTTCTGGCGGTCCTGTCCGAGGTCGGGCGCGCCGAAGCCCTGACGCCGGAGCGCATCCAAATCGAACTGGCCGAGGCCAATCCCGGTCTGCCTTTCCTGCTGGCCGATACCCGGTTCGTCATTACCCGCGACGGGCAGAGCGTTTCGCCGCTGCAGCAGGCAAACGGCACCGGGTGTTACCGGGTCGAACGGGCCGAGGACGGGCGCCATTTCCGCGGCCGCCGGGTCGCGGGCCATTACAAGGATGGACAGGCCGGCTGGCTGGAGGCGGTCGACATCATCGTGATCCCCGACCCGGCCGTGCGCGCCGAGGCGCTGCGTGACCGCTATGTGGACGTGTCGGTGCTGCCGGCGGCGCAAGGGCTGCGCGGTCTGGGTGGCGTGCGGTTCTTCCCCAACGAATCAGAGATGTCGCTGGCAATCTCCGGCACCGTGGGTCTGCCACGCCGGATCGGGCGGGGCGCGCCGTTGGACGATGGGCGCATCGCGGAACGCTGGTGGATGGCCTGAGACCGACCTGAAAACTGACGCGGATTGTCCGTTGGTTGACGGCAGGGGTTGCAGACTCGGGGCGTCCTGCGTATATGCAGTTGCAACAGCGGCGTGTCGGACTTCTGGTCCGAGGCTCCACCGGAAAATTCGACGGGCCGCGCGCCCGTTTTTTTGTGCCCGATTGAAGGGTAGAGCACCATATGACAAACGACCTGATAGCCAAGGCGGCGATCGACCGACGACTGGCCGAGATCATCACTCCGGTGATCGAGGATCTGGGGTATGAGTTGGTCCGCATCCGCCTGATGAGCGGCAAGCAGACTACGCTGCAGATCATGGCCGACAAGCCCGATGGCGGCATCGAGGTGGATGATTGCGCCGAGATCTCGAACGCGGTCAGCGCCACGCTGGACGTCGAGGACCCGATCCTTGACGCCTATACGCTGGAAGTGTCCAGCCCCGGCATCGACCGCCCGCTGACGCGGCTGAAGGATTTCGAGATGTTCGAGGGATACGAGGCCAAGCTGGAAACCACCGAACTGATCGACGGCCGCCGCCGCTTCAAGGGGGAACTGGCCGGTGTCGAAGGGGATGAGGTTCTGATCAACATCCCCAACGGCGAAGAGACCGTGACAATCGGCCTGCAATTCGACTGGCTGAGCGACGCCAAGCTGGTCCTGACCGATGACCTGATCAAGGAAATGCTGCGCCAGCGCAAGGATGCCGGCGCCCTGAACGAAAACGCTTTCGACGAGATTGAGACCGAAGGGTCCGAAGAGGAGACGAACTGATGGCAATCACCTCAGCAAACCAGCTTGAGCTGTTGCAGACCGCCGAGGCCGTGGCCCGCGAAAAGATGATCGACCCCGGTCTGGTCGTCGAAGCGATGGAGGAATCGCTCGCCCGTGCCGCCAAGAGCCGTTACGGCGCGGAAATGGACATCCGTGTGTCCATCGACCGCAAGACCGGCAAGGCGACCTTTACCCGGGTCCGCACCGTGGTCGCGGATGACGAGCTTGAGAACTATCAGGCCGAGATGACCGTCGAGCAGGCCAAGCAATACATGGAATCGCCCGAGATCGGTGACGTCTTCGTGGAAGAGGTCCCGCCGGTGGAAATGGGCCGGATCGCCGCTCAGTCGGCCAAGCAGGTGATCCTGCAGAAGGTTCGTGAGGCCGAGCGTGACCGCCAGTACGAAGACTTCAAGGATCGTGTCGGCACCATCATCAACGGAGCCGTCAAGCGCGAGGAATTCGGCAACGTGATCGTCGATCTGGGCGGGGCCGAGGCGGTTCTGCGCCGCAACGACAAGATCGGCCGCGAAAGCTATCGCCCCAACGACCGGGTGCGCGCCTACATCAAGGAAGTGCGCCGCGAAACGCGCGGTCACCAGATCTTCCTGTCGCGCACCGCGCCCGAGTTCATGGCCGAGCTGTTCAAGATGGAAGTGCCGGAAATCTATGACGGCATCATCGAGGTCAAGGCCGTGGCCCGTGACCCCGGTTCGCGTGCCAAGATCGCGGTCATCTCGTATGACAACTCGATCGACCCCGTCGGCGCCTGCGTTGGTATGCGCGGCAGCCGCGTGCAGGCCGTCGTGAACGAGCTGCAGGGCGAAAAGATCGACATCATCCCGTGGAACGAAGACCAGCCGACCTTCCTGGTGAATGCGCTGCAACCCGCCGAGGTTTCCAAGGTGGTTCTGGACGAGGAAGCAGGCAAGATCGAAGTCGTCGTGCCCGAGGAACAGCTGTCTCTGGCGATCGGTCGCCGTGGTCAGAACGTGCGTCTGGCCAGCCAGCTGACCGGTCTGGACATCGACATCATGACCGAGGCCGAAGAATCGGCGCGCCGTCAGAAGGAGTTCGAAGCCCGCACGCAGCTGTTCATGGACAGCCTGGACCTGGACGAATTCTTTGCCCAGCTGCTGGTCTCGGAAGGGTTCACCAACCTGGAAGAAGTGGCCTATGTCGAGTTGGACGAACTGCTGGTAATCGATGGCGTCGACGAAGGCACTGCAAACGAGCTGCAGGCCCGTGCGCGCGAATTCCTTGAGGCTCAGGCCAAGGCGGCGCTGGACAGCGCCCGCAGCCTGGGTGCCGAGGACAGCCTTATTGAATTTGAGGGTCTGACACCCCAAATGGTTGAGGCGCTTGCCAAGGACGGCGTCAAGACGCTGGAAGACTTTGCAACCTGCGCTGACTGGGAACTGGCCGGAGGCTGGACCACGGTTGATGGCCAGCGGGTCAAGGATGACGGTATTCTCGAACCCTTTGGCGTGACGCTGGAAGAGGCACAGGATCTGGTGATGACCGCCCGGGTCATGCTGGGCTGGGTCGACCCCGCCGATCTGGAGCAGCCCGAGGCGGACGTCGAGGACGAAGCAGCAGACGAGGAGGCCGAGGCCTGATTCCAGGCCTCGGGTGGCACACATGGGTCGCGGTGGCGTCCATAAGGAACGGTCCGAAGGGCCAGAGCGGAAATGCATCGCCACGGGCGAGGTACAGCCTCGGTACGGGCTGATCCGCTTTGTAACCGGCCCGGATGGGCAGGTTTTCCCGGATGTCGCGTCCAAGTTGCCGGGTCGGGGCGTTTATGTCACGGCGGATCGCAAGGCGCTGGACACGGCCGTCGGCAAGAAGCTGTTTGCACGCGGGTTCAAGGCGCAGGTGACTGTACCGCAGGACCTTGTGGACGAGGTGGAGCGTCAATTGTCGCGCCGCGTGATCGAATTGATCAGCCTGGCGCGAAAGTCCGGCGATGCGGTCGCCGGGTATGAAAAGGTCAAGTCCTGGCTTGACCGCGAAGAGGCCTGGGTTCTGATTCAGGCGGTCGATGGTTCCGGGCGCGGCAAGTCCAAGCTGAGCACGCCGCATTTCGGGAAATACATTGGCTGGCTGACCGCAGACGAGCTTGGGGCGGCATTTGGGCGCCAAACGGTGATTCATGCGGCGCTCGCCTCTGGCGGACTCGCCAAACGTGTTGTAGAGGAAGCGCAGCGCCTGCGTGGCTTGCGCGATATGGATGACGGCGGCAAGGGCCGCGCGGAAGGGTAAGAAGCTTTATGAGCGATAGTGACGGCAAAAAGACATTGGGTCTTCGTGGCGGGGCACGCCCCGGGAATGTGAAACAGAGTTTCAGCCACGGACGCACCAAGAATGTCGTGGTGGAAACCAAACGCAAGCGCGTGGTGGTTCCCAAGCCGGGAGCGTCCAAGCCCAGCGGTGGCGCTGCGCCGTCGGGTGATCCTTCGCGCCGGCCGGCCGGGATTTCCGATGCCGAGATGAATCGGCGCCTGAAGGCGTTGCAGGCGGCCAAGGCCCGTGAGGTCGAGGAAGCCGAACGCCGCGAGGCCGAGGAAAAGGCGCGCGCCGAAGAGCGTGAACGCCGCCGCGCCGAACAGGAGGCCAAAGAGCGCGAACAGCGCGAGGCCGAGGAGAAAGCCCGGCAGAAAGCCGAGGAAGAAGAGCGCAAGCAGAAAGAGGCCGAAGAAGCCGCTCAGCGCGCCGCAGCAGAAGCCGCGGCCGCGAAAGAGGCGCCCAAGGCCAAGGCCCCCGCGGCCAGCAAGCCTGCGCCAGCGGAAACGCCGCGCAAGGCGGATCGCGAACAGCGTCAGACGCGCGGCAAGGGCCGTGACGATGGCCGCCGTTCGGGCAAGCTGACCCTGAATCAGGCGCTGTCGGGCGGTGAAGGTGGTCGGCAGCGTTCGATGGCGTCGATGAAGCGCAAGCAGGAGCGTGCGCGGCAGAAAGCCATGGGCGGCTCGGTCGAGCGCGAAAAGGTGATCCGCGAGGTTCAACTGCCCGAGGCGATCGTCGTATCGGAACTGGCCAACCGTATGGCCGAACGCGTCGCCGATGTCGTCAAGTCGCTGATGAACATGGGTATGATGGTCACGCAGAACCAGACCATCGACGCCGACACTGCCGAACTGATCATCGAAGAATTCGGCCACAAGGTCGTGCGGGTTTCGGATGCGGATGTCGAGGATGTCATCTCGGATGTCGAGGACAAGGATGAAGACCTGCAGCCCCGTCCGCCGGTCATTACCATCATGGGTCACGTCGACCACGGCAAGACCTCGCTGTTGGACGCGATCCGCGACGCCAAAGTCGTTGCGGGCGAGGCCGGTGGCATTACCCAGCATATCGGCGCCTACCAGGTGAAAACCGATGGCGGCACCACGCTGACCTTCCTGGATACACCGGGCCACGCGGCCTTCACCTCGATGCGCTCGCGCGGTGCTCAGGTAACGGACATCGTGGTGCTGGTAGTCGCGGCGGATGACGCGGTGATGCCGCAGACGGTCGAGGCAATCAACCACGCCAAGGCCGCCGGTGTTCCGATGATCGTTGCGATCAACAAGGTCGACAAGCCCGAGGCCAACCCGGACAAGGTGCGCACCGACCTGCTGCAGCACGAGGTGATCGTCGAGAAAATGTCCGGCGAGGTTCAGGATGTCGAAGTGTCGGCCATCACGGGCCAGGGTCTGGACGATCTGCTGGAAGCCATCGCGCTGCAGGCCGAGATTCTGGAGCTGAAGGCCAACCCGAACCGCGCCGCGCAAGGTGCCGTGATCGAGGCGCAGCTGGACGTGGGCCGCGGCCCTGTCGCGACCGTGCTGGTCGAGAAGGGCACGCTGCGCCAGGGCGACATCTTCGTCGTGGGCGAGCAGTACGGCAAGGTCCGTGCGCTGATCAACGACAAGGGCGAGCGCGTCCAGGAAGCCGGGCCTTCGGTTCCGGTCGAGGTTCTGGGCCTCAACGGCACGCCTGAGGCCGGTGACGTTCTGAACGTGACAGAGACCGAAGCGCAGGCCCGCGAAATCGCGGAATATCGCGCACAGGTTGCCAAGGACAAGCGCGCCGCCGCCGGTGCCGCGACCACGCTGGAACAGCTGATGCAGAAGGCCAAGGAAGACGAGAACGTGGCCGAACTGCCCATTCTGGTCAAGGCCGACGTGCAGGGCTCGGCCGAGGCGATCGTCCAGGCGATGGAGAAGATCGGCAACGACGAAGTACGCGTGCGCGTGCTGCATTCGGGCGTCGGCGCCATCACCGAAACCGATATCGGCTTGGCCGAAGCGTCGGGTGCTCCGGTCTTTGGCTTCAACGTGCGGGCCAACGCGTCGGCGCGCAACACCGCCAACCAGAAGGGCGTCGAGATCCGCTACTACTCGGTGATCTACGACCTGGTGGATGACGTCAAAGCCGCCGCCTCGGGCCTGCTGAGCGCCGAGATCCGCGAGAAGTTCATCGGCTACGCCGAGATCAAGGAAGTGTTCAAGGTCACTGGCGTCGGCAAGGTTGCCGGCTGTCTGGTCACCGAGGGCGTTGCCCGCCGTTCGGCCGGCGTGCGCCTGCTGCGCGACAACGTGGTGATCCACGAAGGCACGCTGAAGACGCTGAAACGCTTCAAGGACGAAGTGGCCGAGGTTCAGTCGGGTCAGGAATGCGGTATGGCGTTCGAGAACTACGACGATATCCGCCCCGGCGACGTGATCGAGATCTTCGAGCGCGAGGAAGTCACCCGCACGCTGGATTGATCCGGTCGAAATCGAAAGAAACGGCGGTCCCCAGGGCCGCCGTTTTCGCTTTCAGGGGTGGTCGTTCAGAAATGTCCCGTCCTTGAGGATGATGTCGAAATGGTGCGTGCCCGGCTGCAGGTCAAAGCTGACCGCGTGCCCGGTCTTGCGCAACGCTTCGGCATAATCGCGGCTCTGGCGGATGAACTCGGCCGTGTCCCGCTCGCCCACCGTGACCCGATAGCGCGGCCCGGGCGCGGGCAGGTTCAGGGTGGGGGACAGGTCGTGCAGCTCGACCGGGGTCAGCTGCAGGGGATCGTTGACCGGGGTCAGACTGATCGGTTCCAGGTCGTAGACGCCGCTGATCAGGATGACTTCGCGCACCCGCAGGCCGATCCGGGCGAATTGGTCGGCCGAGGTCGCCATGACCATCGCCGCCAGATGCGCGCCGGCGCTGTGCCCGGACAGGGTGACATGCGAGGCGTCGAACCCCAGCGACTTGGCCCGGGTGGCCAGCCACATCAGCGCGGTCCGGCATTCATCGACCATCTGGCCCAGCCGCGCGTCGGGGGCGAGCGTGTAGTTCACCGTCGCAAAGGCCTGCCCGCCTTGGACCAGCGCGGGCGCCATCATCGCCGAGTCGCGCTGGCTGAGCGCCTGCCAATAGCCGCCGTGGATAAACACATGCAGCGGTGCGCCGGGCGCGCGGGCGGGAAAGAAATCCAGCACCTGCGCGGGAGTGTCGCCATAGCCGAGGGTCTCTTGCACCGTCAGTTGCGCCCGCGCCTGCGCGCTGAGCACTGAATAGGCCGCCAGATAGGGCGCAAGGTCGCCGCCGATCATCGAACTGGGCGCGTATTCGCGCTCCAGCTCGGCTTGGGTAAATCCGCGATACAGCATGGCTCAGCCCTGTCCGCCGTACATCAGGTCGGTGCGCACGTCATAAAGGTCGTGGAAGAATCGCAGCTCCAGCGCCTTGCGCAGAAAAGCCACGCCGCTGGAGCCGCCAGTGCCTGGCTGCATGCCGATCACACGTTCCACGGCGGTCGCATGGTCGAACCGCCACCGCTGGAACAGCGATTCCACATCCATCAGCTTTTCGCCCAGCGCATACAGGTCCCAGTACCGGCCCGTGTTCCGGTAGATCTCGGCCCAGATCTTCACGATGCGCGGATCGCCGGAATAAGTCTTTGAACAGTCCCGGTCCAACAGGTCCTGCGGCACGTCAAAACCCTGCCGCGCCAGCATGTGCAACACTTCGTCATACAGCGACGGTTTGACCAGGGCGGCGGTCAGCATCTCCATCACTTCGGGGTCGTGTTCATGCACCTTCAGCGTGGCGGTGTCCTTGTTGCCCAGGATGAACTCGATCTGGCGATAGCCGTAGCTCTGGAAGCCGGATGAATTGCCCAGCGCCTTGCGGAAGGTCATATAGTCGGCGGGCGTCATGGTCAGCAGGGTTTCCCACGCGGCGATCAATTGGCGCTGGATCGCCTTGATCCGGTCCAGGTTCTTCATCGCGGGGCCGAACTCATCCTGCTGCAGAAACCGGCGCACCTCGACCAGCTGATGGTGCATCAGTTTCAGCCAAAGCTCGCTGACCTGATGGATGATGATGAACAGCATCTCATCGGGTTGGGCCGGGTCCTGAAAGGTTTTCTGCAAGTTCAGCAGGGTCTTGAGTTGCAGGAAATCGCCATAGCTTTTGCGGTGCGTGTCCGCGAAATCGGTTACCAGCGTGTCTTCGATTCCCCGTTCCAGCGGGCGGTCGCCCTTGGCTTTGTCGGCCATTTCATTTCCTCCCCGGCATGTGTGCGCACCTGTCTAGAAGGTGCGTTTGCAACTATCCAGAGGGTCAGGCCCAGTCCAGCACCACCTTGCCCGATTTTCCCGACTTCATGGCGGCAAAGCCCTGCGCAAAGTCATCGGCGGCAAAGCGATGGGTGATGACCCGGCTGACATCCAGCCCGTTCTGCAGCATCGCGATCATCTTGTACCAGGTCTCGAACATCTCGCGGCCGTAGACGCCTTTAATGGTGATCGCCTTGAACACGATGCGGCTCCAGTCGACGGGCGATTTTCCGGGCGGAATGCCCAGCAGGGCGATCTTGCCGCCCATCACCAGCGCCTCGACCATCTGGTCCAGCGCCGCCTGCGAGCCCGACATTTCCAGCCCCACGTCGAAACCCTGGCTCATGCCCAGGTCGGAAATCACCGATTGCAGCTCTTCCTCGGCCACGTTCACCGCCCGGACCGAAGGCACGACATGCTGCGCCAGCGCCAGCCGGTCGGGGTTGATGTCGGTGATCACCACATGCCGGGCGCCGGCGTGGCGGGCCACCGCGGCGGCCATGATCCCGATCGGGCCGGCGCCGGTGATCAACACGTCCTCGCCCAGCAGGTCGAAGCTCAGCGCGGTGTGCACGGCATTGCCCAGCGGGTCGAGAATCGCGCCGATTTCGTCGGGGATGTCGTCGGGCAGGGGCACCACGTTGAAGGCCGGCAGCTTGAGATATTGGGCAAAAGCGCCCTGTTCGTTCACCCCGATCCCGCGGGTGCCCGGGTCCAGGTGGAACTTGCCCGCGCGGCTTTGGCGGCTGTCGGTGCCGATCAGGTGACCCTCGCCCGAGCAGCGCTGGCCGATCTTCAACCCGGTCACGTTGCGTCCCAGCTCGACGATCTCGCCTGCGAATTCGTGGCCGGTGATCATGGGAACGGGCACCGTGTGCGACGCCCATTCATCCCAGTTCCAGATATGGATGTCGGTTCCGCAGATCCCGGTCTTCTTCACGCGGATCAAAACCTCGTCGGGGCCGATCTCGGGGACCGTGGCCCGCACCATCCACAACCCTTCCTCGGGCCTGGACTTCTCCAGCGCTTTCATCGTGTTGGGTCGCATCCGGATCACTCCCACAAATCGGTCGACAGGTATTTCAAGCCGCTGTCACACATCACGATGGCGATGCAGCCACCGCGTTCGGGGCCACGCAGCAGGTCGATGGCGGCAGCCAGGTTCGCCCCGGCGGAAAAGCCCGCAAAGATGCCTTCGGTGCGGGCCAACAGGCGGGCGGCGTCGCGCGCTGATGCGCCGGTGACGGACAGATGACCGGCCAATTTCGCTCCGTTCAGATGCGTCAAAACCGACATCGCATAACCACCGCCCTGGATCGGATGATCGGGCGCACGGACGGGTTCACCGGCCAAGGCACGAGCGCCGTCTGGCTCGACCGCATAGCACCGCACCCCAAGGGGTGACAGGTAGTCAGAGACCCCGGCAAGTGTGCCGCCAGAGCCGGCAAAATCACAAAAGGCTGTCACGGCACCTGCTGATTGGGCCCAGATTTCCGGACCCGTCCCGGCGGCATGGGCCTTGGGGTTGCCCGCGTGGCCGAACTGATCGGCGCGGAATGCGTTGCGCTCGGCGGTGATGCGGCGGGCGGCGTCATCCACCAGCGCCAGGTCGGCGCCCGAGACTTCGCCCGGTTTGCCGCCTTCGGCCTGAGGGACGATCACCACCTCGGCGCCCAAGGCGCGCATCATGCGGGCGCGTTCGACCGAGTTCCCTGCGCTCATGACCGCCACGAACGGGTGCCCCAGAATGCCGCAGACAATCGCCAGGCCGGTGCCCATGTTGCCTGAGGTCAGCTCGACCACCGTCTGCCCCGGGATCAGGCTGCCGTCGGCGCGGGCCTGTTCGATGATGGACCGGGCGGCCCGATCCTTTTTCGAAAAGCCCGGCAGCAGATAGTCCAGCTTTGCCAGAATACGGCCGTCCAGATCCAGTATTTGGCAAACCCGGGACAGCTCGATCAGGGGCGTATCGCCGATCGCGTCGATGACCGAGTTCAGAACCATCAGATGACCCCCAACGCCTTGCCGACCTTGCCGAAGGCGGCCAGCGCGCGGTCCAACTCGTCGCGGGTCAGCGCCGCGTTCATCTGGGTGCGGATGCGGGCCTGGCCACGCGGGACCACCGGGAAGAAGAAGCCCGAGACATAGACGCCTTCGTCGAACAGGCGGGCGGCCATGTCCTGCGCCAGCTGCGCCTCGCCCAGCATCACGGGGATGATCGGATGTTCACCCGGCAGCAAGTCGAACCCCAGCTTCTCCAGCCCGGCGCGCCAGTATTTCGCGTTACCGAACAGTTGCTTGCGCAGCATGTCGCCCTCTTCGACCAGGCGGATCGCCTCGAGCCCGGCGGCGACGATGGAAGGCGGCAGCGAATTCGAGAACAGATAAGGCCGCGCCCGCTGCCGCAGCAGGTCGATCACTGGCTGCGGCCCGGCGATGTAACCGCCGATTGCCCCCCCAAGTGCCTTGCCCAATGTCCCGGTCAGAATGTCCACGTCCACGCCGAAATGATCCGGCGTGCCCGCCCCGCGCGGCCCCATGAAGCCGGTGGCGTGGCAGTCATCGACCATCACCACCGCGTCGTATTTGTCGGCCAGTACGCGGATCCTGGGCAGGTTGGCCAGGTAGCCATCCATCGAGAACACACCGTCGGTCGCGATCATGATGTGCCGCGCCCCGTCCTCGCGCGCCTGTTTCAGCCAGGCTTCGAGGTCGTTCATGTCATTGTTCATGTAGCGATAGCGTTTGGCCTTGCACAGCCGGACCCCGTCGATGATCGAGGCATGGTTCAGACTGTCCGAGATGATGGCATCCTCGGGGCCCAGCAGGGGTTCGAACAGCCCGCCATTGGCGTCGAAACAGGCCGCGAACAGGATCGAATCGTCCTTGCCCAGAAACTTGGCCAGCCGCTGCTCAAGCTCGCGGTGGATGTCCTGCGTGCCGCAGATGAACCGGACCGAGGCCATGCCGAACCCCTTGGGCTCCATCGCGTTCTTCGCGGCCTCGATCAGCGCCGGATGGTCGGCCAGACCCAGGTAATTGTTGGCACACAGGTTGATGACCTGACGTCCGCCCACCGTGATCTCGCCGCTTTGGGGCGAGGTGATCATTCGTTCCGTCTTGTACAGGCCTTCCGCCTTGATCTGCGAGAGGGTGTCCGAAACGTGGGACAGGAATGCATCAGCCATGGCGATCTCCTTCTTCTGAGTCGCGTATCTAACATAACGGACGCGCTTCCCAAATAGGAGATTTTCAGTATGGCGGAAAAAAATCCGTGAAGGCGGAAATTGGCCGATATGTGCGGATCAGGCGTTCTTGACGATCAGGAACACGCGGGCGGGTCCGTCCGGCGCCGCGATGGCGTGGGCCACGTCGGCCGCATACCTAGCCGTGTCGCCCTGCTGCAGCTCCATCGTCGCGGCGCCCGAGGTGACGCGGACGGCCCCTTCCAGCACGGTCAGTTGTTCGCGCGCGCTGCGGGCATGGGGCTGGCTGTTCAGCGCGCCACCCGCGTCGAACCGGATATCATAGACCTCGTGGCCGCCGGCCTCCTCGGGCGGCGAGAGGATGCGGATCCGGCAGGACTGGCCCATATTGTCGATGCTGGGCACCTCGGCGCTGCGCAGCACCTCGATCTGGTCGGTGGTCTCGGACTCTTCCAGCAGACCGGCGAAATCGACCTGCAGCGCACGGGTCAGGTTCCAAAGGGTCGAGATCGTGGGGCTGCTTTCGCCGCGTTCGATCTGGCTGACCATCGACCGGGAGACACCGCTGAGATTGGCCACCGCTTCCAGTGACAGCCCCTTGGCGCGCCGGGCCTCTTTCAGGCGGGCGGGCAAGCGTGTCAGGATATCGTCTGAATTTTCCGTCATGGCGGAATTTCTTGCGCGTCCGGGCGCGAATTGTCAATTCCGCCGATGACGGAACGTCCCGCGCGACAGGTTCATGCCGCGGGTGCATACTGCGCGCAAATCCAAGAGGAGAGAGACATGACCGACATCGTGATTCTGGACGGTGCCCGCACCGCAATCGGTACGTTCGGAGGGTCGCTGGCCGCGACCGCGCCGATTGATCTGGCCACCGTCGTGACCAAGGCCGCGCTTGAGAAATCCGGCGTCGAAGGCGAGCGGATCGGGCATGTGGTGTTTGGTCACGTCATCAACACCGAGCCGCGCGACATGTACCTGTCGCGCGTCGCGGCGATGCAGGCGGGCATTCCGAACGGCACCCCGGCGATGAACGTGAACCGGCTGTGCGGGTCGGGCGCGCAGGCCATCGTATCGGCAGTTCAATCGCTGATGCTGGGGGATGCCGAATTTGCCGTGGCCGGCGGCGCCGAGAGCATGTCGCGCAGCCCTTACATCGTTCCGCAGGCGCGTTGGGGCGCCAAGATGGGCGACATCAAGTCGCTGGACATGATGCTGGGCGCGCTGAACTGCCCCTTTGGCACCGGGCATATGGGCGTCACCGCCGAGAACGTTGCCGATGAACACCAGATCACGCGCGAGGAGATGGACGCGTTTGCGCTGGCCAGCCAGCAGCGCGCGGCGGCTGCGATCGAGGCGGGCTATTTCGACAGCCAGATCGCGCCGGTGCAGGTCAAGGTCAAGCGCGACATGGTCGATTTCAAGGTAGACGAGCATCCCAAGGCCACCACGGCCGAAGCCCTGGCCGGGTTGCGCCCGGTGTTCCAGAAGGACGGGCGTGTGACCGCGGGCAACGCCTCGGGCATCAATGACGGCGCGGCGGCGATGGTTCTGGCCACGGCCGATGCCGCCGAGAAAGCCGGCCTGACGCCCAAGGCGCGCATCCTAGGCTATGCCCATGCCGGCGTTCGCCCCGAAGTGATGGGGATCGGCCCGGTTCCGGCCGTGCGCAACCTTTTGGAGCGAACCGGCCTGTCGGCGGGCGATTTCGACGTGATCGAAAGCAACGAGGCCTTTGCCGCCCAGGCGCTGGCAGTGAACAAGGAACTGGGGCTCGATCCAGCGAAGGTGAACCCAAATGGCGGGGCCATCGCCCTGGGTCATCCGGTGGGGGCCACCGGGGCGATCATCACGCTGAAGACTTTGTACGAGTTGGAGCGCATCGGTGGGTCGAAAGGGTTGATCACCATGTGCATCGGTGGCGGGCAGGGGATTGCCATCGCCATCGAACGGCTCTGATCCGAGGCTGGGCCGGGGGGCTGTCTGCCCCCCATCGCGCCGGGGCGCGATTCCCCCCGAGGATATTTTTGGCCAGATAAAGCGGCGGCGTCTGTCAGCCCAGGCCCGCAAGGATCAGGACGGCCACTGCCCCGGCGGCTGCTCCGATCGCGGCGGGAATGGCCTTGGGCCAGAAATCTGACCCGGATGGATCATCCTTGCGGGTCTGAGCGATCAGGGCATTTTCGACCAGATCAGGCAGGCGGGGCCCGAACCGTGCAAGAACCAGCGCTGTTTTTCCTAAATCACGAAGGGCGGCACGGGGGCCGATGGACTGCTTGATATAGTCCTCGACCACGGGGCGGGCGACCTCCCAGATGTTCATATGCGGGTCGAGCGAGCGGGCGACGCCTTCGACCACCACCATCGTGCGTTGCAGCAGGATCAGTTCGGTGCGGGTTTCCATGCCGAAGCGTTCGGTCACCTCGAACAGGTAATTCAGCAGGCGGCCCATCGAGATATGGGTGGCATCCATGCCGAAGATCGGTTCGCCCACTGCGCGCAGGGCGCGGGCGAATTCATCGACGTCCTGGTTAGCCGGGACATAGCCGGCCTCGAAATGCACCTCGGCCACGCGTTTGTAGTCGCGGCGGATGAAGCCGAAGAGGATCTCGGCATAGACGCGGCGGGTGTATTCGTCGATATGGCCCATGATGCCGAAGTCATAGGCGATGATGTCGCCGTTCGCGGCGACCTTGAGGTTGCCCTGGTGCATGTCGGCGTGGAAGAAGCCATCGCGCAGGGCGTGCAGCAGGAATAGGCGCAGCACACGCTCGGCCAGGTCGCGGCGGTCGTGATTTGCGGCGTCCAGCGCGTCGTTGTCGCCCAAGGGGATGCCGTCTGCCCAGCTGAGCGTCATGACCCGGCGCGCGGACAGCGACCACACCACGGGCGGCAGCCAGAAGCCTTCGTCATTCTGCGTGTTGGCGGCAAATTCCGAGGCTGCCGAACTTTCGAGCCTGAGATCCAGTTCGCCGCGGACGACGCCGTCGAAATGCTCGATCACGTCCATCGGGCGCAGTCGGCGCGCACCGGGGGCGAAAAGCTGGACGATCCGGGCGGCGAAATAGAACGCATCCACATCCTTGCGGAACGCGCGTTCGATGCCGGGGCGCAGGACCTTGACGGCCACATCCTCGCCTGTGCTGGCCAGTTTGGCCTTGTGGACCTGCGCGATCGAGGCGGCCGCGATCGGTTCGCTGAACTCCCAGAACATCTCGTCCAGAGGTTGGCCCAGCTCCTTTTCGACCTCGGCCATGGCCACGTCGCGTGGAAAGGGGGGCAGCTTGTCCTGCAGGACGCGCAGCTGTTCGGCCAGCTCTTCGCCGACGACATCGGGGCGCGTGGACAGGACCTGACCGAACTTGATGTAGGCCGGGCCCAGGGCGGTCAGCGCCCGGGTCGCCGGCGGCATGGACGGGTCGCCCTTGTAGCCCAGCCATTGGAACGGTTTGCCCAAGGTGTGGGCCACGATCCGCAACGCGCGCGGGGCTTCGAAAGCGTCGAGCACCACGTTCATTGCGCCCGTGCGCTCCAGCGTGGCGCCTGTGCGGATCAGGCGGATGATGTTGTGGGGGCCGCGCATGCGTCAGATCTTCCAGCCGGAATGCAGGGCCGCGATGCCCATGCTGAGGTTGCGGTATTTCGCGTTTTCGAATCCGGCGGCGCGCACCATGCCCAGAAAGGTATCCTGATCGGGGAACTTGCGGATCGATTCGACCAGGTATTGATAGCTGTCGTAGTCGTTCGCGATCAGCTTACCCATGCGCGGGATCACGTTGAAGCTGTAGAGGTCATAGAGTTTCTGCAGCCCGTCATTGGGCAACTGGCTGAACTCCAGCACCATCAGGCGGCCGCCGGGCTTGAGCACGCGGTAGGCCTCGTTCAGGGCTTCTTGCGGGCGGGTCACGTTCCGGATGCCGAAGGAAATGGTGTAGACGTCGAAGGTATTGTCCTCGAACGGCAGGGCCATCGCGTCGCCCACCACCCAGTCCAGGCTGTCGGCCATCTGCGCGGCCTCGGCGCGCTTGCGCCCCTCGACCAGCATCGGCTCGGTCAGGTCCAGCACCGTGGCATGGCCGTGGCCCGCCCGCTTGAGGAAGCGGAACGAGATGTCGCCCGTACCGCCCGCCACGTCCAGCAGGCGCTGGCCGGGGCGCGGCGCCAGCCAGTCCATCATGGCGTCCTTCCAGACCCGGTGGATGCCCATCGACATCACGTCATTCATCACGTCGTATTTCGACGCGACCGAGTTGAATACGCCCTGCACGCGCCCGGCCTTTTCGGCCTCGGGGACGGTTTCGAAACCGAAATGAGTGGTCTTGTCGCTGTTGTCGGACATAAGCCTTGCCGTTCGTCGAATTTCGTCTCTGTTATAGGGCCTGGAAACCGGGGCACAATGCGGCCCTTTGGAATAGGAGCCGTCTAATGCCCGAATTGCCCGAGGTCGAGACAGTAAGACGCGGCCTTGCCCCGGCGATGGAAGGCGTGGTGATCGAAAGGGCGGACGTGAACCGCCCCGATCTGCGCTGGCCGTTCCCCGAGCGGATGGCCGAACGGCTGACCGGCCAGCGGGTCGAACGCCTGCGGCGGCGGTCGAAATACATCCTGGCCGATCTGAGCGGCGGCGAGACCCTGTTGATTCATCTGGGCATGTCGGGCCGCATGACTGTGTCCGGCGATCCGCTAGGCCAGTTCGTGCATCATCACCCGATGCCGCAGAAGCATGACCACGTGGTGTTTCACATGGCCAATGGCGCGCGCATCACCTTCAATGACCCGCGCCGGTTCGGGGCGATGGACCTGCTGCTCACGGCCACCGCCGAGCAGCACAAGCTGCTGGCCGTTCTGGGGCCGGAGCCGCTGGGCAACGATTTCAACGAGACCTATCTGATTAACGCCTTCCGCGGCCGGGCCACACCGGTCAAGGCGGCGCTGCTGGATCAGAGAATCGTTGCCGGGCTGGGCAACATCTATGTCTGCGAGGCGCTCTACCGCGCCAGAGTGTCGCCACGTCGCAAGGCGGGTCAGATCTCGGCCGGGCGGGTCGAGGCCTTGGTTCCGGTGATCCGGACGGTGCTGGCCGAGGCCATCGAGGCCGGCGGATCCTCGCTGCGTGATTTCCGGCAAGCCGATGGAGAGCTTGGATATTTTCAGCACAGTTTCGACGTCTACGGGCGCGAGGGCCAGCCCTGCCGGACCGAGGGCTGCGGGGCCGAGATCCGCAGAATCACCCAGTCGGGACGCTCAACCTTCTATTGCGCGCAATGCCAAAGATAGCTTGATCCGAGTTTTCCGCGTGGTAAGGAATTGGACCTGAACGGAACAACCGAAAGCTCAGACCTCATGGCTTTTGAGACGATCATCGTCGAAATCGAAGACCACGTCGCCCTAATCAAGCTCAACAGACCCGATGCGTTGAACGCGCTGAACACTCAGCTTCTGGGTGAGCTGTGCGAGGCGCTCGAGGACGCGGACACCAATGACAAGGTGCGCTGCATCGTCATCACCGGATCGGAAAAGGCATTCGCCGCGGGCGCGGACATCAAGGAGATGTCCGAGATGAGCTTTGTCGATGTCTACACCACCAACCTGTTCGCCGACGCCAACGACCGGATCACCGCGATCCGCAAGCCGATCATCGCGGCGGTGGCGGGCTATGCGCTGGGCGGCGGGTGCGAGCTGGCCATGATGTGCGATTTCATCATCGCCGCAGACACCGCCAAGTTCGGCCAGCCTGAGATCAATCTGGGCGTCATCGCCGGGATGGGTGGCAGCCAGCGCCTGACGCGGTTCGTGGGCAAGTCCAAGGCGATGGACATGAACCTGACCGGGCGTTTCATGGATGCCGAAGAGGCCGAGCGCTCGGGCCTCGTGTCGCGCGTGGTGCCGGCCAAGAAGCTGATCGAAGAGGCGACCGGCGCAGCCCAGAAGATTGCCGAGAAATCGCTGCTGACCGCGATGGCCGCGAAAGAGGCTGTCAACCGCAGCTACGAGGTGCCGCTGAGCGAGGGCATGCTGTTCGAGCGGCGCGTGTTCCATTCGATGTTCGCGACCGAAGACCAGAAGGAAGGCATGGGCGCATTCCTTGAAAAGCGCGCGGCCCAGTTCCGCGACAAATAACCGGCGCCGACAAGACTGCAGGATCAGGCGGGCGTTGCCCGCCTTTTTTCATGGCGGGCAACAAAGCCAAGAATCGGCTTGGCAAAGTCTGAAAACTTGGCTATTGACCGCCACCATACATGCGCGTGCGGCCCGCTTGGCCCGATTCACACTCGTGATTTCTGATCCGGTGCGGGTAATTCCGTGACGTGCAACCCTAGACAAACGTACCGAACAAAGGTCAGAGACACATGGCAAACTCGCCCCAGGCAAAGAAGCGCGCTCGTCAGAACGAGAAGCGTTATGCAATCAACAAAGCACGTCGTTCGCGCATCCGCACCTTCCTGCGCAAGGTCGAAGAAGCTATCGCATCCGGCGACAAGGACGCGGCAACCGCCGCTCTGCGCGCGGCCCAGCCCGAGCTGATGCGCGGCGTCACCAAAGGCGTGTTCCACAAGAACACCGCAGCCCGCAAGATGTCGCGCCTGTCGGCGCGCGTCAAAGCGCTGGGTTGACCTAGCGTCAACATTTGCTGGTTCATTCCGGTTTCGAAGGCGTCGCCCCGTGCGGCGCCTTTTGCGTTGTTGCCAGAATGCCGCGCCTTCACGAGCCCGAGAGATTCTTTCGCCCAAAGACCCGAGTCAATATCAGAGTTTCGTTGCCCGGCCCCATTGCCTCTTGCTACGACAGTTCCAGCGATTCACTCGCTTGGGGGGACAGGCTGTTCCTGCGATCGGACTGACGGGCATCAGAATGATCCAGGGGCGAATGTCGGCAACCGGTGCCAACCGGTTTGACGATCTGCTGCGGATCTCGGCTACTCCGATGATCTTGGCCCTGTCGAAAACTGGAACTGCGTGGCGCAAACCGCGGTTTGGGCGGCTGTACTTTTTGGTCGTCGTCAAACAGGCAAGCGTCGTGACCACTGATATTCCCGCCGACTCCTGGGGTTTCGGCGATCGAATATCTGCGCGCGAGTGAACGCATAAGAACCGGGATACCGGTCACAATCATAAGGCCGATTAGGTCAAAAATATTGGGATGCGTGAGGCGCTGGATGACACAAGAAAAATGGGGACAACTGCGTAACAAATTGCTGAAGGCCGTGGGCCGGAACAATTTTACGACCTGGATTGAACCACTGGAATTTCAGGAATTGAAGGGAGGCGTGGCCGTTTTTTCGGTTCCGACCAACTTCATGGGGAACTACGTCAGTCAAAATTTTGCAGACCTCATTCTGTACGAGCTGAACACGGCCGGAGAGTCGGTTCAGCGCCTGGCCTTCCGGGTGGCCGCCAACTCACCGGCGCGTCCCGCCGCCGCGGTCCAGCCGGTCGAAGACCAGCCCGAGCCGGTCAATATCGAGCTGGCACCGGAAAGCAACGGAACCAATGAGGCGCTCGAGTCGCTGCAGGCCGCACCGTTGGACGCGCGCTTTACCTTCGACACCTTCGTCGTCGGCAAGCCGAACGAACTGGCCCATGCCGCCGCGCGCCGTGTTTCCGAAGGCGGCCCCGTCACATTCAATCCGCTGGTTCTGTACGGTGGTGTTGGCCTCGGTAAAACGCACCTGATGCATGCCATCGCCTGGGAGCTGAAGACCAAACGCCCCGAGCTCAATGTGCTGTACCTGTCTGCCGAACAGTTCATGTACCGCTTCGTACAGGCCCTGCGCGAACGCCGGATGATGGATTTTAAACACCTGTTCCGCTCGGTCGACGTGCTGATGGTCGATGACGTGCAGTTCATCGCCGGCAAGGATTCGACGCAGGAGGAGTTCTTTCACACCTTCAACGCGCTGGTGGATCAAAACAAGCAGATCATCATCTCGGCCGACCGCGCGCCGGGTGAAATCAAGGATCTGGAGGAACGGGTCAAGTCGCGTCTGCAATGCGGACTGGTGGTTGACCTGCACCCGACCGATTACGAGTTGCGCCTGGGCATTCTGCAGAACAAGGTGCAGCAATACGCCAAGACCTATCCCGACCTGAAGATCGCCGATGGCGTGCTGGAATTCCTGGCCCATCGCATCTCGACCAACGTACGCGTTCTGGAAGGGGCGCTGACCCGGCTGTTCGCCTTTGCCTCGCTGGTCGGCCGTGAGATCGACATGGAACTGACGCAGGACTGTCTGGCCGACGTGCTGCGCGCCTCGGAACGCAAGATCACCGTCGAAGAGATCCAGCGCAAGGTTTCCGACTATTACAACATCCGCCTGTCCGACATCATCGGGCCGAAACGTCTGCGGTCCTATGCCCGCCCGCGTCAGGTGGCGATGTATCTGTGCAAGCAGCTGACCAGCCGGTCGCTGCCCGAGATCGGCCGCCGCTTTGGCGGGCGTGACCACACCACCGTCATGCACGGCGTCAAACGCATCGAAGAGCTGAAGCTGACCGACGGTCAGATCGCCGAAGATGTGGAAATGCTGCGCCGGGCGCTCGAAGCCTGAGCCCCTGCAATTCGAAAAGCCGTCCCGGCTCTGCGCGGGGGCGGTTTTTCTGTGCGCATTTTTCCACGATTTCCACGGAACTGGGGCGCAGGGCCGCTCGGGACCTTGACGGTTTGCGCGTTCCGACCCAGAAATCGGTAAAAAATCCTTGTGCCTCAGGGCTGAACCGCTAACTTGCCAGTCCCGCCCATGTAAGCACTCAAATCAGAGGAATTGAGGGTATGAAGATCAGCATCGAACGCGGCACGCTGCTCAAGGCCGTTTCGCAGGCCCAATCCGTTGTGGAACGCCGCAACACGATTCCAATCCTGGCCAACGTGCTGATCGAGGCCGAGGGCGATCAGGTTCTGTTCCGCGCGACCGATCTGGATATCGAGGTGGTCGACAAGGCCCCCGCGCAGGTCGAAAAGGCGGGTGCAACCACGGTTGCGGCAACGACTCTGCACGAGATCGTGCGCAAGCTGCCCGATGGCGCGCTGGTCACGCTGACCGCCGACAGCGCGGCTGGCCGGCTGACGGTCGAGGCGGGGCGGTCGAACTTCTCGCTGGCGACCCTGCCGAAAGAGGATTTCCCGGTGATGGCGTCCTCGGAGTACCAGTCGAACTTCACCGCTTCGGCGGCTCTGCTGCGGCGGCTGTTCGACAAGTCGAAATTCGCCATCTCGACGGAAGAGACCCGGTATTACCTGAACGGCGTCTACATGCACGTGACGGATGGCCCCGAGGGCGGCAAGGTGTTGCGCTGCGTGGCCACGGACGGGCATCGTCTGGCGCGGATCGACGCGGATTGCCCCGACGGGGCCGCCGATATGCCTGGCGTGATCGTTCCGCGCAAAACGGTGGGCGAGTTGCGCAAGCTGCTGGAAGATGACGACATGGACATCGCGGTGTCGGTCAGCGAAACCAAGGTGCGCTTTGCCACACCCGACATCACGCTGACCTCGAAGGTGATCGATGGGACTTTCCCCGACTACACCCGCGTGATTCCGCAGAACAACACCCGCAAGATGGAAGTAGACGCGGCCGAGTTCGCCCAGGCCGTCGACCGGGTGGCGACCGTGTCGTCCGAGCGGTCCCGTGCGGTAAAGCTGCAGTTGGACGGCGACAAGCTGGTCCTGTCAGTGAATGCGCCTGACAGCGGCGCGGCCGAGGAGGAACTGGCCGTGGCCTATGGCGACGAACGGTTGGAAATCGGGTTCAACGCCAAGTACCTGCTGGAAATCGCAAGCCAGGTGGACCGCGAGAACGCGGTGTTCCTGTTCAATTCGGCAGGCGACCCGACCCTGATGCGCGAAGGCAATGACCAGAGCGCGGTCTATGTCGTGATGCCGATGCGCGTCTGATCGCGCGGGCGCGGGATGCGTCCGGCGCGCGTGTTTGTACAAGAATGAAGGGAGGGGTCATGGCTTTGGCCCTGACCGAATTGACGGTCTCGCATTTTCGGTCGCACAAGCTGGCGCGCATGGCGCTGGACGGGCGGCCGGTGGCCTTGTTCGGGCCGAACGGGGCCGGCAAGACCAATATTCTCGAGGCGGTATCCCTGTTTTCACCCGGCCGCGGCATGCGCCGGGCCAGCGCCGCCGAGATGACGCGCCGGCCCGAGGCGCTGGGCTGGAAGCTGAGCGGTCTTCTGGACGTTCAGGGCTGCCGGTCCGAGATCGAAACCTGGTCCGAGGGGGGCGCAGCGCGGCAGGTCCGGATCGACGGAAAGGCAGCCAGCCAGATCGATCTGGGCAAGCTGGCGCGGGTCGTCTGGCTGATGCCCGCGATGGACCGGCTTTGGATCGAAGGCGCCGAAGGCCGACGGCGCTTTCTGGACCGGGTGACGCTGAGTTTCGATCCGAGCCATGCCGAGGCCGCGTTGATCTATGAAAAGGCCATGCGCGAACGAAACCGCCTGCTGAAAGAGCAGGTGCGTGACGCGCATTGGTACGCGGCGCTCGAGGCTCAGATGGCCGAAACCGGGCATCGCATTCATACCGCGCGGCTGGGTGCACTGGCGCAGTTGCGCGCGGCGCAGGAACAGGCCGAGACCGCCTTTCCCTCGGCGGAACTGGAACTTGTTCAGTCCGAAGGGGACATGCCCGAAAGCGCGCAGGATCTGTTGGAGGCGCTGGCCGCAAGCCGGTTCCGCGACCTAGCGGCGGGGCGCACATTGGTGGGGCCGCACCGGTCGGATCTGTATGGGGTTTTTGCCGCAAAAGGCGTTGCGGCCAGTGAATGTTCGACCGGAGAGCAGAAGGCGCTGCTGGTGTCGTTGATTCTGTCCAACGCGCGGGCGCTGGCCGCGCAGGTCGGAGCGCCACCGATCCTGTTGCTGGACGAGGTTGCGGCCCATCTGGACGCGGACCGCCGGGCGGCGTTGTATGACGAAATCTGCGCGCTGGGGGCGCAGGCCTGGATGACCGGAACAGGCCCCGAGTTGTTCGCCGAACTGGGCGACCGGGCGCAGTCTTTCGTGGTCAATGACGCGGGTGACGGCTCGACCGTCACCCCCGCCTGAGCGGATCAGGCCGGCTCGCCAACCTTGCGTTCCCACAGGAAGGGACGCATCACCTCGTCCACCGGCGTCTGGGCCATGTGGTTGACGTAGTTCGACATGGTTTTCTGCGCCAGGCCCAGGATCACGTCCAGAACGGCGCGGTGCGAATAGCCCGCATCAAAAAACGCCTGCAACTGCGCGTCGGTGACGTTGCCGCGCTGGTTCATCACCTGCACCGTGAACGTACGCAGTGCTTCGAGCTTGGGCGAGGGCAGCGGGGTTTCATTGCGCAGCGCTTCGGTGATCTCGTCGGACACCTTCATCATCTTGGCGATGCCGGTATGGGCCGGAACGCAATAGTGGCATTCGTTTTCCACGTTGATGGTCTGCCAGACGACCGTTTTCTCGTCATTGTCGAAATCGGTCTGCAGGAACAGGTGGTGCAGAACCTGGTAGGCCTCAAGGTGCTGTGGGCTTTCGGCCATGACCTTGTGCAGGCCCGGCAGGCGGCCAAACGCGGCCTGCGATTTCTCGAGCAGGGGTTTCGAACCTTCAGGTGCGGTGTTCAGGTCATGTGAGGGAAAATCGGCCATTTTGGTCTCCTTTTTTGGCGGCTGAGTCCGAAATAGGCTTTATTGAGCGATCACTCAAGTATATATTTGAGTGATCGTTCAAGAATTGGTGATCACATGCCCCGCAAACCTGCCTATGACCGTGACGCGCTGATCGCGCAGGCCAGAGACCTGTTCTGGCGCCAGGGCTGGGCGGGCACGTCCCTGAAGGATCTCGAGAATGCGCTGAAGTTGAAGCCAGGCAGCTTTTACGCCGCCTTCGGGTCAAAGGACGCCTTGTATGCCCTGACGCTGGAACGCTATGCGGATGAAGGTGTTGCCCGGCTTGAAGCCTTGGCCGAGGAGCTTGGGCCGCTGGGTGCGCTCAAGACCCAGCCGCGTTTGGTTGTCGAGGCCGCGAACGCGCCCGCAAAGGCCTGTATGCTGGCCAAGACCTTTGCCGAGTTGAGCGCAAAGGATCACGACCTGGCGCAACTGGCCGCGACCCATCTGTCGCGAATGAAAGCCTGTTTCGCCGATCTGTTCCGGCAGGCGCAGGCGCAGGGGCAGGCCGGCGCCGACCATGATCCCGAACGGCTGGCGACGCGCTATCAGTCCGACCTTTTGGGCCTGCGCCTGTCGGCCGAGCGCGGCGATGTCGATGCCCGCCAAATCGCTGCTGATATCGCCGCCGATCTGGATAGATTGTGACCGTCTGAGGTCGGCCGATCAGCTCGGCTCGCGCCTGAAAGAACCGGCACAAAATCTGGGGGGATGACGTGACATTCCCCACCAGAGAACGTATAACTTACCAAAATAATATAGGTACTGACGGCATGTCCGAAGACGCACAGGCAAATCAGGAATACGGCGCAGATTCCATCAAGGTTCTCAAGGGGTTGGAGGCTGTCCGCAAACGCCCCGGTATGTATATCGGTGACACCGACGACGGGTCCGGTCTGCACCACATGGTGTACGAGGTCGTGGACAACGGCATTGACGAGGCTCTGGCCGGTCACGCCGACCATGTGACCGTCAAGATTCACGCCGATTCCAGCGTCTCGGTCAGCGACAATGGTCGCGGGATTCCGGTGGACATCCACCCCGAAGAAGGCGTCTCGGCGGCCGAGGTCATCATGACCCAGCTGCACGCCGGCGGGAAATTCGACTCGAACTCGTACAAGGTGTCGGGCGGTCTGCACGGCGTGGGCGTTTCGGTGGTGAACGCTCTGTCCGATTGGCTGGAGCTGCGCATCTGGCGCAACGGCAAAGAGCATTTCGCCCGGTTTGAAGGCGGCGAAACCTCGGAGCATCTGAAAGTGGTCGGCGAATGCGGCGACCGGACCGGGACCGAGGTGCGGTTCCTGGCTTCGACCAATACGTTTTCGAACCTGGAGTATTCGTTCGAGACGCTGGAGAAGCGGTTGCGCGAACTGGCCTTCCTGAACTCGGGCGTTCGGATCATTCTGATTGACGAACGGCCGGCCGAGCGGCTTGAGACCGAACTGTTCTACGAGGGCGGCGTCAAGGAATTCGTGAAATACCTCGACCGGTCGAAAACTCCGGCCATGCCCGAGCCCATCTATATCAAGGGCGAGCGCGACGATATCGGGGTCGAGATCGCGATGTGGTGGAACGACAGCTATCACGAAACCGTCCTGCCATTTACCAACAACATCCCCCAGCGGGATGGCGGCACGCATGTCGCTGGCTTCCGTGGAGCGCTGACCCGCACGATCAACAACTACGCACAGTCCAGCGGGATCGCGAAAAAGGAAAAGGTCAGCTTCACCGGCGATGATGCGCGCGAAGGCCTGACCTGCGTGCTGTCCGTCAAAGTACCTGACCCGAAGTTTTCCAGCCAGACCAAGGACAAGCTTGTCAGCTCGGAAGTGCGACCGGCTGTCGAAGGGTTGATGAACGAGAAACTGGCCGAGTGGTTCGAGGAGAACCCCAACGTGGCCAAAACCATCGTCGGCAAGATCATCGAGGCCGCCTTGGCGCGCGAAGCGGCGAGGAAAGCCCGCGAACTGACCCGACGCAAGACGGCGATGGACGTCAACTATCTGGCCGGCAAGCTCAAGGATTGCTCTGAGAAGGACCCGGCCAAAAGCGAAGTTTTCCTGGTCGAGGGGGACTCGGCCGGCGGATCGGCGCAGACCGGTCGCGATCGTCTGACGCAGGCGGTTCTACCTTTGCGCGGCAAGATTCTGAACGTCGAACGTGCGCGGTTCGACCGAATGCTGTCCAGCCAGGAAATCGGCAACCTTGTGATGGCGCTTGGCACCGGTATTGGCCGGGACGAGTTCGACATCTCGAAGCTGCGCTACCACAAGATCGTCATCATGACCGATGCCGACGTGGACGGTGCACATATCCGGACCCTGCTGCTGACGTTCTTCTACCGTCAGATGCCCGAGTTGATCGAGGGTGGATATCTCTACATCGCGCAGCCGCCGCTTTATAAGGTTTCACGAGGAAAGTCAGAGGTTTACCTGAAGGATCAAGCGGCGCTTGACGACTATCTGATCAACCAGGGTGTCGAGGGCGCCGTGCTCAAGTTGGGCTCGGGTGAAGAGATCGTGGGTCAGGATCTGACCCGTGTGGTGGACGAGGCGCGTCAGCTCAAGCGCGTGTTGGATGCCTTCCCGACGCATTACCCGCGGCACATCCTTGAACAGGCCGCCGTTGCCGGGGCGTTTGTGCCCGGGGCGGTGGATGCCGACCTGCAGGGCGTGGCCGACAAGGTCGCGGCGCGGCTGGACCTGATTGCGCTGGAATACGAGCGCGGCTGGCAGGGCCGGATCACTCAGGATCACGGTATCAGACTGGCGCGCATCCTGCGCGGCGTCGAGGAAGTCCGCACGCTGGACGGTCCGATGCTGCGTTCCGGCGAGGCACGCAAGACAGGCAGCTTTACCCAGAGCCTGCAGGACGTCTACAACCTGCCGGCCACATTGGTCCGCCGCGACCGGTCGCAGGTCATCCACGGCCCGCTGGATCTGCTGCGCGCCATTTTGGAAGAGGGCGAAAAAGGCCTGTCGCTCCAGCGCTACAAGGGCCTGGGTGAGATGAACCCCGATCAGCTGTGGGAAACTACGCTGGATCCGGATGCGCGGACATTGCTGCAGGTACGTGTCGATGACATGGTCGAGGCCGATGACTTGTTCACCAAGCTTATGGGCGACGTGGTCGAGCCGCGCCGTGAATTCATCCAGAAAAACGCGCTGAGCGTGGAAAACCTGGATTTCTAGTCGCTTCGCAAGACGGCTGGACCGGTCCAACAGACGGCAGTTTTTTACTCAGGACGCTCCTACGGCTAAAAAACGTGGCTTGGGAGCGGACCTGAGTGAGCGGTTCTGAGTGGCGCGGATCAAGGAAGTTGGACCCAATGCGGGCTTGCTTTGCTAAGTCATCCCTACGGGGTGAGTTCCGTACAGTAGCGATCAAAGCTCAGGGATATTGAAAACGTACAGGCGCGATTTCTCGGCATCGTCGGTGAGGATGTAGAGAAGCCCTTTGGCCTCATCCAAGGCGATCCCTTCGGGGTGCTTCACGACCTTTCGGTCTCCATTTTTCATATACGTCAGTTCGATCGTATCTGCTGTTCTCGTCTCTGGATCGTACAAAAAGATCTGGCGTCCCTTGTCGCTGAGAATCCACAGCACACCCGACACGGACCAAGCCAAACCGCTTACATCCAGTTCATCGTCATTCACGCGATCCGAGACAAAGCCAGATCCACGATCCAAAGGGATGACTTCCTGAATTTCAGTCAGGTCCGGTGACACGACCAGCAACAGACGCGGTTGTCCTTCAATGACAACGAATACTCGCCCAGTGTCCGGGTCGACGGTGATGCCCTCAGGCCCCTTGTTCAGCGGGTTGCCGACCAGCAGTTCGGCAGCGGCCGGGTAGCCCTTGAGGGAGGCTAGTGGGACCCTTGTCAGTTGGATAGGGTCGGTTGGGTGAACGACCAATATTGATCGATTGGTTTCCTGAAGGAGCAAAACTGACCCGTCTTTTCGCGACGCGACGCCCTCCAAATCTGATCCGGCCAAAGGCGGCAACTGGAAGGACTTTCCCAATACTCCGTCGATTCCAAGTAGGTGCAGTTTTGGCTCAGCGTCGCTTACAGACCACAGGAAGCCTTCGGCGTTGGACAGCGACAAACCGGAAGGTTCGGAAAATCCCTTTGATTTGTCCGCCACCTTGAATCTATCGACCAAAACCAGATCAGTGTTTTTTGCAAAGGCAGAGCCAGACCAAGGCAAAAACGCTGCCGCGAGGAAGGTGGCCGCAAGAGTGGGTCTTCCAAATTTGCACAAGCGCCGTGAAATTTCAGGCTTTGACGGAAACACGTGCTTTCTGCCCTTCGATTTTCTCGTGTGTGTGACACACCCCTTTATCGCATTCGTATCACAACTTGTCTGCGATGTCGGGAGAATGCGCTTTGAACTCTTTACCTGATCCTCCTTGTTGGGATTGACTTGTAAGGGGCGCGAATTGCGCGTGATGACGTGTACTGTCTGGGCACAAGCAGGAAGGACGATGAATTGAATACGATTTTCCCGTTTGTGACTGTGTTGTTGATGCTGCTGTTGCCCGGTGCCGCGATGTCGCAAATCGACCCGGCGACGATGCTAGCCGGGGCTTCGGAATCGGAGATTCTGATCGAACGCAGATGGACGCAGTTTCGCGGCAAACAGGAACTGTATTTCTTTTCTCTTGATGTGCTGGTCACGATCGTTCTGGCTGGCTTGATCGTCTATCATCCGGTGCGGCGCAAAGCCCGTAGAAGTGTCGGCGACATCGTCATGCCCAGGCTTTTCTTCCTATATGCGCTGATCGGCATGGCGGTGGGGTTCCTGGTCGTCCAGCACGGGTCAATGATCGGGTTCGTTATCTTCGGCATCGGAGCGTTGCTCAGGTTTCGCTCCAATTTGGATGATCCGATAGACACTGTCGAATTGATCGTCGTAACCGTTCTGGGGCTTGCGGTCGGGTTGGGCCTGCCGCTGATGGCCACATTGGTGGCGGTTGTCTGTTGGTGTTTCATTTGGTTCGGAGGGCGAAACAAGGGCATTGAAATATCGCTTAAGGCTTCGGACGAGGAGCACTCATTGAACGTCAGCAGCGCCATTGAAGCGATGGCCGCCGACGCCGGCTGGAAGCTGATCAGAAAACACCATGTACCCGGCAAATCCCGAATTTCATTGCTTTTCATTACCTCGGGTGGACTTTCCGAGGCCCGCATCGAAGAGATGATAAACGATTTGGTCCCCGAAAAAGTCGAGTTGAAACTCAGCTTCTAGTCATTTCACAAGGTCTAAACGTTTCAACACCGCATTCGGGGATCTGATCTCTTTCGGGAGCGACTTGAAGTCGACAGACCTTTCGAAATCCGGCCCTCGATATACTGCTATCCCAAACTCTCCGTTCGGCTGGAAGGTGACATGCGTGAAACTGTGAGGTGACCTGGCGCGATCACCGATTAGCCGCCGCGGGCCACCACCCAAGCAAGCTTGCGAAACATAGGCCACGCCGTCTTTCCAGCCAGGGTAAAAAGCATGATGGTGTCCAGACAGGTGCAGAACGACGCCGCTTTGCAGATAGATTCTTTCAAGCGTCGGGTCACCGATGATTTCGCGTTCGCGCTGGATCGCAAACGGCCACAGCGGGAGGTGGCTGAACGTGACAATCGGGTCTCCACCTGCCCCAAGTTGCACAAGTTGGTCCGGCTGATCGCCGGATAGTGGCCCAAGGGTCGTGGCATCCAAAGACGCAAAGGTTATCCCCTGCATTTCAAACGCGTAGAAGAACGGATAGTCATCCGACATCAGGAAGTTGACGTTTGGTTTTCTCGGGCCCCATTCCTCGGCGTATATTTTTCTCTCGCGCTCGAACCCGCGATAGGCCGACGCATCATGGTTTCCCGGCGTGACCGCAAATGGAATTCCGGCAGCCTCCAGCGGGTCGGATACCGCCATGTGAAACGCCTTCCACATCTCTCTGACCTGTTTGTCTGAAAGGTTGGGGATGCGCTGTCCGGCGACCATATCGCCCGTCGAAATCACCAGATCGGGATCAATCTCGATTATCCGCCTGATCGCCTTTTCGATGCGGGCATCGTATTTGACCGAGCCATAGCTGCCGTTCAGATCCGATATGACGATCACGTCCAAAGCGGCCGCTTTGCAGGCGAGCACGACCGTCCAAACGACCGCCGCGACAGTGATCGAACGCTTACGGATCATTGCAGTCCAGGCCCTCCGCCTCGGTATTTTTGTTCAAAAAGAATGTGACAGGGTCCAAGTCAAACACCAGATCGCCTTTGGCACAATTGCTCTTGAGGATGGATGTTGCCAGCGCAGTGTTTTTGACGACCTGCGCAACCTGACGGTCCGACAACCCAAAGCTTTGTGACAACCAGCCGTAAACCGGGCCTTGCGTTTGAAGGTCACTGTTCAACGCAACCAGCCGCCGGTATGTGTTTGGAGAGAAATGCCGCATTTTCTCCAGCATCTGAGTGGATTTCGCGAAGTTGGCATATTCGACCCGCCCACCGGCATCGTTGTCGTTCAGATTGCTGCGACGGATCAATATCGCATCGGCGGGAACGTCTCCATCATTCGGCTGATGGTGTTTCGTTTTCTTGTGTTTGAGTTTTCCGTCTTCGACCCAATACCAGTAGGGCGTGAAATCAATATTTCCCACACGGTCCTGCTGGCTGAAGATGAAGTCGAGCAGAACAATCTCGGTAAGCTCCTGCATCCAGAATGCCATCTGCCGGTCGCTGACATCGGGCCCAAGGTCCTTGTTGATCTGCCGATCCTTTCGGCCTTCCCTGACACCCTCTGCAATGGCCTCGGGCAAGCGTTTTGACGACCGCAAGGCCAGGAAAGCGGGTGTTTCCTGAAAATCGCGATTTTGGCCTTTGCCCCAACCGGACTTGCGGGTGCCGTTGATTTCCGAGCCGTAGCGATGACCGGGGCTATCAAGCAGGACACCGTATATCTGCGTTCGATCCGCGGTGAACAGATCATCCGTCGGTTGGTACGAGTTCGGGTCGGCATCCGCAGCCACGAAAACCCGCCAGCCTTCATGGTTCATGCGCCCGCCATGAGATCCGCCGGAAATCGCAAGGCCGGGCTCTGCAACCTCGGTAAGATGCGCCTGAGCGTCCATGCTGCGCCAGACCGCCACCGGAACTTTCACCGTCGCGTCGAAATACCTTGAGAAATGATAGTAGAGCAGTGACGAGGTGGAAAATGTTCCGCTTGTACCCTTCTGGTTCATGGTGGATTTGAATTTGGCCACTCTGCCATTGGCCAGTTCTTTTGCCGACTTGCCCTCCTTGCAAGCGTTTCTCTCGAACTCAGAGCGGTTCCCCACGTAGGGTCCTTCCGAAATATCGTAGACGGCCATTCCCGGGCTGGTGCTCCAAGTTTTTGGGCAAATGGCGATTTCGGGCGCATAGAAATCGATCTCGCAATAGGCAGTTTCTTCCTCAAGATCGCTGTTCTTGTACTCGCCCGTTGGGACTTTTTCGATCCGAATGCAGCGTTCCGTAACACCATTGGGACTATCAAATGTCGTGGCTTCTCCGCGAACATCGTCGCTCGCCCACAAGGCTGTGGGTGCAATGAGAGCCAGTGACCCCAGAAGATTGAATCTCATTTGGATAGTCCTCCGGATGTCATTTGGGGCAAATCGCGGCCTGTTGTTCGGCGGAGATCTTCAAAGTGGGGTCGACACTGAAGTTTGAGAATTTCGAGTCAATCCACTGGTCACACCCGCCCGAACATGGGGCCCCGTTTCGGGCATCATTCCAATAGGCCTTGGCCCTTTCCTCCGTCCAACCGCAAAACTGAACAAGTGCCATTGCCGACAAGGCGCCTGAGGAATGAACGCCCCACATGCAGTGCACCAGGACAGGACCCTTTCCAGGGTCCTCAATCACCTCGTGTACGGCGGCCATGACACTGCCGGGGCGGGACGATCTGGCGTTCTGATAGTCAAAGGATCCGTTTCCACAACTGGTTCGGCCGTATTCAGTGTTCTTGCCGAAATCCGCGTAAAACCCGGCTGAAAACCCTTCATCGCACAGTGTTTCGCGCTGAGCGTTGCTCAAGCCCGTCCGACCCTTGTCGCCGCCCCTGAAGCCAGAGCGATACAAAACGCCGCTTAGGACTGGGCGAAAGAAAGCGACGCCGTCGACGCCTCCGTCGCTGCCCTTTGAGAGCATCTGGCTGTTGCTTGGGCCACCGTTTCGACTGGTGACGTCAGAATTCGCCGCAGTTGCCAGAACACCGATGAATATGAGGGACGTCAAAAACCGCATGCGTATTCCTTTCTGTTTTCAGCCGGCGATGCTCACGCTTTTCCTGCCGGCAATCCCGCGGAGAGGCGTGTTCACGGTAATCAGGTCAGGTCGGCGTTTGGGTTCCCGCCCTGAAGCCTTAGATCGGCCACACCAGATTGATGATAAATATGACCACGAAGTAGGCCAGAAAAACTTTCCAGTTCCATTGGTGTTTGTTTTCTTCGTTGATCACGCCAGCCGACTTCAAGGCCAGGTTGGTGATGATCAAGGCGACAACGGTAATCGCCGCATGTGCCAGGTCGAAATGCAAGTTGGAGCTCCTTTTTGCAGATTTGGGATTGATAAATGTGTGTCAGCAGTCACCTGACGGCAGCATCGCTACGTCCGAGTATCTTCCCTCAGATGTCGTGATCCGAGCACAGGCACCGGTCTCCTTGTTGAACCAGTACGAGGTCAGCCCTTCGCTTCGGATGAGTTCAAACCCAAGACTTTGAATGCCCATTTCAGCCTGACCTGCTCTTGCCCCTTCAAATGACGACAGATCGCTGGAACTGCCCACAATCGGTGCACTTGCTTCCACTGATCCGCCACTTTCGTCGCATCCTGCAAGCACAGAGGCACTGACCGCGCCGATCGCCACTAAGGTCTTGGATTTCATCTGTTCTTCCTGATTGTTTTGGAAATGCGGTTCAGGGTTTCAGGTCGATCACCTACTCAATTCCAAAAATGACGTTGTAGTCGACGGCAGAGTTGCCGCGGTTGATGACCTCGACAACATGATCGCCGGATTGCCACAGCTGTCCGCGATACTCCTTGTCCGCAGACATCAATCCCAGCAATTCAGACCCATCGGGGTTGCGAATGACGTAGTCCAAGGATCCATTTCGGGGAGCAACGCGGACGTAAAGGAACTGTTCGTTCTTCGCGCCAAGAACGTATTGCTGCGATTCCCCTGGCGCGAGTTGGCCGACGAGCTCGGCGCCGGTGGATCCGGCATCGAATGTGACGCGCTGGCTACCTGTAGACCCGGAAGCGCCGTCCATGGCTCCGCCACCATCATCCATCGCCTCGACAACCGACATCTCGCCAATGCTTCCGTCCTTGTACGCAATGCAGCGCCAAAGTGTTCCGCCGGCGTCACGCAGCATGACGAGCGTGCCGGCTTCCGAGAACTGTGAGCTTTCGATCGTACCGGATTGACCGTCCGGTCCACCGACCTGTCGCAGATGGTCGATACACGCGTCGTCGGCGTCTGACATGGCCAGGGCGGCCGTTCCGCTGATCGCAAGTGCGGGTGTGAAAAAATTCCAAAAACTGCGTTTCATAAGCAGGTCCTCTGTCGGTCTATCGTAAATGTTATGTTTCCGGTGAGCAGAAACCTCACTTCGCTTCCCGCAACTTTGCCAGAAATTCATCGCATGCCTGTGCGCTGCCGACGATCTCGTCCGTCGTTTCAATTCCTTGCAATGATGCCATCTCGGAGTTCACGCGATTGAGGATCTGATCTGCTTGCTCGGCAGTGATCAGGTTCTCGGCCTGAGCTCCCTTCAATGTGGTGCACACACCGGCGGACAAGCCTGTCGCAACGCCGACACCCATCGCGGCCCCGCCGCCCAAGGTCATCGCTCCAACCACGCCGAGGATGAGCCCGATCACAAGCCCCAAGATCACTTTTCCCATGTTTTCCTCCCATTTTGCGGGAAAGAGTTCCGCCTTCATTCCTGGCGCAAACCACGTGCCCATCTGCATATCAAAACCAGTGCCAACAGGTTGAGCACCGGTGCAATCGCCGCGAGCCACGGTTTGGCCGACTCTGAGAAAAGGTCCACCGCAAGGACCCAAGGCAGACCCAGCGGCAAAAGGAATACGCCGGACAATGGGTCTCGTTCCTGTCCAAACCAGCCAAAAGTGCCCGTCACAAACGCAAACAACGCCAACAGGTAAAGGGTCGCGAACGCGATGATGGTTATTCTGCAGACCAAGCCGGACCTCAGCGTATCAAGCCAGTGCTGCGCAGCCGATTTCGGCTACGCATCAAACCGGTCACAACGCGCCTTCGTCGCCCAGGAACTCGATACCAGCTGTCGCGCCATCACTGTAGGCAATACAATTCCACGGAGCCCGATCCTCTCCAACCCCAACGGTAACTTGTGTTCCAGCCTCGCTGAACGCGGATGAGAGCACGACCACTTGCGAATTGTTTGTTGTTTTGGCCACGTCTCGCAGACACGCCTGTTGGGCGGGGGTCAGTTCGGCAGGTGCGCTTGACGTGCTGGTGTCGTCACACGCCGCTAGCAGTACGAAACACGTCGCGCCTGAAATCATCATAGCTTTGTTAATCATTTTCTTCTCCTCACAGATTTGTTGATACTTTTGGAATAGGTGGTCTTATTTTGCGCGCTCACGTCTAAGCGGTCCCCGATTTTGCGGCCAATGACATGGCTGGCAGACAGATATTCTGCCGATCCCCGGGACCGTGAACAAAGCGTGCTGATGTTATGACATTATGGGTAAAAACCGGTGCGAACTTTCGCGGAAGGGTTCGTAAATTTAATCCCGGCACTGCGTCCTCCCAACGCTGATCTTCGTAAAATGCCTTCCGACCGCCAGCACTCACTCCAGCAGTCGGAAGGGCCCGACGAAACGGGCGACAGCGACAACAACGGAGGTAAAGCTAAAGTTGTGTCGAATTCGTATGTTTGAATCAATCACAGGATAAATCAATGATTTTTCCGCGCGTAAATTTTGTACGCTTTCCAACGATAGGCTTCTGCATTCAAAGGGAAAAGGCGAGGCCGCTCACGGAGGCTTGGCAGTCGGCCCGCTTGCGCCGCCGTGTTTCGGGACCTTCCGAGCTATCTTAATCCAGTTGGTCAAAACGACGTGATTCGCGGCCCGGTCTGTCGCTCAGGTGGTGCCGAAGGGTCGCCTGGATACCTCCATTACGCACCCGCCCAGAACGTCGTTGACAGTGCAACCCGACTCATGGATGAGATTTGCGCTGATGGTTCCCGATCGTTTCGGCGGTCGGGCAAAAGGGAATACGGTGCGGCGCCGTTCTGACGCCAATTCCGTGACTGCCCCCGCAACTGTAGGCGGTGTGCGACCCCCGGATGCCACTGGGCCGATAGGTCTGGGAAGGCGGGGCAAGCCATACATCGCGAGTCAGGAGACCTGCCATCATCAAACGCAACTCAACCCGGGCGGGGTGTCCCGGAAGGAGGCCAAGATGGCATTTTCGGCTTGCGCCGCTGACATGACTGGTTCCCTTTCCGTCCCGCGATTTCGCGGAGGGCGAAGTGAGCCGACAATCAACACATCACATCACGGTTTGCCTATCTTGCCGACCCAAGGGCGCAGCCGTACGCCCCGGGCCTGACCTGATCGGACGATTGCGCGCCGCGCTGGCCGAAGACGACGGTTTGGCAGGTTTTGACGTTTCCGGTGCGGCCTGCATGGCCGGGTGCACCCGACCCTGTACCGTCGCCTATCACGCGCCGGGCAAGGCATCTTACCTGTTTGGCGGCCTGACGTCTGAAGAGACCGGGGCATTGGTGGAATTCGCCCGGCTGTACCAGCAGTTGCGCGATGGATGGTGCAGCTCGGTCGACCGCCCGGCCGGGCTTCGCCACGCGACGCTGGCCCGCATTCCAGCCGCGATGGCTGCGTCTTCGGAAAATGCGGATTGCGCCTCATGAGCGCGCCTTTGCTGTCGGTGGATACCGTCACCTGGGCGCCGCGAAAACGAGCGCCGTTGGTGCTGCACGAGACCAGTTTTGCGCTGATGCGCGGGCAGGTCATGGGGGTTGTGGGGCCGAACGGTGCCGGCAAGACAACCCTTCTGCGGATGATCTACGGCTATCACCGTCCGTCCTCGGGCGACATTCTGGTGGACGGCGTGTCCGTCAAAAGAATGGCCCCCCGGGCGCTGGCGCGTCAGGTTGCCGCCGTGCTGCAGGAGCAGCCCTCGGATTTCGCGCTGACCGTGCGCGACGTCGTGGCGTTGGGACGTGTGCCGCACCGGTTAGGCCTGTCCACGCCCGGCAGTCGTGACCACCAGATCATCGAGTCCGCGCTTCACCGAATGGATCTGCACGGGTTTGCCGACCGTGGGCTGGCCACTCTGTCCGGCGGCGAGCGTCAGCGTGTGATGGTCGCCCGCGCCCTTGCCCAAGAGCCCCGGATTCTTGTGCTGGACGAGCCTACCAACCACCTGGACATCCGCAACCAGCTAGAGGTGTTGCGGCTGATCCGGGACCTCGACCTGACGATCGTCACCTCGCTGCACGATCTGAACCTGGCCGCCGATGTCTGCGACCGTGTTCTGATTCTGAAGAACGGTCGACCCTGCGGCTTTGGCCCAACCCAGACAGTGCTGAGTGACAGGCTTGTCTCTGACACGTTCGATGTCACCGCCCGGCAAGAGCAACTCAGCCTCAGTCACAAACCTCACCTGACCTATCAACTCCCCAATCCCCAACCAGAAGGAAGCTTGGAATGAAACCGACCACCCTAGTCCTGGGCTTGGCTTTGGCCGCCAATACCGCGATCGCGGAAACCACCATGCAAAGTTGCAATCGAACCGTCACCTTTGACGAACCGCCCAAGGCGGCGATCTCGAACGACGTGAACCTGACGGAAATGATGCTGGTGCTGGGCCTGGCCGACCGAATGGTGGGATATACCGGCATTTCCGGCTGGAAGACGTTGGACGAGGACATGCGCGCCGGAGTGCAGCAGCTGCCCGAGCTGTCGGCCAAGTATCCCAGCAAAGAGGTGCTGGTCGGCGCAGATGCCGATTTCTATTTCGCGGGCTGGAACTACGGGATGAAAGTGGGTGGCGAGGTGACGCCAGAGACGCTCGAACCTTTCGGGATCAAAGTCTACGAACTGACTGAAAGCTGCATCCATATCGGCGACAAGCCCAAAGCCAGCATGAGCGACATGTACAACGATCTTCTGAACCTCGGTCGTATCTTCGGTGTCGAAGACAGGGCGCAAAAGCTGGTCCAGGGATATAAGGCCGAACTTGCTGAGATCACATTCAGCCTGAATCCTTCGGACGAACCGCTGCGTGTCTTTGTCTATGACAGCGGCGAGGATACGCCGTTCACTGCCGGCCGCTATGCCATGCCGACCGCTCTGATCGAGGCCGCAGGCGGCGTCAACATCATGGATGATTTCGAGAAAAGCTGGGCGACCGTCACCTGGGAGGAAGTCGTCGATCGCAACCCCGAAGTCATTGTGATCGTCAATTATGGCGACGTCGCCGCCGAGCAGAAGCGGGACTTCATGGTCAATAATCCTGCATTTGCAGATCTGGACGCGGTCAAGAACGATCGTTTCGTGGTCCTGGAATATGTCGAGGCCACACCCGGACCGCGCAACATAAAGGCGGTTCGGAAGCTCGCCCATGGCTTTTGGGGCCCGGCTGCCTCGGTCGGCAACTAAATGCGCGTAGTGCAGGCGCGCCGGGTACTTCCGCTCTGGGCAGCGATGCTGGTGGGGCTGGTCGTGTTGGTCGTGTCCTTGTCCTTTGCGATCTTGGTGGGGGCCATTTCGGTGCCCACCAAGACCGTCTGGGGAGTGTTGCTGCACGAAGCCGGCCTATCCTCGGACGAGCCGACATGGTCAAAGGGCCGCGCCGCGATTATCTGGGAAATCCGTTTTCCGCGCGCCTTGCTAGCCGTCATGGTCGGGGCCGGACTGGCGATAGTCGGGGCCACCCTCCAGGCGGTCACAAGAAACCCGCTGGCCGATCCGCACCTGCTGGGCATTTCGGCCGGCGGCGCGTTTGGAGCCATTCTTGCCTTGTTGCATACCGGCTTGTTTCTGGGGCTTCTGACCGTGCCGGTCATGGCGTTTCTGGGTGCCCTGGCGGCCACGCTGACGGTCCTGAGCGTTGCCCGCTGGGCCGGCGCCACAAGCGCGGACCGCCTGGTCCTGACCGGTGTGGCGGTGTCTTTCGTCATCATGGCTGGCGCCAACATTCTGATTTTCCTCGGCGATCCCAAGGCGGCCCATACGGTCGTGTTCTGGATGTTGGGCGGGTTGGGGTTGGCTCAATGGTCATACCTGATCTACCCGCTGGCGATCCTGCTGCCATGCGGCACCTGGTTGTGGCTTCAGGCCGCCAGGCTGAACGCGATGACCATCGGGGATGAGACTGCAAGCTCGTTGGGTATTGCGGTGGCGCGGTTTCGGCTTGGTGTCTTTGCAGCTGGCGCGCTGATCACCGGAGTCATGGTGGCCTTCTCGGGCATGATCGGCTTCGTCGGTCTGATGGTTCCGCATATCGTGCGGTTCCTTGTTGGCGGAGACTATCGACGCGTCGTCCCTCTGTCAGCAATTCTTGGGGCTTTGTTCCTGCTCTGGGCGGATGTAGTCGCCAGAACTGCAATGGCCCCGGAGGACATCCCAGTTGGCGTCGTCACGGGTCTTTTGGGAGGGATCTTCTTTATTCTGTTGTTGAAACGCTGAGTGTTGAGGCCCGTTGGCGGATCATCAGCCAAACGGTGCTTGAAGCTGGCGGAGCACCGGCGAAGGCGCGCGGCAAAGGAGTAGAACTTGCAAGCAAGCCCTTCACTATCTTAGCCGTATTAATGGGTAATGGCGGAGACGAAGGGAAACTCTGCTGCCTTTCCAGAGGTTCTTGAAAGCATTGAAAATTATGGCTAATCAGCTCTGTGCGTGTGGGGGAAACGTGTGGGGAAATGCCGAAGTACATAGAGAAGCGAAGACGTCGTTGGTACGCTGTTCTGGATGTTCCGAAAGACCTTTTAGCGGTTGTCGGAAAGAAGCGGCTTGTTCAATCTCTGGGAACAGAAAGCAAAACCGAGGCTGAGCGTTTGGTACTGCCGGTAGTCGCTCGGTGGAAGACGGAGTTTGAGGCGCTGCGTACAGGAGATATGTCTCCGTTGGACAAGGCGAAGATGTACCGAGAAGACCTCGAGAGGGCAAAAGAGGAAGCCGAAAAACTAGGTCGGTCTGAAGCTGCTGCAGTTGAAACCAACTATGACATCGGAATGGAGATTCTTGACGAAGAAGCCAGGAAGATCGCAGCCATAAATCATGATCTGGGCGAAAAATTTTATCTACTTGCATCTGGCCGAGCGGTAGATTTGGAAGAGCATGTAGAGACTTGGCTTTCCAGCTTGGACAACGAACCAAAAACAATCGCGATGAAGCGTCGTGATGTGACGGTCTTGGTCGGCAACTTTCGGTTCTCCCATGAGGTCCAAAAGAAATCAGTACAGCGCTGGGTTCGTGGCTATCAGTCGTCCAAAGCACTTGCGGACGCAACAATGGGGCGAATGGTTTCTGCCTGGAAAGGCTACTGGTCGTATCTGCAATACGAAGAAATCTTGGATCGTGATGACAATCCGTTTGATGGAATCCTGATTAAGCCAAAGAAGAAGTCCTCAAGCAAACACAACAGGAAAAAGGGGTGGGAGCCTTTTACCCCTGCGGACGTAGCTGCCTTACTTCATGCTGCCACTCTCAAACGGGATCATCAGCTTTGCGACGTGATTGAAATCGCGATGTGGACTGGATGCAGGATTGAGGAGGTTTGTTCGCTTCGGGTCGATCATGTGCATTCCGACTTTATTGAAATCGTAGGAGCGAAGTCCGCTGCTGGGGATCGAAAGGTTCCGATCCATTCAAGGCTTAATCCGCTGTTGCAGCGTCTATGCAAAGAAAGCACTGACGGGTTCGTCATCAGCGGTCTGAACCCGACAAAATATGGCAAACGTTCAGACGCCGTGGGAAAAAGATTTGGACGCTTGAAAGACAGTTTGGGGCATGGCAGGAACCACGTCTTTCACAGTATCAGGAAAACCGTTGCGACGCTTCTGGAGAATGCAGGAGTCCCAGAGAACGTATCTGCCGATATTCTCGGACATGAAAAACAGACAATGACCTACGGGTTGTATTCCGGCGGATCAGGGCTGGGTTTAATGCGTGAGGCGATTCAGAAGTTAGAGTATCCAGAATTGGTTAAGGCCGAGTAGGGGCATGGCTAAGAACGCCAGGCCCAATTAGACGAATTCATCGGACTGCGTGAGTTGTCCTGCAATAGTGAAATTTCCGCAGTGCGGACTTTGCTGCCATTCTCTGCGGATGCAGCATTTGGAGCAAGGCAGCGGATGGGCCAGCAAGCCGCCATCCGCAGCGTTTGTAGCATCGACTATAACTAATGGCAGTTTTGCGTAGAGGAGCAGACATAGTTAGCAGAACACGGCCGTCTAGAGGACTCATGCTGCGACATGCATGCTGCTAGGTTCGCCCCGCACTTTGCCGACAATCTTTGTAGGCGGGTAAGCTGCCAAAAATGTGACAACACCAATTTTTGGATTCTGAGATTGGCCACCGGATGGGGAAGGTAGTGCGTGTTGCTACGCGAACATTCTGCAATAAAATCTGCGGATTAGTGACCGCCAGCGGCCTTGAGAGAACCTATGTTGGGGAGAATTGGTGGGTTGAGAAATCGCCTCTCAAGTGTATAGGATGGTGCTCAGATTGATTGGGCACGCGTCGACGTTCCTTCATTTTTAGATCTTGGTGAAAGATGAAGATTCTACGCTTTAAGGCAAGAAAAGTTCACGGATACCTAAATTTTGACGTTAAGTTCAACGAACGCTTGTCGTTCTTGACTGGCATCAACGGGACAGGGAAAACTACAGCTCTTAATTCGATAGTCGCGTTGTTGCTTCCTGATCCTCAGTTTCTTTGTAATGTGCAGTATGAGTATCTTCAGGTCACAATTCAGCTGGAAAAGCGAAAGATCAGCATCAAGTCAGTAAGCAACGACGGTGGTGCCACCGTATCAATTTCCGGATTTGAGGAGGCAGTTGAACTTACGGCATATCTGCGTGATCCGGACGTTCCGGTCTATCGACAGGAAGAATACGAAGCTGAGTATTATCGCGAACAAATTTCCGACCTTCGAAATAACGAGGTAATTCGTGAAATTGTTGATCTTCCATCACCTATGTACCTTGGGCTTGATCGAAGGGTGCTGCACGGACTCATCCGAAGGCCCAGAAGACTTTCCTCCTCCCGTATAGCGCGAGGCCATCAAAAAAAGACAGTTTTTTCCGGGAGCATGGAAAACAGGCTCGCTGAAGCAGTCGAACTCGCGGAGCACAGCCACGCCCAACAGTCATTAAAGCAAAACTCGTTGGATGCAGAATTTCAGCGACAACTTCTTCTCGAACTGATCAACATTGCTCCAATTTCTACTCAAGGTAAATTGGTACCTCCCACTCAGACAGACACTCGAAAAATTGGAGAGTGGCTGGAGACTTTTGCGACGCTTCCAATGATCCTCAAGTTGCCAGAGGATGATGTTAATCTCGCCATTCGGCCCATGTCGACTTTCTTGCAGAGTCTCAAAACAGATATCCAGCAAGTTCCTCCCGATGTAAGTGCTGACGAGATGTTCAAAGAAGAAAGCACAAGGGACATCATGCTTAATTGGGTGATGAATCAGCCGTACATTGAGAAGATTCAGCGTGTGGTGTCGATTATCGAGAAGTACGATAAGTCCAGGAGTGAAATTGAAGAACTGAATAATCGATACCTAAGTGGAATAAACCGGTTCTTTCGCGATGGCGGCAAGATGGTCGATTTCAACGCACGCGGTAGAATTTCGTTCGCATCGATGAAAACAAAAGGTGACCTAGGATTCAACAGCTTATCGTCCGGCGAAATCCAACTGTTTGTTATTCTGACCCATCTTTATTTTAACCCCAATGCGGCAGAAGCAAATTTGTTTATTATCGATGAACCCGAACTGTCATTGCACGTCAATTGGCAAGAGGCGTTTGTTTCTGCGCTACTAGATGCCACGAATGATGTGCAACTTATCCTAGCTACTCACGCACCATCTATTATCCTTCACCGAGTTGATGAATGTATTGAAATTGAGCAAATTTGAATGAGTTCCGTAAGATATCCACCATCGGCCGCGCGGGCTTTGGCGAAACTGAAGAAGTCCGGCAATACTATTGAAATATATGTCGAAGATTCTTCCAACCCCAATGTTTGGCTCTATTTCTTGAGGCAGCATTTGCCAGCGGGAGTGAATCTGAAAAGCGTTCACACGTTGGGTTCACGCAGCGCGGTAATCAGAGCATGTCGACTGGACCAGTCTGATCGGCCTGAAAAACGATTGTATATTATTGATGGAGACATTGATATAGCTCTCAATCGTCCAAAGCCAAGACTTAAGCACCTCTATCGATTGCCCTGTTATTGTGTTGAGAACATGTTGATGACAGAAGATGGTCTAGTCTCAGTCGCTACGGCAAGCGATGTCAGCGTTACGGAGGAGAACGCGTCAAAACGACTGTCATATGCGGACTTTGAAGTTAAAGCCAACCGCACTCTGCTTCCTCTGTTTTGCGTCTATGCTGCACTTATCAATTTGAAAGTGCCTGAGAAGACCGTGTCACTCCATGGGAAGGGCTTGTACATCTGCGAAAAGAAGAAGATAGGGTTTTGCCCGAAAAAAGCATCCAGACGAGCAAGAAAACTGGGTAGAGCGGCAAGAGCGCATTGCGGTTTTGATGCATTTGTCAATGAAGCAAGACGGATTCGCGCATCGATTGCTAGTCGAAAACTGAGTCATCGCGAGGTAGTTTCCGCCAAGGACTACACTCTCGCAGCTTTGCACATTAGCTTGCGAGGTTTATTCGGTTTTCCTGGGAATGCGGATCAACTGAAGGTGCACCTGGCTCAGAAACCTTCAGTACGCTTGGACCCTTCACTTAAGGGTAGGTTCACGCGGATAATGGCTGCGTAATAGCTTTCTGGTGTGCTACTGGACATTGTCGGCAATACTGCCGGTATTGGTTTTGGTGCCAATCGCAACCTGCTGCATCGACAAAGGCGGTGATCTTTCTGTATGGCCACTTGGATGTCCGGTTTGCGCGGCCAGCGACCTGTTGCATGAGCATTGTCTTGTCTGTTGATGGAGGTCCGCTATGGGCTCTGACCGAACATTTGCGTCAAGTCGATTGTGGTTCAACTGAACGGCTCATAAATGTTTGATGATGTCAGAGCCCGCCACTGGAAAGGTCAATCCTTAGCCACTATCCGATAAACAGACCGTTCCGAAATACCCAGGCACCGGGCGATTTCGCGTTTGCTTCTGCCCTCAGCCAGTAGTTGCACTACATCTGCGGCCTTAGCCTTTGCTGTGGGTTTCCTGCCCTTGTACTTCCCCAGCGCCTTGGCCTTGGCGATGCCTTCCCTCTGCCGTTCCAGCATCATTTCCCGTTCGAACTGAGCCACAGAACCCAGAACGTTCAGCATCAGCTTTCCGGTGGCGTTGGAGGTATCTAGGCCAAGATTCAGAACACGAAGGTCAACCCTTCTGCTCTCCAGGTCTTCAACGATTTCTCCCAGATGCTTAACGGATCGGGCTAGGCGATCCAGCTTTGTGACGACCAGGGCATCCCCTTCCCTGCAGAACTCCATAGCGGCCCTGAGGGCGTCTCTGGGAGCGACTGAGCTTACCTGCTCCTCGTAGACTCGTTCACAACCAACGGCTCTCAGTGACTCTCTCTGAGCCTCCAGCGATGCTTTCTGTTCCAGCGTCGATGTACGTGCATATCCGATCAGCATGTGACGATCCTCTTGTCTGCCAATGATGTTTAAGAAGTTGCGGCAGGGTGTCTGCCAAAAGCCGAAACCGACTTCATAGACAGGCATTTGCGCCACGCTCTGAGGCTGACACATGGGCAAGGTCTATTGGCAGGGTACGGATGCCTTTGAGCGCTGGGCGTAGCGGCCCGGTCGAGCTTTTTCAGATTTCGGAGGGGGGCGGGGGTTCAGAAAACCGACTTCAAAAAGCAGGGGGTTTATTAGGTTGTTATTGTTGTTGGTTTTACTGGCTACCTTGCTGGTGGGCTTATGAATGAAGAATTTTAGCGAACACTTGCTTTGGCAAGACTAGCCGCCCCTTTCCCCTGCAGATGGCATTCTTTTATTTGGATCAGTAGTATCTGCGAGTTGTCCAAACCAGCCTTAGGCGCAGGAATTCGACACCAACAGTTGAAACAAATCTAAGGACTCGGCCCAAACCTACAGTACGAGTTGCTCGACACTATAGTCATTGTCCGATGCAGCGTTAAAAGCTGACCTTCAGTCGAATCTAGGTTTGTTTCGCGGCCTTGTATTTTTGTTCTAGATGAGAATAGTAGTCGATCCCCAAATGAATGCGCTGCGTTTCTATCGCAAACAATTCTAAATCTGAGATTGTGTGCTCATGAGCGTCAGCTGGGTACGGAACTCCTTTCTGTTGCCATGACTTTGCAACCGTCCAGTCAGCGAACAGTTCAACACCTGTCAGCATGATCACAGGTGCTCTCATACGCCCTTCAACCGGTACCCAACCCCAACGAACCAGCCTCTCCAACAGCCGCTTTTCATTTTCCGAGAAGTTATCTTTCAAAACTGACACTACCAAGACGGTTCCAGGGAGTTCTTTTGCCACCGCTTGAAGAGCTTCAAGATCGCCCTTCTCGATCGCTTCCTCCGCAAAGCTCTTGGCTTCACCAACAACAAAATACGGTTCGCTTTTTTGATCGAGCATTCGCTCTTTTCGGTACCAAAAGGCAAAATCAATCTCCCGCTCGAATGCCTCGCACTTGAGGTTCAAGCCGGTGGTCATGGTCATGCCTATGTCTCCAACCGGAGACAGGTTCTTCGCAAACGTGGTTAGCGTAAGCGTTACAGCGTAAGCACCTTCAGCGAAGTTTGGGACAGAAAATGGTCCGGTCACGCGGTACTTCCAGCGTGGCTCCTTGCTACCCTGCGGATAGGAAAATTCCTTAAGACAGCGTTCGCATGTTACGCTGTAATCGATTCCATCAAGTCCGTACCAGTTACTGTGGGTACAGTGTGGGCAATTCAGTCCAAGACCCAGCTTTAAGATGCTTCGGCTTGTGAACTGCTCAAGCGAAACTGGAAAGCGAAGGGAGTTCCTCGCCCTCTTTTTAATTAGTTCGTGCCATCGTCCGGTATCTGCAGTTCTACCTTCAAATGTCTTGGTATTAGAAGTAGATTTTGAATTGCTTGTACGTTCCTGCATCGCCATTTTGTTCAAAAGCTGAATCGTATCCTTGTCCGCAATCAAGTCGGCAGCACGAAGGGATGCGAGCTTCTCAACCATTTGTGACGCAATACGACCGGCAGAAGACGGCTTAGCCTTAATTCCTTTCTTTTTCAGCCAACGACAGATGGCATCCGTACCCGAGTCTATTCGCAGAAAGCAGCTGCTCTCCTGGTAGTGTTCAAGAAAGACCCAACCTTCGCGGGAAACAATCGGACCCAGCTGCCCCATCGCAATGTTCGGAAAAGTGCGGTCCTCGATGTTTGAAGGGTAACAGAGTGCCAAGTCACTCGGACCGTGTGCGCTGAGGTTAACGACATTTGCCCACCGATAACGTCCGCCGCTAAATCTGTCGGCAAATTTGGGATACGGCATGGTAAACGTGACTGATCCTCTTTCGAGTTCCAGCGATAACCTGGCCTCATCTGACTTGACGCTATGACGCTCACATCTCGGTCCGTGCCAGCTATCGGAATGCATAGGGTGCGTAGAGTGGCCAACGAAAAATGATCCGTCAGGGCAATCTGAAGACAAAGATGCAACGGCCTCCTTCGCAACTTCCTCACTGACGCTACGAGCGAAAACCACCTGACTTGTAAACATTGTCCCAAACTTGTTGTTCGGGATCGGACGATGATTGGCTTGGATTGTGTTCGAAACAAACTCTTTCAGTTCGTTAAGCCAGCATAGCGGCACTGGGAACACTGGCGTCTCGTAAAGCCGTGTATTCCAATAGTCGATCAAATCGCTCGTCTTGGAGTGATCAAATATGAAAAACGTCGCCTCTCTTCGTGTCTTGGGTTCAATTTCCAAGTCCAAGAAGGTCGGATAAAACGGCGGCTTTGCTTTACCTTTGAAAACCGACAGCCAGGTATCTGGCCCCGCGGTTACCAATTTTGGAGAATAGGCGCTCTCGTAGAATTTCTTGAAGTATACGGCGTCCTCGTCTCTCGGAAATGCGCCGAACATTGCTTCCACAAGTGGCGCGAGTCGATCTTCCTTGAACAAAAGCGCTGGTACATCTTCACGAAGAACAAATTGATGCTGCGCCTCATATTCAGCTTGATAAATGTCGACCACAGATTGACCAACGTACAGGTCCAACTGATGGCCGGTCCATTTTTTTGAGTGGAGTTCATCAAGCGAGATAAGCTGCGACTCTTGACTTAAAGTCGAAACAGCGCCGAAGCCAATTGACTCCGCTAAGCCTGGCTCCGCCTCAACAAAAATGTCTGGCTCAAAAAAGCGGATGTAATCTCGTGCAACTTCCCGGTCTGGCTTGCGACGAAACGGCTCGCTTGATCGCCAGTGCGCGGGGTAGCGACCCACCGGGATAATCGGGTTGTAACGCCCACCCCAAAGACATGTGGACCAGCGCATGATGCGGCTGACGGATTTCTTGTCACTTGGGCGGACCAAGAAGCCAATGCGTATCGGGCGTACACTTGTTGTACCTGAGAGGCGGGTTGTCATTGTATTATGGTGCCCTCGTTACCAATCGTTCCGCCTTGGCGTTTTCGACACTAAATCTATTAAGAAGCACTAAGGCATCTCAGATGGTCTGAGCACTACCCAGTCGTGATTGTCTTCTTCTTGCTTTCCCTCATATGGGACCGTCTTGCGATAGTTACTTTCGTTGACCAGACGGAAGTCAGCCTTGCAAAGCTCCAACAGGCCGCAGCCGCCCCCAACAATGGTGATTTGATCGACCTGTTCCGCAATCTCTGCAGTACATTCGAAAATGAACATACAATCATCCAGCTCTATCATCTTGCAAGTCTACTGAAATCTATCGAGAAAAGGCTCTTAAAGAACCTGAAAATAGAAATGCGACTTGTCAACTTTCAAGATACTAATCGAACGTGATTTTCGAAGATTGAACTACTCCCCGATATGTGTACGGTTTCTGGCGTGTTCTAAGCTACTCTCTTCTCCTGCTAGTCGGGTTAGGTTGAGCACCCCCGAGAGTCGGCTATTGGTCCTTACGCTTCCAAGTAATGCCTCCGATACTTCCCCAAGTATCCCAAGGGAATGCCTGAAGACCTCCACATGGAATTACTATTCAGCAGGGGGGTACTCCCCCAATGATGAGGATACAGCTATAGGAAAACCATAGTAGTGCTATAGGGCACCTATGGAGCACATATAGCCGTTCCCATAAGCCGCTACCTGGTTGCCGATGTCTGAACTGGACTTAACCCGAGGGATGAATCCAAGACGCTCATTGTAGACTTCCTCAAGAATGGAAGTTGCAGTGTCCTGGTGTCTTTGCTTCACAATCAGACTGTCATGTACCGGAAGGAACGGAACACCAAACCGTTCTGACAGCCTCTGCATCGTGAGCAGAAAACACTCTGCTTCCTCATACTGCAAGACAGCCCAATCAAGCCTGCCCGGTTCCAGACAATTCAAGATCGGATGCTTTTGGACAACTTTGCCTACAACCTGTTTAAGCTTGTAGCGGTCCCTTGGGTGATACCCGTGTTGGGCTATGAACTTGTTGTCGAAAGATCGCGGCCATCGTTTGGGAAGTTCACCCCTGCCAATGGCTGCAACCACGATCCCCTTCACAACCTCTCTGGGCAAGTCGGAGACTTGATACGGGTCTGCGTCGTAGCTCAGAACCTCCCCTTGGAGGGCATAAAGAATTGCAAGCTGACTGGCGGAAACATCCACCTCACAGGTCGGCTCCCCATCAATCAGAATGCTTCTGCGCTTCGATTTGGGCTTCTGGGTCCAATCGTCATCCGAGGCACAGTAGAAACGGCCACCCAGATTGTAGTCAAAGCCCTTTCGGTCTCCGCAGCTAAAGATGCGCCTAAGCATGGGTTTGTCGGAAAGGCTGAACTGGTGTTGGGTCAGGAATACGTTCAGAGCCTCCACTTCCCTTCTGCGTTCTTCGAACCTGGGGCCTTTGGGTTTCAACAGTTTTGCGCATTGCGGATACAAGTATGAACCGTCTTTGGTCGCTCTCACTTGAATGACCTTGGCGTGTCTATGGCTGCGTTCGAAGTGTTCAGTGATGTTGTTGGATGTGATTTGAAAGCGCTGGGCTACCTCCAATAGCCTGGGCTTGGCCCTGAACCGTCTGGCCTTTCTGTACGTCGGTTGAGGATCGTCTGGGTTCATGGAGGCCCGGAAGTTGGTGAACCCGGATTCCTCCATCAGTTCCATTTCTATCCAATACTTCCGAAGCTTGGTGAAATTGTCGGAACTGACCAGTGTTTGGGCCAGTTCGTCCTTGTCGGCTGGCCGATACATGAAGCCCTGTGAAGCCTCATTGCCGCTGTGCTTGATGAGGTCTGCAGCCAAGGCACCTATGGCCAGCGTGAAGGTCTCTGCATCCTTCTGCTTTCTGGCGCGTTTGCGTGGATGAAAGTTTGCCTCATGTGCCAAGGTCAGGTCTGCGAGTTCAGAAACGAAGTTCTTGGCAGCTTCAGTTGCCGCAGATCGGTCTAAGGTAGAAAACTTCGCTTGATTCAGTGTGTCTCGGTATTGAGCGGAGTCGGTCATACTGAATGTGTCGTTCTGGTTATGCGACGGGAAACGCTTCTTCTTTTACCTTTCTGAACTCATAGAGCTACCAGTGTCGCCGAGATTATCAATCCACAAGAAGGTCGTCGTTTTACGTGAGTGACAAGCAAAACGTGTGGGGGAAGTGTGTGGGGGAAGCGTGTGGGGGGCGTTGCCTCTGCAATCTGGTAAGTCATTGTTTTTATGACTGAAAGCGCAGATTCAAATTGATGGCGGAGACGAAGTCCTCCAATTAAGTCGCAAGAGATAGATAAGCGTCGGAAATATAACAAACTGTGTTTCGACGGTATAGCGGATTGTATAGCATTTTGTATAGCAAGTTTTGGAGGGTGCCGTGATTGGCATGCTTCTCACCGTGCATGCTGCGAGTCCTTCAACTCATGGAATTCCATTGCAATCTCCTTGTCTTCAGCAGGGCTCGAACCGTCTCATGAGCGCATTGATGCGCGTTCGTCCAGGTCCAAAGAGCACTCTACGTAGCCCCGCGCGACAAGCCGGGTCATATTCGGGAGCGGCACGATTGCTTGGCGACTGCGGTGTGAAGACTTGCAAGGGTGGCAGCTAATACCCGCAGACCGTGAAGAACTATGCCGTCTTTCTGAAATGCCATGGATGCTGACAACCAACACCATCCATCTCATGGATATCTCTAATGCAGTGTCCCGCCCGGCAGTTCGAATTGCACCTTAAAGAAGAACGCAGCCTCGTATCGCAGCCAGTCCACCAACTCCTGACACAGCGTGTGACCTGCTCGACCAGCCTCCCGTGCTTCATCCAAGAAGGCATCCTGACCTTTTTCAATATTGTCAGGTCGAATGGCCACAAAACGATGCAGCGCTTCGTTGCGCTTGTGCCTCCAGGCATCAATTCGATCAATCAGGTCGGCAGGATAACTCTGTGCTGCATCAGCCTTGGAACGGAATTCTGAAATAAGCCTACCAAAAAGTTCAGGTGGCCTATCCTGACCCATTGCCACTACGAAATGATACAGTATTGCCGAGATAAGACTTTCTTCGATGGCGATAGCTTCGAGCGGAAAGTCGGCCTCAAGAGCCTGCTTTGCGCGGTTCATGGCTGCAAGAAAACCTGCGTTGCGGGACTCAACTCTATTTCGCGCAGTGTCTAGGTCTTCACCTTCTTTTTGGGCATAAAACCAAACCTCAAAGTTAGAGAATCCGCTCTGCTTTGAAGCTTTCAGATCAATTTCCCTGATCATGGACCAAAACTGATTATGGAACCTGTTCAACAGAATGTTGGTGAGCACCCAGTCAGCTTTCGGCCAAGAAATATAAGCCGGGCCGCGGTCAGTGGCACGATCGGGCAGCAGTTTGCCAAGTTCACTAATCCATCTTTCATGCACGAAAAGCAGAGTGTTGACATGAATAATCGTCGCCTGCTTGTCCGGATAAAGGTTGGCAACATCCGGTGTCCAATCAATCACTGGTGTCTTTCCCAGTTTAGGTGCACCTTCCGGCAAAATATCGCTTGACCGCTCAATCACATCTTCCAGCAGACGCTCCATCTCTGGAACGCGCGGCGGCTGCCTTTTCCTGTCACTCGCCAGACACTGAGACAGGTTTCCACAAAACCAAGTCACATTGAAAATGCCGTCCGTAAAATCAAACTCAAGCTCCTGAAGATATCTGGCATAGGCCTCGATTTCATCCAGCACTTCTTTTGAATACATTGTCACGACTATGTCCCTTGGTGGAATGCGGACCGCAATCTATAAACCTCGACGCACCGAGAGCAAGGGGAGGTCTGTAGTTCTGGGGAGGACGGACCCGCTAGTGACGTTCAAAACCTTCCTGAGCTTCCGTTCCAAACCCCATTGGCGCTGACGCCAGACAAGTAGGGTTGGAACCATCTCAAGCACGCTTTGGCGCCACTCACAGAGGCGCTGAGGGTGAAAATCATCATGATCGACAAGGTCCGGGTCAGGTGCTTGACACATGGCGCGGTGCTCCGGTGTAGGTCCAGCGGTATGAAGGCGGGGTCGGCCCCTTGTTTCGGCCGCCCTGTTGGTTCTGTTCCCAAGCGTGGGCCAGAATCCCGTGCGAGCGAGACAGACAAAAGAATCCGCGTGCCAATGGAACCGGAAAACCCAGTTCAGCGAAGATTACTGCAGTGGCGCCATCGAAATCCATCGGCGCGCCAACCTTGCGGCCACGGCTGAGTTCATCCTGAACCGCACGACCGATTGCAGCGAAATCACCCTTGATCTCGCGTGCGGCAGCTGCGGCATCGACCAACGTCAGCAACCGAGGCGCGTGTGGGTCTAACCGGTAGAAGGCAACAATCGCGCTAAGCATGCGCGCGCGCACCTGCCCAGGATTCTGACGGTGTTGGGTTTCATCACTGACTCAAATTGCTCTTGCAAAATTGATGTTACCTAAAGGCCCGGAGTGCAACTGCGAACGAAGCAGTTTTCGTCAGAACTTTCCGAAATCCGGATGGTCCTTGTAGGCGTCAGCAAGAGGCGTGCCTTTTTCCACTGCCCCTATGTCAACAGCATCAACACCCTGATCGTTCGTCCGAATGCTTCTAGACTCTTCCCACGTCCATTTTGGCGAGATAGTGACAGGCTCGGTTTCCAATTCCTTTCGAAGCAGCAGCTCCTCTTCAGCGCGTCTCAGGGGTTTCCTGATGCTGCTCTCCGTCCAAGGGCGGCGCTCATCTCGTTTCTCGCTTTTGAGATTTAGGGGACCGGATTGATTCAACAACTCCACCTTCTCTCGAAGGGTCAGTTTTTCCCAGCCAAGCGTGCGTTCAATGAAGTCGGCGAGTTCCTGCGCTTTGCGATCAGCTCTCGCCGCATTGGAAATTGCACCTTTGCGCTGCGCGGCAGAAAGGTTGATCCTGTTTCCGAGCTTAACGCCACGCCTTTTTGCACTCGCCATCCCGTTCCGCGCCCGGGCGGCGATTTCATCACGATCACGCTGGGCGTCGTCGAGAAGACGTTTCAGGCTCTTGCGTCCAACACGGCGACGCTCCTTGATCGAAATCACTGGCACATTGCTCGCGAGAATGTCTTCTAACACAGCCGGGTGACGAGAAAGGCGATCTACACTTGGAACGAGGATCGCGGCATTCTTTTCTTTGGCGATCTGAAGAGCCTTCTGAAGTCCAGGACGACGCAGGTGAGCCTGCGCTCCGGCTGCAGAGCAATCATCTTCTTGGATGGTCTGTAGGTTCAGCTTCTTCTCCTCACAGAACCCGCGCACCACATACGCCTGCTCGTCAAGACTGCCACCTTCCAGTGCTTGTCTAGTAGTAGATACACGGATGTAACCAACAACGTCCTGCAAGGTGTTACCTTCTTGTGTCTTTGTTCTTCAGTTGCGGAGAAACAGCTTTGTTTTGTTGAGTCTACTATATGTTCATTACTAAAGCAAAGAGGTTAGCAGTATGCAAAGCCCGGTAGCGATAGACTCCTGCGTCGTCAACGGCTGGCTGCAGAACATCTCTACGGGAGGTTTGGGGCATTCGGACGCTGCGGCAACAGAACCAATCCCCATAATCAATAGCGGTGACTTCTAGGACTTCGATGAAGTCAGGACCCGATGATCGGGCTAAAGCTAAACGTTGAGCCATTCCCCGAATGCTTGTGCGCTTTCCCAGCCTCGATTATGTCATACTCCACGAGATGACCCACTTCTTCTCTCCGCGCCATGACGAGCTTTTTCTTGCCACACTTGAACAGCACATGCCCGGTTGGCGTCAGGTCAGATCGGATCTCAATGCATTTCCATTGGCGCAGGAACCAAGTTTTGAGAACTACACAGGCAAATAAGGCTCTGGGCTCGCGCTTCTTGGTCGGGATGAAAGTTGAGGAACTGTGCAGCGCCAGCAGAGCTCGTCGTATCCACCATGTTGATGCCAACTCACCTAATGACGGCTGAGCCTCACATCTGCGAGGTCAGTCAATACGCGACAGGAGTTTCAGATGTCCACCTCAGTATTTGCCGCAGAGGATCAACGCCAAACCTTCCGGGCGGTGCTCACTCTGTTCAATGTCCTTCGAGATGTTGAGAAGGACATGCCTATGTCGATGGCAGCCATCTTCGCTTGGGTCGCTCTGAATGAGGGTGGCACACAGGTCGAATTGAGGCAGGCACTGGGTATGCCAAGCTCCACTGCCTCGCGCAATCTCGCCGCCCTCTCTAAGGTGCACCGGTTGGGCAAGCCCGGCCATGACCTGATTGAGTGGGTTGAGAACACTGAGGACCGCCGAGCCAAGCTGCTCTATCTGACGCCGAAGGGTAAAGCACTCGTCAACGAATTGTTGGGCGCCGTAAGGTGAGTTCGTTGTGTGCGCTTCTGTTCGAACTTTCCTCTATGCAATAGAATACAATACGGCCGGAGATCGGCCGTTTGGGGCGGAGGATGAATAGGATGTCGCTTGGCACTCGTAGCGTCGCAAACGGGCCAGCAGCAGTTGCCTAGCTCTTCAGAAACTCTTTGGAGACCACGAATTTCCGGAACAAATCGTCTCTGTCGGTCACCTTGGTAATGTAATCGAAAACCTTATGATCTTCAATATCTTGGCAATTGAAAGATCCCTGCGGAACCAACCTCAACCAGTGTTTTTCTGCAATCTGCGGCAGTTGCAGTGTCCTTTCTTGGCGGTTCAGGTTTTCGATGTTCGATCTAGCCTGAACGACAAGGTGCCAATGCGGATTCACGTCGAGCTTTTCCGGAAATGCGAACCACAACAATCGCTCATCCGGACGTTTTGACCAGCGGGGTCCGTTGATCTCTCTATTCACGCGCGCGTCCCACTGTTTCAAGAGCTCACGCATCCGCAGATACTTCAGCGGCTGATGGTTGCTCGCAAGAGTTACAAAGTGGTCAAACCTAAAGCCGCGCAGCCAGCACCGTAATTCGTGCTGCAAGCGCTGGAAATCGAGGTGGCTTGGCTGTTTCTGGTGGCAACATGTCCGGATGTTCACGCTCCGCACTCCGCATAAGTTCCTGATCACAAAAGTGTCTATAGCGAGCGCGTCGTCGAACTGCGGAGTTGCGCGAAAAAAATTGAAGCCGGCTGCGAAGTCTCGTTCCTGGCAATATTCAAGCGGAGACGTTGGACAGCTTACTCTTCACTGCGGGAAGTCGCTCGGGGAGCGCCCGGTTGGCCTTCTGGCCCGCCAAGACGGAGCCAATGATGATCAAGGCGCCCACGAGTTGAACAAGTGACAAGGATTGGTCGAGCCAGATCCAGCCGAGGGCCACAGCTGTTACAGGGCTCATCATGCCCAACATAGCCACAGCTCCAGGTTCAATTCGCGCCACTCCTCGAAACCAAAGGGCATAGGTTGCGGCCGCGCCAACGAGTCCTAGCCAAGTCAGTCCCACAACGTTTGTGACAGACAGCGTTGGCAGGGGCGGCTCGCAAATCAGTGCCAATGGCACCAGTATCAAACCACCTGACGTCAATTGCCAGGCGGTGAAGCTCAGTGCTGAGACTGGTGGTTGCCATTTCCGGCTGAGAACGGTTCCAGCCGCCATCGACGCGGCCCCGCCAAGACCGGCCGCAACACCGACAGGGTCTAACGCGGCCTCCGGTGTGACAAGCAGTAGGGCCACTCCCAGCACACCGGTTGCCGCTGCCGCAACTGCCCCGATCCGGATGGGAGTGCCGAGCCAACCATACGCCATGAAGATAACCATCATTGCCTGAAGAGCACCCAAGGTCGCCGCAACGCCGCCTGGAAGGCGATAGGCTGCAATGAACAGCAGCACCCAAAACACTGCAAAATTGAAGGCGCCCAGCAGAAAGACCCTACCCAGCCAGGCGCGATGAGGCAGACAGCGTGTGAGCGCCAGAAGAAGCAGCCCGGCCGGTAGCGCGCGCAAAGCCGCCAAGGTGATCGGGTAGCCGTCCGGCAAAGCCTCGGTCGTAACCAGGTAGGTGCTGCCCCAGACGGCGGGCGCCAGTGCGGTCAGAAAGATGTCGGTTGTGCGGGACATGGCAGAGCTCCAGATTCTCAATCACCACAGAGTGTGGATCTTCAAGCGGGGACGTTGCGGACACGGTGGAAGCCCCATGTCGCGACGCAGTTCAGGTGGCAGATCGCAACGCACATGGCGTGGCGGTTGGATGGGTTTGAAAACCCGTCGAATGATGCGTTTCATGGCGTTCTCCTTTCAGGCGACCAGGCGCATGGCAGTTCGCAACTGCGCGGCAAGGTCATCGGTTGGCCCATTGACCAGACGAGTGCCGGTTTCTCGTATGATGAGGGTCGGAACAGAGTGAACTTGCAGAGCGCGCGCGCGGTGTCGGTCTTGCTCCACCGCCCGGACCGTTGCCGGATCCCGGAACGCTTCGGCGAACAAGCGCGCGTCGTGACCCAGTTCGTCTGCGACGCTAAACACAACCTCGGTGTCCGCGACGTTGCGCGCCTCGCTGAGATGGGCCAATTGGAGGCGGTCGAACATATCCCAATGGGCAGGCTGTCCGCCCAAGCGTTCCGCTGACTTGCAGCCGATGGCTGCGGTCAATCCGTGCGGATAGTCGAATTTAGCCGTGCGCATCGCATCGATATCGACCAATTCGGGCCGGTCGCTGACCTGTCGGCAAACCGACCAATGGCCCAAAATCGTCTCTCGGGCCCGATCCGGTGTGCCCCACCGGGCTGCCATTTCTGCGCGGCTTGCCTGCAGGACAAAAGTTCTATGCTCGACCTTTATATCGAACTCGGTGGCAAGTTCGCGCAGCCGCGAGGAAATGTTGAAACACCAGCAGCACACAACATCGTGGTAGAACTCGACAGTGAGGGTCGCCATCACGCGGCCTCCTCATGAAGGTTCGCCCCGGCCAGCCGCACTGCGATCCGCGCAACATGTTTGCCCTGAAACCGCGCACCGGCGAGATCCTTCTCTGTCGGACTGCGCGAGCCATCCGCGCCAGCGATGGTGCCAGCACCGTAGGGCGCGCCGCCGACGATTTCATCAGCCGTGGTTTGGCCAACATAGGTATAAGGCATGCCAACGATCAGCATTCCAAAGTGCTGCAGCGGGACTTGCGTGGTCAGCAGCGTCGCTTCGTGCCCGCCATGCTGCGAGCCGGTGGAGGCAAAAACCGCCGCGACCTTGCCAACCAATGCATTGCGTGCCCAAAGGCTGCCGGCTTGATCGAGAAATGATTTCATCTGACCCGCCATCATGCCGAACAGGGTTGGTGTGCCAAAGATGACGGCGTCGTAGCGCTCAAGGTCGGCAGGGCTTGCCACAGGGGTTCTGTCGTCTGTGAACCCTGCTTTTTGGCGAATTTCTTCAGGGACGGTTTCCGGAACGCGACGCAGATCGACATGAGTGCCGGCGACGCTGCTTGCGCCTTCCGCCTCAGCCTCTGCAAGGGCGCGGACGTGACCGTAGCTGGAATAGTAAAGAACTAGAATGCGTGTCATTTTGAACCTCTCAGGCGTGACGTTTGCTTGCCAGAGAGAATGGGAAATACCCGACCACGCAGTAAGCGGTCTGGTTTGACTTCATTCTTTACGCAGGTTGAATAATCTCAGTCGCGCAAGGCCGATCGCAGATGATCGACAAAGGCCGATACCTTTGCGTCCGCACCCAGTCTTGATGTTGTTACGGCAAAGATTTCAGGCGCCGGGAGCTCGTAGTCAGGAAGAACGCGGACCAGATCTCCGCGCGCTTCGGCGCGGCGCGAGACGAAATCGGGCAAGGTCCCGATACCTTGACCGGAAATCAGCAAGTCTCGCAGAACAAGACTGTTCCCCACGCGGATCATTGGGTCGAGCTCAACTGTGGTTGTCCCATCCGGACCAGTAAGCGTCCATGTGGTGAGGTGATCGGCAAGAAGAAATCCGATCACTTTGTGCCGGGCTACGTCCTCGGGTTTTTCCGGCATTCCGGCCGACGCAACATAAGCTGGTGAGGCATACACTCTTTGCCGCACCGCTCCGATCTTTCGGGCAACCAACGCCGAGTCTGGCATCGCTGCACGAATGCGGATCGACACGTCAAAACCGCCTTCAACCATGTCGACGACGCGATCATCCATCGACAGCGTGACCCGCAAATCAGGGAAGCTCGCCATGAAACCCGGCAGCATCGGCGCAATCACTTCTTGGCCAAACGAATTGGACGCATTGACTCGCAGGTGTCCGCGGACCGCTCCGGCCCCCTCCCGGATGCGGTTCTCAACGTCGCCTACCGCAGCGAGAATGTTCTGCGCCTCCTCGTAATACAGTCGGCCCGCATCGGTGAGTGACATGGACCGAGTGGTCCGGGTCAGAAGAAGCGTGCCCAAGCTTTCTTCCAAGAGTCTGACTTCTCGACTCAGCAACGCTGGTGACACGCCTAAGTCCTCGGACGCGCGCGCAAAACTGCCACGTTCCACAATGCGCCTAAAGGCATGCATGACCGCCAATTTGTCCAAAGTCGGGCACCCTTCTTACCGAATTGATGGATCTTACAGACGACTAGACCTACTGATAGCACGCGTCCTGGCCTTGTGCGATGGCGGGAAGGCTTGACGCAGATAGCTGCTCAACCATTGAGGTATCTGCGGTTTGAATCCCGAAAGCGGATGATTAACTATTCGATGAGTGCAAATTCGATAGTGGGTAGCGAGTCAACATGACGGAACGGAATGGGCGTTTGACGGCAGAAGAAGCAAAAGGTCTTCGAACTGCAAAGGAACTTGAAAGTCACCTGGCCTGGCTTGACACGTTCACCCCGGCAGCTCTCGGGGTCCTGGCAATCGCTTCCGGGATTTATACTTATCTTGGCGTCTCATCGTTGCTTGAAGATAATGGAGCCGTCTCGTTTTTTGCGGCTGTGGCTTACTCCGTTGCGGTATCGGTCGGCATCTTCGTGTTCTGGAGCTATATGCTGAGGTTGCTTCCGTCGATGCGCACAGCAAGTGGCTTCATCGGATTGACCGTTTCTACGATAGTTGGGTCAATCGCAATTATTGCGATGTCCAGTTGGTTGAATGCGGCGGCGCTAGCCGGTTCTGCTGCGGTTGAACAACACTTAGAGAACACGGTTCGGGATTATCAGGCGGCATTAGAACAAGCCAATGATATTGCTTTGAGCGGCCAAGCTCTGGGTCGTGAAGTGGAGCGCGCGCGCCAAAGTTTTGAGGAACTGGCCGAGTTGGAGCAGTCCGGCGATCTTTCTGGAACAGCCGGACGGGGTGCTGTCTTTCGCGTGCTGACACAGAAGGCTGAGGAACTCCGAAACTTGGAGGAGCAAATCGCCGCCCAGCAGCAGCCGATCGAAGAAGCTTTCCAGCAGGGAAATGAAATCCTCGCAAAGATGCGCGAACTAACCGTTGCGCCTGGTCCAGTAGAGCGCCGCTCAGTCCAGTTTTCTGAAGAGAGCGTAAAGCTGGCTGGAGTAATTTCTCGCCTGAACCAATACAGCGTAGCACCTCTGGTGGCGCGCGCGGCGGAAGACCTGCCTTCTTCAGTCGTTCTCCCAGAGCTGGATGGCCGTAGCTCTGACGTCCGCAGTGCGCAGTCTTCAACTATCAACTCTGTGTTGAACGCACTCGATCAACGCAGCAAGACGCTTAAGAACGCCGCTGACGAGGTTTTGGACATGGAGCCGCCGATTGAGACAGCTTACAATCCAATCTCCAGCGCTGACGCGGTGATTATCTACGCGGGCAACTTTGTGCCCTCGTGGGCGGGAGCAATTGCCATCGACTTGTTGCCTGCGGTGCTGGTCTTCGTGCTGGCAATAACTCAAGCCGCAATTCGTAGTGGAAAAGACGGCATGAGTATCGAGGACACTCTAACGCTGTCCGATCTGAGAGCGGCGATGAATGCGATGAAGGATGTTGAGGCCACGCTTGGTGTCGCAGACGCTGCCGTAATTGAGCGGGCGACCCAGAAAAAAGACGACGTGTGATGAAATACCTATCGCGCTTCGATCCGCGTTCCGGTCTTAGATATGTGCTGATCCTACAGCTTGTCATCGCAGCGGTTCTTATCTTTAGCGATGTTGCAGAAGAGTTCTCAAATCCGTTCAAAAATCGGGTTGAACTGCCGTCTGGACCGGTATCACCTGGTGACCAGCGGCGTGAATATCGCACCGATCGGACTGACCCGACGCTATTTTTGAACGATGAGCCGCAGGATTTGCCGGTTCCGGCGACTTTTTCCGCGCGTTTGGATTTTTCTGTCAGTGAGCTCGACGAGTTTGGGCAGGTGCTTCTGTTAAGCGGTCAGATAGAGACTGGGGACGCTGATCGGCTCATTTCATACCTTTCAGACATGAACGAGAAACCCGGCTTGGTAGCGCTACACAGCCCCGGTGGTCGTGTCTCAGAGGCACTGACTATCGGACAGCATTTGAGGGAAGCCGGGGTAAATACCGGAGTTCTTGCAGGTTCTGTTTGCATGTCGTCATGCCCATATATTCTCGCGGGTGGGATTAATCGTCTTGTGTCTCAAAAAGGGGTCGTCGGAATGCACCAGCATTACTATGAACAGCCGCGTATGATCCCGGTGGTGTTTGCCGTAGAAGGCATTCAGAAGGGACAAGGCGAAACGATGCAGCACCTCATCGAAATGGGCATCGACCCAGCACTCATGCTCTATTCGCTGAATACACCTCCGGATCAGATTTACGCCTTGGTTGCAGATGAGCTAATCCAAACAAGGCTTGCCACTCAGATTCTCGAATGACGAAAGACCTAGGATTGTATTTGTTTTGAAGAGACTAGTTGCCACGTTGATTTTTGCTGCAAGCACCGCATGGGCCGGTGGCGTGCAGGTGCGAGATGCTGATACGATTGTTGTAAATGGAACACCGGTGAGATTGCAGGGTGTAGATGCACCGGAATTGGGAACCTCTGCTGGGCGAGATGCACGCCGATGGATGGTCAACTACCTGCGTGGCAAATCTATTGAGTGCAAGCTCACAGGAGAGCGAACCTATGATCGCTATGTCGGCGTTTGCTATGCCGATGGCAGAGACATTGGAGCAGCTGTGATTGCAGCTGGCTATGCTCTTGACTGTGCGCGATATAGTGGCGGTCGCTATCGGAGTTTAGAGACTTCAGCCGCGCGATCGAGGTTGCGAAGAGCTCCGTATTGTTGAGTTTGATCCTGACAAGTAACTAGCACCGGCAACGTCCTGAGAGCGACAACTACGGTCTGACCCATATCGATCCGGACGACGTCTCAGGCGATATGAGTTTTCTAGATCTGGGCTCGCCCCTGACCTATCAATTCAGCGGCGGTGCAACGGCAGGTGCCTACCTCGACTATGCCGATGCGGATATCGATACCGGGCTTGGGTTCGATCTGTCAGGTGACACAACCTCTTATGGTGTCACGGACGGTTATGGGAGCTTCGGCTCTCTGAGCTGCGCCAAACCGGAACGCATCCTCTTCCGCATTTTGAGAGAATTCTAGGACTTCGTTCATAAGGGCTACGGATCCCACAAGTTGAATCTTCAGCCATTCCCGGACCCGGCTCAAAGCGGGTTGTGGTTCAACCCATCCACTATTGAAGGCAACGGTTTCTTTGGTGATTGCCACGGTTGAAGCCATCCCCTACGATTCAGGGCTAGACGGAGAAACGGAATGGCACAGGCCGACGAAAGCAAAAAACAAGACACCCCTAAGCGTCCGGATCAGGATGAAAACACAGGGCGCGCACAAACCGGTTTGTCACCAAACCAGGAGGGGTCCGACGATAATGCGGCTCGTCGAGAGCGTTTGCGTGCCATTGCGAGCGATGCAGAAAAGCGTCTCAAGGGATCAATGAAACTGCTGTCTTGATGGCTTTCTCGTTGCCTAAGGACCTCGGCGAAATCCATAGTCGCTTTGCACTGATCGAAGGCGATAAGTCCGGATTGTAGCAACACGCCGCGCCTCCCCAAAAATGATGCGTAGGCCGATACCGCAGATCGCGATCCAACTCACACAATCACCGGCCCCAAAAGGACCGCTACGCTCACAAGGCCCAAGGCTGTTCTCACCAAAATATTTGCTCGCCCAATCAGCGCGAAAGACAGCGCTGACAGCCCAAGGGCCAAGGCAACAAATGCCGTAATAGCAGCAGCTGGCTCTGACGGAAGTTGGATCAGATCCGGCCAAGTGATCATCCCGACCGGGATCAAATAGAGGCCGACACCTAAAGCCATCGCTGTCAGCGCCACCTTGATCCAGTTTTCTCCCGCCATCCCAGCAGCGATGAAAACCGCCCCACAAACGGGTGGCGTAATCGTGGATAACAGCGCGAACCAGAAAACGAACAAATGTGCCTGGAGTGGCTCAAGGCCAAGCTGCATCAAGGCCGGGCCGGCCACCGATACGCAGATCACGTAAGCCGCTGTTGTCGGCACTTCCATGCCCAGGATCAGGCAGGCAATTGCAGTCAACAACAAGGATGCCCACAACACGCCCCCCGACCCTTCGAGGATCACGGAAGTGATCTTTACGCCCAGCCCGGTTGCCCCCAAGACACCGATAATGATCGAGGCGCAGAAGATGATAGCCGCGATCATGGACACTTGCCGGGATGCGGTGATCAGCGCTTGGGTTATGCGGTCTGCGGTCCTGTTCACGTCGAACGTCAGCTTGCCATCGATCAGCAACAGGAATGCCCCTGCGAAAATGGCAAGGCATGCTGCGTATTGAGGCGTGTAGCCGGCTGCGAACATTCCGGCCATCAACACGCTGAAGGGCACGAGGAAAAACATGGACGTTACGACCACATCGCGGGTTTGCGGGCGTTGTGACGGGTCCAACCCCTTGAGCTCAAATCGAGTGGCGTAGGCGTTGATACCCACCCAGACCGCCAGGAAATAGAGAATGGCAGGCAGAAGCGCGGCTCCCATGATCTGGGTATAGGGAACGCCCGTGAGCTCGACCATGACAAACGCGCCAGCTCCCATCAGGGGCGGCATGATCTGTCCACCCGAGCTTGCAACGGCTTCGACACCCGCCGCCAGCCGCTTGGGGTATCCCAGCCGCATCATGGCGGGGAGCGTAATGGCGCCGGTCGAAGCAACATTTGCGCTGGCCGAACCGGAAATGGAGCCGAACAGCGCAGACGACAAAACTGAAACCTTTGCCGCTCCGCCTTTGAGCCGGCCAGCCGCAGCGGCCGCCACATTCATGAAGCCCTGTCCCGCCTCGCCGGCGTTCAAGACGGCACCAAATATTACGAAAATCGAGACCACGCCGACGGAGACGGCCGTGAGGCTGCCCCAGATGCCACCTTCCGCAATGGTCATCGACCCAAGGAAGGAGCGCAGAGGCATTCCCGAATGACCAAACTCTCCGGGAATGTGCTGACCGAAAAAGGCATAGAGCAGCGCGAGGGCTGCCACTGTGGGAAGCGGCCAACCGATGGCGCGCCTTGCGGCTTCAATCACCACCGCCAAGAGCGCAAAACCTACTGCGATCTGAAAACGGCTTTCCAGAAAACCATACTGGTCTCCCAGCATTTCGTGGTTCCAAGCCACCCAAACGGCCGAGGCGACACCGATTGCGGAAAGCACCGCACCTGAAGCCAAACGGGCGCGATCGACCACGCCGAACAAGAACACCCAAGGCAGAATGAAAGCCAGGTGCAACGGTCGGCTCACCAAGTTGGGAACAAGGCCCAGAAAGACCAACCCGATGTGGAAAGCGACCAGAGCCAATGCCAAGGCAATCCACAAGGCTCGCAGGCTCCACTTTTGCGGAAGATCAACCGATCCGGTCACGTTGTTTCCTCCCCGACAGAAAAACCGGGCCAATTTCGGCCCGGCCTCAGCTTAGACTTTTCGAAGGGTGAGCTACATTTGGTCGTCAGTCAGCGCAATGCCTGCTTCCTTGTAGTAGCGGATTGCTCCGGGATGGATCTTGCCCGTGATGTTTTCCATCAGGTCGGTATCAACACCGGCCCACCAGGCCGCAGTATCAGCCATCGCATTTTTGCTTTCCCAGAAGGTCTTGGTCAGCTGATAGGCGGTGTCATCGTCCATCTTGGTGGTGGTATATGCCACAACTGGCAAAGAGGTCGTCACTATATCCTCATCCTGACCAGCATAGGTGCCGGCCGGTATTACCAGACGGGCGCGCTTGGTTTGCGCAACTTGGTCATCACTCAGGGACAACACTTTAACACCGGCCGAAGCGGCGGCTTCCACCACATTCGGCGCGGGCCAGGAACCGGCAGTAACAAAGCCGTCGATCTGGCCGTTTTTCAGAGCGGCGACAGCGTTGGAGAGCTCTGCATCGGCAATGTTGACTTTGCCTTCAAGTCCAAACAAATTCAGGTATTTCTCGCCTTCGCGCGCGCCAAAACTGCCTTTTCCTAAGAGGATGGTTTTGCCTTCCATGTCTTCAAAGCTGTCGATGCCGCTGTCCGCGGAAACAACAAAATGCATGGTCAACGAAGGGATCGGGAACAGGGCGCGGATCTCGTCAAAGGACGGATCGCTTTTGCCCTCGAACATCGCTTTTCCGCCCTGAGCCAGTCCAACCAAGGCCGGCGGTGTAGTGAACACATAGTCGGCACCGCGCGCGCGAACTTCCATAACGTTCTGAACCGAACCCTGACCTTCTTCTACGGTTACAATGATGTTCCCGTCCGATCCGGCCTTCATGGCTTCGGCGATCTGAACACCCATTTGGTAGTAAGATGTCCCTGCCTTGGCGGATTTGTAGGTCACGCGCGTTTCCGCCCAAACCGGAGATGACACGACCACCGTGGCGGCCACGGCGGCAACCATGCACTTGAAATTGTCGAACATTTGAGAGTCTCCCTTTGATAGCAGCGATAAAGCACTCAGACTGATCCGGGGTCAATGGCCCGGGATCTCGGAGGCGTGGAGCGTCGCTGGTGCACCAGCCAGGAAGGGTGTGACCACGACCCGACAGACTGGTGTTGTCTTTGCAATTTGACTACATGAAGAAGTCAGCTGGCAAACGGTATCCAACTGATGCGTTGAGCCTTCGTGGATCTGTCTCAGGAGCGCGTAATGTCCAGGTTGGAAAAGAAAACCGCTCTCATTACCGGAGGAGCCCGAGGAATAGGTCTGGCCATCGCCAAAGCATTTCGCGAAGAAGGCGCTGACGTCATTCTGACAGATGTCGACGCCAAAAACGGCCAAAGTTCCGCAGATGAAATCGGCGCAATATTCCGCGAGCTGGATGTTTCGTCGGAGGCGGATTGGCAAAGGGTTGAGGCTGAATTTCCGGTGTTGGACCTGTTGGTGAACAACGCTGGCGTAACGGGCTTTGAATCTTCCGCTACCGGCGCCCCTCCTGCACACGATCCTGAGCACGCCAGCCTGGCTGACTGGCGAGCCGTCCATGCCGTGAACAATGACGGGACCTTCTTAGGGTGCCGTTATGGGATCAAGGCAATGCGAAGGAATGGTGCCGGATCGATCATCAATATCTCTTCCCGATCTGGCCTTGTTGGAATTCCGATGGCGACGGCCTATGCGGCCTCCAAGGCTGCTGTTCGCAATCATACAAAGTCCGTTGCTTTGTATTGCGCAAGCCAAGGCCTTGCGATCCGATGCAATTCCATCCATCCCGCTGCGATCATGACACCGATGTGGGAGCCGATGCTGGGTGAAGGACCAGACAGAGCTGAGCGTGAAGCTGCCATGGTCGCGGACACCCCATTGCGACGGTTCGGAACGGCCGAAGAAGTCGCGGCTTTGGCGGTGCTTCTCGCCTCGGACGAGGCTACTTACATCACCGGCGCCGAGCTGTCGATTGACGGAGGCATACTGGCAGGGTCCGCAGCGACCCCGGGAAGCTAGCTTAATACCAACTGGGATGATTGGCGACCTAACCAAGAGCGAACGTATCGGCCAAATCGCAGTCCGACAACTAGGCTCGGGACCAAAAAATAACCACATTCTCAGCGGCGGCTTCTACCTACAACCAAATGGGGGAAGAATTGCGTCAACGGAGAAGTTGCGGACGAAGCCCTCGTTCGTTGATCGCAATCTAGGGTATGCACTCGGCCCAAAGCTGCCGTTAGGCACTGGGGACGAAGCGATCACTCCTTGACTTGTGCTTTGAAATTGCCGCCATCTATGCTGTGGTCTGTCAATCGGTAGGAGTTCTGATGTGAGCGATGACAGGCTTAGGGTTCCGCAGGACCCCGATTATTTTCATGCGATTGGGCTAACCTAACGTTCCTCCAACCTTAAACGCGCGACCGCATTGGTTTGCCAAAAGCGCCTGCGAAGGCGATCAGTTTGATGGGAGTATGCTATACCAAGACGGCCGCTTCACACCACCGCAGCCCAGGGTAAAATGCTCCATGCGGTTTGGTGCATTTAGGAATAAGATCGCCACACATAAACGTTTCCAATTATCTCGAAGCGGTAGGCGGCAATATCTTCCCCAAAGGCAAGAGAGTTTCTCGCTAAGCGACACAAGGCCTCACAAGTTCGTCAAGGGCTTCAATCATGGCCTCAAAAAAGTCGATCGTCTCATCCAGATCAGATTGTTCTACAGTGGCACTTAAGTTTCCGTGAACCAGTGTATTTCTTACGCCAACCACGTCTTGAAGCTTGTCTTTGGCAAGCTTGGCTGCGGATGCTTGGCGTGTCTCGCCAAACACCTTCTTAATAGCTCCATTTCGACCCACACCTGGATTAAATGGCTCCGGAAGGTCGATCTTTGAAAACAATTTCTCCAGCCGATCGGGTGTAACATTCCCCATCATCAATGTAAATATTTCGGGCATAATCGAAAACGCTTCGGAATCGGAAAAACACTGCCCCAATGCATTGGTTAGGCGGCTGAAGTCGAACTTCTGGCCAGCGAGAGTTCCTGTCTTCATGTGCTGAAGAACTTGGCTGGACAAGTGAATGTGTTGAACGCGAAAACTTTCTGGCAGCTCAGAATATTTTGAGGCCTTTGAAGCCATGTTCTCTGCGACTATCGAGGAGAGGTCTCGAACATATGCCTCGAATATCGAATTGGCTTGAACGAAAAGCCCTCGGTAGAGAGCAGCTGGAGGGGTGGCTTTGAGCCTCGCTGCTTCGGTCAGGCGCGCACGAACCGCCGCGTCGTATCCAAACGCAGCCATGAGTTCACCATTTCGTCCGATGATGATCTCAGAGAAAAACTGCCGAACAGCTGCAGTTTCACGAAGTTCCGATACGTATGAGAATGCGCGTTTTTTTGCGCGATCAAGCTGCTCCATTGCCAATCACGCGCTGAATGACCGCTGTGACCGCGGCTATCCGTTCTTTGATCGTGGCGGCAGTGTTTCCGCGGCCGACCATCAGTTCGTATGTGTCACTGTCCGGTTGTGCCAGATCCATAACAGCTTTCTTTATCGCAGGAGCTGCGGCTCGGATTTCCTCGGCGCGGCTGAATAGCCTAAAAAGTGAAATGATTTGCGCATCAAAGAGCGGCTTCGATAGCTTGCCTCTCCCATCACCCACCCCGGGCAACCGGAAAGCATCATCGCCGAACACCTCACGGGCAAGAGCCAGAGTATTTAGAAACTGCCCTTTCGAGATTTCGATCTGCTCTTCCTTCATGTTTCGATTGGACTTCATTGCAGCATCAAGCATGGAGCGAACCGAGCCGGAGATATTATCTTCTTGTTGAAATGCGAAGAACCTCAGAACGATCTCAACATCAGTCATCCTTTTGTATAGGACATTGTTCTTGAGGGCATCTGCTACGCTTCCGTCAGCAAGTGTATTTTCTTCGTGGCCCGGAATACCCCAAGTGTCAGTAAATGACTTCTCCTTCGAAAGAGAAATGATCATATCATTGAAAGGTCCCGAATAAAGAGAGTTTCTAAGCTCCTGTGCGTTCAACTGTTCCCCACCGGTATTTAGCCGCTCGAACACCTGGGCTCTAAGCTCAATGCTGTTGTCCTCTCGCACGGATGTATCGGACATCAATGTGATGGCAGAAATCTTGGCGCGTTCTAAGCCCCGGCGAACAAGTGGCGGAAGCTGTGCGTAGGTCCGTCCATTCAAAGCAGCCCAAATCTTCAGACCTTCCAACTCGAAGCTTCCTGCCCAGAACTCGGAAATCGCATTGAGACGCTGCTGACCATCCATGACCTCGAATTTCCCGAGGGTCTTCTCATAGAGAAAAATCGGTGGAACTGGAATATTCATGATAAAGCTCTCAATGAGCTTGCTCTTCTTCTTGTTGTCCCATCGAAGACGACGCTGATACTCTGGCCTAAGGTTGGACCATACACGGTTCTCGCTGGTGCCCTGAATGAAGTCGAGAACGTGTGAAAGGAAGATATCGTTCTTTTCCTGAACTACCCTGAGACGCCCAATCTCGAAGTGCTTTTCGATCGCTTTATCTGAAGCGCCAGCCGGAATGACCATGTCTCCGACATCAAGCGGTTCGTCATCGTCTTGGAGACCCTCGATTTCAGCCATTTCGTTCAACCTTTCCGTCATTCTTCGATTGCCTCTACGCTACATGTTGTTTCGATCATGCAAGATTAGGCTTGTCCCGCGCGTCGCTGGCGAGCGTATCGTGAAGATCTTGGCCGCGAAAGACACAAACGTCTGCATAGCGGTCCTCCGTGAGGGGCTCCGCTAAACGGCAGCTCTCCGCCCTTGATTGTCGTTTGTTCAGCTTGCGGCGTTGGCAATTCTGGCATTTCTAACGTAATCTGGAGGCCTTTTTCGAATGGCTCCTTATTGTAGGTCTGCGCACATCTCTGGCCTGTTTTCATCGGTTTCGACACCGTGACACAAGGACAGCAGGGGGGCATTTCGCATCTGTTGTGGCTCGAATACGAGCGCCTCTGTCGCAGCAAGCGCCTATTGCTGGTGAAGTATTTGTCCACGGACGCCAGTCAAACAGCTACCAAATGCTTATGTGGCGACGGATATCTAACGTTGAGGAAGTTTGAGAAATTCTAGCGCCCATCGCTTCATTCGCTCTTCGCGAACCAAGCCTCCGCTACATCGTTCGATACTCGACTAGGCGAGATTTGTGCCGAGCCAAACATCCACCCCATGACTAAGCAAGACAACACGCCATTGGATGCGACAGAGTGCGGGAAACCGTCTTGCCAATGACACTGAGCTCCACGACCGCACATCAGAAGAACGAACAACTGCGCCAATCCAAAATCATTCACTGCGAGGCAGAACGTCCTGCGCTAGGTTGCTGTATCAAGGTTTACATTTTCGACGAAAAAACCGGGTTCTCGGGTAAATCTGTCAACCTAGGGTAAACTTAATGTAAACCTTTTGGCGAAAAATCCGGCTTCGGAAGCAAGAAAAGGTTTACATCTACAACCGTCGGACAGTGGCGATGTAAACCTTTGTCAACCTTGCGCAACCCGGCCGGGGTTTCCTAGCCGGATTGAGGAGGCAGCCCAGCCAATGATGGCTTGAACTACCCCGGCGCTCACGGCGTTATTTCGGTCTGCGAGAGCAGACGCGTCTCAACAGCTGGACCTGATGCAATGTGGGTTCCGGGTCGCTGTGATTGCTCAACTCACGCAGGAAGCGTAACCAAGCGTGCTCGTTGGACGTCAATGCTTCGTTGTGCATACTCTCGTCTCTCATTTTCCAAAGAGCGACTTGATCGAGGCCTGTGACCTGCTAGTCAGCCGGGGATCGGAATTGTCGGAGGCCTCACGGATCGCTTTCAGCCAGTAGCGTTCGTTCTCGGTCACCGGATCTCCGAAAATCTCGACAACAGACGCAGCGGCTGTCTCTCCGATTGCCTGCTCTAATGAAAGACGCATCAAGTAGGCAGGATCGCACTCCAACGCCTTGGCGAGAGCAGGCACGCGATCAAGCGCAACCTTTGAACTTCCCTGTTTGATCATCGTGATCATATTGGCGTTGGTATATCCGGCCTGTGATGCAATATCGGCCTGGCTCTTGGTCGGTTTGAGTTCAAGCACCCGGCGTTCTACGTATTTCGCCAGTCTGGTGTCTGCATGCGGTTTCTTGGTCATTTCCACTCTCTCAAATGTGACGCAGCACACGCTGCACATTTATATTTTAGCGTTCGAGTGCATGGGGATGCGCGGCAGGAAGGCTATATGAGGATGGGAACTGACAATGCTAAGTGTATGCTCTCCTAAGCTGTCCTGCCGTTCCGCACCCAAGGTCCGTGTCAGAACGGCAACACCAAGAGGAACTTTTCGGAGTTTTCTGCATCGCGTCGGCTCGTTGCTATAGCGGGCGTATGAGCGCTGATCTGGAAAAACTGAAGGCCGCATACGAAAAAGCGGCTGCTTTGGTCGTCGAGGACTCGGTTTATTTGCCGGTCTTCGAGCGGATCGAACGTGAGATCGCTCTATTAGAAAAGCAGGAAGACACGATACAGAGGGCCAAGGCAATCGCCGAGCGCTACAAAGCCGTTGCTTGAATGAGCTGTTGCAGGTGTTCCAAGCTCGCGCCCTTGCCATACCTTTCGCGATCAAGTGCGTGGCCCATGAGATCACGTCGGATACGCTCATCGACCCCGGCGGCCAGCATTCGATCTTCGAAGCTGTGTCGCAGACCGTAGAGCGTGTGCTTTGGTGTCTCCATCAAGCCGTTCTCGCGCAGGAACTTGTTCACGGTCGCCGACAGACTGGCAGAGCTGTCCCTATAACGCGGGAAGCCGTCCGGGCAGGCGCGCATAGCTTCCAAGCTTATCCCGCAGAGCGGTATACAACGACGCGCGTTGGCGCTCTTGAGTTGGCGTCCTACCGGCTCAATGGAAATATGCGGCACATTGCTGTCGAGACGTATCTGGGCGGCCGTGAGCGACGCAAGCTCGCTTGGTCGAGCTCCCGTATTGATCATAGCGAGCAGGATGCCGCGCGCTTCCTCGTTCAAACCATTCAGAGCGCCCGGTGCCAAGATCTTGTCTCTGATCCATGCATCCGAAAATGGAGGCCGCGGTTCAGGTTCCCCTTCTTTGAAGCTGAGATCGGACAGGGGTAGAACCAAGCCCAAGCGCTTCATCTTGTTCACGGTCTTCAGAACGTCACCAAGATGGATGAGATCTTTGTTGGCACTGCCGGGCGACAGACCCTCGTTTTCGATCCTGTCCAGCCACCAAGCGCGGAAGTCGAGCATGTCATCGCCAGTGATCTCGGATATCGATTTGTCACCTACGACCGTGACAAAGGTGTTAACCGCCTTCTTACGAGGATTCTTCCATTTGCGGATTTGATCTGCGCTCTTACCGAAGGTTTTCTCTCGTGCCAGGTCCCAATAAAGCTCTAGGGCTCGTGTAACTGTGATCGCGGGCTCTTTGGCGCCACCTAGTAGCGCTGCAGCCTCCCTCAGGTCAGGTTTGCCGTTTCTCGTTGAGATCGCGCCGATCCGATCCAAGAGCTCTTCAGTGGGTAGCTTTGCGACCCTGTCAACGCGCATATAACGGAAGCCACGCGCCTCTGCGAGTTGCCGAGCGGCTTCAAAACGCTGTTCTGCATCCGAGGTGTCACCGGCCAGTTTTGCCTCCCACCCGGCGATCAACTGTTCCCAAGCCGGGCCCGCCTTCGCCTCAGCCTCAGACACGCTGTCCGTGTGCAGGGACAGCCAGATGAACTTGCGCGGCTCCACCGACTCATACCTTTTGGGAACCCTTTTGTAGAGAGAAAGCTTTTTTCCTCTGGTTTTGATAGCCATTGTCACCTCACTGCCTGGCAAGCAGTGTAAAGCAAAATGTATAGCGATTTGTATAGCAGATTTGGCTGATGTAGGGCGGATCGCGTTGCGGATTCGCGCAAAAACTAATCAAATACAATGGCCTGAGCGAATCTCAGAGTGAGGGTGGATGGCGGAGACGAAGGGATTCGAACCCTCGAGACGGTTTCCCGCCTACTCCCTTAGCAGGGGAGCGCCTTCGACCACTCGGCCACGTCTCCGCCGACGGGTATAGCCGTGCAAGCGACGGAAATACAAGGCCAATTCCTGCACCACCGGAAATTTTTGCCGGATTGGGCGAAGCCCTTGAAAACGCTTGGAATCGCTTGGGTCTGCACCCGCTTGGGCAAAGGCGTGGTCGCTATGTCTTGCTGTTGGATTTTCAAGAACCATGCGTGGATTCGCGTTCTGCTTCGATTTGGTTTCGCTGAACCAACGTCGGTTGGCCTTAGAATGTACGCGCGGCCAGAGTACGTAATCGGACACAAAAATTTGGGCGAGCCAGGTGCGGTAGGGAACTGCATCTGCAAAATGATGGGTGTCGCAAACGGCTGAACCAATTGGAGAGGTTGCCTGCCTTTGGCGTTGGAACGCGCTCTGCTGGATCACCAGTGCCAGGTGGATTGAGTTGCAGAAACGGCCGTTTCTTTTGACTGAACTCGGCGGCTCAGCTTCTCCGCTGAAAAGGCATAAGAACAGAAAACTTGCCAATTACATGCCAATGGATGCATATTTGCTAAGATTTTAGTCTTTTTGATTGATCCAAAAAAACAGTTTCAGAGGCTGGCCGGGCAGTGAGCGCATCCGCGCTCGACAGTAACCTTTGGGGGAAGGGCTGGCATTTTGGCTTGGTTGAAGATTGTTCTGGTTGGTTTTTTCGTTCTTTGCGTTCCTGCCCTCAGTTGGGCAAATATCGGAACCGTAATCAGCGTGAAACAGGGGGCGGACGTGACCCGTGGCGGCAAAACGCTGCCCCTGCGTAATGGGATGGAGGTGTTGTCCGGCGACTCGATCGTCACGGATGCGAATGGCGTGGTTCAGCTTGTCTTTGTGGATGACACGAAGATCGCGGTTGGTCCCAATGCGCGGATGGTTCTGGACGTGAAGATGTTGCGCGGCAACCGCAAGGCTAAAAGCTTTGCTGTCGAGGCGCTGGGTGGAAGCTTCCGGTTCATCTCGGGCAAAAGCAGGAAAGGCGCCTACTCCATCAAGACGCCGACGGCCACCATGGCGGTGCGGGGCACGGTATTTGACATGTGGATCGCGCCGGGAAACCAAAGCGCGATGCTCGTGCTGCACGGCACGGTTCAGATGTGTGGCCTCGGCGGCTCTTGCCGATCAACGGGTCGGATTTGCAGCTTGTATGCAACCAGCCAGCGTGGTGCGGTCGGGCGCCCGGTCGATCAGGCGATGTATGACAAGGCCGTGGTCAGTGGTTTTCCGTTCATTCAGTCGCAGAAAGACCTCAAGCCGCCTTTGCAGGTGGATGTCGAAGGTTGCTCGGGTGAATCCCAACCTGCGCCGCGCGCAAAATCGGACGCGCCCGAACCGCGCCGGTCCGCTCCGCCGCAGAGGCAGGTCAAGGCAGCGGTTGCCGCGCCGCCCGAACAACCGGATCCGGTCGGGCAGTTCGACAGGCCGGGCGACCGGCCCGAAACTGTCGATGATCGGCGGGATACTGGCGGCGGTGTCTTTGGGTCCGGCGGCGATGGCTAGAGCGTTGTCCATGTCGTTGCCGGCGAGCAGAGGTTGACGTGAGTGTCAGGCAGCACGAGAAAGCCGGACGGCGCCGTGCTTTTCGGCTGGTGGGCCTGGGTCTGATCCTGTTTGGTTGTCTGCTGCGGGTACTGGACCCTTATCCGGTCCGCATGTCCCGGCTGATCTATTTCGACGTGTTGCAGCGGTTGTCCCCGCGCGCCTTCGATCCCGATTTGCCGGTTCGGGTCGTCGATATCGACGAGACGTCGCTCGAGAATTGGGGCCAATGGCCCTGGCCCCGGACCCTGTTGACGCAGATGGTCGAGCGTTTGGGCGAGTATGGCGCCGCTTCAATCGCTTTTGACATGTTGTTCGCCGAGCCCGATCGGTACTCACCGTCGCGGCTGCTGAGTGATCCGGCCCTGGCTGACATTCTCAGCGCCAAAAAGGAGGCCGCCCAGCTGGACAATGACATCTTGTTCGGGGCCGAGGTTTCGAACTGGCCCGTCGTGATGGGTGTGGCGGCGCGATTGACCGGAGGGGATCAGGACATTGCCCCGAAGGCCGGGATCGTGGAGATCGGCGAAAACCCGGCCGCCGGGCTGGTGTCCGTGCCCCACTGGACTCCGCTGGCGCCACCGCTGGACCGGGATGCAACCGGGATCGGCGGTGTGAATGTTTCACCTTTGGGCGGCACGGGCGTGGTGCGTCGGGTTCCGGTGTTGTGGCAGGGGCCAAGCGGTGTTCTGCCCGGACTTGGGCTGGAGGCTCTGAGGGTCGCGACGGGCGAGCCGGTGATCTTCATCGAAGGGGCTCAGGGCGAGGCCGGCATCGTGCTGTCGGTCGAATTGGCGGGTCTGGTCCTGCCCACAACGGAAAACGGAGAGGTCTGGGTCAGGTACAGACCGGATGATCCCGCGCTCTACCTGTCGGCCAATGACATACTGCAATCCGCAGATGATCCGGTTCTGCGCAGCCAGATCGAAGGCCGGATCGTATTGATCGGAACGTCGGCGGCAGGTCTGTTCGACATGCATCAGACTGCGTTGGGAGAGTCCGTTCCAGGCGTCTCCATCCACGCCCAAGTCATCGAGCAGGCGCTGCTGGGCGACATGCTGACCCGGTCGGATGTCACCGCCGCCCTCGAACTTCTGGCTTTCATCATCCTTGGAGTCGTCGTCACGGTCGTCATGTCCAGTTTTGGAGCCGTTGCCTCGTTCATGGCCGGCGGCATCGCGGCGGCCGTGGTTGTCGGGGTCAGTTGGTTGGCATTTCAGAACCAGTCCGTGCTGTTCGATGCAACCTTCCCGCTTGCCGGCGGGATGGCCAATTTCGGGCTGTTGTCCGGTTATCTGTTCATATCGACCGAGCGGGAAAAGCGGGTGATCCGGCGGATCTTCTCGCACTATGTCGCGCCCGAGATCCTGGACGAGATGGATGCAACCGGACACCAACTTCAACTGGGCGGTGAAACGCAGGAAATCACGGTCATGTTCTCGGACATTCGCGGGTTTACACCGTTGTCCGAGCGGGTGTCGGCCACGGACCTGGTCGCGCTGCTCAATGAACTGTTTTCGGTCATCGGAGACCGGATCCTGCACGAAAAAGGCACCATCGACAAATTCATCGGGGATGCGGTCATGGCGTTCTGGAACGCGCCGGTTCCGGTGGAGCGGCACCCGCTTCTGGCGGCACAGGCTGCGTTGCAGATGCGGCGAGCTCTGGCCGAGTTCAATGCTTCGGACACGATGCGCGGGCATCCTCCGATCGCATTGGCGACAGGATGTGCCACGGGAATGGCCTGCGTCGGCAACATTGGCTCGCGGCGGCGATTCAACTACACGGTGATCGGAGATGTGGTCAACGTCGCCGCTCGAATCGAGCAGAGTTGCCGCCAGGTCGAATATGACATCCTGATCTCAAGCTCAGTCTCACAGGCTGCTGGCGCCGATCTCGCGATGCTCGAAGCAGGGCTTGTTCATCTGAAAGGCAAGACCGAACTGGAGCCGTTATTTGCTTTGGTCGGTGACAGCGTGTTGGCCCATAGCGCGGATTTCCGGAAGCTGCAGGAGATGCATCAGGATCTGATCATTGCGATACGTGCACGGCGGGCTCACGACGAAATACAGCGCTTGAGTGAAGCCTGCAGCGCCCAAGCAGGCTTGGTCGAACCGGGCCTGCGCGCGTTCTATGCGGCCTTGCCGGGACGGTCGGCTGATTTCCGGTTCGACATCCGCTCGGGCCAGGCGATGTTCAGCCATCATGGCAACGTGCACCGGTTTCCCGGATGACAGGGACCCATTGCGGGCCGCAGAGTCAAAACGGGCCGTGCCTTTTTTAAAGGCACGGCCCGTTTCGATCGGACAGGGTTCTCAGTCTCGCCCCCTCGAATACTATCTACAAAATCACGAACTAAAACTTCGATACATTCGAGACTGATCCACATTCCCAATCGGGATGACACATTGATGCCCGATTTCAACCGGGGCGACAGTGAAGCAGTTCACATTCGCAGAAACTTTTTTACAAATTTCTCCACTCGAAGAATCCGGGCCCGGCACGGTGCAGCAGTTCTGCCGCCACGGCCCGGCCCATTTCCGCTGCGTCCTCCGTCGAACCGGTCTGGCTTTCGGTGATGGCATCCGATCCATCCGGGCGCAGGACCTCGCCGCGTAGGCGCAACTGCCCATCGGCAAGTTCGGCCAGACCGGCAATCGGAGTTTCGCAGGACCCGTCCAGCGCGGCCAGCAACGTGCGCTCGGCCGCCAAGCGACAGGCCGTTTCAGAGTGATGAATGGCTTCCAGCATCTCGGCGGCCCGGTGGTCGTCCACGCGGCGTTCGATGCCGATCGTACCTTGTGCGATGGCCGGCAGCATGTCGTCGGGCGAGATCGCAGTGGCAGGGACGTCCTGCATGTTCAGGCGGCGGATGCCGGCCATGGCCAGGAATGTGCATTCGGCCACGCCATCAGCCAGCTTCTTCAGCCGGGTCTGCACGTTGCCCCGGAACTCGACCACGTTCAGATCGGGCCGGCGGTGCAGCAATTGTGCCCGCCGCCGCAGCGACGAGGTGCCGACGACCGCACCTTCGGGCAGGTCATGGATCGAGTTGAGGCGGGGCGAGATGAAGGCATCGCGCACGTCCTCGCGCGGCAGGAACGTGTCCAGCACCAGCCCCTGCGGCTGTTCGACGGGCATGTCCTTGGTCGAGTGCACGGCGATGTCGATGTCCCCGCCCAGCATCGCCTCTTCGATTTCCTTGGTGAACAGGCCCTTGTTGCCGATCTCTTTCAACGGGCGGTCCGCGTCGATCATGGCGCGGTTGTCGCCGGTGGTCTTGATCACCACGATCTCGAACGCCTGTTCCGGCAGATCGAAGGCATCGCACAGCCGCTGACGGGTTTCATGGGCCTGGGCCAGCGCCAGCGGCGAACCACGGGTGCCGATCTTCAGCGGCGATGCGGGGGTGGGCAGGGTCAAAGTCATGGGCACAGCTTTAGTCGCGTCACATTGCCCTGACAATGGGGGCCACGCTTGACATTTTGCCGCTGAAGGCGGACCCGTTGCGCAAACCGGAATAGTGGGGGCTGACATGGCCGAGAACAAGAAACTGCTGCGGGCGCTGGCGGGCGAGGTACTGGACACGCCGCCGATCTGGATGATGCGACAGGCCGGACGCTATCTGCCGGAATACCGCGCGACGCGGGAACAGGCGGGCGATTTCCTGTCGCTGTGCTACACCCCCGATCTGGCGGCCGAGGTGACGCTGCAGCCGATCCGCCGCTATGGGTTCGATGCCGCGATCCTGTTTGCCGACATCCTGCTGGTGCCGCAGGCGCTGGGCGCCGACCTTTGGTTCGTCACCGGCGAAGGGCCGCGCCTGTCGACGATCACGCAGCAACCGGATTTCGATGCGTTGAAGCCGGTTGATGCGATTCACGAGACCTTGTCGCCCGTCTATGAAACCGTGCGCATCCTGTCGCGCGAGCTGCCGTCCGAGACGACTCTCATTGGCTTTGCCGGCGCCCCGTGGACCGTTGCGACCTATATGATCGCCGGGCGTGGCACCCCTGATCAGGGTCCCGCCCACGCCCTGCGCGAGGAAAACACCGCTCTGTTCGAGGCGTTGCTGGACCGGATCACTGCGGCCACGATCGAATATCTGTCGGCTCAGATCGAAGCGGGGGCCGAGGTGGTCAAGATTTTCGACAGCTGGGCCGGGTCGCTGAAAGGTGAGGCTTTCACCAAATACGCGGTCCAGCCGTGCCGGATCATCACCCAGGCGCTCAAGGAACGCCATCCGGGCATTCCGGTCATCGGTTTCCCGCGTGAGGCGGGCGAGGGCTATGTCGGCTTCGCGAAGGCCACCGGTGTCGATTGCGTGGCGCTGGACAACTCGGTTGCGCCGGAATGGGCGGCCGAACATGTGCAGGTGGATGGCTGCGTGCAAGGCAACCTGGCCTCGTCTCACATGGTGACCGGCGGGCAGGCCCTGGTGGATGAGACCCGCCGCATCCTGCGTGCCTTTTCCAACGGGCCGCATATTTTCAATCTGGGACACGGGATCACACCGGATGCCGACCCGGAGAATGTGCAGCTGATGATCGACACGGTGCGCGGCGGATAGGCGGCGTGGGAGGGGGCCAGCCCCCTCTTGGCCGTTGGCTAGATGAAGGATGTGTCAGGTCTTTTTGAGAGCCTGAAGTTCGTTCAGAATTTCGGTCGTGTGTTGGCCGCGGGCCGGGCTGGGTTTCGGTTGCCATTGGTGGGTGGAGAAGCGCGGGGCGGCGGCGGCCTGCAGGGTGCCGCCTGTTTCTCGCCAGGTTTGGCGGGCGGTGTTCATCGGGTGGGTTGCGGCCTCGTCGGGGCTGAGCACCGGGGCGACGCAGGCGTCTGAGCCTTCGAACAGTTTGGCCCAATGGTCGCGCGGTTTGGTTGCGAAGATTTCCGCCAGGCGCTGGGTCAAATCTGGCCAGAGCGTGCTGTCGTATTGTTGCTGGAACGCCGGGTCTTGGGACAGGCCCAGGATTTCCAGGAATTGGGCATAGAATTTCGGTTCGAGACATTGGACCGAAACAAAGCCGCCATCCGCGCAGGCGTAGGTACGGCTCCAATGCGGGCCGTCCAACAGGCTCTGGCCGCGCGTGTCGGACAGGTTGCCGGTCTGGCGCAGGCTCATCAGCAGGTTCATCATGTGCGCGGACCCGTCGTAGATGGCGGCGTCGACCACCGTGCCAGTGCCGGTTGCGCGCGCGTTCAGCAGCCCGGCCAGTATCCCGGTGACCAGATACATCGCGCCGCCGCCGATATCGCCGACCAGCGTGGCCGGGGTCATCGGCTCGATGCCGGGCGGTGAGCCGTACCAGAGCGCTCCCGACAGGGCGATGTAGTTCAGATCATGTCCTGCGGTGTCGGCAAGCGGGCTGTCCTGGCCCCAGCCGGTCATGCGGCCATAGACCAGCGCCGGGTTCAGGGCGTGGCAGGCTTCGGGCCCCAGACCCAGCTTCTCCATCACGCCAGGGCGGAAGCCTTCAATCAACGCATCGGCGGTTTCGATCAGGCGCCGGGCGGTTTCGAGGTCGTCGGGGTCCTTGAGGTCGAGCGCGATCGAGCGCTTGCCCCGGTCCAGCACGGATCGGTCCGGCATGCCGGGTGTGACGGCGCCCCCCTTGCGGTGGATGGTCACGACATCGGCCCCCAGATCCGCCAGCATCATGGCGGCGAACGGGCCGGGGCCGAGACCCTCGATTTCGACAACACGGATTCCGTTCAGCATGAGCAGCACTCCCTCGCGGCGATGCTGGCCGGCGCCCAGCAGGAATGCAAGACCGACCGGCGGCGACGCGGCGTCTGGCATCGGTCTGATCCGGAACGGGAAAAACCAACAAACACATCGGAATACTTGCCAGCTTGGGGCCAGCGGCGTAGCGTGCTGTCCGGGGTGGACCAGCGAGGGGTAGGATGCGTCTTTGGATCACGATCAGTGCCGCCATGGTCTTGGCGGTTCTTGTGGCAATCATCCTTCTGCTGCACCCGCCCGGCGACCTGCGCATGGCAGCCGGACCGGCGGGTGGTGCCTATATCGAAGTGGCGCAGGACTATTCCGATATCCTTGCCGAGGATGACATTCGGCTCGAGATCGTCGAAACCGCAGGGTCTGTCGAAAATGCGCGTCTCCTGGAAGACGGGGCTGTGGATGTGGCCTTCTTGCAGGGCGGCATCGAAGTTGACCCGGAACGGGCGCAGGCCATCGGGGCCGTGTTTTTCGAGCCGATGATTTTCATGGCGCGCGAGGATGCGTGGATTCCGCCCAATCCCGCGCTGTGGCGTGGGTTGAGCATCAACAGCGGTGCGCCCGGGTCCGGCACCGCGGACGCATTCCGCGACTTCGAGCGCGCGGTCGGGCTGGCCCAAGAGGATAACGTGCATGTTGCACTGCCCTATGACCAGGCGGCCGACGCCTTGTTGGACGGAACGTTGGACATCGCCGTCTTTGTCGCCCCGATCGAAGCCCCCTACCTGCTGGCCGCGTACGAGGTGCCGGGACTGAAGGTGCTGAACCTTGAACATGTCGAGGCGATTTCGCGTCGTTTGTCCTATGCCACCGTGGTGACCGTACCGACCGGAGGCATGTCGCTGAACCCGGTTCTGCCGCCGCGCCCGGTAGATCTGATCGCTCTCGAGGCGCGGCTGGTCGTGCGGCCGGGACTGCATCCGGCGTTGGTCAATCGACTGACGATGGCGGCGATCGCCCTGCACGAGGCTCAGGGCATCATTAATGACCCCGGGGCCTTTCCGGGGATCGAAGGGACCGCATTGCCCCTCAACAACACCGCACGGCAGCTGATACTTGAAGGGCCATCCACCTGGCATGATTGGTTGCCTTATTGGGTGGCGGCGCAGGTCAATCGGGTTTTCCTTTTGTTCCTGCCGTTCTTTTTCATCGTCCTTCCGCTGGTCCGGTTGTTGCCGCGCATCTACGCCTATTTCCAACGATGGCGTGTCTGGCAGCACTACCCGGAAATTCGTCTGATCGAACAGGACCTGGCCGACAACCCTTCCGCGGAAGACCTCGTGCGGATGCAAGGCCAATTGCAGGTGCTGGACGAAAAGCTGGCGGACCTACGGCTGCCAGCGGCCTACAGGCAAGGGCAGTATGATGCCCGTCTGCATCTGGAACTGGTGCAGAAACGGATTTCCGACATGCGGGCTCAGGATTCCGGGGGCGGCGGGTAATGTGTGGAACACGGTTGCCGCAACGGCAGTTCGTGGATAGGTCTTTGGTCGAATATCAGACATTTAAGAAAGGGGGGTGGTCCCATGCAAATGAGTGACACGCGTGAAATTCAGGCGGCGCCGTCCGATGTCTATGCGGCCCTGCTGGACCCCGAGGTGCTGAAAGCCTGCGTGCCCGGTGCGCAAGAGGTTTCGGGCAATCCGACGGACGGTTACGAGGCGACCGTGGTGCAGAAAGTCGGGCCGGTAAAGGCCACGTTCAAAGGCACCGTCACGATGTCCGACATGGTTGAGGGTCAAAGCCTGACCATCGCCGGTGAGGGCAAAGGCGGGGCGGCGGGTTTTGCAAAGGGCAGCGCCAGTGTCACGTTCAGCGCCAGTGACAGCGGTGGAACGGTTCTGGCCTATGACGTGGATGCCAAGGTTGGCGGAAAGCTGGCGCAGCTAGGCAGCCGTTTGATCGACGGCTTTGCCAAAAAGATGGCTGACCAGTTCTTCTCGAACCTTCAGCAGCATTTCGAAGGCCCTGCAGCGCCGGAAGAGGGCGGCAAAGACACCTCCGAGGGGGAAAAGAAAGGCTGGCTGGGTCGCCTGACCGGGCGCGAGTGAAACCTGCGTTTGTGCGCAGAGGACTGTGCGAATTTGGTCTGTTCGGCAATCCTCTGGCGCGATACTGTCCCGGCCAGAACTGGGAAAACGCATGACGACAATTCTTTCGATCAAGGATCTGCGCAAAACCTATGCCGGCGGGTTCGAAGCGCTGAAAGGCGTATCGCTGGACATCGAAGAGGGCGAGATCCTGGCCCTGCTCGGCCCGAACGGGGCGGGAAAGACAACCCTGATCTCGACGGTTTGCGGGATTACCACGCCCACGTCTGGGACCGTCACAGTAGGGGGGCACGACATCCTCACGGACTTTCGTGCAGCCCGGCGCATGATCGGCCTCGTGCCGCAGGAAATTGCGCTGGAGCCGTTCGAGAAGGTCTGGAACACCGTACGGTTTTCGCGCGGTCTGTTCGGCTATGGGCAGGACAGCGCGCGGATCGAGGAGATCCTGCGCAAGCTGTCGCTGTGGGACAAGCGCAAGAACGCGATCAAGGAACTGTCGGGCGGCATGAAGCGGCGGGTGCTAATCGCCAAGGCGCTGGCGCACGAGCCGCGGGTGCTGTTTCTGGATGAACCCACCGCCGGTGTGGATGTCGAACTGCGCAAGGACATGTGGGCCATCGTCGACGAGTTGAAGGCTGCCGGTGTCACCATCATTCTGACCACCCACTACATCGAAGAGGCCGAAGCCATCGCCGACCGGATCGGTGTGATCGACAAGGGCGAACTGATGCTGGTGCAGGACAAAAACACCTTGATGGCGCAGATGGGCAAGAAGCAGATCGAGGTCATGCTGACCCGCACGATCTCGGACATTCCCGGCAGTCTGGCCCACCACAATCTGGTGCTGAACGGGCAGGGCGATGCGCTGATCTATACTTACGACACCAATGCCGATCGCACTGGCATCACCACTTTGCTGAATGACGTGGCCGAGGCGGGGCTGGTGCTGCGTGACGTTCAGACCCGGCAATCGAGCCTGGAAGAGATTTTCGTCAATCTCGTGTCCGGAGATGCCGCATGAACTGGTCCGCCATCGCCGCCATCTACCGGTTCGAAATGGCCCGGTTCTTCCGCACCCTCGCGCAGAGCTTCCTGTCGCCGGTGCTGTCGACCTCGCTGTACTTCGTGGTGTTCGGCACCGCCATCGGCAGTCGCATCCAGGAGGTCGAGGGCGTCTCCTACGGCGCCTTCATCGTGCCGGGGCTGATCATGCTGTCGGTGGTGATGCTGTCGATCTCGAACGCGTCCTTTGGCATCTATTTCCCCAAGTTCCTGGGCACGATCTACGAACTGCTCTCGGCTCCGGTGAATTTCATCGAGATCGTGATCGGCTATGTGGGCGCCGCCGCGACCAAGGCGTTGTTCGTGGGATTGGTGATCCTGACCACCGCCACGTTCTTCGTGGACATCCGCATCGAGCACCCCTTCGCGATGGCCGCCTTTCTGATCCTGTCCTGCCTCAGCTTTTCCCTGCTGGGCTTCATCATCGGGATCTGGGCCAGCAATTTCGAACAGATGTCGTTGGTACCGCAGCTGGTTGTGACGCCTCTGATCTTTCTGGGCGGCACGTTCTACTCGATTTCGATGCTGCCGCCGGTGTGGCAGACGATCTCGTTGTTCAACCCGGTGGTCTATTTGATCTCGGGCTTTCGCTGGTCGTTTTACGGGCTTTCGGACGTGCCCATTCTGCTTAGCCTTCTGGCGATCCTGGCCTTTACCGGCTTCTGCCTGGCGGTCATCGGTTGGATCTTCAAAACCGGGTGGCGCATCCGCAGCTAGGGCGTTGCATTTTTGCCGTGGCTGAACAGGATTTTGGTTCACGTCACGTTCATGGCAGGTGGGGTCCCTTGTTTAAGGGGCGGGCGCACTCTACATCGGCACCCATGAAACTCAGCCTGCCGTTTCTCAACAAGCAGCCAACCGTGGCTGTCGTTCGCCTGTCCGGAGCCATTGGAATGGCTGGCCGAGCCTCGCTGAACGATGCCTCTTTGGCACCGGTTCTGGAAAAAGCCTTCCGCAAGGGAAAACCTGCCGCCGTCGCGCTCGAGATCAATTCGCCGGGCGGATCGCCGGTGCAAAGCTCGCTGATCGGTGCGCGGATCCGACGGTTGGCCGACGAGTTCAAGGTGCCAGTCCATGCCTTTGTCGAGGACGTGGCGGCCTCGGGTGGTTATTGGCTTGCGGCTTCGGCGGACGAGATCTGGGCGGATGACAGCTCGGTTCTGGGGTCGATCGGGGTCATCTCCTCGGGGTTCGGAGCCCATGTTTTTCTGGCCCGTCAGGGGATTGAGCGGCGCGTGCACACCGCCGGGAAATCCAAATCGATGCTGGACCCGTTCTCTCCGGAGAAAGAAGAGGATGTCGCGCGTCTCAAGGGGCTTTTGGAGGACATCCACCAGAATTTCATTGCCTATGTGAAAGCTCGGCGCGGCAGTCGCTTGGACGAGGCCGCCGATCTGTTTACCGGTGAAATCTGGCTGGCGCGGCGTGCGCATGAACTTGGGCTGATCGACGGCATCGCGCATCTGAAGCCAAGGATGCAGGAAGTGTTTGGCGACAAGGTCAAATTCCGGCGCTACGGGTTGCGCCGACCGATCTGGTCGCGGTTCGGAACGGACATGGCGCAGGACGCCATTTCCCTGCTCGAGGAGCGCGCGGCCTACGCGCGCTTTGGTATGTGACGTGATCGTCAAGGTCGTCATTCTGTTTCTGGTTGCCATGGGGGTCCTGGCGATGTTCGGAAAGCTGCGCTTTCCCGGCCAACAGCGATTGAACTCCGCGAAATGTCCGCGCTGCGGTCGATTCCGGATCGGCAAGGGCCCCTGCAAATGTGAGCAAGGAGGGCGTCGATGACGGCCTGGCTGCTTTCCGGTCTTGGCTTGTTGATCCTGCTGTTGGCCGGTGACGCGCTGGTGCGGGGTGCGGTGAATCTCAGCCTGCGTCTGGGTGTTCCCGCCCTAATCGTCAGCCTGACGATCGTGGCCTTCGGTACCTCGGCGCCTGAGCTTCTGATTGCCATCAAGGCCATCGAGGAAAATGCGCCCGGTATCGCGTTGGGCAATGTCGTCGGTTCGAACACGGCCAACATCCTGCTGGTCTTGGGTTTGCCGGCCTTGCTGGCCACGATCCACAGCAGCGAATGCAACACGCGCAGAAACTACATCTTCATGTTGCTGGCCTCGGTTCTGTTCATCGGTTTGGCCTTTTGCGGGGAATTCAACCTGTTCAGCGGGGCAATCCTGCTGGCGGGATTGGCTCTGATCCTGCTCAACGCCTTCCGAGAAGCGCACGCGCATCGCAACTCCTGCTCGGAAGAGCAGGACCTGGAAACGCTGGAAGAGGCCGACCCGGACATGCCGTACTGGAAGGTGTCGCTGTATCTGGTGCTGGGGCTGATTGGCCTGCCGATGGGCGCGCACCTTCTGGTCGACAACGCGACCATCATTGCGCGGACCTACGGGGTCAGTGAAACGGTGATCGGGTTGACGCTGGTCGCGGTCGGAACCTCGCTTCCCGAACTGGCGACCACCGTCATGGCCGCGTTGCGCCGGCAGGCCGATGTTGCTCTGGGCAACGTCATCGGTTCGAACATGTTCAACCTTCTGGGCATTGTCGGTATCGCCACGCTGTTCGGGCGCATCCCCGTGGACCCCGAATTCCTGCAATTCGATCTTTGGGTCATGCTGGGCTCGTCCTTGCTGCTGATCCCGTTCGTTTTCTTCAAGCAAGACATCACCCGGGTCTGGGGGTTCATATTGACACTGCTTTACGTCACATACGTCGTGATCTTGTTGGCCTGATCTGACTGAAAGGAGCCCCTTCATGACCCGAGCACTGGTGACCGGCGCCGGCATTCGACTGGGGCGGGCCATGGCGTTGTATCTGGCGAAACGTGGCATGGACGTTGCCGTGCATCACGCAACCTCGGGCGCTGCCGCTGCCGAGACCGTGTCCGAGATCCAGTCGATGGGCCGCAATGCCGTGGCGCTGCAGGCCGATCTGCTGGACGAGGATCAGGTGCAGACCCTTTTGCCGCGCGCGGCCGAGGCGCTGGGCGGTCCGATCACCTGTCTGGTCAACAATGCGTCGATCTTCGAATACGACAACATCCGCACTGCCACCCGGCAAAGCTGGGATCGCCACATGGACAGCAACCTGCGCGCGCCCTTCGTGCTGACGCAGGCCATGGCAAGCCAGGGTCTGGAACCCGAGATGGATGAGAATGACGAACCCGTCGCGACCGGCTTGATCGTGAATATGGTCGACATGCGGGTGCGCAAACTGACGCCTGAGTTCATGTCCTACACCATCGCCAAGATGGGGCTATGGGCATTGACCCGGACGGCGGCCCAGGCACTGACGCCGGCCATTCGCGTCAATGCCATTGGGCCGGGTCCAACCCTGCAGGGACATCGGCAAAGTCCCCAGCACTTCAAGACCCAACGCGAAAACACGGTCTTGGAACGCGGTGCAAACCCGTCGGATATCAACGCGGCCCTTGGGTATTTTCTGGACGCGCATGCGGTCACGGGCCAGCTTTTGTGCGTTGATGGCGGCCAGCATCTGGGCTGGCAAACGCCTGATGTAGTGGGCCTTGAATAGGTATTGCCCCTGCAAGTTTTGCACCGCTCTCGATCCTGTTACAGGTTCGTTACAAAAATGTCTTTTTTTTCATACACTTGTAAAACGAGAATAAAAATATCGTTTAGAATCAATGCATTGAATTTGTGCCTATTTATTGTGCAACGCAGTGAAAACACAAGGATTCAAGGAAAAATCACGGTGCAGGGAAAGTTGTCCGCACAGTTATCCACAAGAATCGTGGATTTGTTTTCTCTTGATCTGAGGCGCGCAAGATTGCAGCCACGGTCAGAGAATCGTATCTCTCCCTCATGACCGCCGACAGCGCCCCTCAATCCCAGCCTCAGCCGACCGGCTATGCCTGCATCCAGAAATACGTGAAGACGCTGGACAGTTCGCCGGGTGTCTATCGGATGCTGGATGCGGACAGCCGGGTTCTGTATGTCGGCAAGGCGCGCAACCTGCGGGCCCGGGTGTCGAACTACACCCGTCCGGGACATTCCGGCCGGATCGAGCGGATGATCGCCTCGACCGCGTCGATGATGTTCCTGACCACTCGGACCGAGACCGAGGCGCTGCTGCTGGAGCAGAACCTGATCAAGCAGCTCAAGCCCAAGTACAACGTGCTGCTGCGCGACGACAAAAGCTTTCCCAACATTCTGGTGGCCAAGGACCATCCATTTCCGCAGATCAAGAAGCATCGTGGGGCCAAGAAAGACAAAGGTGCCTATTTCGGCCCCTTCGCCAGTGCGGGCGCGGTGAACCGCACGCTGAACCAGCTGCAGAAGGCGTTTCTGCTGCGCAACTGCTCGGATTCGATGTTCGACAGTCGCACCCGGCCCTGCCTGCTCTATCAGATCAAGCGCTGCTCGGGGCCGTGCGTGGGCATGATTTCGCAGGCCGACTATGCCGAAAGCGTGCGCGACGCCGAGCGGTTCCTGTCCGGACGCTCGACCCGAATCCAAGAGGAACTGGCCGCGCAGATGCAGGAGGCTTCGGACGCGATGGAGTTCGAGCGCGCCGCCGCCCTGCGCGACCGGATCCGCGCGCTGACGCAGGTGCAGACGGCGCAGGGCATCAACCCGCGCGGGGTGGCCGAAGCGGATGTGATTGGCCTCTACATGGACAGCGGTCAGGCCTGTGTTCAGGTGTTCTTCATCCGCGCCAACCAGAACTGGGGCAACCGCGATTTCTATCCGCGGGTCGGTCCCGACGTCTCGCCGGCCGAGGTGATGGAGGCCTTTCTGGGCCAGTTCTACGACAACAAGGAACCGCCGCGTCAACTGATCCTGTCGGACGCGATCGAGAACGCCGACCTGATGCAGCAGGCCCTGTCGGAAAAGGCCGGTCGCAAGGTCGAGATATTGGTGCCGCAGCGGGGCGAAAAGCTCGAGCTGGTCTCGGGCGCGCTGCGAAACGCGCGCGAGGCGCTGGCGCGCCGCATGTCGGAAAGCGCGACGCAGGCCAAGCTGCTGCGCGGCCTGGCCGAGGCCTTCGATCTGGACTCGCCGCCGAACCGGATCGAGGTCTATGACAACTCGCATATCCAGGGCACCAACGCGGTGGGTGCGATGATCGTGGCCGGGCCCGAGGGGTTCATGAAGAACGCCTATCGCAAGTTCAACATCCGCGGCGACGACCTGACGCCGGGCGACGATTTCGGCATGATGAAAGAGGTGCTGACCCGACGCTTCACCCGCCTGCTGAAAGAGGACCCCGACCGCGACAAGGGCCTGTGGCCCGATCTGCTGCTGATCGACGGGGGCGCGGGGCAGGTGAGCGCCGTGCACGAGATCATGCAGTCGCACGGGGTCGAGGACATCCCGATGGTCGGTGTGGCCAAGGGCGTCGATCGGGACCACGGCAAGGAAGAGTTCCACCGCATCGGCCAGCGCCCCTTTGCCCTGAAGCGTAACGACCCGGTGCTGTATTTTATTCAGCGGCTACGGGACGAGGCGCACCGCTTTGCTATCGGTACCCACCGCGCCAAACGGGCCAAGGCGATGGGAGCGACGCCTCTGGATGAAATCCCCGGCGTAGGCGCGTCCCGCAAACGCGCCCTGCTGGCGCATTTCGGCAGCGCAAAGGCGGTCAGCCGTGCCAATCTGGCGGATCTGAAGGCCGTGGACGGGATCTCGGCCGGTCTGGCGCAGAAGGTCTATGATTTCTTTCACGAAAAGGGCTGAGGCCGCTGGCGCCCGCGCCACAGGATGTAAAGCCCCGACGCCACGATCAGCGCGCTGCCCAGCCACATGGTCTGGTCCAGATGCTCGTCGAATATCAGTACGCCCAGCCCGATGCCGAACAGAAGGCGGGCATAGCGAAACGGAGTTACGGCCGACACTTCACCCGTCCGCATTGCCAGCATCAGCGAAGAATAGGCCACCGCGCCCATCACCACGGCTCCAGTCAGGTGCAGGGCGGCTCGGGCGTCCACCGGCACCGCGGCGGCGCCTTCGAAAGCCCGGTACAGTCCACCGGCGACGACAATTGACAGAAAGCCATAAAACCCAAGAACGGTGGTGCCCAAAGTGGCGGGGGCGGCGCGGCTGGCCAGATCGCGGCCCGCAAAGCCCAGCATTCCCAGTACCGCAAGAATGGACAGGGCCGAGAAACTGTCTCCGGTCGGCTGGATGATGATCACCACTCCGATCAGTCCGACCAGAATGGCACTCCAGCGCCGCCAGCCGACGGTTTCCCCGAAAAACAGCGCGGCACCCGCCACCACGACCAGCGGCGTGGCCTGCAGGATCACTGTGGCCGAGGACAGCGGCGTCAGGGCGATGGCCAGCACATAGAACAGGCGGCCGAAGACTTCGAACAGCACTCGGATCTTCATCGGCTTGGACAGGACATCGGGGTGCAGCAACCGCCGCCCCTGAATCAACGCGACCCCGGCGAAAATCAACGCCCCGCCCAGTCCGAACAGCACCAGAACCTGCCAGATGGGCAGCACCTTGGCGGCACTTTTCAACAGCGCGTCCTCCAGGGCGAACCCGGCCATGGCCGCGATCATCCAGGCGCTGCCGATCAGATTGGCGCGCGCATCGGTTCTGATATGTGAGGTCACGGGGCGGATCTTTCCTGATGTGCCGATACCCGCGCAACCTGACCCGTTCTTCGCGCCGCGCCAAGGGGGAAACGGTCGTCGATCCTCCGCCTGCGACGGTCTGACCTGTCGTGGTCCAAACACCTGTGTTCTTGGCAGTTTTTTGTCGTGCCGTCTTTTCTGTTCCCGGCCATGGTTGTAGGGTCCAGCGCATGAAGTGGAACCTGCCGAATATTCTGACTTTGCTGCGCCTACTGGCCGCGCCCGGCCTGGCGGTGATGTTTCTGTATTTCACACGGCCCTACGCGGATTGGTTCGCGCTGATCCTGTTCCTGTCGGCGGCCATAACCGATTGGTTCGACGGCTATCTGGCGCGCGCGTGGAAGCAGGAAACCAAGATGGGCGCGATGCTGGACCCGATCGCCGACAAGGCGATGGTGGTGATCGCGCTGATGATCTTGGTCGGCTATTCGACTGAGCACTGGACGCCCTGGCTGGTGCTGCCCGCCACCGTGATCCTGTTCCGCGAGGTCTTCGTCTCGGGCCTGCGCGAGTATCTGGGCGACGTGGCCGGAACGCTCAAGGTTACCAAGTTGGCCAAATGGAAGACGACCGCGCAGATGGTGGCGATCGCCGTGCTGTTTTCGCAGGGCATATTCGAGCACTATTTCGTCATGTCCACCTTCGGCATGGATGCCGCGCTGATCGACCAGATCCTGTCGGGCCAGGTCGAGGACATCTCGGGCCTGCAATGGAAGCTGGATGGCATGTTCTGGTCGGGCCGCATCGGGTTGTGGCTGCTGTGGATCGCGGCGACGCTGACATTGATCACCGGCTACGACTACCTACGTAAAGCCATGCCCCATCTGAAGGAGGGCTGACGCATGGATGTCCTGTATTTCGCCTGGGTCCGCGAGCGGATCGGCGTGCCGAAGGAAAAGGTCGAAACCACTGCGGCCACGGTCTCCGATCTGGTGGCGGAACTCAGCGCCCGCGAAGACCGCTATGCCGCGGCCTTTGCCGACATCTCCGCCCTGCGGGTCGCGCTGGATCAGGAGCTGTCGGATTTCGACGCGCCGCTGGCCGGCGTCCGCGAAGTGGCCTTTTTCCCGCCCATGACCGGCGGATAAGGCAATGCGGATCTCCGTCCAGCAAGAGCCGTTCGATCTGGGGGCCGAGGCCAATGCCTTTGCCGCAGGTGACACGGCCAATGGCGCTATCGTCACCTTTACCGGCGTCGTGCGCGATCTGGCGCAGACCGATCTGGCCTACATGGAGATCGAGCATTATCCCGGCATGACCGAACGCGCCATCGCCAAGATCGCCGAGGAAGCCAAGAGCCGGTGGTCGCTGGGTGACGTGCTGGTGATCCATCGCCATGGGCGGCTGGCCCCAGGTGACCGGATCATGATGGTCGCAACGGCAGCCCCGCACCGCAAAGATGCGTTCGAGGCCGCTGAATACCTGATGGATTACCTGAAATCCCGCGCCCCGTTCTGGAAGAAGGAAATCACAGGTTTGGGCGCGGAGTGGGTTGCCGCCAAGGACGAGGACGAGGACGCGCTGTCGCGCTGGTAGGCGCTCAGTCGGCGTTGTTGATCCGGCCGCGCAATTCCTCGGCTTCCTGACGGGCGGCGCGCAGCCCGTCCATAGCCGCGGCCAGCTCGGCCTCGGTTTGGGTCAGCTGGTTGGTCAGCTCGGCCTCGCGCTGCTGCAGATAGGTGATCGCCTGATCACGGGTTTCCTCGGCCTCGTGCAGCTCCTGGCTCATGCGGTCCAGATCGGCCACGTCGGATTGGCGCACGCGCGACAGGCGGTGCACCAGCCAGTTGGCGAACCAGCCCATGCAGAAGGCGGCGAACAGGATGACGGCGGTGGCGATGATGAATTCGGTTCTGTTCAACTTACTGGTCCCCTGCATCCGTTTCGGATGCTTCTTCTTCTGTTGGCGCAGGTTCGGTTGCGCTTGTCTGGGTCTCCAATGCTTCCAGACCGGTTTCCTGATTGGCGACCGGCTCGGGCCGGATCAGCCGGAATTCGATGCGCCGGTTTTTCTCGCGCCCGTCTTCGGTGTCATTGTCTGCAATCGGCTGCGTCTCACCATATCCTGCGGCCGAGTAGCTTTTGGTCGGCACCCGACGGGCGCGCAATTCGTTCAGGATGGACTGGGCGCGTGACTGGCTCAGTTGCTGGTTCATCTCTTCACGGCCCTGGCTGTCGGTATGACCCTGGATTTCAATCCGGATCGGTCCACATTCGCGCAGGATCTCGGCAATCTGGTTCAGACTGTCGCGGGACTCTGATGAAACCGTAGCCGATCCGGGCTCGAACGTGATTTTGCGGGTTTCCTGAACCTCGGCGATGCGACTTTCGCACTGCTCGGGGTCTGGCAGCGCGTCTTCGGGTTCGGGCGGGGGCTGATAGGTGATCGACAGGTCAAAGTCCTGCGCATCGCCCAGCTTGTCGGACAGCAGGCCCGCGATCTGTGCCTTGGCGTCTTCATCATGGCTGACGCCTGTCAACTCGACCTTGTCGGGCGTTACGGTCAGCACGCCGTTGTTCAGCCAGGACAGGGATTCCAGCCCCGCCAGAACGCGTACGGGCCAGTCCTGCGGCATCTGGTCGACTACGCGGGCGGCACTGTGAACCTGATCGGATCCGAAGGCAGCCCGGGCGTAGCTGTCGATCATGTCACGCTGCAAATCGTCGCCCAGACGGCCGCGCAGTTGTACCAGACCTTCCGGGCTGCGGGTGGCGGTGAATTCCACAGGTCCGGCCTGTTCGTTGTTTTCGGGTTCAGGCAGAACCGCGTGCAGGGCAAACACTTCGGGCAGGGCGTTTTCCAACTCGCCCACGACCTTGTCGAAGGTGGCCGGGCTGGTGTTCGGTTCAGCAATCAGCGTGATGTCGGCATCCGACATCGTGACGGAACCTTGCCCGATCTCGGACAGAGCCCGGATACTCAGTTCAGCGGCCTGCGCCCATCGGGGCGATGGCACACCCAGGCCGATCGTGCAGGTATAGGGCCCTGACAGCCCGGCATCCTGCGCGGCGGCAACAATGGTGTCGCGCGCCTTTTCATCCTGTGCCGAACAGGCGTCGAACTGTCCGCCATCTTCCGAAATCAGATAGCGCAATGTGAACGGAGTGATCACCGGGCGCGGTGCCGAAATCGCCAGACCGATGCGCAAGCTGGGCGGCGCGGCGCGTGTCAGCTCTTGTTCCAGCCGTTCTTTTTCCTGCTGGCTGTCAGCGATGGCAGTGATCTTAACCAGGTCGGGACTGGCGGAAACCTTGGCTCGCGGCAGCTTGGACAGGGCAAGGATGGCGTAGGATATCGCGTCGTCCCAGCCTTTGGGTTTCTTGTAGTCTGCGGTTTCCAGCAGGTCCGACACCCGCGCCTGGGGGTCCAGCTTCTGCAGCCGGGCCATCAGTGCATTGCGATCCACGCTGGCCGGAACCAACCCGATCACGGAAATGCCGCTGTCGTTCCGGAGGATTTCAGCCGAGAATTTGGGCGGAGTCAGGTCAGCCGTCGGGGCAATGTCCATCTCGTCGATCACCCGAGAGGTGTCGACCTGTGTACCGGCCGCGGTCAGCGCGTTGAATCGGGTGGCCTCGTCCGGGGCAGTACCGGTCAGCACAACGCGCAGCCCATCCGCCTGCACTTCGGCCCACTCGTGGCCCTGCATGCTCAAAGCATTTCGAACGGCAGTTTCCGAGGTTTCTTCGATCTTGGTCACCGCGAATCCGGCGGCCAGCAGACAGACCCCCGCCGACACGACAAAGATCAGGGCTGATGTCAGGAAATACGGCAAGCGCATGAGCGGTTTCTTATCTCCTCGGGCCATTGGGCGGGACTCTTACAGGCACCGGTACCGAGGTGCAATCAGAGGAGCAATGCGACGCAAAGGAAGATGAGCGGAATAAGGCCGGTATCCCGGTTGGCGCGAAACAGCTGCAGCAGTTTCGCGTTGTCTTCGATGTCCAGCCCGCGCAGTTGCCACGCCATGTGCCACCCCATTGCCCAAGGTCCACCGATGGCCACGACCAGTGCCAGCACGCTGGAATTGGGCAGCGCGGCCTCGACGATGGCCAGCCCCATCAGCGCCACGGTCGCCACAAGGAAATACTTCAGCCATTTCGCGGTGTCGGTCCCGAACAGACGCGCGGTGGACTTGATGCCGATCAGCTCGTCATCCTCGGCGTCTTGGTGGGCATAGATCGTGTCGTAGAACAGCGTCCAGGCGATGCCGGACAGGTACAGCAGGATCGCGGGCCATTCGACCGTGCCGCGATGCGCCGCCCAGGCCAGCAGGGCGCCCCAGTTGAAGGCCAGCCCCAGAAACACCTGCGGCCACCAGGTGAAGCGCTTGGCATAGGGATAGATCGTCACCGGCAGCAGCGACAGGACGCCCATCGCGATGGCCGCCTGGTTGAAGGTCAGCAGGATCGCCAGCGCCAGAAGGCACTGTAGGCCCATCCAGATCAACGCCTGCCGAACGCTGACCTGACCCGAGGGGATGGGCCGCGAGCGCGTACGGGCGACCTGCGCGTCGAACTTGCGGTCGGTGATGTCATTCCAGGTGCAACCAGCGCCACGCATCAGAAAGGCCCCGGCCGCGCACCCAACGGCAATCCACAGATCGCCCCAGCGCGGCTGACCGTCATGCAGAATCGCCAGCGCCAGGCCCCACCAGCACGGAATCAGCAGCAGCCACGTCCCGATCGGCCGGTCCGCGCGCGACAGCCGCAGATAGGGGCGGGCAAAGGCCGGGGCGCGGGTATCGACCCAGTTGCCGGTAACGGCGTCGGCGACCTGACCGTCTGGTGTTGGGGCATTGCCTTGCATATGTAGGGTCTCATGAGTGCGAAGATCAGGCTGTATGTAGATCACCCTTTGGGTGCGGGGCAATCGGTTCCTTTGACGCGCGAGCAGGCCCATTACCTGTTCGGCGTGATGCGTCTGGCCGTGGGCGGGCAGGTGGCCCTGTTCAACGGCCGCGATGGCGAGTGGTTGGCGGAGGTGGCCGAGTGGGGCAAGCGGGGCGGTGTTCTGAGCTGTCTTGAACAGACCCGGCCACTGCAACTGCCGCCGGACCTGTGGCTGCTGTTTGCCCCGATCAAGAAGGCGCGGACCGATTTCATCGTCGAAAAGGCCGCCGAGATGGGGGCCGCCAAGATCATGCCGGTGCAGACTGCCTTCACCAATTCCGAACGCATCCGCCAGGACCGGCTGCAGGCCCATGCGGTCGAGGCGGCCGAGCAATGCGGCGGCACCTTCGTGCCCGAGGTCTGCGACCTGCAGCGGCTGGACAAGCTGTTGGACAACTGGCCCGACGGCCGCCAACTGATGTTCTGCGATGAGGCCGAAGCCGGGTCGGCCCTGCGCCTGGCCGAACAGGCCAAGAGCCGGCCGTGGGCCATTCTGATCGGCCCGGAGGGCGGGTTCTCCGATGCCGAGCGCCAGCGGTTGAAGGATCTGCCGTTCACGCATGTGGTCAGCCTGGGGCCGCGCATCTTGCGGGCAGACACGGCGGCGGTGGCCGCGATGACCCTGTGGCAGCAGGCGCTAGGGGACTGGTCCTGATGTGGCGGCTGGCGCAGCAACAGGACATTCCGGCGATTGAACGGTTTCTTCTGGACCATGTGCAAAGCTCGATGTTCGCGCTGGCCAACCTGCGAGAGTTTGGCCTGAACGCACCCGCGCCGCGCGCGATGAGCATGTGGATGCTGGGCGACCCGCTGCGCGGCGTGTTCGGAATCACCAACGAAGGCATGATCCTGCCGCAGTGCCCGGATCTGCCCGAGGCCGGCCTGTCCGAGGCAGCGGACCTGATCCGGGGCCGCACGGTCATTGGGTTGGCGGGCGAGGCCACGCAAGCCCGCCGGTTTCTGCGACAAGCCGGATGGCAGGACCGCGCCGCCCGTCTGGACCGGGACGAGCCCTCTTTTGCGCTGGACTTGCGCGACCTGATCGTTCCACCAACGGAAAACGCAAGGCTGGTGCCTCTGTCTGACGGCGACCGCAGCCTGCTGATCCGCTGGCGCGAGGCCTATCACTTGGAATCTTTGGGCACCGACCCGGGCATGGCCCGCAAGGCTGCGCAGAAAGACATCGACGGATATATTCAGCGCGACTCGCACCGGCTGTTGATGGTCGACGGCCACCCCGTCAGCATGACGGGCTTCAATGCCACGTTGCCCGAGATCGTCCAGATCGGCGGCGTGTTTACGCCGCCCGCGCTGCGCGGGCGAGGCTATGCCCGCACCGCCGTCGCCCTGCATCTGGCCGAAGCGCGGGCCGCCGGAGTGCGCAGGGCCGTTCTGTTCGCGGCTTCAAACGCCGCCGTGCGTGCTTATGTTGCGATTGGGTTTGCCCCTGCCGGGACCTTTTCACTGGTCCTGTTCAGCGATCAGATGGAGGCCGCGTCATGAGTTTCATCCGACCCGAAGCCAAACTGGCCCTGTGGCGCTGGCGCGAGGTGCTGGCCGCCGGGTTCGTTCTGATCCTTGGCCTCAGCTGGATCGGCGGTCCGGGCGGGTTGCTGGGCTGGCTGGGCTGGGTGCTTGTGCTGGTCTCGGTCGCGCTGGCCGTGATCGGCGTACAGCGCGCGCGGTTCCGGCTGGGCGCGGGCGGGCCGGGCGTGGTGTCGGTGGATGAAGGACAGATCGCCTATCTGGGGCCGCTGGACGGTGGCATCGTCGCCACTCGCGAAATCGAGAGCCTGACTCTGGACCCTACCGCCAGCCCCGCGCATTGGGTGCTGCAGCAGCCCGGCCAGCCGCCGCTTCACATTCCCGTGAATGCCGAGGGCGCCGAGGCGTTGTTCGATGTGTTCTCGGCCCTGCCGGGGCTGCGGACCGAGCGGATGCTGTCGGAACTCAAGGGCGGGGCGTCGCATCCGGTGGTCATCTGGGAACGCCACCCCTCGCGCCCGGCACACATCCGGTTGAATTGACGGTGCATTGACACCGGGGGAGATTGCGACCACCACTGACCCCCACGACTCGACACTTCAGGATCGGAGCACGGTTCATGTCCATTCCTCAGTCCGGCGGCGGACCGATCGAACGCCACGAACAACTGGCCGAATACCTGGCCGATGGCTGCAAACCCAAAAGCGAATGGCGCATCGGGACCGAGCACGAGAAATTCGGCTATTGCAAGGACACGCTGAAGCCGCTGCCCTACGAAGGCGAACGCTCGATCCTGGCGGTACTGCAGGGGCTGCGCGACGGGCATGGCTGGACCCCCGTGGAAGAGGCGGGCAAGCTGATCGGGCTGGAAAAGGACGGGGCCAACGTCTCGTTGGAACCGGGCGGGCAGCTGGAGCTGTCAGGCGCTCCGCTGGAGACCATCCACGAGACCTGCGACGAGGTGAACGCGCATCTGCGCGACGTGAAGGACATCGCCGATAAGATCGGCGTAGGCTTCATCGGGCTGGGCGCCGCACCGATCTGGAAGCACGAGGACATGCCGCTGATGCCCAAGGGCCGGTATGTCCTGATGAATGACTACATGGAAAAGGTCGGCGACATGGGCCGCGCCATGATGCGCCGGACCTGCACGGTTCAGGTCAACATCGATTTCGGGTCCGAGGCGGACATGGTGCAGAAGCTGCGCGTGGCGCTGGCCCTGCAGCCGGTGGCGACCGCGCTGTTTGCCAACTCGCCCTTCTTCGAGGGCAAGCCCAACGGCCACAAAAGCTGGCGCAGCTACATCTGGCGGCATCTGGATGACGCGCGCACCGGCATGCTGCCCTTCGTGTTCGAGGACGGCTTCGGGTTCGAGCGCTATGTCGAGTACGCTTTGGATGTGCCGATGTATTTCGTCTATCGCGACGGAAAGTATATCGACGCCCTGGGCATGTCGTTCCGAGATTTTCTGCAGGGCAAGCTGCCCGCGCTGCCGGGCGAGACGCCGACGCTTTCGGATTGGGCCGATCACCTGACCACCGCCTTCCCCGAGGCGCGGATCAAGAAATTCATGGAAATGCGCGGGGCCGACGGCGGCCCGTGGCGCCGTCTGTGCGCGCTGCCCGCCTTCTGGGTAGGGCTGACCTATGACCAGTCCGCGCTGGATGCCGCATGGGATCTGGTCAAGGGCTGGGACGCCGAAACCCGCGAGGGGTTGCGCGTCGCCGCGGCCCGGGACGGGCTGCAGGCGCAGGTCGGCGGTATCAACATGCACGATCTGGCGCGCGAGGTGGTGGCCATCGCCGAGTCCGGCCTGAAGGCGCGGGCGCGGCCGGGTGCAGGCGGGCTGGTCCCGGACGAGACCCATTTCCTGAACGCGCTTAAGGAAAGCATCCAGTCCGGCAAGGTGCCGGCCGACGAGCTGCTGGAGCATTACCACGGCGACTGGCAGGGCGATCTGACGCGGATCTACCCCGAATACAGCTACTGACCGCGACCTGTTGCAATTAGGGGCCTGTTAGCCACATTCCCGGATCGCGCCTTGTTCGGCGGCGGCGTTTGCGCGATACATTCGGGTCAGGTTTTCCGGTCGTGGTGCTTTCATGGCGCGTATCAGTGAGTTGCATTATTCCAATGCCTATGCCGCGAATTCGGGCGTGTCCGAATTCTTGGAGGTGTCCCTTCGCCCCGGCGAAGATCCGGCGGATTTCACCGTGTCCTTCTATCAGGCGAACGGGCAGGTTGGGATCGAGATCCCACTCAACGATCCCTCCGTTCAGGTCACCGTCGACCCCGACAACAACGAGATCGTCTATGTCATCTCGGCCGATGATTTTCCGATCTTCCTGACCGATCCGGATGGTGGCGGCCCAACCAATTACGAAGCCTATGCGCTGACCAACACCGCCACGGGTGAGGTAATAGATTTCTACGACATCGGTGGCGGCACGCAGAACATCGTCGCGGTCGATGGGTTGGCGGCCGGGGAAACCTCGGTCAACCTGCCGGTGCTGGTCGGGCCGAACCAGACCACGACGACCCTGCAGTTCAATCAACCCGATCCTGACACGCTGACCTATGGCCCCTTGTCGCCCGGGGATACCGGGGCCGCCTGTTTCACGGCCGGAACCCTGGTGGATACCCCCGAGGGGCCGCGCCGGATCGAGACGCTGCAGCCCGGCGATACGGTCCTGACCGTCGATGACGGCCCCTGCCGGGTGCGCTGGATCGGCGGCCGCACGGTGCGCGGCGTGGGTCGTTTCGCGCCGGTGCGCATCCGCGCGGGTGTTCTGGGCGCCAAGACAGACATTCTGGTCTCGCCCCAGCACCGCATTCTGGTCGGAGGCTGGCAAGCCCAGCTTCTGTTCGGCGAGGATGAGGTTCTGGTCCCCGCCAAATCGCTGGTCTACGGCGATACCGTCACCGTGCAGCCCTGTGACATTGTCCGCTATGTCCACCTGTTCTTCGACCAGCACCAGCTGGTCACCACTTCAGGTCTTGTGTCCGAGAGCTTCTTTCCGGGGCAGGAGGCGCTCTCGGGGCTGGAGCAGGAGGCCGCGCGCGAACTGTTTGCGCTGTTCCCCGAACTGCAGACCCATCCGCAGGGCTATGGCCCCACGATCCGCCCGGTCCGGTGTGATCGACAGGCAGCGGTTCTGCGCGCGACCTGATCGCGCGGCCCGGCCCTCTTGCTTTCGCGCGCTGCTGTGATAGCAGGACAGCAACAGAATTCAGGGGACCGTCATGGACGATCTTAAGGCAAAATACCTGGGTCAGATCGCTGACGCAGGCGACGAAAGCACGCTGGAAGCGATCCGCGTGGCCGCGGTGGGCAAAAAGGGCGAAGTGGCGCTGAAGATGCGCGAACTGGGCAAGATGACGCCCGAGGAACGCCAGGTCGCCGGCCCCGCGCTGAACGCGCTGAAGGACGAGATCAATTCGGCGCTGGCCGCCAAGAAGGCCGCATTGGCCGATGCCGCGCTGGACGAACGTCTGCGGACCGAGTGGCTGGACGTGACCCTGCCCGCGCGCCCGCGCCGCCAAGGCTCGATCCACCCGGTCAGCCAGGCGACCGAGGAACTGACCGCGATCTTTGCCGAACTGGGCTTTTCCGTCGCCGAAGGTCCGCGGATCGAGACAGATTGGTACAATTTCGACGCGCTGAACATCCCCGGCCACCACCCCGCGCGGGCCGAGATGGACACGTTCTACATGCACCGCGCGCCGGGCGACAATCGCCCGCCGCATGTGCTGCGCACCCATACCTCGCCGGTTCAGATCCGCTCGATGGAAAAGCAGGGCGCGCCGATCCGCGTGATCTGTCCGGGCGGTGTCTATCGCGCCGACTATGACCAGACCCACACGCCGATGTTCCACCAGGTCGAAGGCCTGGCCATCGACAAGGATATCTCGATGGCGAACCTGAAATGGGTGCTGGAGGAATTCGTCAAGGCGTTCTTCGAGGTCGACGACGTCGAACTGCGCTTCCGCGCCTCGCATTTCCCGTTCACCGAACCCTCGGCCGAGGTCGATATCCGCTGTTCTTGGGAAGGCGGCCAGCTGAAGATCGGCGAGGGCGACGACTGGATGGAGATTCTGGGCAGCGGCATGGTCCACCCCAAGGTGATCGCCGCCGGCGGGATCGACCCCGAGGTCTATCAGGGCTTTGCCTTCGGCATCGGCATCGATCGTCTGGCGATGCTGAAATACGGCATCCCGGATTTGCGGGCGTTCTTTGACAGCGACCTGCGCTGGCTGCGGCACTATGGGTTTGCGGCGTTGGATATGCCGAACCTGCATGGTGGCTTGTCACGATGAAATAGCGTGGGGCTTGCCCTGCTGCCCAAGAGAATTCGGCGGGCTGGCCCGCCTAACCGGACAGGAAAACAGAAATGAAATTCACCCTCTCCTGGCTGAAAGACCACCTGGACACCGACGCCTCGGTTGATGAGATCGCCGAGGCGCTGACCGATCTCGGGCTCGAGGTCGAAGAGGTCATCAACCCGGCCGACAAGCTCAAGGATTTTACCCTGGGCTATGTGAAACATGCCGAGAAACACCCCGATGCAGACAAGCTGCGCGTCTGCAAGGTGGACACTGACGAGGGCGAGTTGCAGATCATCTGCGGCGCCCCCAACGCGCGCGAGGGCATCACCGTCGTAGTCTGCAAGCCGGGCATGTATATCCCCGGTCTGGATCTGACGATCAGCGTTGGCAAGATCCGCGGCGTCGAAAGCTTTGGCATGATGGCGTCCGAGCGCGAGCTGGAACTGTCGGACGAACATGACGGCATCATCGAGCTGCCCTCGGGCGAGGTGGGCCAGCGGTTCGTCGACTGGCTGGCCGAGAACGACCCCGCCAAGATCGACCCGGTGATCGAGATCGCCATCACTCCCAACCGCCCCGATGCGCTGGGCGTTGCAGGCATCGCGCGCGATCTGGCGGCGCGGGGTCTGGGCACGCTGAAGCAGCGCGACTATGCCCCGGTGCCGGGGGATTTCGAAAGCCCGATCAAGGTGACGATCGACGACGACACGCTGGATGGCTGCCCGCATTTCACCGGCCGCCTGATCCGCGGCGTCAAGAACGGCCCCAGCCCGCAATGGCTGCAGGATCAGCTGAAGGCGATCGGCCTGCGTCCGATCTCGGCCCTGGTGGATATCACCAACTACATGACCTTCGACAGCAACCGCCCGCTGCACGTCTTTGACGCCGACAAGGTCAAGGGCAACCTGCGGGTGCACCGCGCCAAGGGCGGTGAGAAACTGGTGGCGCTGGATGAAAAGGAATACACGCTGCAGCCCGGCATGATGGTGATTTCCGACGACAACGGCCCGGAATCCATCGCCGGCATCATGGGCGGGCAAGAGACCGGCTGTACCGAGGATACGGTGAACGTGTTTTTGGAAAGCGCCTTCTGGGATCATGTCCAGATCGCGTTGGCGGGGCGCGCGCTCAAGATCAACTCGGACGCGCGTTACCGGTTCGAGCGTGGAGTCGATCCGGAATACACGCTGGAAGGGTTGGAGCACGCAACCCAAATGATCCTGGATATCTGCGGCGGCGAGGTTTCCAAGGTGGTCGAGGCCGGCAAAGCGCCGGACCATTCGCGCGCCTATCGGCTGGATGCGGCGCGGGTGCAGTCGCTGGTGGGCATGGACATCCCCGAAAGCGAGCAGCGCCAGACCCTGACCCGGCTGGGTTTCCGTCTGGAAGGCGACATGGCCCATGTGCCCAGTTGGCGCCCCGACATCCAGGGCGAGGCCGATCTGGTCGAGGAGGTCGCCCGCATCGCCTCGCTGACCAAGCTGCAGGGCAAGCCGCTGCCGCGTGTCACGGATGGTATTCCCAAGCCGGTCATGACCCCGGCCCAGCGGCGTCAGTCGATGGCGCGGCGCAACTGCGCGGCGCTGGGGTACAATGAATGCGTCAGCTACACTTTCATCGATCAAGCCTCGGCCGCGCTGTTCGGTGGCGGCGATGACGCGACGATGCTGGAAAACCCGATCTCGTCCGAGATGAGCCACATGCGCCCCGACCTGTTGCCCGGCCTGTTGCAGGCCGCGGCGCGCAACCAGGCGCGCGGCTTTGCCGATCTGGCCCTGTTCGAGGTCGGCCCGGTCTTTCATGACGGGGAACCCGGCGAGCAACGCACCCAGATCGCAGGCCTTCTGGTCGGGCGGACCGGTCCCAAGGATGTGCACGGCGCCGCTCGCTCAGTCGACGTGTTCGACGCCAAGGCCGATGCCGAGGCCGTGCTGACCGCCATCGGGGCCCCCGCCAAGGTGCAGATCCTGCGCGACGGCGACGCCTGGTGGCATCCGGGCCGTCACGGCAAGATCTGCCTGGGCCCCAAAAAGGTGCTGGGCGTGTTCGGCGAACTGCACCCACGCGTGCTGCAGCAGCTGGACATCAAGGGCCCGGCCGTGGCCTTCACCATCTGGCCGGACGAGGTGCCGCTGCCGCGCAAATCCGGCACCACCCGCTCGGCGCTGGAGCTGCGTGACCTGCAGGCGGTTGAGCGTGACTTTGCCTTTGTCGTCGATGCCGATGTCGAGGCGCTGACGCTGGTGAATGCCGCCGCCGGGGCCGACAAGGCACTGATCGAAGAGGTGCGCGTATTCGATGAATTTATCGGCGGCAGCCTGGGTGAGGGCAAGAAATCTCTGGCCATCACCGTGCGTCTGCAGCCGACCGACAGCACGCTGAAGGAAAAAGACATCGAGGCGGTGGCCGAAAAGATCATCGCCAAGGTCACCAAGGCAACCGGCGGCGTTCTGCGCGGTTGAAGCGGCTTCAACCCGAAGTGGCACGCGCGCCAATGGCGCGCGTGTTTCATTTTGCGAAGAACTCTGCCAGCAGGTCAAAGACTAGCCGGATGCGCCGGCTGGTATGCAGCTCGCGGTGGGTGGTCAGCCAGATCGGGAACCGTAGCGGCTCCATTTCGGGAAGGACCCGCTCCATACCCGAAGTGGCATCGCCCACCGGCTCGGACATGGGCGCGATGCCAAAGCCCTGCCGGGCAAACTCCCACGAGACGATGCCGTTCTGCGACCCCAGGCGGAAGTTTTCTTCGGTCAGGCGCAGCCCGATCGGTTCGAAATAGGCGATCATCTGCGCGGTGTCGCCGAAACTGATGAACTCGTGCCGGGACAGGTCCGACAGGGACTTGGGGCGTCCAGCGCGGTTCAGGTAGGCGGTGGCGGCATAGAAATGCCCGTCAGCCTCCTGCACCAGTTTTGCGATCAGGTCGGGCTGGTCGGGGCGGACATGGCGGATGGCGATATCCGCCTCGCGCCGCATCAGATCGCGAATGTCGTTCGCGGCGATCACGTCGATCCGCAGTTTCGGAGCCTGCGCGCGGATCTCGCGCAGCAGGTCCGGCAGGATATAGGCCGACATCACGTCGCTTGCGGTGATCCGCACCTGCCCCTCGATCGACTGCGCCTGACCGGACGCGGCCAGCGCAATGCGATCTGCGGCGGCGCCCATGGTCCGGGTGTGCTCCAACAGCTCGATCCCGGCGGTGGTGATCTGAAGTGATCGGCCGACCCGTTCGAACAGCATCACGCCCAGGTCGGATTCAAGCGCGGCGATCTGGCGGCTGAGGGTCGGTTGCGTCTGGTCCAATCGCCGTGCCGCCGCCGAAAGCGAGCCGGTCTCGGCCGTGGCCAGAAAGGCGCGGATATGGTTCCAGTCGAATTTGCGCGGATCATCCATGCAAGAATGTATAAGGATTCTGCGAATTTCGGCAATTCACCTTTGAAACGCGTATCACTAGCTTGCGCTCAAAGGAGAGCCGACATGACCGCCACAGCCAAATTCTGGGACGGAATCGCCGAGAAATACGCGAAATCCCCGATCCGGGACATCGAGTCCTACGAGCACACGTTGCAACGCACGGTGTCCTATTTGAAGCCAACCGACCAGGTGCTGGAACTGGGCTGCGGAACCGGGCGCACCGCGCTGCGGCTGTCCGGCCATGCGGATACGATCACGGCGAGCGATGTCTCTCCGGGCATGTTGGCCGTGGGCCGCAGGTTGGCACAAGAGGAGCAGATCGAAAACGTCGTCTTTGTCGAGGCCGACGCGAACCGCCCCCCGAATTGGGCCTATGATGTGGTGATGGCGTTCAATCTGCTGCACCTGATCCGGGATCTGGAGGCGACGCTGGCCGGGGTTCATGAGGTGTTGAAACCCGGCGGTCTGTTCATTTCAAAAACGCCCTGTCTTGCCCAGGGTGGATTGGGGTTCAAGTTCGGCTTGCTCAAGCTGCTGCTGCCGATCATGCAGCTTTTGGGCAAGGCGCCATTCGTCAGTCAATTCGACATCAAGACGCTGGAAACCGCCATTGAAAAGGCCGGGTTCGAGATTATCGAAAGCGGGAACTTCCCGGCAAAACCGCCCTCGCGCTATCTGGTGGCCCGCAAGCTGTGACGCCAGCGCCGCATCGGCAGGCAACTTCCGCATTGGGCTTTGCGGGTTTGGACAGTAAACAGGGCCAGAAGCAAAAGGCGGAGGCTGCAATGGGTTTGAATGTCTACCTGTCGGGCGAGATCCACACGGATTGGCGCGAACAGATCATCGAAGGCGCGCAAGGGCTGGACGTCACGTTCAACAGCCCGGTGACCGATCATGCGGCCAGCGACGATTGCGGGGTCGCCATTCTGGGGGCCGAGCCGAACAAGTACTGGCACGACCACAAAGGTGCGATGGTCAACGCGATCCGTACCCGCAAGGGGATCGCCGATGCCGACGTCGTCGTGGTGCGATTCGGGGACAAGTACAAGCAGTGGAATGCGGCCTTCGACGCGGGCTATGCCGCGGCCCTGGGCAAGTCGATCATCGTGCTGCACGGTCCCGAGCATCAGCATGCGCTGAAAGAGGTCGATACCGCCGCGTTGGCGGTGGCCGAGGAGCCCCGCCAGGTGGTCGAGATTCTGCGCTATGTGCTGACCGGGAAACTGCCTGGTTGATGGAACGGAATGCCGACGCCGCTTGCAAGGCGGCGACGGCGTGATCCCTTACCCGCGCGGAGGCGTGACCAGACCCTTTTGAACCGCGGGCCGGTCCAGGAACCGGTTCAGATAGGCGATGGTGTTGCGATGATCGTCCCAGCCGACCAACTCTTTGGCGCCGTAGAAATCAAGGCCGCGCAGCCACGGGGCCAAAGCGATATCGGCAATTGAGTACTCACCGGCGATCCAGTCCTGCCCGTGCAACTGGGTCTCGACGACATTCAGCAGCCGTTTGGCCTCGTAGATATACCGCTCGCGCGGGCGCGGGTCTTCGATCGCGCTGCCGGCGAACTTGTGGAAGTAACCCAGCTGCCCGAACATCGGACCCACGCCGCCCATCTGGAACATCAGCCATTGCGTGATCCGATACTTGTCAGCCATGTTCTGGCCGAGGAACTTGCCGGTTTTCTCGGCCAGGTAAAGCAGGATCGCACCACTTTCGAACAGCGCCAAGGGCTGTCCGTCCGGGCCGTCAGGATCGATGATCGCCGGAATCTTGTTGTTTGGGTTCAGCGACAGAAACTCGGGGCTTTTGACGTCAGCGTCTGACAGGGTGACCTTGTGCGCCTCGTAGGGCAGGCCTGTTTCTTCGAGCATGATGGACACCTTCACGCCGTTCGGCGTCGGGAAGGAATAGAGTTGGATCCGCTCCGGCGAATGCGGGGGCCATTTGGTCATGATCGGGAAGGTGGCGGTGTCCAGCATGGCAAGCTCCTTGTTCGGGTACTATTGCAAGCTAGGCATTCAGGGGCGGATTGTTAGATGGCGGTCTGTGCAACCCCGGGCAGCGACTGTTTGCTGAAGCACAGCGGGGAAATCCGGGACATTTCAAACCTAGACCTGTGCGGTTTTATCGCCCAATGTTGAGGAAACCCCGCGCAAAAGTCGCGGGTTTGTTGCTGTTGGAAAGGAGACGCCCGTGGATGAGGTCGTGACGCAGGTAGGGGCATTTGCCCCATTGATCATGAGCGCGGTCAAAGCCCTGATCGTTCTTGTTGTCGGCTGGATAGCCGCTGGCATGATCGCAGGGATCGTTCGCCGCCGAATTAATTCGACCCCGCAAATCGATCCGACTTTGGGGAATTTCGTTGCCAGCACCGTCAAATGGGTGATCCTGGCCATTGTCCTGGTTGCTGTGCTTGGCATCTTCGGAATCGAAGCGACGAGTATCGTTGCCATTCTGGGTGCCGCTTCGCTGGCCATCGGCCTTGCGCTGCAGGGCACGCTCAGCGATCTAGCCGCAGGTGTGATGCTGGTGGTTTTCCGGCCATACAAGCTGGGTCAGTTCGTGGATATCGGTGGGACAGCCGGCACGGTGAAGGACCTGAACCTGTTCACGACCGAACTGGTCACGCCCGATAATGTGCAGATCATCGTTCCCAACGGTCAGGCCTGGGGGTCGATTATCACCAACTACTCGGCCCACGACACGCGGCGTGTCGATCTGGTGTTCGGGATCGACTATGGCGACAGTGCGGATGCGGCCATGAAGATCATTCTGGATGTGGCCAAGGCGGACAAGCGCATACACTCGGACCCCGAGCCCTGGGTGCGTGTGACCAACTTGGGAGACAGCTCGGTAGACCTGACCGCGCGGTTGTGGTGCGCGGCCGCCGACTATTGGGACGTCAAGTTTGATCTGACCAAGGCCGTCAAGGAAGCGTTTGACAGCAAGGGCATTTCGATTCCCTACCCGCACTCGGTGGAAATCCACAAAGAGGGCTGAATGCTCCCGCCCGTCCGTCGGGCATTGGAAATGCCCATCTCCGGATGGGCCAAGCGCCGCGCAGATGCGCGGCGCTGTTGCGTTTCGATCAGGCCTTGACGACCATTGCGGGCGAAACCACGTCGATCCCCAGTGCCTTGCCTACAGCATAGTATGTCAACTGGCCGGCGTGCACGTTGAGGCCCGCCAGAAGGTGGGGATCGTCCTGGCACGCCTGCTTCCAGCCCTTGTCGGCCAGCGCCAGCATGAACGGCATTGTTGCGTTCCCCAGCGCGATGGTCGAGGTCCGTGCCACCGCACCCGGCATATTGGCCACGCAGTAGTGCATGATGCCATCCACCTCATAGATCGGATCCGCGTGTGTCGTTGCCTTGGAGGTTTCGAAGCAGCCGCCCTGGTCGATGGCAACGTCGACAAGCACGGCGCCCGGCTTCATGGTCGACAATTGCTCGCGGGTGATCAGTTTCGGGGCGGCCGCGCCCGGGATCAGAACGGCCCCGATCACCATATCCGCCGACTGGATCAGCTCGGCCGTAGCACCGGCGGTCGAGTACTGGTTCTTGAACCGGCCACCGAAGACGTCGTCCAGATAACGAAGGCGCGGCAGCGAACGGTCCAGAACGGTCACATCAGCGCCCATGCCCGCCGCCACCTGAGCCGCATGCGTGCCGACGACGCCGCCACCGATCACGACAACCTTGGCCGGGCCCACACCGGGGACGCCGCCCATCAGAACGCCGCGCCCGCCATTGGCTTTTTGCAGGGTCCACGAACCCACTTGCGGGGCCAGACGACCTGCGACTTCGGACATCGGGGCAAGCAGCGGCAGACCACCGTTGGAATCAGTTACCGTTTCATAGGCGATCGCCGTGCAGCCCGAGGCCAGCAGATCGTGGGTTTGCTCAGGGTCGGGCGCAAGGTGCAGGTAGGTGAACAGCAGCTGGCCTTCGCGCAGCATCTTGCGCTCGACCGCTTGCGGTTCCTTGACCTTGACTATCATGTCGGCGGTCGCGAACACCTCTTCCGCGGTGTCCACGATGCGCGCGCCTGCGGCGACATAGGCGTCGTTGTCAAATCCTGAACCCAGCCCGGCGCCGGTTTCGATGATGACCTCGTGACCACGGGCAACCGCTTCCTGCGCGGCGTTGGGGGTCATGCCTACGCGGAATTCCTGCGGTTTGATTTCCTTTGGGCATCCGATTTTCATGGGGCTCTCCATTCATAAACTGCACAAATTATGTGCAGAAAGCGGTGCAATTTCTGTGAAACTCGGTGCGTAACTGCGCTAATATGTGGGAAATTTTTCGATGAAATGAGAAAATCTTGCAACGGATGTGCGTGAATGTCACTTGATGCGACTGACCGAAAGATTCTGGCGGCCCTTCAGCGCAAGGGGCGTATGTCGAACGCGGAACTGTCCGAGCAGGTCAACCTGTCACCGTCGGCCTGCCATCGCCGGGTTCAGCGGCTTGAGGCGGAAGGCTATATCCGGGATTATGTCGCGCTGTTGAATGCGCGCAAACTGGGGGTGCCGACAACCGTATTCGTCGAAATCACATTGCAGGGTCAGGCCGAGGAGGTGCTCGAGGCCTTCGAGCGGGCGGTCCGGCGCATTCCGGACGTTCTGGAGTGTCACCTGATGGCCGGGTCGGCGGATTATGTCCTGAAGGTGGTCGCCGAAAACACCGAGGATTTTGCGCGCATCCACCGCCAGTATCTGTCGCGCCTGCCCGGAGTTGCGCAAATGCAAAGCTCGTTCGCCCTGCGGACCGTTTTCAAGACGACCGCACTGCCTGTTTGACCCTGGTGCGGCAGTCTTGCCGATGCGGTTGTATCTGCCGTTGAGCCGGTTCAATATTGGCCTTCGGGGCGGGAAAAAGGTCGGCATGACATTGGCCGGTTACACGTACCCGATATGGTCCGAGACTGTTGAAAGATAAGGAGCAGGCCCTTGGCTGAAGACTATGAGAACACAGTCGACGATTGGCTGGAAGCCGAGTTGCAGGACACACTGGACGAGGATTTTGAGATCGAGTTCAGTGAACCCATGCTGTCGATGGAGGTCCGCAAGATCTATCGCGAACAGCATCCTGAAATGCTGGATCGCAAGGTCTATTTCCGCAACCTGTTGCGCCTGCAGGCCGAACTGATCAAGGTTCAGGACTGGGTGCAGCATACCGGCGCCAAGGTTTGCATCCTGTTCGAAGGGCGCGACAGCGCTGGAAAGGGCGGGGTAATCAAGCGGATCACCCAACGGCTGGACCCGCGGGTTGCACGTGTCGTTGCTTTGCCTGCCCCCAGCCGGCGCGAGCAGAGCCAGTGGTATTTTCAACGCTATGTGCCGCATTTGCCGGCGGCGGGTGAGATCGTTCTGTTCGACCGGTCGTGGTACAACCGGGCGGGCGTTGAACGGGTGATGGGCTTCGCCACCGAGGCCCAGGTCGAGCAGTTCTTTCAGGACGTTCCCGAATTCGAGCGCATGTTGGTTCGGTCGGGGATCATCTTGCTGAAATACTGGTTCTCGATCACGGACGAAGAACAGCAACTGCGCTTTCTGATGCGAATCCACGATCCGATGAAGCAGTGGAAACTGTCACCGATGGACCTGGAATCGCGGATCCGCTGGGAAGACTATACCAAGGCCAAGGAAGATATGCTGTTCCGAACCAACATTCCCGAGGCCCCCTGGTACATTGTCGAAGGCAACGACAAAAAGCGGGAAAGGTTGAACTGCATGGAGCATATTCTGACCAAGATTCCGTACGAAGAGGTGCCCCACGAAAAGGTCACTCTGCCGGATCGGAAATACAATCCCGAGTATGAACGGCGGGTTCTGCCGGACGAATTGTACGTGCCCAAGATTTATTGAAAGAAAGTGCCCCAGAATCGGGGCACTTTTTTCGGCCGCAACTGCCTCAGAAGATGAATGAGTCGCGGTCGAGATCAGCCAGCAAGGTATCCTCGAGGATCACCATGTGGCCTTTGCCATCGTCGATCACCACATCGTTGCCTGACTGAGAGATATGGTTGTTCATCAGATCCTTGTAGCTCTTGATGGCGGCGCTGCTGCGCAGCACAACCTGGTCGCCGTCTTCGAAATCGGTAACGCGGTTGATACCGTTGCTGAAGAAAAAGTCATCTGCGCCGGTGCCGCCGGTCATGATGTTGGTTCCGCTGCCGCCACGTAGAACGTCGTCACCCGTGCCACCCGACATCGTATCGTCGCCGGCCTGACCTTTCAGGATATCGCGATCATCGCCGCCTTCCAGAGTATCATTGCCCTGTCCGCCGAACAGCCTGTCACGGCCGCCTTCGCCGCGCAGAGTGTCATCCCCGGACCGCCCCAGAAGGGTATCTCGACCACTTTGCCCGGTCAGAGTGTCATCGCCGCCGCGCCCGTCCAGTCGCCCGGCTTTCCCGACTTCCAGGGTAAACCAGTTGTCTTCGGCATTCCCTGTCTTTCCGGGTTTGACAAAAATCTCCACAGGGCCGGCGGGTGTTGGGGCCGGGGCGGGGGATGGCAACGGAGTTCCTCCGCCGCCGGAACCGCCGGTATCCAGTTGGACCGCCGCCGAAGTCCGCGCGAAGTTCTGCGTGACCATGATGGCGTCGTAATTCACGCCGTTATGCAGGTATTTCCCGGTCTCGATCCCGATCCCGATCACGGCCACGTTCGGATCGAGTATGTTGGCCTTGTGGCCGGGGCTGTTCATTAGGCTGTCGTGCAGGTTCTGGACGTCATCGGCCAGACCTGGGGCACCGCGGACACTTTGCCATGCTATGTTTTCGGTCGCACGCCAGCTGCCTGAAAACACAAAGCCGGCATCTTCCATCCGATCCCACGGCTGGGACTTGCCGACACCCGTGTGGCTGAACTTGTATACGTCCAGCATCCATTGGCTGTGATCCTCAGCGGCGTCGTTCAGCCTCAGTTCCAGCTGGACGGGCTGCAGGCCTCGGCTGGCGCGCTCGGCATTTATGAGCTCCAGCATTTGCCTTTCAAGTGAACTTGCGACTGACGCGATTCTGCCTCCATTGGATTGCGTTATTTTGAGGTGACATTAGTGGCGAGAATTTGGCGTAGAAAAGTCACAAATCTGCCGGGTGGAATCGGACGGCGAATTGCCACCAAAACTTGCTGATTCATGTGCGGCAACTTGCTGAGTGATGCCAGACGGCGTCAGTTTTCGGGCTTGGATTTGCAGGCACACCGGGGATTTGTTCCCCAGAAACGACAAACCCCCGGGCGATGCCTCGGGGGTCGTCAAATAGTGTCATCCAAAGCTGGACGAGGAAGATCTTAGAGCAGACCTTCGCGCTGGGCTTTCTTGCGTGCCAGTTTACGGGCACGGCGGATCGCTTCAGCTTTCTCGCGCGCTTTTTTCTCGGACGGTTTCTCGAAATGTTGCTTCAGCTTCATTTCACGGAACACGCCTTCGCGCTGCAGCTTTTTCTTCAGGGCACGAAGCGCCTGATCGACATTGTTGTCGCGAACACTAACCTGCATGTGGTTGTCACCACCTTTCTAGATAGAGTTGCAAGGAAATTGCAGGAGTTGGCCGTATAGCAAAGCGGACCTAACTTGTCTAGTACTGGGCCCAACAGTCGGAGGACCGCCATGACCGTGACCTATGAAGATGCAAAACAGCAATTGCTGGACGCAATTCTGACCCATGTTCCTTTTGATGGTTGGTCCGAAGAGAGCTTTCGCGCGGCCATTGCCGACTGCGATCTGGACGAAGGTCTGGCCCGTGTCATCTGCCCGCGGGGCGCCGTGGATCTGGCGCTCGCATTTCACGCCCGCGGGGACGCCGAGATGCTTGAACGGCTGAAGTCCGAGGACCTGAGCGATCTGAAGTTCCGCGACAGGATTGCCGCCGCAGTGCGCTTCCGCCTGCAGGCTGTCCCCGACAGGGAGGCGGTGCGCCGAGGCGTGACTTTGTTTTCGTTGCCGTCATATGCAGCAGATGGCGCCAAAGCGGTCTGGGGCACCTGTGACCTGATCTGGGATGCGCTGGGCGACACTTCGGATGATGTCAACTGGTACACCAAACGCGCAACACTGTCGGGTGTGTATTCCTCGACCCTCTTGTTCTGGTTGGGCGATGACAGCCCGGACCACCAGCGGACCTGGGAATTCCTGGATCGCCGCATTGCGGATGTGATGCAGTTCGAGAAGCTCAAGGCGCAGGTGAACAACAATCCGCTGTTCAAACCGTTCCTTGCGGTTCCCAACTGGCTGGCAAGTCAGGTTCGGGCGCCAGTCAGGATGCGGGCCGATCTGCCGGGTCTTCTGAACCCGCGCAAGTAACCGCCTCTTGTTGCTGGGCCTTTCCCGATTCGCCTGATACCCATCGCGCAAAGGAGTTTTGCCAATGCCCCAGATGATGCGCGCCATTGAGATCACCACGCCCGGAGGTCCGGACGTTCTGCAACTGACGGAACGACCCATGCCCGAGCCGGGTCATGGTCAGGTGGTTTTGAAAGTGGCCTATGCCGGCGTCAACCGCCCAGACGCTCTGCAGCGGGCCGGGGCCTATGATCCGCCGCCGGGGGCCAGCGACCTTCCCGGGCTCGAGGCTTCGGGCGAGGTGGTGGCCATTGGCTCCGGGGTCTCGGGGTTGGCACTGGGGGATCAGGTCTGTGCGTTGTTGCCCGGCGGCGGGTATGCAGAATACGTGGTAACACCGGCGGCACATTGCCTGCCTGTGCCCTCGGGCCTGAGCCTTAAACAGGCCGCCTGCCTGCCCGAAACCTTCTTTACGGTCTGGTCAAACGTGTTCACTCGTGGCGGGCTGAAGGCTGGCGAACGGTTCCTTGTACATGGGGGATCGAGCGGGATTGGTACCACGGCCATTCAACTGGCCAACGCTTTCGGAGCCCGGGTCTTCGTGACGGCTGGTTCGGACGAGAAATGCCAGGCCTGTCTGGACCTGGGGGCCGAGAGGGCGATCAACTACAAGACCGAGGATTTTGTTGCTGCCATTCGGGTCGAAGGTGGGGCGGATCTGATTCTCGACATGGTTGGCGGCGATTACATCCCTCGCAACGTCAAGGCGTTGGCCGAAGATGGCAGGCTGGTTCAGATCGCGTTTCTGCAAGGACCCGTCGTCGAGTTGAACTTTGCGCTGATGATGGTCAAACGCCTGACCCTGACCGGCAGCACACTGCGGCCACAGAGCGACCTTGCCAAAGCGCGCATCGCGCAGGATCTGCGTGAGGCGGTCTGGCCGCTGCTTGAGGCTGGAAAAGTTGCCCCGGTCATGGACAGCGAATATGATCTGGCCGATGCCGTCGCTGCGCATGCCCGCATGGAAAGCTCCGGCCACATTGGCAAGATCGTTTTGAAAGTATCAGGCTAGGCGCTATCAGCGCGGAGGGTTGCCCCGCGCTTTGCTCAGGCGATGGCGCGTCTATACAGGTGCCATGTCGCGTGCCCCAAGACAGGCATTGCGACGATCAGGCCCAACAGCAGCGGGATCGCACCAAGAACCAGCAGCGCGGCGACGATGAAACCCCAGGTCAGGATCACGGTCGGATTGTGCCGCAGGACCCGGACCGAGGTGACCACGGCCACGGGCAGGCCGACCTTGCGGTCAAGCAGTAACGGGAAGCTGACAACGCTGACGGCCAAGGCCACCAGAGCAAACAGAAACCCAACCGCCGATCCGACGATGATCATGGTCCAGCCGGGGCCGGTGGTCAGAGCCCGTGTCAGAAATTGGCCCAGCGTCTCTGGCGGCTGCGGACCCAGTGTTTCGATATAGATGCCGTGTGCCACCATCAGCCAGACCAGCAACAGCATGACAAGGTAAAAGGCCAGTGCCAGTATGGCGCCGAACGAGGGGGATCGAAAAACACCCAACGCGTCCAGCCAGTGAACCTCGTGCCCCTGTTCCCGCTTGCGGCTGATCTCATACAAGCCCAGTGCAGCGACCGGACCGATCAGCGCAAACCCGGCCACCAGAGGAGCCAGAAGTGGCACCATGTTGGCTTGCATCGCGAATCCGAACATCAAAAGCCCCGCGATCGGGTAGATCAGAACGATGAAAATGGCATCGGCCCGGATCGCCAGAAAGTCTTCGTATCCGGCGCGCAGGCACTCTCGCAAGTCTTGCAACGTCAGCGTTTGTACCGTCGGCAGATGCTGGGTGTCAGCGCTGCCGATGCCCGTTACGTTTTCAGCGATGTGATCGCTGGTCGCGCCGAGTTGCTGCGCGGTCCAACTGATCGGGTTTCCGATTGTCTTTGCCATTGTCATCCCTTTCCTTGGCGCAGGTGCGCCGCAGGATGCATCCGGCGAAAAGTTGCCCGTGGCCGGATGACCCGGCAACGCCTGACCCTAGTGTACCACAGTTTTTTCCAATCCTGGTTCACCCTTGCGAGATCGCCGGATTGCCCTGCGGCGCCGAAGTGATAGCTTGGATCCAGGCAAAAGGAGGTCAGCATGCTGAAAACGGCGCGTACCGTAGTCATTCACGAAACCGGCGGCCCCGAGGTGCTGAAGATCGAGGATAGACCGTTGGGTGACCCGGGACCGGGTGAAGTTCGGATCCGCCATCACGCCTGCGGTCTGAATTTTATTGATGTCTACCAGCGGACCGGTCTGTATCCGATGGAACTGCCGCACGCGCTGGGAATGGAAGCCGCCGGGGTGATCGAGGCGGTCGGCGAAGGCGTGACGCATCTGAAACCGGGCCAGCGGGCGGCTTATGCCGCGGTGCCGGCCGGTGCCTATTGCGAGGCGCGGGTGATGCCCGCGTCGCAGGTGTGCCCCTTGCCCGGCGGAATCTCATTCGAGACCGCGGCGGCCATGATGCTCAAGGGCTTGACGGTTGAATACTTGTTTCACCGCACCACGCCGCTGAAACGTGGTGACACGGTTCTGTTCCATGCCGCCGCCGGGGGTGTCGGCCTGATCGCGTGCCAGTGGGCCAAATCCGAAGGCATCAAGCTGATCGGCACGGCCGGGACCGATGACAAGTGCCGTCTGGCCCAGTTCAACGGCGCCACACACTGCATCAACTACCGGACCGAGGATTTTGCGTCCCGCGTGGCCGAGATAACCGGCGGAAAAGGGGTCGATGCGGTCATGGACTCTGTTGGTGCCGATACGTTCGAAGGCTCGCTGGACTGCCTCAAGCCATTGGGGATGATGATTTCCTTCGGCAATGCGTCTGGACCCGTGCCACCGTTCAACATCGGCATTCTTGGGCAGAAGGGGTCGTTGAAGATCACCCGGCCGACGCTGTTCACCCATATCGCGGACCATTCCGTGTGTCAGGCCATGGCCCGGCGGCTGTTCGGCAAGGTGGCCGGCGCCGAGGTCAAGATTCACATCGATCAACGCTTTGAACTGGATCAGGTCGCCGATGCGCACCGCGCACTGGAGGCGCGGCAGACAACCGGAAGCACGATCCTGGTGCCATGAAAAAGGCCCGGCACGCTGTGCCGGGCCCGTTCGATTCTGCGCGAGGGATCAGAAGCGGTATGCCGCCCGGATCTGGAACGTGGTTGCATCCACGTCGACACCGGTCGAGTTGAAATTGTCGAACTCGTGGTACAGCAGCTCGCCCGCGATGCTGACGTTCGGCGCGACGATCTGTTCATAACCGGCGCCGATGAACCATCCATCGTCGCTGCCCAGCGTGTCCGTTCCCGCATCCGCGTAACCGGCGACACCGTACAGCAGCCCCTGCGGGTTGACCTTGTAGCCGGCGCGGGCTTTCAGCCGCCAGACGTCTTCGACCGTTGCGGCACCCGAAAGGTCGACATCAGACCAGTCATAGTCAAAGCCGCCGCCCACGACCCAGTCGCCCAGATCATAGTCGTAACCAAGGATCAGACCGCCGATGGCCCCGTTTCCGTCCACACCGGACAGGCTGGTGCCGATATCCGCGTAGCCGACCTGCGCACCTGCATAGAACCCGGTCCAATCGCCCGAGGACTGCGCTATGGCGGTGCCGGCTGCAAAAGTTGCGACGGTGGTCAAAAGTGCCAGTTTGCTCGTCATCTTGCTATCCTTTCGTTGGAAGTTATCTGCCTCGGCCCTTGGTTGGCCTGAAGGTTTGTATTGATCTTTACGTTCCGGTCGGTGGGCCGGATCATTGGTTTTTCGCTGTGATTCCGACCCGGATTTCCGCAAGGTCGGCGTCTGGCCGCCCTATTGGAGTGTTGTTCTGATCAGATAGGTTCGGGGTCGTGGGGCTTCAAATCACGATCGGCGGCAGAAGCATTCTGCCGCCGATCCTTACCGCCAATTCAGCAGATTATTGCTGCAGTTCGGCCGGATCCTTGTCGGCGATCGTTTCCCAGTTGACGCTGGCTTTCTCGATGAAGCCGGGGATGTCGCCTTCCCAACGCTGCTGGATGTCTTCCGACAGGTTCAGGTACAACTTGTTGTCCACGATCTTCCAGTAGGTCGGATCGCCGTCAAACTTGAACCCCATGGCCGCTCCGAAGGCGCAGTAGCCGCCGTAGGCCGGCAGGTAGGCCTCGGGATTGGCTTCGAACGCAGCCTTGTTCTCTTCGGTGGCAAAACGGTACAGCGCATCGTTGTGCAACGCCGTGATCTTGTAGCTGCCTTTGGTCGGCTCGCCTTCAGTGAAATACGCCACCGGGTCGTAACCCTGCATCGCCAAACCGGTCGACGAGGCGTTGATTTCTACCCCGGCCGCCAGGGCCGAGCTTGCGATTGCCACAGACAGCGCAACGCCGCCCAACAGGGATTTGATCTTGTTCATGGTTCCACCTTTCGTGATCGGGCTGCCCGGCATGTCCAAGCGCGGGCGTTTCAGCACCGAAATTGCGTTTCGTGCACCCGGTAATTGAGCGTCACGAAAACTCAGGTGGGAAAGGCGGCGATCACGTTCAAAGCAATCAAACGTGAATGTGCGGAAATACCAGGCGGTCTGTTCGCAAGCGCAGATCGGTCTGCGGTTCAGCTGTCGGGTACCAGGGCCAGAACAAAGCGTACGACCTTGGCGGCAGGCACCTCGCAGGGGCGCAGCAAAGCGCCGCTTTGATCCGTCAGGTACAGGTTCATACTGATGTATTCCGCACCACCCCGTTCATGGGCGACCAGCTTGTGCGATTTGCCGCCGGCCATCGCCAGCCGCGTGACCGAATAGCTTCGACCGTTTGCGGTTCCGGTGAACGAACCCGCCGGCAAGGCAAAGAATGCGTCCAAAAAGTCGGCCGGCGCGGTCACGATTTCCCGATCTTGGGCTCTGTTCCCGCCTTGATGCGGGCCAGATTTTCGCGATGGCGCCAGTAAATCAGCAGCGTCAGAACGACGCCCAGCAAAAAGGTCGACCCGTCCGTCAGGATCATCACCCATGTTGTCGACAGGGCTGCCGCGGCCAGCGCGCCGAGGGACGAGATTCGCCAGATCGCAGCAGCGACCAGCCATGTCAGACAGCACGCAACGCCCACCCGCCAGTCCAGCGCCAGCCACAGGCCCAGGAAAGTTGCCACGCCCTTGCCGCCCTTGAAGCTCAGCCAGACCGGGTAGCAATGGCCGACAAAAGCCGCCAGCGCCGCGACCTGGGCGGCATCGTCGCCGGCCAGTGCCCGGGCCAGCAGGACCGCGACCACGCCTTTGCCGGCGTCGAACAGAAGAGTCAGCGCCGCCGCCGCCTTGCTGCCGGTGCGCAACACGTTGGTGGCACCAATATTGCCGGACCCGATCTGGCGCAGGTTGCCCAGTCCCATCACCCGCGCAACGATCATGCCATAAGGTACCGACCCCATCAGGTATCCGATCGCGGCCCAGATAATCAGTTGGGTCGTCGAGCTGTCGAAAACGGGCATCAGGATCTCCGGAAAATTTCTTTGCCTGCAACGTAGGTTGCGGTGACCTTACCCTGCATCCGCTGTCCGTCAAACGGGGTGTTCTGCGATTTCGATTTCAGCGTGAACCGGTCCAGCACGAAGGGCACATCCGGGTCGAACAGAACCAGATCGGCCGGGGCGCCCGCGCTCAGGCGGCCGCAGTCCAGCCCCAGTCGTTTCGCCGGATTCAGTGTCATGGCCCGGAACAGGGTCGGCAGGTCCAGTTGATCGGCATGATACAGGCGCAGTGCGGCCGGCAGCAGGGTTTCCAGCGCCACCGCGCCCGAGGCCGCCTCTTCGAACGGGAGGCGTTTGCTTTCCTCGTCCTGCGGCGTGTGCATCGAACTGATCGTGTCGATCAGGCCGGACCGAACGGCCTCGATAACCGCCTTCCGGTCGTCCTCGGAGCGCAGCGGCGGCTTGACCTTGAAGAAGGTGCGATAGTCGGCCACGTCCAGCTCGTTCAGCGTCAGGTGGTGGATCGAGGTGCCGGCGGTGATGTCCAGCCCGTTGCGCTTGGCCCGTTCCAGGGCGGGCAGGGCGCGGGCCGTGGTGATCTGATCGGCGTGATAGGCCGCGCCGGTCATTTCAAGCAAGGCGATGTCGCGGTCCAGACCCATGCGCTCGGCCATGGGCGAAACGGCGGGCAGACCGCGCAGGGCGGCGAATTTGCCGCTGGTGGCGGCAGCACCGTGGCTCAGCCCCGGGTCCTGTGGGTGGGCGATGACAAGCGCGCCGCAGGCCCGGGCATAGGTCAGCGCGCGGGAAAACACCTTGGTGTCCGTCACCACATGGTCGCAGTCGGTGAAAGCCACCGCGCCCGCATCCATCAGAAACCCGATCTCGGTCATCTCGCGCCCGTCGCGGCCCTTGGTCAGAGCGGCCATGGTCAGCACGTTGACGGGCGTGTCGGCCTGCGCGCGTCGGGTGACGAACTCGAGCGTTTCCGGCGTGTCGATCGCAGGCAGGGTGTCGGGGCGGGTGACCATTGTGGTCACGCCTCCGGCCGCGGCGGCAAGGCCCGCGGATTTGTAGCTTTCCTTGTGTCGCTCGCCCGGCTCGCAGACCTTGACGCCGATATCGACGATGCCGGGGGCCAGACACTGACCGCCGCAATCAATCACCTGCGCGTCCGCCTCGGGCGCCGGATCGTCGCCGCTGGCCAAGATGCGCCCGTCGGCCACATGCAGCCAGCCCAGGGCGTCGGTTCCGGCTTCGGGGTCGATCAGGCGGGCGTTGGTGAAGATCAGGTTGGTCATGCCATTGCCCTTTCAATCGCGGCTTTGGTGGCGGCCGGGTCGGCCTGGTACTTGATCAGGTGCTTGTCGCCGCCTTTGGTGACGATCTGCACGAAGCTGCCCATGATATTCACGGCCGCGATCTGGTTCAGCGGCACGCTGCGCCCGCCGGGTCCGGTCAGGGTGGTGTCGGTCATCTGCCAGTTGGCCACCAGTTCCTCCGAGGCCAGGTACCACGCCCGGACGCCCACCGCCGCCAGACCGGCCGGGGCGCCGGTCCAGACATAGGGATTTCCGATCAGCCACAGCACGAGCATCGCCCCCGCCATCGCGCCCGCGGCCAACCAGGCGTTGGTACGGACATAGGCGCCCTTGTCCGGCGCAAAGGTCACAGGATCAGCCACAGAGCACCTCCGATGACCAACAGGATGATCAAGGCAAGCAAGGCCGATCCCGTCCGGCGGGGTTGCTCGCTCGAAACTGGATTTTGCGCGGCCGAGTAGGGTCGGGCGCTTTCGGTCTCGATGGCGCCACCGCTCCAGTTCGTGGCCTCTTCGGTGTAAAGGCCTATCAGGCGCAGGCGCGGGTCGGGGCTCAGCGTGGCCGCGCGCGCGCTCAGGGCCGCGCTGCGCAGCACCAAAACCCAGCCGTCGACCGACTCCAGTTTGGCCCGGTCCAGCTGGTCCTCGGACACGCCGCAGCCCTCGCTGAGATAGCCGTAGAGGCCCAGGTCCTCGAGGTCGGACACCGGAAACACGTCGATCTGCTCGGGGTCCAGCCCCGAGACCCCAAGAACCTGATCCGCCGCGCCGGGCTCGCGCAGGAATTTCGCCTCTTCGGGGCGCATGTCCAGCGCGAACAGGCGGATCACGCCGCGCTCGCCAGCCGAGATGTCCAGATCGCTCATGCCGCCTCCTCCAGGTTGCGAGCCAGCAGTTCCATCGCGGCCATGCGCACGGCGACGCCCATCTCGACCTGCTCCTGGATGACCGAGCGGTTGATGTCGTCAGCCAGCGTGCCGTCGATCTCGACCCCGCGGTTCATCGGGCCGGGATGCATCACGATGGCGTCCGGCTTGGCCAGCGCCAGCTTGGCGGCGTCCAGACCATAGCGGTGATAGTATTCCCGTTCCGACGGGATGAACCCGCCATCCATCCGCTCTTTCTGAAGGCGCAGCATCATCACCACGTCCACGTCGCGCAGGCCCTCGGTCATGTCGTCATAGATCTCGGCCCCGAATTCGGCGAATTGCGCAGGCACCAGCGTCGGCGGGCCGATCAGGCGGATGCGGTTCTCCATCTTGCCCAGCAGGATCAGGTTCGATCGCGCGACGCGGGAATGGGCGACATCCCCACAGATAGCCACGTTCAACCGGTGCAGCCGCCCCTTGGCCCGCCGGATGGTCAGCGCATCCAGCAGCGCCTGCGTGGGGTGCTCGTGCCGCCCGTCGCCGGCGTTCAGCACCGCGCAGTTGACCTTCTGCGCCAGCAGGTCTACCGCGCCCGAATGCGGATGCCGCACTACCAGCAGGTCGGGATGCATGGCGTTCAGCGTCATCGCCGTGTCGATCAGGGTCTCGCCCTTTTTGATCGAACTGGCCTGCATCGCCATGTTCATCACATCCGCACCCAGCCGCTTGCCCGCCAATTCGAAACTGGCCTGCGTGCGGGTCGAGTTCTCGAAGAACATGTTGATCTGGGTCAGCCCCGCCAGAACGTCCGAGTGCTTGGCCGATTGCCGGTTCAGATCGACGTATTTTTCGGCCAGGTCCAGAATGGCGGTGATGTCGGATTGGGACAGATGCTCGATGCCAAGTAGGTGACGATGGGCGAAACGCATGGGCCGGGCTCCTGTCTGACAGTCGCGCCGCTTATAGAAAGCGCAGCGCGTCGGGGCAACTGGAGTCAGTCCCCGTCGGGCAGTTTCTCGCATCCGCCTTCGGGCAGGCACTGCTCGCCGGGCCGGCACCACTTGCCGTATCCGCAATCGACGGCCTTTCTGGGCACGCAGCCCTGATTAGCCGAGCATTTGAACCCGGTGCGGCATTGCGATCCGGTCTCTTCGCACAGATACCAGCCGGGGCGCGTACAGCCGCCGCCCGGCAGGCAGGTCGAACCGGCTGCGCAGGTCCGCCCGTCATCGCAGGGTGTTGCCGGTTTCGGTGAGGGGTCGAAATCCGGCGAACTGCGCTCGCATTCGCCGCGCGCGTTGCAGAAGGACCCGCTGGGGCAATCCAGCCGCGAGGCGCATTTGTTCGCGCCCGCGGGCGCACATCGGGTGCCCCCGGCCACGCATTTCTCGAACGGTCCGCAGGACCGCCCGCCGCCGCAATAGGTGCCCCCGGCCTGAATGCAGAACCCGTCATAGCTGCAGCGCTGGCCGACCGAGCAGCATTTCAGACCGCACTGAAACTGGCCCCCACGGCATTGGCCTTGATTGTTGAGAAACGACTGCGCCTCCGACCCGCCGGGCAGCAGGGCGAACAGAGTGATCAGCAGAAGGCCCAGGGTTCGCGTCATGACGGGGACCATCGTCGGCCCGGCAATGCGCCAAGGCAAGGCCAATTTGCTTTCCCTTCCCGCAAAGCTGAGTAGATTGATGGTCATGGAATCGGCCCTTGACCCTTACACCGCGCGTGCCCTGCTGGAATGGCAGGTTGAGCTGGGCGTAACCGACGCGATCGTCGACGCGCCGGTTGACCGCTATGCATTGCCGGATACCGCGCCAAAGGTCAAAAAATCCGCCGTAGCGCAGCCCGCGGTGCAAAAGCCCGCCAAGGCGGATCCGGTGGTCGAGGCAAAGAAGGCTGCGTCTGCGGCATCGTCTCTGGATCAGCTGCGCGCCGCTCTGGAGGCGTTCGAACACTGCGATCTGAAGCGTGGCGCGCGACAGTTGGTCTTTGCTGATGGGACACCCGGTGCGCCGGTCATGATCGTCGGTGAGGCCCCGGGCCGTGAAGAAGACCGCGCTGGAAAGCCGTTCGTTGGCCGCGCCGGGCAGTTGCTGGATCGGATGCTGGCCGCGATCGATATGGACCGCGCCCAAAACGTCTACATCACCAATGTCCTGCCCTGGCGCCCGCCGCAGAACCGGGACCCGCGGCCGGACGAGATCGCGATGATGCAGCCGTTTTTGGAACGGCACGTGGCCCTGTCCAAGCCAAAGGTCCTGGTAGTGATGGGCAACATCAGCTGCCAGGCGGTTCTGAACAAGCGCGGCATAACGCGTCTGCGCGGGCAGTGGGATCAGGCGCTGAATCTGCCGGTTCTGCCCATGCTGCACCCCGCCTATCTGCTGCGCCAGCCCCATGCCAAGCGCCAGGCCTGGGCCGATCTGTTGGATCTGCGCGCATATTTGGAGAACAAGGAATGAAGATTCTGGCCTTTTCCGACCTGCACATGGCCCGCAATCGGGCTGCGGAACTGGTGGCAGCCAGCGTCGAAGCTGACCTGGTGATCGGCGCGGGTGACTATTGCAACATGCGTCAGGGTCTGGACGAGGCGATGGATATGCTTTCCGGCATTTCCGCGCCGATGGTTCTGGTTCCCGGCAACGCCGAAAACGCCGAGGAGCTGGCGGCAGCTGTGCCGGACGGCGTGCATGTTCTGCACGGAACAGGCATGACCGTGGACGGGCTGCGCTTGTTCGGACTTGGCTATGGCGTACCGGTCACGCCATTTGGTGACTGGTCCTGCGACCTGACCGAAGCCGAGGCCGCAGAGCTGCTCAATCGCTGCGCGTCGGCCGACATCCTGATCACGCATGCCCCGCCCAAGGGCAAAGGCGACCGGACCTCGCAGGGGCAGTCGATCGGATCGAGCGCAGTGCGCGACGCGGTGGAACGGATTCAACCTGACTTTGCTCTGTGCGGTCATATCCACGACAGCTGGGGTTATCGCGGCGAGATCGGTCGCACCCGGATCGCGAATCTGGGGCCCAAGGTGAATTGGTTCGAGGTCGATCCATGATCGAATACGCAACGCTGTTGACCTTCATCCCAGCCGCCATAGCGCTGAACATGACGCCGGGGGCTGACATGATGTTTTGCTTCGGGCTTGGGCTTCGGTCGGGCGCCCGATCGGCCATCGTGGCCAGTGCCGGTGTCTCGACTGGTCTGATGGTTCATGTTCTGCTGGCTGGGCTGGGACTTGGCGCGGCGGTCGCGACTATGCCCTGGCTGTTCGACGTCATTCGCTGGCTGGGCGTGGCCTACCTGCTGTATCTGGCCTGGGGCACCATCCGGAACGGTGCGGTCCGGACTGACGCTCCAATGCAGCCTTCGGGCCATGCCTTTCGCGAGGGGATGCTGGTCAACATGACGAATCCCAAGATCATTCTGTTTGTTCTGGCTTTCATCCCGCAATTCGTATCGCCGGCCAACGGATCGGTTCTGGCTCAGTTTCTGCTGCTGGGCGCGATCATCGCTGTGGGCGGGTTCGTCGTGAATGCCCTGGTGGGGTCATTTGCCGGCGGCGCCGGGCGAGCGCTGATTTCAAGCCCGCGGGCTTCGCGAATTCTCGGCTGGGTCAGCGGCGGCGTGTTCGTCACTCTGGCGGCCCGGCTGGCCATCATGGAAAGAGCCTGACACGACATGTCCCGAATTGATGAAACCATGGAATTCATCCCCATCCGCATCGCTGTTCTGACCGTATCGGACACGCGGTCACTGGCCGAAGATCGTTCGGGGCAAACGTTGGTCGACCGGATCGAGCGTGCGGGGCACTCCGTGGCCGACCGCAAGATCATTCAGGACGAGCGCGCCCAGATCGCCGAGCAGTTGCGGGCGTGGGTCGCCGACCCCGAGATTGACGTGGTGATCTCGACCGGCGGCACCGGCTTGACCGGGCGCGATGTCACGGTCGAGGCGCATCGCGATGTCTACGAAAAGGAAATCGAGGCTTTTGGCACCGTCTTCACCCTGATTTCGATGGAGAAGATCGGAACCTCGGCTGTACAGTCGCGGGCCACAGGTGGCGTCGCCGGCGGAACCTATCTGTTTGCCCTGCCGGGCAGCCCAGGGGCCTGCAAGGATGCCTGGGACGGCATTTTGGAAAAACAGCTGGATTATCGCCACCGGCCCTGCAATTTCGTGGAAATCATGCCCAGATTGGACGAACATCTGCGACGGAAGTAGACTGGTCGTACGTTTAACGGCTCATAACCGCCTTGTGGGTTGGTATTTTTTCCGGCCCGGCTACCTATTAATAGACGGCGTCCCGTTGCAACCGGAGTGAAAGATCAATGCGATTTCTGCGGCAGAGCCTCATCGGTGTCTTTCTGGCATCCCTGATGCTTGCGCTGTTGATTGTCGCGGCGCAGATGATCACCGGCGCAGTGCAAGAGGTCATGACCCGCGACAACAAACCCCCGCAGGCGCGCGAACGCGTGTTCGCCGTCACGGTTCAGAGGGCCGAGCCACAAACCGCCACCCCCTATCTGGAAGCATTTGGCGAAGTTCAAAGCCGCAGGCGTCTGGAGTTGCGGGCGGCGCTGGGCGGCCGCGTCATCGGGCTGGCGGAAAACTTCGAGGATGGAGGGGTTGTGCGTGCAGGCGAAGTTCTGGTCGAGCTGGACCCGGCCGATGCGCAGGCGGCGCTGGACCGGGCGCGGTCGGACCTGCTGGATGCCCAGTTTGAAGAACGCGATGCCGAACGCGCCCTGCTTTTGGCACAGGATGAATTGAAGGCCGCCGAGTCCCAATCGGATCTGCGGGAACGGGCCCTGCAGCGTCAGAAGGATTTGCTGGACCGTGGCGTGGGCGCGACCGCCAGCGTTGAAGAGGCCGAATTGGCCGCGGCCTCGGCCCGGCAGACCGTGTTGTCGCGCCGTATCGCTTTGGCGCAGGCCGAGTCCCGCGTCGATCAGGCAACGACGTTGCTGGCGCGGGCCCGTATCGCTTTGGAATCGGCGGAACGCGATCTGGAAGACATGACCATCCGCGCCCGGTTCGACGGGACGCTGACTGGTGTCACGCTGGTTGAAGGGCGCCTGGTCACGGCAAATGAAAAGCTGGCCGAACTGGTCGACCCGTTCGCGCTGGAGGTCGCGTTCCGTGTTTCGACCGCGCAATACGTGCGGTTGCTGGACGATCAGGGCAAGCTGATCCCGGCACCGGTGACCATCTCGCTTGAGGTGACGGGCACGGACCTGAGCGCCACCGGTCGGATCAGCCGCGACAGCGGGTCGGCCGGCGAGGGCCAGACCGGCCGGTTGCTTTATGCCCGGCTTGATGACGCGCCGGGGTTCAAGCCCGGCGATTTCGTGACCGTTTCGGTCGAGGAACAGCCGCTGGATAATGTCGTGCGTCTCCCGTCTTCGGTTCTGGATGCGCAAGGCACCGTGCTGGTGCTGGGCGACGACGACCGGCTGGAAACGCTCCCGGTCGAGCTGGTGCGCCGGCAAGGGGACGAAGTTCTGCTGCGCGGCGCCGGGCTGGAAGGGCGCGAAGTCGTGGTGGGTCGGACCCCGCTGCTGGGATCGGGGGTCCGCGTGCGCCCGGTTCGCATCGAAGACAGCGCCGCGGTCGAGCCGGACATGGTCGAGCTGACCGACGAGCACCGCGCGCGGCTGGTGGCGCAGGTCGAGGCCAGCGACCGCATGTCCCAGGACGCCAAGACCCGTGTTCTTGCTCAGTTGAGCGAGGCGAAGGTGCCGTCGTCTCTGTTGCGGCGGCTTGAAAACCGGGCCGGGGGATAGGCGCCATGATGCGCGAGATCCCGGGCGCGGCCAGCGGCATCCTCAGCTATTTCACGCGTCACCGGACCATTGCCAACCTTCTGCTGGTGATCATGCTGGTCCTCGGCGCGGCTTCGGCGCCGAACATGCGGGCGCAGTTCTTTCCGGACGTGATCCTGGAACGGGTCAATGTCAACGTCGAATGGGATGGTGCGGGGCCCGAGGATGTGGACAACGGGATTGTCCAGATCCTTGAACCTGCATTGCTGGCGGTCGAAGGCGTTGCCAGCACCGAGTCGACCTCTCGCGAAGGATCGGCCCGCATCGCGCTGGAATTTGAACCCAACTGGGACATGAGCCGCGCCGTCGAAGAAGTGCGCACTGCGGTCGACAGCGTGACCAACCTGCCTGAGGACGCCGAAGAACCGTCCATCCGGCGGGCCGCGTGGCGAGACCGGGTGACGGATGTTGTCCTCACCGGCCCGATCGAGACCGGGCAGCTGGCCAAATTCACGGATGAGTTGATCAATCGGCTGTTCGCTGCCGGTGTCACGCGGACCACGATCCGCGGCCTTGCGGCCCCACGCATCGTGGTCGAAGTTCCCACCGCGCAGTTGATCGCCAACGACATCACCCTGTCCGAGATCGCCTCGGCGGTCGCGGCCGAGGTCACGGCCAATCCGGCCGGGGACGTGACCGGCGCAAACGCCCGGATCCGCACCGGTGTCGAAAAGCGCACCCCGGAGGAGATCGAGCGCATCGCTTTGCGCACCTATCCGGACGGGTCCAAGCTGGTGGTCGGCGATGTCGCGCAGATCCGGGTCGAGGGCGTTACCCGCAATCGCAGCTATTTCGTGGGCGAAAATCCGGCCATGTCCGTCCGGGTGGACCGGTCGAACCTGGGGGACGCGATCGACATTCAGCACACGGTCGAGGATGTGGTTGCCGAGATGCAGGCGAGCCTGCCGGATGGTATCTCGGTCGAGCTGATCCGTACCCGGGCGCAGGCCATCACCGACCGGTTGGACATTCTGATCGACAACGGGCTGGTCGGGCTGGGCTTGGTGGTGTGCCTGCTGTTCCTATTCTTGAATGCACGCATCGCTTTTTGGGTCGCAGCCGGTATTCCGGTGGCCATGTCGGCGGCCATCGCCTTCATGTATATCGGCGGGCTGTCGATCAACATGGTCTCGTTGTTCGGCCTTATAATCACGCTGGGTATCGTGGTGGATGATGCGATCGTGGTGGGGGAACACGCCGATTTCCGGGCCCGCCGTTTGGGCGAGCCACCGGTCGTTGCCGCCGAGCGCGCCGCCCGGCGCATGGCGATGCCGGTTTTTGCGGCCACGGTCACGACCGTGATCGCCTTTTTCGGTCTGACCGCCATTGGCGGACGGTTCGGAGAGCTGATCCGGGACATTCCCTTTACGGTGATCGCTGTACTGATCGCCTCGTTGATCGAGTGTTTTCTGATCCTGCCGAACCACATGGCGCATGCCATCGCACATTCGGCCAAGGAACACTGGTATGACTGGCCCAACCGGGTTGTGAACAGGGGTTTTCGCTGGGTGCGCGACACTCTTTTCCGACCTTTGGTGGCGTGGGCAATCTGGGCGCGATACGTGATCGTGGCCCTGATGATCGCCATTCTGGCCAGCCAGATAGCGCTGTTCATCAAGGGCGACGTCAATTGGCGGTTTTTCAACGCGCCCGAGCGGGGCTCGGTCACCGGCAATTTCATCATGGCCGAAGGCGCTACCCGCGCCGACACGATCGAAATGATGCACATTCTGCAGCGCGCCACCGAAGAGCTGGGCCAGATCTACGAAGAACGCCACGGTCGCAACCCGATCGACTATGTTCTGGCCGAGATCGGGGGCAGCGCCGGCTATGGTCTGTCCGCCGCCGATGGCAAGGATGGCGATTTGCTGGGCGGTATCTCGATCGAGCTGATCGATGCCGACCTGCGACCTTATTCCAGCTTTGAATTCGTGGGCGAGCTGCAGGAATTCGTTCCGCGCCATCCCAAGGTCGAATTGCTGACGTTCCGCGGCTGGCGCTCGGGTCCGGGTGGTGATGCCATCGACGTGCAGCTTTTCGGCGCGGACGTGAACACACTGAAATCCGCGTCCGAGGCCCTGCAGGCGGAACTGTCGAAATACCCCGAGGTTTCAGCGCTGGAAGACAATCTGGCCTATGACAAGGAAGAATACATTCTGGATCTGACGGCACAGGGTGAGGCGTTGGGTTTCCGCATCGAGACATTGGGCAGGGTTCTGCGTCACCGTTTGAACGGGATCGAGGCGGCGACATTCCCCGACGGTCCCCGCAGCGCCGAGATCCGGGTCGAACTGCCCGAAAGCGAGCTGACCGCAGATTTCCTGGAACGCACGTTGATGCGGTCACCGGACGGGGTCTATGTCCCGCTGGCTGACATCGTCTCGGTCAAGCGCGAGTCGGGGTTCTCGACGGTGCGCCGGGAAAATGGCCTGCGGGTGATCGCAGTGAACGGGGACATATCCGAGGATGACCCGGCCCAGGCCGCGGAAATCACCCGCGCCATGCGCGAGGAAATCCTGCCTGATATCGCCGCCGAGTATCAGGTCGAGTGGCGCATGGCCGGTCTGAGCGAACAGGAGGACGAGTTCCTGACCGAGGCGCGTACCGGTCTGATCCTGTGCCTGACCGGAATCTATCTTGTTCTGGCGTGGATCTTCGCCAGTTGGACAAGGCCGCTTGTGGTGATGGCGATCATTCCCTTTGGACTGGTCGGCACCATCTGGGGGCATTACATCTGGGGCGTTCCGCTAAGCATGTTCACGGTCGTCGGCCTGTTGGGCATGACCGGTATCATCATCAATGACTCGATCGTTTTGATAACGACCATTGATGGGTATCAGCAGGATCGCGGGCTGGTGCCCTCGATCATAGAAGGAACCGCTGACCGGTTGCGTCCCGTGATGCTGACCACGCTGACGACGGTGATGGGGCTGGCCCCGTTGCTGTACGAAGGGTCGCAGCAGGCGCAATTCCTCAAACCCACGGTGATCACACTGGTCTACGGGCTCGGGTTCGGCATGGTGCTAGTGCTGCTCCTGGTTCCCGCGTTGCTGGCGATCCTGAGTGATATTTCTCGCCCGATGACGGCCATGCGCCGCGCCTTGCGGGCGCCGGACAAGGTGGTCCGGGTCGCGGCCGCGGGGACGGGCGGTGCGATGATCCTCTGGCTGCTGGTCACCATGGTCTGGCCGGTTCTGGCCGGCGCGCCGCTGGGTGTGCTGTCCGGGCTGTACGGCGGCGAGGACGGTCTGGCGTTGCTGAGAATGGGGCTGGGAGCGTTCGCGGCCGGTGCGGTTGCCATTCTGGTCGTCAGCCTGATCGTGTCCGGGGCGCTTTATGTCAGGCTTTCATCCCGGGCCAGTGCCTGAGACAGAAGGTCGGGCACCCGGGCGCTCATGGCAAGGTCGCGGTCCAGCACCTGCCGGATTGGGAACCAACGCGCATCCTGCGCATCATCCGCTGCGACCGGAGTGCCGGATCCGAAGCGGCAGGACACGCCGACCAGCAAATAGTGGGCGGTGATCTGTCCGGCCGAATCCCGGACCAGCAGATCAAGGTTGCCCAGATATGCCTGCGGGGTTGCTTCGATACCGGTTTCTTCCATCAACTCGCGCGCGGCGGCCTGCAAGACGGTTTCGCCCCACTCCACATGGCCGCCCGGAAATCCCCAGAGACCGGCATCGGGGGCCTTGCTGCGTTGCACCAGCAGGACATGGCCCTGATCTACGACAACCGCCAGTGCGCCGATCCGGGGAACCTGCTGCATCCGCTCAGCCCGCGCTGCAGCCCAGAATGTCGACCGCGTGTTTGGTCCCCAGAACCGTGATCCGCACGGCGGACCGGTCCAGCGCAAAGGGCTGACCGTCTGGGCTGATCACCTCGGACGTGGCGGTCAGCCGGTTGCCTTGCCGCTTGGTTTCAGTCTGCGAGGCCCACAGGGCCGGGTTCCCCGGTTCGATCACCGCAAATTCGGCACCACCGGCCGAGGGCATGTCGATCTGTACCTGAACCTGCAAACCGTCCGCGGTCGGGCTCAGGCGACAGGCCGCGCCGGTAACGCCAGCCTCGCGTGCAGAGAAGGGCCTTTGCGCAAGCGCAGCCGCGATCGCCGGATTTCTTGCTGCGCCGGCGTCCAGTTCGTGGTCAAATTTCAGCGATGCGGGAATGCAGACATCATTGCACACTCCCAGATCGACCTCGCCGCGCAACCGTACCGGTTTGGATGCGTCCTTGGGGGTAATCCGAACCGGCAACACCAGCTGGGTTTCATAGCCGATGGACTTCAGGCCGTTCTGGTCAAAGACATGCGGCGTGGGCCAGGTGATCGCAACCGCGCCGACATTGCCGGAGCGGCGCCAGTCGAATTCAGGCGGAATGCCGGCGTCACCGGGGGCCCGCCAATAGGTCTTCCATCCGGGTTCCAGATCCAACCGGATCGCGGTGAGATAGGTTCCATCCTCGGATTGGCCGCCATCGATCACGTCCAGCCGGACGATCGAGTCGATCGATTGCCCCTGCGCAGGTGCGGCCAGGGCCAGACAAGCTGAAACAACGGTCAGGACGGGTTTGAACAGCGATCTCATGATCCATACATGCGACTTGCGGGCAGGTTTGCCAAGTCACGTTCTGGTCACCGGCAGAAATCGCGGGATTTCAGGCGTGATCCCTTGCCAATCCGGCTTCCGCAAGGTCATTGTAAGGGAATAAGCCGCACGAGTTTTTTGATGGATCTGACTGGAAAACTGTTGATTGCGATGCCCGGCATGGGCGATCCGCGCTTTGATCATTCAGTGGTGTATCTGTGCAGCCACGGCGATGACGGCGCGATGGGTCTGATCGTGAACAAACCGTCGGATTTGCGGATCAAGACGCTGCTTGAACAGTTGAACATCGCGTGCCGCATCCCGGTTGTCGGAGAACGCCTTGTGCATTTTGGTGGTCCCGTCGAATTGTCCCGGGGGTTTGTGCTGCACAGCGCGGACTACGACGCAAATCTGCATTCGCTGCACGTGGCCGGCGATTTCAGCATGACGGCGACGCTGGACGTGCTCGAAGATATCGCTTCTGGCAAGGGGCCGCTGAACTCGATGCTGATGCTGGGCTATTCGGGATGGGGGCCGGGGCAGCTGGAAGATGAGATCGCGGCCAATGGCTGGTTGACGACCGATGCCACATCGAAACTGGTTTTTGACGTTGCCGACGACGAAAAGTGGGAGGCCGCCTTGGCTACGCTGGGTGTCGATCCGCTGACGCTGTCGGCCAGCGCCGGTCGGGCCTGATCAGGAATTGCGCGGCGCCGCGGCCCGGCGCAGGCGGTCGTTGATGGCCGCCCCCACGCCCTCGGAAGGGATCGGGCTGACGGCAATCGGCCGCCCCGTACCGTCCAGTTCGTGCAGATACGCAAACAGGTTTGCCGCCGCTTCGATCAGGTCACCCCTGGCAGACAGGTTGCGGTCGCAATCGACATTGCCAAATCCCAGCAGCAGTTCGTCCCCGCGCCGCTCGGTGGCGTTCAGCCGCACCGGTGCATCCGGAGCATAATGTGACAGCAACTGCCCCGGAGCGGTCAGCAGATCTCCGGGCTTGTGGCGGGTCAGGCGCGTGCCCAGAACCGTTTCGATCTGTTCCAGTGCCACACCGCCGGGCCGCAGCAAAGCGGGGGTGCCGGCCAAGCCCACGATGGTCGATTCCAACCCGACTGAACAGGGTCCGTCATCCAGTACGGCGGCGATCCGACCGTCCAGACCTGCGCGCACATGCGCCGCAGTGGTCGGGCTGATCCGACCGGAGGGGTTTGCCGATGGGGCAGCGACGGGTCCGTCAACTGCGCTCAGCAATGCGCGCGCGGTTGGGTGGGCTGGCACCCGCACGGCCAGCGTCTCCAGCCCTGCCGTCACCAGCGAGGACACGCCATGCCCTGCGCGCAGCGGCAGCACCAGCGTCAGCGGACCGGGCCAGAACGCAGCTGCCAGTTTTTCGGCATTGTCCGACCACTCGACATAGCGTTTGGCGGCCTCGACCGAGGCGACATGCGCGATAAGCGGGTTGAAACTGGGTCGCCCTTTGGCGGCGTAGATCGCGGCGACGGCTTCGCCGTTGCGGGCGTCGCCGCCCAGCCCGTAGACGGTCTCGGTCGGGAAGGCGACCAACAGTCCCTGACGCAGCAGGTCGGCCGCGGCTGCAATCCCGGCGGGATCAGCATCCAGATATTGCGTGCTGTTGGGGATCATGGGTGGTGACGCGGCGTTTTGGTTGCTTGCAACAGGGGGACGGATAGGTAATCGAACAAGCTTAGATGAATACCGGCGCGGGCCATGGATTCCAAGCCCGCCATTGCGACCGACACACGATTTCCGGGGGAAACCATGCCATATCGCGCTCCTGTCACTGATTACGAGTTCCTGATGGACAAGGTGGTGGGGTTCAAGGACGTCGCCGCGACCGAGAAATTCGCCGAGGCCACCCCGGACGTGGTCAGCGCCATCCTGACCGAGGCCGGCAAGATGTGCGAAGAGGTAATGGCCCCCCTGCAGCGCCCCGGCGATCTTGAGCCGGCGCGACTGGAAAACGGGGTTCTGCGGACCTCGCCCGGCTATGCCGATGGCTGGAAGGCGATCGCCGAGGGTGGCTGGATCGGCATGAGCGGTGACCCCGAATACGGCGGCATGGGCCTGCCCATGACCGTGACCACCGCCGTCAACGAGATGATGAGCGCCGCCTGTCTGTCGCTGCAGCTGGCCCCGTTGATGAGCCAGGGTCAGATCGAGGCGCTGGAACACCACGCCAGCGAAGAGCTCAAGGCGCTGTACCTGCCCAAACTGATGTCGGGCGAATGGTCGGGCACGATGAACCTGACCGAACCGCAGGCCGGGTCTGACGTCGGCGCGCTGACGTCCAAGGCCGAACCCAACGGCGATGGCACCTATGCGATCACCGGGCAGAAGATCTACATCTCGTGGGGCGACAATGATTTCTGCGAGAATGTCTGCCACCTGGTTCTGGCCCGTCTGCCCGATGGCGCGCCGGGGACCAAGGGGATTTCCCTGTTCCTGGTGCCCAAGTTCATCCCCGATGAAAACGGTAATCCGGGCGTGGCGAATGACCTGAAGGTGGTGTCGTTGGAACACAAGATGGGACTGCATGGCTCGCCCACCTGCGTGATGCAGTATGACGGCGCCAAGGGCTGGCTGGTGGGCCAGGAACACAAGGGCATGGCCGCCATGTTCACGATGATGAACAACGCGCGCCTCGGCGTCGGCGGGCAGGGCGTGGGCGCGGCCGAGGGCTCCTATCAGCACGCGTTGGCCTATGCTCTGGAACGCAAGCAGGGCAAGACGCCTTCGGGCACGATCATCGATCATGCCGATGTGCGCCGGATGCTGATGGACATGCGGGCCGACCTGTTCGCCGCCCGTGCGATCATGCTGGCCAATGCCGCGGCCATCGACATGGCCAAGGCCACCGACAACGCCGACTGGGCCGCGCGGGCGGCCCTGCTGACCCCGATCTGCAAGGCTTTCGGCACCCAGACCGGCATGCGCGTGGCCGAGACCGGCCTGCAGGTGCATGGCGGCATGGGGTATGTCGAGGAAACCGGCGCCGCGCAGTATTACCGCGATGTTCGCGTCACCGCGATCTACGAGGGGACCAACGGCATTCAGGCCATGGACCTTGTCGGCCGCAAGATGATGGACGGGGGCGAAGCCGCCGCCCGCCTGCTGGACGAGATCGAAGATCATGCCGAGCGCGCCCGCGCCACCGTGCCCGAGCTGGCCGGCCCGGTATGGGAGGCGACTGAATCCCTGCGCGAGGCGACCGAGTGGCAGGTGGCGCAAGAGGACATGAACAATCGCTTTGCCGGGGCCGTGGCCTATCTGAACGCCTTTGCCCGCGTGCTGGGTGCGCATTACCACCTGATCGCCGCTTTGGCCGATCCGGATGGTCCGCGCGCCAAGCTCGCGCGGTACTACATCACCGCGCGCCTGCCGGAATACGCGGGCCTGCTGGATCAGGCGCAGATCGGGGCCAAAGACCTGTTCGCGCTCAGCGCCGACGAACTGGCCGCGTGATGGACGGCGCGCGGCCTCCGGCGTTTCGCCATCCCTGGCCCGAGCCGCCCGCGCCCGGACAAGCCACCGAGATCGCCGAGGGCGTGCTTTGGATGCGCCTGCCGCTGCCGATGGCGCTGGACCACGTCAATGTCTACGCGCTGGATGACGGCGATGGCTGGACGGTGATCGACACCGGGATTTCATCGAAAAAGACGCGCGGCCTGTGGTCCGACCTGATGGCCGGGCCGCTTGCGGGCAAGCCGGTGACCCGGGTGGTGGTTACGCATCACCACCCCGACCACGTCGGAAATGCCGGGTGGTTCCAGTCGGAGCACGGCGCCGATCTGGTTTCGAGCCGTACCGCATGGCTGTTTGCGCGAATGCTGACGCTGGACGTGCAGGAGAGCTGGCCGGAAGAGACGCTGGAATTCTACCGCAGCGCCGGCATGGCCCCCGAGATCCTGGCCAAGCGCATGTCCGAGAGGCCCTTCAATTTTGCCGACACGGTCTATCCGATGCCTCTGGGCTTTGTCCGCATCAAGCAGGGCGACGTGATCCGCATGGGCGGGCGGGACTGGGACGTGCATATGGGCAATGGCCATGCCCCCGAACACGCCACGTTCTGGAGCCGCGACGACAACCTGGTGATCTCGGGCGACCAGATCCTCAGTTCGATCAGCCCGAACCTGGGCGTCTATGCCACCGAGCCGATGGCTGACCCGGTGTCCGACTGGCTGGAGGCCTGTGAGCGCCTGCAACAGCTGGCACGGCCCGATCAGGTGGTGTTGCCGGGCCACAAGCTGCCCTTCATCGGCCTGCCGATCCGCATGAAGCAACTGATCGAGAACCATCACGGCGCTCTTGCACGCCTGCTGGACGATCTGGACGCGCCCAAGGCGGCCTCGGATTGTTTCGTGACCCTGTTCAAACGTCCGATCCGCGACGGCGAATACGGTCTTGCGCTGGTCGAAGCGGTTGCGCATCTGAACCAACTTTATCACACTGGAGCCGTGACCCGGGCGCGCCGTGAGGACGGCGCATGGGTGTATCAGCGCAAAGGTTGAGACGATGCAGGACAAGATCGAAACCTCGGCCGAGGCCGCCGAAGCGGCGGCTCTGCCCCGGTGCTATGAGGTTCATGCTGACCCGGACAGCACGTCGGGCACCAAGGATCTGCCCGAACCCCTGCGCCAGCCGGTCGACAGCAAAAGCCCCGCCCAATGGGCGTATGAGCGGCTGATCCTGTACATCCAGAACTTCGAGCAGACCCTCGATGCCGATCACGAGGTCGCCATGGGCTTTACCGGCGGTGACGCCGGGGTGATGCGGATCGAGGGGATGGGATATTTTGACCCCGACGTGATCACCTTCTACGGCTCGGACGGTTCGGGCGCACGCACCCAGCTGGTGCAGCATGTCAGCCAGCTGAACGTCATGCTGCGCGCCCTGCCCAAAACGGTCGAGGACAAGCCCGCCAACCGGATCGGCTTTCGCCTGGCCGCCAAGCTTGAGGAAAGCTGAGCGTCACGCTTGCAATTCACATCTGCGCGGCCTTGAATGAATTCAGCATTCAAAGGGGGCCGGCGTGTCACATTTCTCAACCGTAACAGATGCCTATCGCGGGGCCTGGGTCCGACGCCGGACCTTTGTTCCCATCTATCTGGCGGTGCGTCTGCTGCTCATCGCGCTGATCGCACCCGGCGTGGCCTTCACCGTGAACCTGGCGGTGATGCTGTCCGATCAAACTGCGCTGACCGATCAGGACATCGCCATGTTCATCCTGTCGCCGGTTGGCTTCGTGGCGGCGGTGGTCATTCTGGGCCTGTTCCTGTTGGCCGAGGTGTTCGTCTTTTCGGTCATGGCCGGATCGCTCAGGATGGGCGAGAGCGACCCGTGGCGGGCCGGCGGGTCGGCGCTGCGATTGATCCTGTCGCGCCTGCCGACGCTGTTTTCCTTCGCGGTGCGCTTCATTCTGCGGGTGCTTGTTCTAGCGGTGCCTTTCGTGGCGGTCGCGGGCCTGATCGCGTGGTGGACGCTGACCGAATACGACATCAACTATTACCTGACCTTCCATCCGCCCGCCTTCCAGGTGGCCGTCGCGCTGATCGGGCTGGTGGTGCTGGCTTTGGCTTGGGTGCTGATCCGCCGCCTGTCGGCCTGGGCGCTCGCCCTGCATCTGGTGCTGTTCGAGGGAATTGCGCCCTCGGACGCCTTCGCCGAAAGCGCCCGGCGAATGGAGGGCAAACGCGGCCGGTTGAAGATCGAACTGGCACTGTGGCTGGCCGTACGTCTGGCGATTGCTGCGCTGATTGCCGCTGTGGCCAGCCTTTTGTTCCACCTTGTACCTCTCGAACAGGGTACGAACCTGCGGTTTGCCCTGACGCTCAGCCTGCTGGTGGCCGGGCTGTGGTCTCTGGCCGGATTGGTGCTGGCGGCTGTGGCGCTGGGCGCGCTGGCGGTTCTGCTGGATGGGTTTTTTGAACCTCGCGCGGCAGAGCTTCCCCATCCCGAAGCCGGAAATCTGCGCGCCCCGGTTCTGGTGACCGTTGCCGCGGCAATCGTGGCCCTGCTGGCCGGGATCTGGTTCAGCCAGGACGTCCTGGACCAGATATCGGCACCCGATCATGCCGACGTGATCGGCCACCGGGGCGCGGCGGCGCTGCGGCCGGAAAACACGATGGCTGCGGTGCTGAAGGCCATCGAAGACGGGGCCGACTGGGTCGAGATCGACGTACAAGAAAGCGCCGACGGCGAGGTGATCGTGGCCCATGACAGCGACTTCATGAAGCTGGGCGGGGTCAATCTGAAAGTCTGGGATGCCACGATGGAGGATGTGGCGCAGATCGATATCGGCAGCTGGTTCGACCCCGAATATGCCGATCAGCGCACTCCGACCCTGCGTGAGGTTCTGAAGGCAGCGAAGGGCAATTCCAAGGTCATCATCGAACTGAAATACTATGGCCATGATGTCGACCTTGAAAACCGCGTGGCCGCCATCGTCGAAGAATTCGGGATGGAGCAGGACATCGCCACGATGTCGCTCAAATACCCGGCGGTGCAGAAGATGAAAGCGTTGCGCCCGGACTGGCGCGCCGGCGTTCTGGCTGCCACGGCGGTGGGCGATCTGACCGGGCTGGAGGGCGATTTCGTCGCGGTGAATGCCGGGATGGTCACGCCCGGGCTGATCCGCTCGGTCCATGATGCAGGCAAGGATATCTATGTCTGGACGGTGAATGACCCGCTGCAGATGTCGTCGATGGCCTCGATGGGTGTCGACGGTCTGATCACCGACCGCCCCGCCATGGCGCGTGAAGTGCTGCGTGTCCGCGCGGAAATGGAACCGGGCGAGCGCTTGCTGCTGTGGCTGGCCACGACCTTCGGCCTGTCGGTCGATACCGAGGCGATGCGCGATGAAAGCCCCTAGCTTCGGTTTTTTGCTCGCCTGCCTTGCCGGTTCGGCTTCGGCGCAGGATCTGATGCGCGGCGTCGAGATGCCCGCGCATCGGGCTTTGATCGCGCAATCGGTTGGGCAACCATTGAGCGCGTTTGAAACCGATGGCTGCTCGGGGGGCATGTCGTCCAGCTGGCGGCTGGTGGCAGAGACCTTTCCCAGATTTCGCGCGGTTTACGAAAGCCACCCGCCGTGGGAATCCTGCTGCGTAACTCATGATCGCGCGTATCACACCGCCGGGGGCGCCACGTCCGCCGACGCCAGTTTCGACGCCCGGCTGGAGGCTGACCGCGCCCTGCGCGCCTGCGTCAAGGAATTCGGAGCCGTGCATGCGCAGGACTATGCCACGCAGTACGACATGACGCCCGAGCAGGTGACGTCGGCCATGTCGATCACCGCCGAGGCGATGTTCATGGCCGTCCGATTCGGAGGTGGCCCCTGCACCGGCCTGCCGTGGCGGTGGGGCTTCGGGTATCCCGGCTGCTCGGTTTTTGCCACCGATGAGGCTACGGGCGACTGAACTCGGGCATCTGCGCGCGATTGACGTCGTGACAGGCCGGAAAATATGATTTATCCAAACCGGCAAACACGCGAATTGGGAATCTTTCGAAATGGCTGAACACAAGCACGGCGAGATGGACATCACAGTCCAGACCAAAACCTTCAACGGGTTCATCAAATTCACCACCTACAGCGTCGTGGTGATCTGCTTCATTGCCCTGTTTCTTGCGATCTTTGGGGCATAAGCCGGACTGACGGGTCATGTTTCGCATCTTGATTGCCTGCCTGCTGGCAGTGACCGTCGCAGGCTGTGCCACGTCGCAGCGCCCTCAGGCCGACCAGTCCGAGATCGTTGCGCGATCCTACCGTGACCCGGGGCCCTCAACGCTGACCCTGTACACGATGATCAACACGCGTACGGGGTCTGGCGCGCATACCTCGCTGATGATCAGCGCCAGCGAGCGGGTAATTTTCGACCCCGCCGGGTCGTTCCGCGCCGACGTGGTGCCGATCAAGGATGACGTGCTGTATGGCATCACCCCCGCGGTCGAGCGTGCCTATCGCAGCTCGCACGCACGCGAAACGCATTATGCGCGCATCCAGACCATCCAGGTGACCCCCCAGCAGGCCGAGATCGCCTATCAGCTGGCCAAACAGTCCGGACCGGTTCCGGGCGCCTACTGCGCCAACTCGACGGCTCGGCTGCTGCAGCAGGTTCCCGGGTTCGAGCAGATCCAGACCACCTTCTACCCGGTCAAGTTGTCCGATCAGTTCGGGCAGATTCCGGGGGTCGTCACGACCGAATATCGTGAAAACGACAGCGCCGATCTGCAGGCGGGGCTGGCGGCCAACAACGCCGCGCTCAACCAGCTGGAAGCGGCTTCAACCAACTAGGTACAGCAGACCATACAGCGTGCCGGCCCCGGCAAAGATGGCGGCCAGCACGTTCTTGGTGATCAACCCGACGCTCAGGGCAACCACGGCCGAGGCCATGCGCGGCAGGTCCGGCTGGCCCTCGGTGGCCGTGGGCCACATGACCAGAGGGGCAATCAGGGCCGGCAGGATGGCCACCGCCGTATAGCGTAGATGCCGCAGCAACCATGGCGGCAACGGACGGTCTCCGACAAAGCCGATGAACACGAAGCGCAGGGCATAGCTGCCGAGCGCCAGCCCGACGATGATCGTCCAGACCGTTGTCTGATCGGGGGTGGTCATAACGCTACCTTTCTGCGTTCCAGCATCACTTCGGCCTGCGCACCGGCCATCATGCCCGCGCAGCCCGCGATCAGCAGGCCAAGATTGTAGGGGATTGCCACGCATAGCAGCGACACGACGATGGCGACCAGAGCCGCGACCACATGGGCCGGAGTGCGCATCATCGGGCCGATCATGGCCAGAAAGGTGATCGGCAGCGCGAAATCCAGTGCCCAGCTATCCGGGATCTGCGTTCCCAGGTAGGCGCCAATAAAGGTTGCCAGTACCCACATGGGCACCAGCGGCGAAACCGACCCCATGAAATAGGTCATGCGCTGCGGAACCGACATGTCCGGTTCCTTTTCGAACTGGACGATCGAGCAGGCATAGGATTGGTCGACCGTAAGATAGGCGGCAAAGGCCCGTTGCCACAGGGGCGCCGCGCCCAGATAAGGCGTCAAAGACGCTGAATACATGGCCATCCGCAGGTTCACGGCCAGTGCCGAAACCAGAATGATGGCCGTGGGTGTGCCGTCCTGCAGCAGCTGCAGCGATGCAAACTGCGCGGCGCCGGCAAATACGGCTGCGGTGAACACCATGGTCTGCAGAATGCTCAGGCCCGCCTCAGTCGCGAAGACGCCGAACAGGGTGCCGAAGGGCACCGCCACGAAGATGAACGGGGTCCCGTCGCGAAAACCCTGCCAATAGTATGACTTGGATGTGGAGGTTGCCATGGCTAGATCCTATGGTGGTCTGCGCAGCAGTAGCGGGTCAGTGAGAGGGTTGCAATTGGCCACCGAAACCGATCTGTCGGAATACATCATCGCCCCCGATCCCGGCGCGGCGCGGTTGACCCGCGCGGTCGAGGGGGTGGACCAGAACGGCGAGGTCAGCCGCATCTCGGTTGTCGAGGAGCGCCCGCTGACGATCTTCCTCAATTCGCAAGAGATCGTGACGGCCATGACTATCGGCGATTACCCGGAATATCTGGCGCTGGGCTTTTTGCGCAACCAGGGCATGTTGCGCCCCGATGACGAGATCACGCGGGTCGATTACGATGACGATCTGGAAACCGTCGTGGTGCGCACGACCCGCGAAACCTCGTACGAGGACAAGCTGAAGAAAAAGACCCGCACCAGCGGCTGCGCGGTGGGCACGGTGTTCGGCGACATGATGGAGGGGCTGGAGGGCGTGCGCCTGCCGCAGGTTCAGGTGCGCACCTCGTGGCTGTATGATGTGGCGGCCAAGATCAACCGCACGCCGTCGCTGTACCTGCAGGCCGGGGCGATCCACGGCACGGTTCTGTGCCGTGAGAGTCGCCCGCTGGTCTATATGGAGGACGTGGGCCGCCACAACGCGGTGGACAAGATCGCGGGCTGGATGTTGTCCGAAGGCGAGGCGTCCGGCGACAAGATCCTGTACACCACCGGGCGGCTGACCTCGGAAATGGTGATCAAGACGGCGATGATGGGCATCCCGGTTCTGGCTTCGCGGTCCGGCTTTACCGCGTGGGGCGTCGAAATCGCGCGCGAGGTCGGCCTGACCCTGATCGGCCGGATGCGTGGCCAACGTTTCGTCTGCCTGTCGGGCGAAGACCGGCTGCTGCGCGACGCGGACCCGGCCACCGTCCCGGTCGAGGACAGGAAGCATCGAAGGAAAAGCGCCGATGGAAGTTGAAGCATCACGCCCCCTCGGCGTCATACTGGCCGGAGGTCTGGCCACGCGGATGGGCGGCGGAGACAAAGGGTTGCTGCAACTGGGGGGGCAAAGCCTGTTGGCGCATGTGATCGACCGGTTGGCGCCGCAGGTGGCCGGGCTGGCGCTGAACGCCAATGGCGACCCTGCGCGCTTTGCCGATCTTGGCCTGCCGGTCCTGCCGGACAGCATCACGGGTTACGCCGGGCCGTTAGCGGGCGTTCTGGCCGGGTTGGATTGGGCGGCGGGGCAGGGCGCTGATTGCATCGTCACCGCTGCCGCCGACACGCCGTTCTTTCCGCGCGATCTGGTCGAGCGGCTGACGCGGGCGGCGCAGGGGCAGGCTCATCCGCTGGCTCTGGCCACCACGCCGCGCACCGGTGACGCGGCGCTGAAATCGGGCGGTGGCCGCCGGGTGAACCGGCACCCGACCTTCGGCCTGTGGCCCGTCGCTCTGCGCGACGATCTGCGCGCGGCCCTGACGGACGGGTTGCGCAAGGTGGTCCTGTGGACCGACCGCCATGACGGGCGCGAGGCGCTGTTTCCGGCCGACCCGTTCGATCCGTTCTTCAACGTCAACACGCCCGAAGATCTGATCCGGGCGCAGCACCTGTTGGAGCAGGCATGAAGGTCTACGGCGTTACCGGCTGGAAGAATGCGGGCAAGACCGGATTGATGGAGCGGCTGGTGGCCGAGATCACCGGGCGCGGGTTCAGTGTCTCGACCGTCAAACACGCTCACCACGCGGTTGACGTGGACCAGCCGGGCACCGACAGCCACCGCCACCGAACCGCCGGGGCGTCCGAGGTTCTGCTGGCATCCAGCCGCCGCATCGCCGTGATGCAAGAGCTGCGCGGCGCGCCCGAGCCGCCGTTGGACGATCTTCTGGCGCGTCTGTCCCCGGTCGATCTGGTGCTGGTCGAGGGATACAAGCGCGCGCGCCACCCCAAGGTCGAGGCTTTTCGCGCCCAGCCTGGAAACCCGCTGATCGCCGCCGACGATCCGACGATCCGCGCGGTGGCCAGCGACACGCCGCTGGATCTGGACCGTCCGGTTTTCGATCTGAACGACACGCCTGCCATTGCCGATTTCATCCTGGCCGAGGTCGGCTTGGGGCCGCGGCCCAGCCCCTGACCATGCCCGAGGACCGGACCATGCCAAAGATTGCGCCTCCACCGCTGAAAAACGACTGTTTCGCCCTGCCGCCGGGGGTCGAATGGACCCCGGTCGATGACGCGCTGGCCCTGCTGCGCGACCGGTTGCACCCGGTTGCCGGCGTCGAGACCCTGCCCGTTGGTCAAGCCTGCGGGCGCGTTCTGGCGCAGGAAGTGATCGCGCAACGGTCGAATCCGCCGCTGCCCAACACGGCAGTGGACGGGTACGGTTTTGCCGGTGGTCGGCCCGAGGGTCCGCATGTTCTGCCGCTGGCCGAGGGACGCGCGGCGGCGGGCGTGCCGTTTGCGGGGGCCGTGCCGGAGGGGCAGGCGCTGCGCGTTCTGACCGGCGCGCCGCTGCCCGAGGGGGTGGATACCGTCATTCTGGAAGAGGACGTGACCGTGCAGGACGGTCACATCGCCTTCAACGGGCCTTTGAAGGCCGGTGCCAACACGCGCAAGGCCGGCGAAGACGTGCAGGCCGGGGCCTTGGCTCTGTCTGGCGGGCGACGCCTGACGCCTGCCGATCTGGCGCTGCTGTCGGCGGTGGGCGTGGCCGAGGTCCCGGTCCGCACGCCCTTGCGCGTGGGGGTTCTGTCTACCGGCGATGAATTGCGTGATCCGGGTCAGGCCGCGGGGCCGAGCCAGATCTATGATGCGAACCGCCCGATGCTGTTGGCGATGCTGCAACGGATGGGTTTTGTGGCGGTCGATCTGGGCCGCGTGGGCGACGACCGGGCCGCGCTGCGGGACCGGTTGGACCAAGCTGCGCAACAGACCGACGCGATCCTGACCAGCGGCGGCGCTTCGGCGGGGGACGAGGATCATGTCTCGGCCCTGCTGCGCGCGGCGGGGGCCTTGCAAGAATGGCGCATCGCGCTGAAGCCGGGCCGCCCGCTGGCGCTGGGCCTGTGGCAGGGCACGCCGGTGTTCGGCCTGCCGGGCAACCCGGTTGCGGCGATGGTCTGCACGCTGATCTTTGCCCGGCCCGCGCTGGGCCTGATGGCGGGCGCGGGGTGGCGGCAACCGCAGGGCTTTGACCTGCCCGCCGGGTTCGCCAAGCGCAAGAAACCGGGCCGCCACGAATACCTGCGCGCCCGGGTCCGCGAAGGCCGGGTCGAGGTGTTTCATTCGGAAGGGTCGGGTCGCATCAGCGGGCTCAGCTGGGCCGAAGGGCTGGTCGAGCTGCCGGACGGCGCGCAAGACATCCAGCCCGGAGACCCTGTGCGTTTCATACCCTATGGCAGTTTCGGCCTGTGACGGTTTCGGTCTCGCGCGGGTTTTCCCCTGATGAGCGCGCGCGGGCGGCCGCGCTGTTCTGGCAGGCGTTCTCGGGAAAACTGTCGCGCGTGATGGGTCCGGACGCGCGCGGGTTGGCCTTTTTTGAACGGGTGCTGAACCCCGATTTCGCCCTGGTGGCGCGGGATGCGGATGGGCGGATGCTGGGGCTGGCCGGGTACAAGACCCGCGACGGCGGGCTGACGCAGGGCGGGCTGGCGGATCTGGCCCGGGTCTATGGCTGGTTCGGCGCCCTGTGGCGGGGCCTTGTCCTGAGCGTTCTGGAGCGCGACCTGAAGCCGGGCGTGTTCCAGATGGATGGCATATGCGTGGCGACCGAGGCGCGCGGGCAAGGTGTCGGGACCCTGCTGCTGCGGGCGATCAAGGACGAGGCCCGGAGGTTGGGCATGCACGAGGTGCAACTGGACGTGATCGACACCAACTCGCGCGCGCGGACCCTGTACGAGCGCGAAGGGTTTCAGGCGATCGGGCAGGACTATACCGGCCCGTTCAAGCATCTTTTCGGATTCAGTTCGGCCACGAAAATGCGGTGGGTCGTGCCCAACGGTGGCTAGTCGAACGTTCCGGCCACTCGGCCCAGCAGCATGAAGGCGCGCGCCGTGCGCGTGTCGCCCAAGGCGGTCAGGTCGGCGTCGCTGGCCACAGGCTCGAACTCGACGATCATGGTGTCGAACCGGCGCAGGAAGTGATGCACCGCATCGCGAAAGATCGGGTCCTGTTTCATCCGTGCCGAGGTCAGCGCCAGGCACGACCGGTCGCGGATGCCGCCCAAAGCGGCGACCGCACGCCCGCGTTCGCCCTTGGCGAACTGCCGCCAGACCTCGGGGCGGGCCATGTCGGGGCGCAGGTCGTCCATGTAGATGCCTTCCTGGCTGAGCAGGGTCAGCACATCCTCGGCGGCCTGCACCAGTTGCGCGGTCTTGCGATCCTTCATCGCGCGGCGCAGGGCGTTGAAGCCTTCGGTATCCTCGGCGGTTTCGGGAAAGTTCAGCGCGCGGATGAAAACGTCGGTGGGCAGAGTAGTCGTGATCTCTTCGGCCGGAGTGCCCAGTTCCAACGAGGTCTGGCCCGAGGGTGCCGCAGGTCTTGCCAGCGGCGCAAGATCCCGCCGCTTGCTGGAGAACGTGGCCAGCGTGCTTTGGGTGTGCCGGGCGGCCGCGGCGATTTCATCCAGTTTCCGGGCCACCGCGGGTTCGTAGGTGCTGGCCGACCGCTGTTGCTGCGATACATAGGCCTGCCGGATCGCGTCGATCGCGGTCTGCAGCCGGGCGCTTTCTTCGCGCATGATGCGGCTGGCGCGCATGGCCAGCGCCGCGACCCAGATCATCGCGACCGGCATGAACACCGCCAGCAGCATCACGATGAAACTGCCGGCCTGCGTCTGCTCGGGCAGCACAAGAAAGGCTACGGCCACCACCAGCCAGATCAGGCTGAGGGCCGCGGCCGCAATCTCGATCCCGGTGACGCTGGGGCGGCCCGGACGGTCATAGATGCCCAGCCAGGTGGGGCGTTTGCTGTCCGGATCAGGGTCTTGGCCCGACATGGCGCGCTCCGATCAGGCGTAGTGGATGCTCAGCACTTCGTACGAGCGCACGCCGCCGGGGGTGCGCACCTCGACGCTGTCGCCTTCTTCCTTGCCGATCAGGGCGCGGGCGATGGGCGATTTGATGTTCAGCAGGCCCTTTTCGATATTGGCCTCATGCTCGCCCACGATCTGCCAGGTCTTCTCCTCGTCGGTGTCCTCGTCCACCAGGGTGACCTTGGCGCCGAACTTGATCGCGCCCGACAGTTTGGTCGGGTCGATCACCTCGGCCAGCGACAGAACGCCTTCCAGTTCCTTGATGCGGCCTTCGATGAAGCCCTGCTTTTCGCGGGCCGAGTGGTATTCGGCGTTTTCCTTCAGGTCGCCCAGTTCGCGCGCCGAGGCGATGGCCTCGATGATGGCGGGGCGTTCAACGGACTTGAGTTGCTTGAGCTCTGCCTCGAGCGCGGCAAAGCCCGCGGGCGTCATGGGGATCTTTTCCATATCTTCTTTTTTCCACGCACAAATTGAGTCGCCCCGCCGCATGAGACCAGCGTCGGGGCGAAAGATGGGTTGGCAATTACCTGACCCAAATATGGCGTGAAATGCAAGAGGCCAAGGGGTTTGGCCCCTGCAATCCGCAACTTAACGCCGTCGGGGCGGTGGGGGTTTCCGATTGTGCCGATGCCCCAGCAGATCACCGCGTTTCCAGCGATGCGCCTCGGCGCCGAACCAGAGCATCTCAATCATATTGAACGACCTCGAATTCGATTCCGTTGTCATCGTCGAAATAGAACCGGCGGCCGGGCTCATAGTCGGCGTGGTTGTGCGGCTCGAAGCCCGCGGCGCGGACCTTGGCCTCGGCCGCGTCGATGTCCTCGACCAGCACGCCCACATGGTTCAGTCCGCCGACGATGTCATAGCTGCTTTCGCCCGACGGTTTCGGGTCGGCCGGGGCGTAAAGCGCCAGATAGGTATGCGCGCTGCCCACATGCACGGTATAGCCGCCCGCGATGGCCGGGCCTTCCCAGCGGGTTTTCCATCCGAATACGTCCTGCATCCAGGCGGCAGTTGCCTGCGGGTTGCGGACGGTGAAGTTCGTGTGTTCCAGCGTCGCCATCATGGGGTCTCCTTTTCATGTTCAGGCTTGTTTCGACTCACCGTAATTCCTAAACCTAACTTTAGCTCAAGAGATTTTTTCGGGAGGAGATCATGCCCGCATCCGAAGGCCTTTCCATCGGCGCGCTGGCGCGCCGCACGGGGTTGGCGGTGTCCGCCATCCGCTATTACGAGGCGCAGGGGTTGATTTCCCCCTGGCGCAATCCGGGCGGTCAGCGGCGATATCAGCGCGCCGACATCCGTCGGTTGAGTTTCGTGATGATCGCCCAGCAGTTCGGTCTGACCCTGCCCGAAATCCGCGAGGTTCTGGCCGGGCTGCCCGACAACCGCACGCCCACGCCGGCGGATTGGAAAAAGATCAGCGTCAGCCTGCGCGCGCATCTGGACCAGCGAATCGATACTCTGCTGCGTCTGCGCGACAATCTGGACGGCTGCATCGGGTGCGGTTGCCTGAGCCTGCCGAAATGCGCGCTCTACAACCCCGACGATCGGGCCAAGGCCCATGGTAGCGGTCCCAGGTACCTGATGGGTGACGCGCCCGAGGGCTGATCTGCCGCATTGCAGCAATGTTACGCCGTGTTTTGATTGACCAAGGTCTTTTCCAGCAGGTAATCAGCCGGGAAACAAAATTTCGCCGAGCCCGCGCCCCAGGCGCCAATTCGGATAGTTAGCGGAGGAGCCCACGATGGCCGAAATTGAACGCGAAGCGATGGAATACGACGTGGTGATCGTGGGCGCAGGCCCGGCGGGCCTGTCGGCGGCCATTCGTCTGAAACAGCTGGACGCCGACCTGAACGTGGTTGTGCTGGAAAAGGGCTCGGAAGTGGGCGCGCATATCCTGTCGGGCGCGGTGCTGGACCCGTGCGGTCTGGATGCGCTGATCCCCGACTGGAAGGAAAAGGGCGCGCCGCTGAACGTGCCGGTGCGCGAAGACAACTTCTATATGCTGGGCGAGGCCGGCAAGCTGCGCATCCCAAACTGGCCGATGCCGCCGCTGATGAACAACCATGGCAACTACATCGTCTCGATGGGCAATGTCTGCCGCTGGATGGCCGAACAGGCCGAGGAACTGGGCGTCGAGATCTTCCCGGGTATGGCTTGTTCCGAACTGGTCTATGGCGACAATGGCGAGGTCAAGGGTGTCGTGGCAGGTGTCTTCGGGCTGGAACCCGACGGGTCCTATGGCCCCAACACCGAGCCGGGGATGGAACTGCACGGCAAGTACGTCTTCCTGTCGGAAGGGGTGCGCGGGTCGCTGTCCAAGGAAGTGATCACGAAATACGACCTGTCCGCCGGGAAAGAGCCGCAGAAATACGGCATCGGCATGAAAGAGATCTGGGAGATCGACCCCGCCAAGCACAAGGAAGGCAGCGTCACCCACACGATGGGCTGGCCGCTGGGCGGAAACGCCGGGGGCGGGTCGTTCATCTATCACCTGGAAAACAACCAGGTCTATGTGGGATTCGTGGTGCACCTGAACTACAAGAACCCGCACCTGTTCCCCTACATGGAATTCCAGCGGTTCAAGCACCACCCGGTGGTGGCCGACCTGCTGAAAGGCGGCAAGCGCGTGGCCTATGGCGCCCGCGCGATCACCGAGGGCGGATATCAGTCGATGCCGAAGCTGGTGGCGCCGGGCGTGGCGCTGCTGGGCTGTTCGGCGGGCATGGTCAACGTGCCGCGCATCAAGGGCAACCACAACGCGATGCTGTCGGGCAAGGCAGCGGCCGAGGCCGCGTTTGAGGCCCTCAAGGCCGACCGGTCTGGCGACGAGCTGTACGCCTATGAAGACGAGGTGCGCAACGGTACGATCGGCCGCGACCTCAAGAAGGTTCGCAACGTCAAGCCGCTGTGGTCGAAATACGGCCTGACCGCTTCGCTGGTGCTGGGTGGCATGGACATGTGGACCAACACGCTGGGCTTCTCGCTGCTGGGGACGCTGGGCCATGGCAAGAACGACGCCGAGGCGACCGAGGATGCCAGCAAGCACCCCCCCATCGACTATCCGAAGCCCGATGGCACGCTGTCTTTCGATCGTCTGACCAACGTGGCTTTTTCGTTCACCAACCACGAAGAAAGCCAACCCTGTCACCTGAAGCTGACCGACCCCGAGATTCCGGTGAAGGTCAACCTGCCCAAGTTTGACGAACCGGCGCAGCGGTATTGCCCGGCGGGCGTGTACGAAGTGGTGAAGGACGAGGCCGAGCCGCGATTCGTGATCAACTTCCAGAACTGCGTCCACTGCAAGACCTGTGACATCAAGGATCCCAGCCAGAACATCACGTGGACCACGCCGCAGGGTGGGGACGGACCGAACTACCCCAACATGTAGGCAAAAACCCGGGCAATGGCGGGGCCGTGAACGCTCGGCCATTGCCTCTGGCGGGCCAAGGCCCTAGCTTGTTCTGCAATCATAGGCAGACAAGGCAGGTATTAGGTGGTTTCACTGGTTCGTCGCACGGCGCTGGCCGTGTTTCTTGCGACAGCGGCTGTCGTTCCGGTTCACGCGGATTCCGGCGCGGGATCCTATCTGGCTGGACGCCAGGCCATCTATGAAAGCGACTACAAGGCTGCCGAGGAGTACTACTCCAAGGCCCTGATTTTCGATCCGGGCAACACCAAGCTCAAGGAAAGCGTGCTACTGGCGCGCGTGGCGCTTGGCGATGTGGAACGTGCATTGCCGATCGCCGAGGACATGGAGGCGAACGGGCAGCCCAACCAGGCCGCACGTATGGTTGTTTCCGCCAAACTGGTATCTGACGGAAAGTTCGACGAATTGCTGGCCCGTGACCCGGAAAATCAGGGCGTTGGCCCGCTGGTCGATGGGCTGATGACGGCCTGGGCGCATCTGGGCAAGGGCGAAATGACCAAGGCGATGGCGCAGTTCGATAAGGTCGCCCAGCAGGACGGTCTGCGGGAATTCGCGCTGTATCACAAGGCGTTGGCGCTGGCGTCGGTTGGCGATTTCGAGGGGGCCGAGGCGATCTTTGCGGCCGACGACAGTATCGTTGCGCGATTCTCGCGACGTGCAGCGCTGGCGCGGGTCGAAGTCTTGTCGCAGCTCAACCGCAATGACGAAGCTCTGCTATTCTTGGAAAACGTCTTTGCGGCAGGCAGCGATCCGTCGATCGAGTCCTACGTGGACACGCTCAGTGCCGGTGGCACCTTGCCATTCACCCATGTCGGATCGGCCACCGAAGGCGTGGCCGAGGTCTTTTTCTCGGTCGGGGCGGCGTTGAACACCGAGGCTGCACATGACTATGTGCTGCTCTACGCGCGGATCGCGACATACCTCCGGCCCGATCACATCGATGCGATCCTGCTGAGCGCGGAACTGCTTGAGCAGTTGAGCCAGTACGACCTGGCCGCCGAAGCCTATCGAAAGGTTCCCACGGGTAGCAGCGATTTCCACGCAGCCGAGCTGGGGCGTGCCGAAATCCTGGCTCAGTCGGGGAAACCGGATGCGGCGATCGAAGTGCTGGAAAATCTGGCGGCCCGGCAGCCCAACCTGCCCAGTGTCCACGTCGCCTTGGCCGACCTGCAGCGGCGTCAGGAAAACTACGCCGCAGCCGTCACCTCGTATGACCGAGCCATCGAACTGACCGAAACCGGTTCGGGTGGCAACTGGTTCCTGCACTACGCCCGCGGCATCTGCCACGAACGGCTCAAGGCCTGGGACAAGGCCGAGGCGGATTTCAGGCGTGCCCTGGAGTTGAATCCGGATCAGCCACAGGTTTTGAACTATCTCGGGTACTCGCTGGTCGAGCGGCAGGAAAAACTGGAAGAGGCGCTGGACATGATCGAGCGCGCCGTCGCGATCCAGCCTGACAGCGGCTATATCGTCGACAGCTTGGGCTGGGTCCTGTTTCGCTTGGGCCGGTACGACGAGGCGGTCGAGCATATGGAGCGCGCCGTTGAACTGATGGCCGTGGACCCGGTGGTCAACGACCATTTGGGCGACGTCTACTGGGCCGTCGGGCGCACTCGTGAGGCCGATTTCCAATGGCGGCGCGCGTTGTCCTTCATCGATCTCGAAGACACCGATGGCGAGGCCGACCCCGACCGGATCCGTCGCAAACTCGAGGTCGGGCTGGACGCGGTGCTGGCCGAGGAAGGCGCGGCCCCCCTGAAGGTCGCCAATGGCGACTGAGGCCTTTGCGCTCGCGAAGATCAACCTTTCCTTGCATGTGACCGGACGGCGGGCCGACGGATACCATATGCTGGACTCGCTGGTCGCCTTTGCCGATGTGGGAGACACGTTGATCCTGTCACCCGGGCCCGAGATTCGCCTGACCGTGACCGGCCCCCATTCCGCCGGGGTGCCGACCGACGACCGCAACCTCGTCTGGCGGGCTGCTCGGGCAATGGGATGGAGCGGGCAAATCCAGTTGGACAAGGTTTTGCCGCATGGCGGGGGAATCGGCGGCGGCTCATCGGATGCCGCTGCGACTTTGCGGGCCATCGCAGGGGAAGACGCGGAAGTTCCGCTGGAAACGGCTTTGGCCCTGGGCGCGGATGTTCCTGTTTGTGTACTGGGCAGAGCAGCACGGATGCAGGGCATTGGTGACCGGGTCGCCCCGGTTGCATTGCCCGCTTTGCCCGCGCTGCTGGTCAATCCGGGTGTGCCGGTTCCGACGGGGCCGGTGTTCAATGCGCTGGATTCGCGCGACAATCCGGGGATGCCGGATGAGATCCCGGCATTCGAAACGCCCGAGGCGTGTGCTGATTGGCTGGCCGGGCAACGGAATGATTTGCAGGAAGCGGCAATAGGCTTGGCGCCCCAGATTTCAGACGTGTTACAGGCGCTGGGTGAAACGCGGGACGTTCTGCTGGTGCGCATGTCGGGGTCGGGTTCGACCTGCTTTGCGCTGTACCCGTCCATGAAGGCCGCACATTTTGCGGCCTACGAGATTGGTGTTTCCCAGCCGGACTGGTGGTGTCGCGCAAGCGTCCTCAGTTGAGGCGGGATACGACGTAATCGGCCAGATCACCGAGCAGGTCGCGCAACTCGTGATCGGGCAGCGCGGTCAGAGCGGTTTTGGCCTTTGCTGCCCATGCCAGAGCGTCTGTCCGGGTCTCCTCCAGGGTGCCGTATTTGCGCATGAGGTTCAGGGCCAGGTCCAGGTCTCCATCCTGTTGCCGGCCCTTCTCGATCGTGCGCTCCCAGAACGCACGCTCGTCGGGTGTGGCCTGGGCCACGGCCTTGATCACCGGGAGGGTCAGTTTGCGCTCGCGGAAGTCGTCGCCCACGTTCTTGCCGGTGGCCTTGCTGTCGCCCTGATAGTCCAGCAGGTCGTCGGCGATCTGGAAGGCGATGCCCAAGGCGTCGCCATAGCTGAACAGTGCCCGGACCTGTTCCTCGGACGCACCGGCGATCACACCGCCCACCTCAGTTGCCGCGGAGAACAGCGCGGCGGTCTTGCCGCGCACCACCTGCAGGTAGACGGCCTCATCCGTGCGCAGGTCGGTGGCTGCGGTCATCTGCAGCACCTCGCCTTCGGCGATGGTGGCCGAGGCATTGGCCAAGATGTCCAGAACCCGCAGAGACCCGGTTTCCACCATCAACTGGAAGCTGCGCGAAAATAGATAGTCGCCGACCAGCACGCTGGACTTGTTGTCCCACAGCAGGTTGGCGGTGGGCCGGCCGCGCCGCTGGGCGCTTTCATCCACGACGTCGTCGTGCAACAGCGTGGCGGTGTGGATGAACTCGACCGTGGCGGCCAGGCGGATGTGATGGTCACCGCCATAGCCGAACAGGCGCGCGGCGGCCAATGTCAGCATCGGGCGCAGGCGTTTGCCGCCGGCTTCGACCAGATGCGCGGTGACTTCGGGGATGCGGGGCGCGTGTTCCGAGGCCATGCGGGTGCGGATCAGAGTGTTTACCGCCTCCATTTCCCCGGCCAAAATCTCGGCCAGTCGCTCATGCGGTTTCGAGATCGTGCTGATCGTCATCACACTCCTGATACAAGGCTCGACTTTCGTCCTGCCTTGCCCTTACATCCATCCCCATGAAAGAACTTCTGCGCAGCACCGATCCGACCATCATCGCCTTTGCATCCGCTCTTCTTGAGGGCGAGGATATAGACTGCTTTGAGATGGACGTAAATATGAGCGTCCTCGAGGGAGGCATCGGAATCTTTCCGCGCCGCCTCATGGTTCGGACCGATGACCTCGAGCGGGCGGAGCGGGTGATGCGTGACAATGACATTCCGCTGGGAAGATGACCGGGTTTCCTGACAGCGCGCTGACTTGCAACGACTTTCTGGGTGGCCGACTAAAGCTGTGGCAGCCGCGAGACGGTTATCGCGCCGGTGTCGATCCGGTGCTGCTTGCTGCCGCGGTTCCGGCCAAAGCCGGGCAGTCGGTGCTGGAGCTGGGCTGCGGGGCGGGCGCTGCGGTTCTTTGTCTCGTGACCCGCGTTCCCGGTCTGCGGCCGACGGGGGTCGAGCTTCAGGCCGACTATGCCGCTCTGGCCGCAAGAAACGCGCAATGCAACGAGATCGATTTGTCCGTCCACGTGGCCGACCTGTCCAATATGCCGACTGATCTGCGTCAGCAGCACTTCGACCACGTGATCGCAAACCCGCCCTATTATCGGCCCGGTGCACATAGCGCGGCCGTCGATGCTGGTCGGCGAACGGCGCTGAGCGAGCAGACGCCGCTGTCCGACTGGTTTGATGCGGCGGCGCGCAGGCTGACACCGCGCGGGTACCTGCACATGATCCAGCGCGTGGAACGCTTGCCGGACATGCTGTCGGCCTGCGCGGGTCGGTTGGGCTCGGTAGAAGTTCTGCCCATCGCGCCGCGCATGGGGCGCGGGGCCGAGTTGCTGATCCTGCGGGCGCGCAAAGGGGGACGCGCGGATTTTCGGTTGCATGCGCCGCTGATTCTCCACAGCGGTGACCGCCATGAAAGGGACGGCGACAGCTATACCGACACGGTATCCGGCATCCTGCGCGAGGGCCGACCAATGCCCTGGCCGGACGCCCGATAGGCAATGACCAGCCGAAATTGTCGGATTTGAACAAGAATCCGAGCGTCTGCGGCGTGACAGGCTGGAAATGATGTGATCAACTTCCCATGTGATATTCAGAAACAGAGAAGGAGGATCGCCATGAGCGTAAGCGCACATCTGACGGAACTGAAGAAGAAGCACGAAACCCTCAGTCTCGAAGTGGAACAAGCCCAGCGCTCGCCCGGTATCGACGATCTCCACATTGCTCAACTCAAAAAGAAGAAGCTGAAGCTGAAGGAAGAGATTGAACGCCTGTCGGCTTAATGTCGCAGGCTGGCGCGTGCCGCGATTGCAGCGCCGCCGGTAACAAGCAATGCCGCGATCGCCAGCGTCCAGGACGGCGTGGCGATCCCGGCGACCACAAGCACCAGAGTTGACAGCAGGGGTGCCGCGTACGAGCTGGTGCCTAACATCTGGATGTCACCGTGCTTGACCCCGATATCCCAGACATAGAACGCCAGCCCAACGGGCCCCAACCCCAGGGCAACGGTCGACATCCAGGCCAGTGCGTCGGGCGGCCAGACTGTCTGCTCAAGGCTGAAATGCAGGATCCACGAGGCGATGGCGGTCAGCACGCAGAACACTGCTACCGAGCTGGTGGGCGTTTGACCCAACCTGCGCGACAATACGGAATACCCGGACCACGTAAGGGCGCACAAAAGCGCCAGCGCATAGCCCGGCAGATGTTCGGCCTGAAACCCCGCGGTTCCGCCGCCAGTGATGATCAGCGCGGCCCCGGAGAAGCCCAGACATGCCCCGAGCAGATGCCCCAGTCGTAGCGTTTCGCCGGGAAGAAACCCTGAGAAAAGCACGATCAGCAAGGGCCAGAGGTAGGCGATCAATCCGGCCTCGGCCGCAGGTGCCATGCGCAGAGCCGAAAAATACAGGGCGTGGTATCCGAACAAGCCAACCGTGCCGAAGGTGAATACCTTCCAACTAACCTGTTTCAGTTGCCCAAGCCCACCGCTGTGCCATGTCCAGATCAAGCCAAGGGTTCCGCCGATCGTGAAGCAGATGGCGTTCAGCAAAAGCGGCGGGGTCGGCGCCGAGCCAACCGTGAACAGCGCCAGCAGTGCCCACAAAAGGACGGCGACAAAGCCGATGGCGGTGGCGCGGTTCTTTGTCATGCGGGTGGGATTTCCTCGACGGGTATGATTTCAAGACCGTCGGATATGTGCGCGGTTTTTTCGATCTCTGCAAGGAACCAATCCCGGAAGGCGGCAATCTGAGGGCGCGTCTCTTCTCCCGAACGGCACAGGAACCGGAAGCGGGCCTTGGTTTCGATGGCGGTTTTGAAGGGCATGACCAGTCGGCCTTCGATCACATCCTTGATGATCATTGGGCGCCGTCCCAACGCGACGCCGACACCCGCCACCGCGGCATCAATGGCGTGATCCGCGTTCGAGAAATGCGCGCCATGAGTCGGCGTGAAGTCCACCCCGACCACGCGAAACCAGGCGGGCCAGTCACAGGGCGGATTCAGGAAGTTGATCGAGTCATCGTGGATCAGCGGTGCTCTGGTCAGATCCTGCGGCGTCGGAAACCGGGCCGCAAGCTCGGGCGTCATGACAGGCGTCAGCCACTCTTGCCGCACGGGAACTGAATACAGCCCGTCATCCTGCCCGTACCCGAACCGGATCGCGACATCCACGTCGTCGCGCTCGAAATCGAGATTGCGCAGCGTGGCTGAGAATCTCAGGTCGATCTCGGGATGGGCGCGGGCGAACTCGTAAAGGCGGGGGGCCAGCCATTTGGCTGTCAGGGCCGGCCCAGCGGTCACTGTCAGTGTTGTGTTGTCCTGCAGGCGGCGGGTGGCCGACCAGGCCGCCTGCAGCGCAGCAAACCCTTTTTCCGTGCCTGGGGCTAGGGTTCGTCCGGCCTCGGTCAGCTCGACCGCACGGTTCAATCGGCGGAACAGCGGCTGACCCAGATGCTCTTCCAGAGACTTGATCTGAAACGACAGCGCGGCTGGTGTCACGTTCAACTCGTCTGCGGCCTTGGCAAAGGACATATGGCGGGCGGCGGCGTCAAAGGCCCTGAGGGCGGTGAGTGGGGGAAGTCGGTCGCTCATCGTCACATAATATTTTCTAAACTGAAGGCGGAAAAACTCTCGTTTGTACCTATTAAAAACAACAGGCATGTTGAATGCAAGTCAAGTTCACCTTTAGTAGAAGGGAAAAGCCATGATCGAGATGACGACCAATCCTGCCGCACAAAAGGCAATTCTGCGCGCTCATCAAGAGCGCGGCAAGGCGATCCGGAGTTTCTGGAAGTGGGTTCTGGGTTCCCGCTGAACGCTGCGCGCGCGTTCTTACGGGATCAAAGGAGGGCCGACCCGTTGGGTCGGCCCGTTTTCATATAAGCCGCGATCAGACGAAAAACTGCGCGCCGTTGGCCGAAATCGTCGACCCGTTGATGAACTGCGAATCTTCCGAGGCCAGGAATGCGACGCAGCGGGCAATTTCCTCGGGTTCGCCCAAACGGCCTGCGGGGATCTGGCCGATGATGGCTTCACGCACCTTTTCCGGAACGGCCATGACCATCTCTGTCGCGATGTATCCGGGGCAGATGGCGTTTGCGGTGATGCCGGCGCGCGCGCCTTCCTGAGCCAGGGATTTGACGATGCCCAGATCACCGGCTTTGGTGGCGGCATAGTTCACCTGAGCGAACTGGCCCTTTTGCCCGTTGATCGAACTGATCACGATCACCCGACCGAACTTGCGCTCGCGCATACCGGGCCAGACGGGGTGTACGGTGTTGAACACCCCGGTCAGGTTGGTGTCGATCACCTGGTGCCACTGTTCCGGTGTCATCTTGTGGAACGGCGCGTCGCGGGTGATGCCGGCATTGGCGACAACGATGTCGATCGGGCCGAGCTCGGCTTCGACCTTTTCGATGCCCGCCTTGGACTCGTCATAGTCGGCCACGTTCCATTTATAGGTCGCAATGCTGGTTTCCTCGGTGAACTTGGCCGCGGCTTCGTCATTCCCCGCATACGAGGCGGCTACATTGTATCCTTCGGCCTTGAGCGCTTTGGAAATTGCTGCGCCGATGCCGCGGGTGCCGCCGGTTACGAGTGCTGTACGTGCCATTTAGGACTCCTCCAAATTTAATCGTGTTGGTAATTCTGTTACTCTGAGAGATTGAGTTGCGCAATATCGTTTCGTCGCGAGATGGCTCTTTCCGTTTGGTGATATTGTCGCATCCTAGGGATATTCCCGGAGTGTAACAAAAAAGGGCGCCCATTGGACGCCCTTATTCGTGACTTGTCAAAGCACTTAGACGCGCTCCACGCACAGGGCGACGCCCATGCCGCCTCCGATGCAGAGGGTTGCCAGGCCCTTTTTCGCGTTCCGGCGCTTCATTTCGAACAGCAGCGTGTTCAGAACCCGGCAGCCGGATGCTCCGATCGGGTGGCCGATGGCGATCGCGCCGCCGTTCACGTTCACGATCGAGGGATCCCAACCCATGTCCTTGTTCACGGCGCAAGCCTGTGCCGCGAAGGCCTCGTTGGCTTCGACCAGATCCAGATCGTCAACCGACCAGCCGGCCTTTTCCAGCGCCTTGCGCGAGGCATAGATCGGTCCGACACCCATGATCGACGGGTCCAGCCCGGCGGTCGCATAAGACGCGATGCGGGCCAGCGGTTCGATCCCGCGCTTTTCGGCGTTGTCGGCCGACATCAGCAGGGTTGCTGCCGCGCCGTCATTCAGACCCGAGGCGTTGGCCGCAGTCACCGAGCCATCCTTCGTGAAGGCTGGACGCAGCTTGGCCATCGCCTCCATGGTCGCGCCGTGACGGATGTACTCGTCACTATCCATCACGATGTCGCCCTTGCGGGTCTTGATGGTGAAGGGGACGATCTCGTCCTTGAACTTGCCGGCCTTCTGCGCGGCCTCAGCTTTGTTCTGGCTGGCCACGGCGAATTCGTCCTGCATGTCGCGGCTGATCTGCCACTTCTCGGCCACGTTCTCGGCGGTCTGGCCCATGTGGTAGCCGTTGAACGCATCCCACAGGCCGTCGCGGATCATGGTGTCGATGTATTTCATGTCGCCCATCTTGTGGCCCGCGCGCAGCGATGCGGCGTGGGGCGACAGGGTCATGTTTTCCTGACCGCCCGCACAGACGATCTCGGCATCGCCCAGCTGGATGTGCTGAGCGCCCAGTGCAACGGCACGCAGGCCTGAACCACAGACCTGGTTGATGCCCCAGGCCGCGCTTTCCTGCGGCAGGCCGGCGTTGATGTGCGCCTGGCGTGCGGGGTTCTGGCCTTGGGCGGCCGTCAGAACCTGACCCATGATGGTTTCGCTTACCTCGGACTTGTCGATCCCGGCGCGTTCCACGACGGCTTCGAGGACGGCAGCGCCCAGATCATGTGCGGGGGTGTTCGCAAAGGAACCGCCAAAGCTGCCGACGCCCGTGCGTGCGGCGGATGCGATTACTACGTTGGTCATACAGTCAATCCTTTACCGTCAAGGTCCTGTGGGAAATCTGACGGCGCAGGTCGCACAGAGCCTCTCTGGCGATGCAAGAGCGCCTCGTGATCCCCCGCTCCAGCACTTTCTGCCATAGCGCAATGCTGCACGTGCAGCAACGGACAGCTTGTCTCATGAGAAAGCCTCGGCTGGATAGCGCCCAAGGGAATTGGGTTCAACTTCCTGTTTTGGCTTCTTTTTCCGGTTGCCACGGGGCTTTCACCGTCGGAGCGCCGAATAGGTAGCCCTGCAGACAGTCCACACCGCTGGCCACCAGAAACTCGGCATCTTCACGCGTTTCGACCGATTCGGCGATGACCAGAATCTCGAATTCACGGGCGACGGCGATCAGCGCGCGCACCAGCGCCTGATTGTCCGGGTTGGTGCTGACACCCCGTACGAACTGCCCGTCGATCTTCGCCGCGTCAAAGAAGAACTCGCGAAAATACCTGAAGCTGAAGTTGCTGGCGCCGAAGTCATCCAGCGCAAAAGCGATCCCGCGATCCTGAAGCCGGTCCATGAAATCGATCACCAGTTCGGGAACCTGCATTGCCGAGCTTTCGGAGATTTCGAGGATAAGCCGCTCGCCCAGCGTTTTGTCCCGCTTGAGAAACCGGTCCAGGATCCGCGACCAGCGCGCGTATCCGATCGAGCGTGCGGACATGTTGACCGAAAGCCGGATTTCCGGATTGCGAGACAGGGCGCGCAATCCTTTTTCCAATGCTATGCAGTCCAATTCCCGGCCGATTGGTGTGTTTTCCACCTGCGGCATGAACTCCCGCGCGGGGATCACACGGCCGGTTTCGTCCAGCACGCGGATGAATGCCTCATAGAAGGCAACGCCGTGCGGGTCTCGTGCTTGCATGACGGGCTGGAACGCCAGGCGGCATTGCTGATGCTTGACAGCCTCGGTCGCCATTTGAACGGTCGAAGTATCTCGCGCGGCGACGGCCGAATTCAACGGGCTGTCCCCACCCTCTGGCAGATCTGCAAAGTCCTTTTTCCGCATCGACGCCGAATCCCCGTACGTGTCCGAAACCGGTCAGCACGTAGTTTCGGGTCGTACCGGTGAATTTGCGGTTAATGCGCGTCGGGAATCAGTCGGCGGGATCAGCGGGTCGTCTGGGCTGCGTGGCGCAATTCGACTACGGCGCCAATCACGGCGCCCAGGAAGCCTGTGCCCACCATAGCAACTCCAAGCATCATCACCGCCGGCGCAGGCTGCTGGCCAAGGGCGCTGAGCATCGCGATTACCAGGCCCAACAGACCGGTTGCGGTGAAGATGGCTGTAACGCGGGACATGGTGGAACTCCGACCGAACAAACTTGTCACTTGTCCGGATATGGAGCACGCGCGCCGGAATTCAAGCGCCCGCCCGGCAGACGCCGCCAGTCTCAGGCCTGTTTTGCCTGTTGGTTGGGCAGGTTTTCGTCAAATTGCTCGAAACCGGGCGTTCCGCGATCTTCGGGGTGGCGGGCCAGGTGCTTGGACTTGATCTGCTCGGAGCTGTCGCGGCTGCCGTCATGGCTGTAGCCCGGCGGGGCAAAGCAATAGGCCAGCCGCTGTTTCAGGGTCAGGCCCGGCTGGGTCGCGTCGCGCCAGATGGCCACCCATTCGTGAAAGGCCACCCGCAGCGGGTTGAAGGTGCCGATATTGTGCACCAGGCCATAGTCGACCCGGTCGTGCTCCTGCTCGGGGACGAAGGTGCCGAACAGCTTGTCCCAGATGATGAACACCCCGGCATAGTTGCAATCCAGATAGCGCGCGTTGCGGCCGTGGTGGGCGCGGTGATGGCTGGGGGTGTTCATGACCGCCTCGAACCAGCGGGGCATCTTGCCGATGGCTTCGGTGTGGATCCAGAACTGGTAGATCAGGTTCAAGCCGCCGCAGAACAGCACCATCGCCGGGTGGAAGCCCAGCAGGATCAACGGCGCGCGCACAACCATCATGAAGGTGAAGGTATAGGTCCAGGTTTGCCGCAGGGCGGTTGTCAGGTTGTAGTGCTGCGAGCTGTGGTGGTTTACATGGCTGGCCCAGACCCAGCGGATGCGATGCCCGAACCGGTGCACCCAGTAGTATCGCAGGTCATCCAGCACAAAGCACAGGATGATCACCGGGATCGATGTGCCCAGATCCAATGGCGTAATCTTCCACAGCCACATGAAGAACCCATAGGCGATGAAGCCCAGCAGGAATCCGGACGCGATGTTGCCCGCTCCCATGATCAGCGAGGTCACGGCGTCGCGGGTTTCATACCGCCCGCCACGGCCCTTCATGGCGATCCACAGAAATTCGGCCAGGATTGCGGCGATAAAGAACGGCACGGCCCATTGGACGACATCGGGAAAGCTGATCTGGTCGGTCATGCGGGCTCCAGCAGGTGGCGCCAGTGACGGCGCTCGGTTTCATCAAGGCGGACGGTGACGCCGGGGGTGGCGAAGTCGTGGAACTGGACCTCGATGCCCTCGGGGTGGTCGATCCAGTCGAAATCGCGCAGGTGGCGGGCCACTGTATCGGCGCCAAAGGACCACAACAGGCCCGGCCCGGTCTCGGTGCGCAGCAATGCGGCGTGTCCGTCATGGGCCAGGGTGACGTCGATGATGGTGTCGTCGGGGAAATGGCGCAGCCATTCGGCGCGCGCGACATCGGCGCTCAGCACGCGCTGGCGCGATTTGCCCGTCAGATGCAGCAGTGCGGTGATGCCGGCAATGCCACCGACCACCAGAACCAGCAGGATTTCCAGCGGCATGATGTCCTCCCGCGGACAGAGTGCAAGCGGGGTCAGGCCCTGTCAAAGGTGGCGTTGCGTCAGGGGGTGTTGTGCGGCTCAAGCAATTCGTGCCGGACAACGCGCTCGACGAAGGGCACCAGCCCTTCGGGTCCCGAGGCGCGATCCTTGAGGTGAATGCAGATATCCGGCCGCCGCGCCGCGATGATGCCCACCAGTTCGCCGCGCACCTTGTCATCGAGGCCCGCGCCCATAATCGCGCAGGCGATGCGCGGTTCGGCGTCCAGTTGCCGCCGCACCTCGTCGGGATCATGCGCGCCCAGCCACCGGATCGGAAGATGCTCCAGTTGCCGCGCCACGTCGCCGATCACGTTGGGCAGCCGGCCGATCAGTAAAACCACCGGTTTCATCTCAGCCTCCTGTCTGTTGCCAATGAAAAACCGGCCCTGTTCAGGCCGGTTCCAGTCTAGCACAAAAGGCCCGTCAGGTGGTCAGCTTTCGGGGTTCAGCAGGGCCGCGATGATCGCCTTGGCACTGTCCGAGTTCCATTCGGCGTCGCCGATCAGCCGCGCGATTTCCTGGCCGTCGGGGTCGATGATTATGGTGATCGGCAGGCCGACGATGCCCATCTCACGCGCGACGGCCTGTTTCGGGTCCTGGTGGCGGGGCAGGTTGGTGATGCCGTTTTCGTCAAAGAACTTCTTGATCCCCGCGGGCGAGTTGCGCCCGGTGGCCAGCGTCAGAACCTCGAACTGGTCTCCGCCGAATTCCTCCTGCAACTCGGCGATCTGGGGCATCTCCTTGCGGCAGGGCGCGCACCAGGTGGCCCAAAAGTTCAGCAGAACGTATTTGCCGCGATAATCTGCCAGCGTGGCGGTGCCGCCGTCATCTTCCAGCAGGAATTCCGCGTCCGAGACCGGTTTCGGCTCGGAATGAAGGATCAGGCGTTTCAGGCTGCCGTCGCGCAGGTCGGCCAGGGCCTGCGTGTCGGCGGCCAAAGCGGCATTTGCACCCAGCGCAAGGGCCATATAAAGGGGGATCAGACGAAACAGGCGCATATCAACTCCGGGTTTTCCAGCATGACCGAACAATCCTCGAACCAGATGTGGGGCGGCCGCTTTGCCGCCGGACCAGACGCGATCATGGAGGCGATCAATGCCTCGATCGGGTTCGACCGACGGATGGCGGCCCAGGACATCGCGGGCTCGCGTGCCCATGCCGCCATGCTGGCCGCCACGGGCGTCATAAGTGATAGTGACGCCGAGGCCATTCGGGAAGGGCTGCTCACCGTTTTGTCAGAGATCGAACGTGGTGAGTTCCAGTTCTCGACAGCGCTGGAAGACATCCACATGAACGTCGAGGCGCGCTTGAAAGAGATCATCGGCGAGCCCGCAGGCCGCCTGCACACCGGCCGCAGCCGCAATGACCAGGTCGCGACCGATTTCAAACTGTGGGTCCGCGATCAGCTGGACGCCGCCGAATCCGGTCTGCTGGCCCTGATCCGCGCGCTTTTGGCGCAGGCCGAGGCCGGGGCCGATTGGGTCATGCCCGGATTCACCCACCTGCAGACCGCGCAGCCGGTGACCTGGGGCCACCACATGATGGCCTATGTCGAGATGTTCGGCCGCGACCTCAGCCGCGTGCGCGACGCGCGGGCGCGGATGAACGAATGCCCGCTGGGTGCTGCGGCGCTGGCCGGCACGTCCTTCCCGATCGACCGCCACATGACGGCGCAGGCGCTGGGCTTTGACCGGCCCGCCGCCAACTCGCTGGATGCGGTCAGCGATCGCGATTTCGCGCTGGAATTTTTGTCGGTGGCCTCGATCTGCGCGGTGCATCTGTCGCGGTTCGCCGAAGAACTGGTGATCTGGTCCTCGGCCCAGTTCCGCTTTGTCACCCTGTCCGACCGGTTCTCGACCGGATCGTCGATCATGCCGCAGAAAAAGAACCCCGACGCCGCCGAGCTGATCCGCGCCAAGGTGGGTCGGATCTTTGGCGCCAACACGGCGCTGATGATGGTGATGAAGGGCCTGCCGCTGGCCTATTCCAAGGACATGCAGGAAGACAAGGAACAGGTCTTTGACGCCGCCGACAACTGGATACTGGCGCTGGCCGCGATGGAGGGCATGGTCAAGGACATGACCGCCAACCGCGACAGCCTGGCCGCTGCCGCCGGCTCGGGCTTTTCCACCGCGACCGATCTGGCCGACTGGTTGGTGCGGGTGCTGGGCCTGCCCTTCCGTGATGCGCACCACGTTACCGGATCGCTGGTCGCCATGGCCGAAAAGAAGGGCTGCGACCTGCCCGATCTGACGCTCGAGGACATGCAATCGGTCCACGCGGGCATCACGCAGGATGTCTATTCTGTCCTTGGCGTGGATAATTCGGTAAACTCGCGCCAGTCCTATGGCGGTACGGCCCCGGACCAGGTCCGGGCGCAGATCGCCCGCTGGAAGGAGATGCTGGAATGACAATCTTGCGTGTGATTGCCCTGATCGGGGCCGTCTTCACCTTGGCGGCCTGCGGCGCTGACGGAGAGCCCGTCCAGCCGACCCTGAACGCCAATGTGGGCGTTTCGACCAGTGGCACATATGTGAGCGGGGGCGTCGGCCTGCACCGAGGCCCCCTCAGCGTGTTTCTGGGGATCTGAACGCTCTGCGGTTGAAAGCGACGTGCCAGTCGCCATTTAGCAAGTGATCCAACAAATGAAGGCAGCGAAATGAAACCACTCGGCCTTATCCTGTCGCTTGCCATACTGGCGGCGTGTGAGACCACGAATCCGCCGCGTTCGCAGCCAGTAGAAGAGCCCGCGCGCTCGGGGGCTGGAGTGTCCGTATCCGGATACGCTCGGGCCGGGGTGTCGACGAATTTCTGAATGAGCCGTTGATGCGTTCAGCCGGCCGCTGGGTGCCCGCGCTGCCGCAGACACTCGATTAGAATGTCACGCCGGGTGTTGCGCATCTCGGCGGCTCCGGCGACGGCACCTGCCGCTGATCCCACTGCTGCGCCGGCTATGGCGCCTTCTGTGTTTCCAACCGTGTCGTCCGAAATGCCTGCCAGTGCGCCGACCCCGGCGCCGATCAAGGCCTGTGACCGGGTTTCCGGGTTCCACAGGTCCTGAGACTTGGCCAATGCGCGGCACTGGTCCAGATCAGCGGCGTAGGCCGGGCCCGGCTCGGCAGACAGGACGGGTTGGTGTTGGGCACCGGTGCCGCTGCATGCGGCTGTGACCAGGGCCAGCGGCAAGACGGTCAATGTGAATCGTTCCTTGAACAGCATGAGTTGTCTTTCTTTGTAGGTATTCCGGCGGAACCCGGAGCCACTTCCTTTTGCTGTGGCTTCGGCCCCTATACGAGGGCGTGCCGGGCGGGTTCAGATGTGGCCCAGGCCACGATGAGCCAAGGCCAGGACGTAGAAAGCCAGGATGAAATCCAGAATTTCGATCAGTCCCAGCATCAGCGGAATCGGGTCGGGTGAAGTGGGGAAGACATGACCCAGGTCCAGCAGGACCACGAAGATGTATCCCCAGGCCGCCACGATGGCGCCCCAGCTTGCCGTTGCCGAACCGCGCAGCATGGCCACCGCCGACCCCACGGCCAGCAGGGCAAGCGCGATCAGAAAGGCGTTGAAACCCCAGAACACCGCTCCACCCAGCCCGGAAAAGTCCCGGGTCTCGATCGGTCCGCCGGGGACCAGCGTGACAAAGCTGGCAACGAGGACAAGCATCAGTTTGGCGGCTGTTGCCGTGGGTTGGGACGCCATAGGCCGTGTTGGGCCGGCGTTGATTTGTGACGAATGCACCATGACAGAATCCTTTTAATGACTGGCGGGTCATAAATGGAGATGGCGTTACTGACCGTCAAGTCATTAAAAGATTGAATTTGCGTGACGCCGCGTACAATCTGAGTCAAGAGGGGCGCGCCGGAAGAAAATCGGGGGGCAAGATGCCGAAGATCGTCGATCGCGAAGAGATGCAGGGGCGGATATTGGATGCCGCCATGGCCTGCTTTCTGGATCAGGGCTATCACGCCACCAAGATGCAGGACGTGGCCCATCAGGCCGGGATGGCCAAGGGCACGTTGTATCTGTACTTCCAAAGCAAGGAGGCTTTGCTTCTGGCGTTGCTGCAGCGGTATTTCGAGGATATCCGCGCTCGCATCAACGACATCCCGGCCCCGCAGACGCTGGACCAGTTCATGACCGGGCTACGTCTGTCCATGCCCGCTGACCGTCTGGCGGCGACGCGGCTGTTCTTTGACGTGTTGGGCCCCGGATTTCAGGACCCGCGCGCGGCCGAGGTCATTGGCCGGTTCTTCGCCTGGCTTGCCGATCATTATGCGGCTCACTTCGCTCCTTTGATCCGCGCGGGTGAAATCCGCGGCGATCTCAGTGCGCTGGCCGCCGCGCAGGCGGTGACGGCGATGCTGGATGGATTAGTTATCCATCTGGCGATCTTCGGGGGCGATGAAAGCGACTTTGAGGCGCGGCGCGATGCGACCCTTTCGTTGCTTGAGGCCGGCCTGCGCGGATAAGCCGTTGCGCCCGACTACTGTGCGGTTCGCACCGGATTGCGTGCCCACGTCGCAAATCCCGTTGATCCACAGGCCTGTTTTGGTCTAAGCGCGCAGATATGGATCACTTTCTTTACCGCGATGGCGTGTTGTGCGCCGAGGACGTCCCGGTCGCCGAGATCGCTGCTGCGGTCGGCACGCCGTTCTATGTCTATTCCACGGCGACGCTGCTGCGGCACTACAACCTGTTCGACGAGGCGTTGGCAGGTACCGACCACGTGGTCTGTTATGCGATGAAGGCCGCCAGCAATCAGGCCATTCTGAGAACGCTGGCGCAGGCGGGCGCGGGGATGGACGTGGTTTCGGGCGGCGAGTACCTGCGGGCCAAGGCAGCGGGTGTGCCGGGCGAAAAGATCGTGTTCTCGGGCGTCGGCAAAACGGCCGAGGAAATCCGCATCGCGCTGACCGGCGGGATTCGCCAGTTCAACGTCGAATCCGAGCCCGAGATGGAGGTGATCAACGCCGTCGCGCAGGACCTGGGCGTGATCGCGCCGATCACCGTTCGCGTGAATCCGGACGTCGACGCCAAGACCCACGCCAAAATCGCCACCGGTAAATCCGAAAACAAATTCGGCATCCCGATCGTCCGTGCACCCGAGGTCTATGCCCATGCGGCCAGCCTGCCCGGCCTCAAGGTGGTGGGCATCGACGTGCATATCGGCTCTCAACTGACCGATCTTGAGCCATTCCGCCTGGCCTACTCCAAAGTCGCCGAACTGACCGAACAGCTGCGCGCACAGGGCCACGACATTCACCGTCTGGACCTGGGTGGCGGGCTGGGCATTCCCTATGCCCGCTCGAACGAAGCACCGCCGCTGCCGTTGGAATACGGTGCGATGATCAAGGAAACGCTGGGCCATCTGGGCTGCGAGATCGAGATCGAGCCGGGCCGTCTGATCGCGGGCAACGCGGGGCTGATGGTGTCAAAGGTGATCTATGTGAAGTCGGGCGAAGGGCGCGATTTCCTGATCCTCGACGGGGCGATGAACGATCTGATCCGCCCGGCCATGTACGACGCCTATCATGACATCGTTCCCGTCATCGAGCCCGCGCCGGGGGTCGAACAACGCCCCTATGACATTGTCGGGCCGGTCTGCGAGACCGGGGATACCTTTGCGAAACAAAGGGCGATGCCACCGCTGAACCCGGGGGATCTGGTCGCATTTCGCAGCGCCGGCGCCTATGGCGCGGTTATGTCCAGTGAATACAACACCCGGCCCCTGATCCCCGAAGTTCTGGTTCATGGCGATCAATTCGCGGTTATTCGTGAACGGCCAACCTTTGACGAAATCATAAACCGCGATACCATACCTGAGTGGCTGTGACGCGATAACCGCGCGGGCCCGACCCGGAGGCCTGACGTGACCGACACTCGCAACCTGCCGATCCCCAGACTGTCCCTGTTGCTGACGCGCACGGGGATGCTGGCCGAGCAGGTGATGCGCGCTTTTTGGCCGTTCCTGTCGATTGCGGCCCTGATCATGGCGGCCTTGCTGCTGGGCCTCCACGACCTCGTCGGCGTTGAAACCGTCTGGATCATCGGAGCCGCATCCATTCTGGCGTTTACGGTTGCATTGGTCTGGGGCGCGCGGAGGTTTCGGTTCCCCACCCGCACGCAGGCGCTTGTCCGACTGGACGAGACACTGCCGGGCCGTCCCATTCAGGCGTTGCTGGACGATCAGGCCATCGGGGCGATGGACGAAGCTTCGCGCGCTTTGTGGCAGGCCCATCAGGCGCGCATGGCCGCCCGCGCCGCGCGGGCAGGACCGGTCAAGCCTGACCTGAACCTTGCCGCTCGTGACCCCTACGCGCTGCGCTATGCGGCGCTTTTGGCGCTGGTGGTCGGATTGCTGTTCGGATCGTTCTGGAAAGTTGGATCGGTCGCCCAGATGACACCCGGCACGGCCGTAGCCGGCCAAGGCCCCAGCTGGGAAGGCTGGGTCGAGCCACCTCGCTATACCGGCCTGCCGACGCTGTATCTGGCCGATCAATCCGGTCCGACGCTGACAGTGCCACAAGGCAGCCACGTCACTTTGCGCTTCTATGGCGAGGTCGGCGCGCACAGCTTGACCGAAACCAGTTCCTCCGCTTCCACCACGACAGCAACCGATCCGGATCAGGAGTTTGTCGTCGAGCGTTCGGGCCGATTGTCGATCGAGGGCCCTGCAGGACGTGATTGGGGTGTCGAGGTCATTGCGGACGCGCCGCCGGTAATCGCCGTGGCCGAACCCGCCACCGCCGAGGCTGGTGGCCAGATGAAACTGCCGTTCTCGGCGCGTGACGATTATGGCATCCTGTCAGGCACCGCGTTGATCGAGTTGGACCTGTCTGCGGTCGATCGTCGCCATGGTCTGGCCGTTGAGCCCGAACCTCGCGACGCGGTCACCGTCGACCTGCCCATGCCGATCGCTGGTGACCGGAGCGATTTCACGGAAGACCTGATCGAGGACTTTTCGGAACACCCTTGGGCGCACCTGCCGGTCAAGATTACCCTTTCGGCCGTCGATGCCGCTGATCAGGTGTCGGAGTCGGATGTCTACCGGACCGACCTTCCCGCCCGCCGGTTCTTTGATCCGCTGGCTGCAGCGGTGATTGAACAGCGCCGCGATCTGCTGTGGTCGCGCGACAATGCCAAAAGGGTGGCTCAGCTGTTGCGGGCGGTTTCGCACCGGCCCGAAGATGTCTTCCGTTCGGAAACCGCATATCTGCGACTGCGCTACATTCTGCGCCGGTTGGAAACCTTTGCGGAATTCGGCCTGGGCCCCGAACAGCAGACCGAGATCGCGCAAGCCTTGTGGGATCTGGCCATCCTGATCGAAGAAGGCACGCTCGCCGACGCGCTGGAGCGGATGCGTCGCGCTCAGGAACGTCTGACCGAAGCGATGCAGAACGGTGCCAGCGATGAGGAGATCGCCGAGTTGATGCAGGAACTGCGTGAAGCGACCGACGAGTATCTTCGTCAGCTGCAGCGGCTGGCGCAGGAAAACCCGGACGGCCAGCAGGGCCAGCAGAACCAATCCGGTGAATCCATGCAGATGACGCAGGATGACCTGCAGCGGATGATGGACCGGATCCAGGAACTGATGGAGCAGGGCCGCATGGCCGAGGCCCAGCAGGCGCTGGAGGAGTTCCAGCAGATGATGGAAAACATGCGGGTGACCCAGGGCCAGGGACAGGGGCAACAATCCGAAGGCCAGCAGGCCATGGAAGGATTGGCCGAAACCCTGCGTGAGCAGCAGGGCCTGAGCGACGAGGCCTTCCGTGACTTGCAGGAGCAATTCAATCCCGGCGCGCAGGCCGGTGAAAGCCAGGGCAATGAAGGCCGCTCGGGCGGTCAGGGGCGCGGCCAGAGCCATGAGGGTCAGGGCGGCCAGGGCCAAGGATCGGATCAGGCGGGCGAAGGCCAGCAAGGGCAAGGGACTCTGGCTGACCGCCAACAGGCGCTGCGCGATGAACTGAATCGCCAGCAGCAGAACCTGCCGGGCGCCGGAACACCCGAAGGCGACGCCGCACGCGAGTCGCTGGGGCGTGCAGGTCGTGCCATGGATGAGGCCGAAGATGCCCTGCGGAGCGACGACCTTGCCGAAGCGATCGACCGCCAGTCCGAAGCAATGGAAGCGTTGCGCGAAGGGATGCGCGAGCTGGGTGAGGCCATGGCCCAGAACCAGCAGAACCAGCCCGGTCAGGGTACGCAGGAAGGCGACATGCAGGCCAACAACCGCGATCCGCTGGGTCGGAATCCGGGCGCTGCGGGCTCGATCTCGACCGAGGAGAACCTGCTGCAGGGGGATGATGTGTACCGCCGTGCCCGCGAGTTGCTGGATGAAATCCGTCGCCGCACGGGCGAAACCGACAGGCCCAGAATCGAACTGGAATACCTCAAAAGGCTGCTCGAGCGGTTCTGACCGGCAGAGTTACTCGGTCGCGGAGCCAGCCTGCGATTCCAGCCAGATCCGGGCCTGATCGACCATCGAGACATACGACTGCAACACAGGCTCGGCCTGGGGAACTGCCTCGCTGATCTGGCGGGCGTTGCCGTAGATCAGGAACAGGATGACCCCGATGATCAGGATCAGCGCAAAGCCCCGCAGGAACCCGCCCGATTTCCGCGGCGGGGCTTCGGCCGGCTCTGCCGCGGTCGGGGCGTCGTCGCTGCGCAAAGTCGAATTGATGCTGTCCACATCCGGCAGCGCCTCTTTCTGACCGGTTCCCGAGGCGGTTTCGGTCGCCGCAGGAGGTTTGGGCTTGGGGGCCGGTTCCGGCTGCTGATCCAGGCCCAGATCCGGCTGACTTTCCAGGCCGGACCCTTCCTTGGCGCGCAGTTCGGTCTCACGCGCGGCTTCCTCTCGCAGGATTGTCGCAACGGCCGGATCGACGTTGCCGGTCGGAGCGGCTGGCCGGGCTTCGTCCGTGGGTTCGGGATCGGGCTGTTCGGCTTCGACCTGTTCGTCTTCTGCCTGCTCCGGTTCCGGCGCAGCAGCTTCGGCGGCCGGCGGCTCAGACGTATCCGAGGGCGCGCTTTCGGTCGGCCCGTCATCGGTTTCGGCCGCGACAGGCTCAGCCTCCGGGTGTTTGGGTTGGAACCAGGTCTGCTCGCAGCTCGAGCATTGCACGTCTCGGCCTTCTTCCGGAATGACCTCATCCGGAACCTCGTACTGGGCATTACAGTTCGGGCATGTTAGTCGCATACTGCCTCCCCGGCCGCCAGCGGCCTGTCGTCGTTTTTCCAAGAATGATAATCCGTTAAGGCGAAACAGCAAAGCGCGTTTTCGGCCCGGTGGATCAAGTGTCGCCAAATGGACTCGGTGCAGGCATTGAAACCGTGGTCGTGCTCGGGCAAGAAGGGCGCAAGCAATATTGAGGGCAGGCGTGATCGAGCTTGAAAATGTCAGCTACAGCTATGGCGGCGGTGAACTGCTGAGCAATGTCTCGGTCCAGTTGCAGCCGGGGTCGTTCCATTTTCTGACCGGCCCGTCCGGAGCGGGCAAAACGACCCTGTTGAAACTCTGCTATGGCGCGTTGCTGGCCAGTTCGGGGCGGATCAGCGCCTTTGACCAGGACATTGCCCGACTGGACCGGGACCAGATGGCCCTGCTGCGCCGCCGCATCGGTGTCGTTCATCAGGACTGCCGGTTTCTGGACCACATGACTCTGGCTGAGAATGTCGCCCTGCCACTGATGGTGTCGGGACGCTCTGTCGAGTCCGAGCAGGAAGATCTGACCGAACTCCTGTCCTGGGTCGGTCTGGGTGGCCGCCTGGACGCACTTCCGCCGGAGCTTTCGGGCGGCGAGCGGCAACGGGCCGCACTGGCGCGGGCGGTCATCCTGTCACCGGACGTGGTGTTGGCCGACGAACCCACCGGCAACGTCGACTGGGAGATGTCCCAGCGTCTGCTGCGTCTGCTGATCGAGCTGAACCACATGGGAAAGACCGTGGTGATCGCCACCCATGATCTGAGCTTGATCCGGGCGGCCAAAAGCCAGGTGCAGGCCCGGGTTCTTCGGATCTCGCAGCGGCGGCTGCAACTGGCGGGGGCGGATCTATGATTGCCGATGACATTCGTGCCCTGCTGCGCCGGGACGCCCGGGCTGACCGCGTCGTGCCGCCAACCGGATTTACGGCGCACCTGACCCTTTTCGTGTCAGGTGCGATGGCCTTTCTGACAGTATTCGCGCTTGCGCTGTCGCTGGCCTCGGGCCGGTTGGCCGATCGCTGGGCCTCGGAGCTGGCCGGAGCGGCCACTCTGCGAATCAATGCGCCTGCTGAACAGCGTGCCGCGCAGACCGAGGCCGCTCTGGAGGTTCTGAAACAGACCTCGGGCGTGGCTTCGGCCCGCGCGCTCAGCGCCGAAGAACAGGCCGCGCTGCTGGCGCCTTGGTTCGGGCCGGACCTGCCGCTGGACACGCTGCCGGTGCCGCAGCTGATCGAGATCATCGAGGGCGAGCCGGGGCTGGACACGATGGGCCTGCGCCTGCGGCTGGCGGCCGAGGTGCCCGGCGCAGTTCTGGATGACCATTCCCGCTGGCGCGAGCCGCTGGTCGATGCAGCCACCTCGCTGCGGCGGTTGGGCTGGATCTCGATCCTGCTGATCGGCGGGGCCACGGCGGCGATGATCACGCTTGCGGCCAATGCCTCGCTTGCGGCCAACGCCCAGATCATCGAGGTGCTGCGTCAGGTCGGTGCACGCGACCGTTTCATCGCCGGTGCCTTCGTGCGGCGCTTCACCTGGCGCGCGTTTTTCGGTGCCGTGGTGGGGACGGTTCTGGGCCTGACCGGGGTGCTGCTGCTGCCCGAGGCCTCAGATGCGGGCGGTTTCCTGACCGGCCTTGGATTCCAGGGCGCCGACTGGCTGCTGCCCGCCGTAATCCCCGTTTTGGGCGCGGCAGTGGCCTTTGCCGCCACATGGTCGGCGGCCCGTCGCAAATTGAAGGAGCTTTCGTGATGGCAATGGCGGTCCAATGGGTGCGCTCGCTGATCTTCATGGTCACGATCTACGCATGGATGGCGGTTCTGGGCCTGGTGTTCGCGCCCTATGCGCTGTTCTCCAAGCGCGGGGCGCTGCGCGCCTGCAAGACCTATGCGCGCACGACCATATGGCTGGCGCGCTGGATGGTGGGCATTCGCGGCGAGGTGCGCGGCAACGTGCCCACGGGTGAGGTGGTCATCGCCGCCAAGCACCAATCCTTCTTCGACATCATTCTGATCTTTGACGCGATCCCCCATGGCAAGTTCATCATGAAGCGCGAACTGCTGTGGACCCCGATCATCGGCATGTATGCCCGTCGTCTGGGCTGTATCCCGGTCAATCGCGGCAAGCGAGGCGCGGCAGTGGCCAAGATGGTCAAGGACGTTTCCAAAGAGTTTACCGAGCCCGGGCAACTGGTGATCTATCCGCAGGGCACCCGCGTGGCGCCGGGGGTCTACAAGCCCTACAAGGTCGGCACCGCCGTTCTGTACGAGGGGCTGGGCTTCCCCTGCGTGCCGGCGGCCACCAATGTCGGTGTCTTCTGGCCCCGGTCGGGGATTCTGCGCAAACCGGGCCATGCGATCGTCGAATTCCTTGATCCGATTGAACCGGGCGTTGATCGCGACTCGTTCCTGGCCCGGCTGGAAGAGGTGATCGAGACGCGCTCGAACGCGCTTATGCGCGAAGTGGGGTTTGATCCGGATGCAGTACATCAATGACATCACCGCGCTCGAGGCGCTGTACGGCACCCCCGGCGCGGCCTCGATGCGGAAGGTTGCGCGGCAACTGACGCCGCTCTATCGCAAATGGATCATGGCGTCGCGGCTGTGCGTGCTGTCCACAGTGGGCCCCGAAGGCGTGGATGGCAGCCCCCGGGGCGATGACGGCCCGGTGGTCAAGGAACTGGACCCCGGTACCCTGGCCTTGCCCGACTGGCGCGGCAACAACCGCCTGGACAGCCTGCGCAACATCGTGCGCGATCCGCGTGTGGCGTTGATGTTCATGGTGCCCGGCTCGAACAACGTGGTGCGGGTGAACGGCACCGCCCGGTTGACGGCCGACGCCGACCTGCGCGCCCGGTTCGAGAAAAAGGGCAAGCAACCGGCCACCGTGATCGTTATCGAAATCGGGGAAATCTACACGCAATGCGCCCGGGCCCTGATGCGGGCCGAAACCTGGACCGGCGGCGATCTCAGCGCTGATTTGCCGACGGTGGGCGAGATCCTGGCCGAGGTGTCGCAGGGCGAGGAAGGCGGCGCACGCTATGATCGCGAATGGGGCGCGCGCGCCGCAAAGACGATGTGGTGATCACGCTGCCGCTGCGCCCAGCCGGGTGACCCGCGCGATCCATTTCTGGACGCTGTCCTGCTTGGGATAGCTGGCACCGGAAAACCAGGTGAACCGCGTCGGCTTGAACCCGACAAATCCCAGAACCTGACCGCGCATCTGGTGAATCAGCGCCCGGCGGTAAACCAACCGCATGAACCAGCCCGGCGTGTCCGAGGTGATGATGACGCGCGCAGTTCGGCCGTCGAGCATCGGCGCCGGGAATCCCAGTTTGTTGGGATTGCGGGTGTCGAACGTACGGCCCGGGATGAACATCCGGTCGATCAGCCCCTTGAGCTTGGCGGGCAGGCCGCCCCACCACATGGGCGTGGTCAGAACCAGGTGATCGCTCCATTCGAAATCCTGCAGAACCTGTTCCAGAACCGGCTCCAGCGGTTTGAAATCATGATAGTTGCCCTGTCCGAAATCGAAATCGAACTCCAGCTCGCTGAGGTGGACGATCTTTACGTCATGGCCCTTGGCGCGGGCGGCTTCGGCATAGGTGTCAGCAAAGGTGCGCGACAGGCTGCTTTCGGCGGGGTGACCGTCGAGGATGAGAATTTTCTTGGGCTGCATCGGGGTTCTCCTAAAATTGACCACGGTCAGTTTATAGAATCAAAAATTGACCATGGTCAATATTAAATTTGACCACGGTCAAAAAACATGCGAACAAGCCTCATGCAGAAGACGATTCAGAAACGAACCCTGAAGACCCGCGCCAAGCTGCTGCAGGCGGCGGCGGACGTGGTGCAGAAGAACGGATACCAGGCGTTGCGCGTGGAAGAGGTGGTACAGGCCGCCGGCGTGGCCAAGGGCACCTTCTTTGCCCATTTCCACGACAAGGACGCGCTGATGGAGATATTGATCAGCGAAAAACTGGACGCCTGTCTGGATCAGGCGCAGGCGGCGGAGCCGCCGAAAACCGTGCCCCAGATCATCGAGGCTCTGGCCCCGGTGCATGATTTCATGATGTCGGAACGCTACGTGTTCGACCTGCTGATCCGTTATTCCGGTGCCGCCGCGATCTCTGAAATCGGGCCGATCGCCTATTGCTTCGAGAAATACTTCCGGATCGTGATGATGTGGCTTGATCAGGCCGAGGTTAGAAAGGACGTGTCGACTGACCTGCTGGCCGAGGGCGTGCAGGCCTTTGCCATCCAGGCCATGTCACTGAAATTCTGCGCCCTGCATTCGGCGACGACATTCACCGATCGCCTGGAAACCTATCTGCGGGCGTGGCTGACTCCGGCGGCCTGACCGCCGGAGCCGAACTCATCAGGCGTGGATCGGACCGTCGCCGCAGGCCAGCGCCGCTTCGCGCACGGCCTCGGAATAGGTCGGGTGCGCGTGGCAGGTCAGCGCCAGATCCTCGGCCGAGGCGCCGAACTCCATCGCAACGCAGACCTCGTGGATCAGGTCGCCCGCGCCGGGGCCGATGATGTGGCAGCCCAAGATGCGGTCGGTCTCCTTGTCGGCCAGGATCTTTACGAACCCGTCGGCAGCAAAGTTCGCCTTGGCGCGGCCATTGCCCATGAAGCTGAACTTGCCCACCTTGTAGGCGCGGCCCTGCTCCTTGAGGGTGGCTTCGGTCTCGCCGACATTGGCAACCTCGGGCCAGGTGTAGATCACGCCTGGAATGACGCCGTAATTCACGTGCCCATGCTTGCCCGCGACCACTTCGGCGGCGGCCATGCCTTCGTCCTCGGCCTTGTGGGCCAGCATCGGGCCTTCGATCACGTCGCCGATGGCGTAGATGCCCGGCACGTTGGTCTGCCAGTCCTTGCCGACCTTGATCTGGCCGCGCGGAGTCAGCTCGACCCCCAGCGCCTCCAGACCCAGCCCGTCATGGAACGGCTTGCGCCCGGTGGCGACCAGAACGGTGTCGGCCTCGATCACGTGCTCGCTGTCATCCTTGCGCAGCTTGTAGGTCACCTTGGCCTTGGTCTTGGTGGTCTCGGTCTTTTGCACGGCGGCGCCCATGACGAAGTTCAGGCCCTGTTTTTTCAGGATGCGCTGGAAGGTCTTCTGCACCTCGGGGTCCATGCCCGGGGTGATGACGTCCAGATATTCGATCACCGTCACCTCGGCGCCCAGACGCTGATAGACCGAGCCCAGTTCCAGCCCGATCACGCCTGCGCCGATCACCACCAGCTTTTTCGGGATCTTGCCCAGCTCCAGCGCGCCGGTCGAGGTCACGACGACCTTTTCGTCGACCTCGACGCCGGGCAGCGACGCCGCCTCGGAGCCGGAGGCGATGATGATGTTCTTGGCCTCATGCACCTCATCACCGACCTTGACCTTGCCCGCCGCCGGGATCGAGCCCCAGCCCTTGAGCCAGTCGATCTTGTTCTTCTTGAACAGGAACTCGACGCCTTTGGTGTTGGTGTCGATCACGTCCTGCTTGTAGGCCAGCATCTGTTTCCAGTCGACCGAGGGGCTTTTGCCCTTGAGGCCCATCTTGGCAAAATTGTGCTCGGCCTCGTGCAGCTGATGGCTGGCATGCAGCAGCGCCTTGGACGGAATGCAGCCCACGTTCAGACAGGTGCCGCCCAGCGTCTCGCGCCCTTCGACGACGGCGGTTTTCAGGCCCAGCTGCGCGCAGCGGATGGCGCAGACATAGCCGCCGGGACCGGCGCCGATTACGATGACGTCATAGTTAGCCATTTTGTTCTCCCAAATCCGCGGAGTGTTCTTTTTGAAAAGGCGACCCACGGGGTGGATCGCCTGGGTGCCTGTTCAGACGGGTGTCAGAACCTTCACCTGAATATGTGCGACGCCGCCACGTTCATGGTGCATGGCCAGCTCTTCCGATTCGATGAAGCTCTGGGCCCGGTCCAGATCGGTAATCTCGAACAGGGCAACCGCATGATCGCGCTGTTCGGGGTCTTTCCAGACGTGCAGATCGACAATCCCGGCCGCCTTGCGCATCGGCTTGTCCTCGCGGAACACCTTCAGCCAGGCGTCGAAATCGGCCACGTCGGCCTGCCAGAGTACGTGCGTCGCCATGATCACAGATCCATCAGCAGACGGCGCGGGTCTTCCAGCGCCTCTTTCACGCGCACCAGGAAAGTGACCGCGCCCTTGCCGTCGACGATGCGGTGGTCATAGGACAGCGCCAGATACATCATCGGACGGATCTTGATCTCGCCATTGATGACCATCGGACGTTCCTGAATCTTGTGCATGCCCAGAATGCCCGACTGCGGAGGGTTCAGGATCGGCGAGGACATCAGCGAGCCATAGACGCCGCCATTCGAGATGGTGAAGGTGCCGCCCTGCATTTCGGCCATGCTCAGCTTGCCGTCACGGGCGCGTTTGCCCTTCTCGGCGATGGCTTTCTCGATCTCGGCGAACGACATGCGGTCCGCATCACGGATCACCGGAACCACCAGGCCCTGCGGAGTGCCGGCGGCGACGCCCATGTGGACGTAGTTCTTGTAGACGATGTCATTGCCGTCGATCTCGGCATTGACCTCGGGCACCTCTTTCAGCGCGTGGCAGCAGGCCTTGGTGAAGAAGGACATAAAGCCCAGGCGGACGCCGTGCTTCTTCTCGAACTGGTCCTTGTACTGGTTGCGGAGGGCCATCACCTCGGTCATGTCCACCTCGTTGTAGGTGGTCAGGATCGCGGCAGTGTTCTGCGCGTCCTTCAGACGCTTGGCGATGGTCTGGCGCAGGCGCGTCATGCGCACGCGTTCCTCGCGGGCGGCGTCCTCGGCGGCGACGGGTGCGCGCGGGGCTGCGGCCGGTGCCGGAGCGGCCGCGGCAGGGGCGGCGGCGGTTGCGACGGCGCGGGCCACGTCTTCCTTCATGATGCGACCATCGCGGCCGGTGCCGGTGACCTGATCGGCCGACAGACCGGCTTCGGCCATGGCCTTTTCGGCCGACGGCGCATTGGCCACGTCCTTGCCGGTGGCGGCTGCTGCCGGGGCAGGGGCTGCCGCGGCTGGCGCAGCCGGTGCGGCGCCTGCTTCAGCGCCCGAGATCACGGCAAGCTTGGCGGCCGCGTCGACCGTCGCGCCCTCGGGGGCCACGATCTCCGCGAGTACACCCGCAGCCGGAGCTGGGACCTCAACCGAAACCTTGTCGGTCTCCAACTCGCACAGCATTTCGTCCTGTGCGACGGTATCGCCGACCTTCTTGAACCAGGTCGATACTGTCGCTTCGGTGACGGACTCACCCAGTGTCGGAACCATCACGTCGACGCTGCCGCCCGAGGCCGCAGGTGCCGCTGCCGGCGCGGCTTCAGCTTTTGGAGCGGGGGCCGCACCCTCACCGGCCTGGATCGTTGCCAACAGCGCATCAACGCCGACCGTCTCACCTTCGGCGGCTACGATCTCGCCCATCACGCCGGCTGCGGGCGACGGAACCTCGACGGTGACCTTGTCCGTCTCAAGCTCGCACAGCATCTCATCCACGGCGACGGCATCGCCGGGTTTCTTGAACCAGGTTGCGACCGTGGCTTCGGTGACGGACTCGCCCAGCGTGGGAACACGAACTTCAATCGTCATCGTTAATTATCCTTCAATGGTCAGCGCTTCGTTCACCAGCGCTTCTTGTTGGGCTTTGTGTTGGCTGGCCAGACCCGTTGCGGGCGAGGCCGATGTGGCGCGGCCGGCATAGATCGGCCGGGTATGCTTGGCGCCGATGCGGGACAGGACCCATTCGATATTGGGTTCAATGAATCCCCAGGCACCCTGGTTCTTGGGCTCTTCCTGGCACCAGACCATCTCGGCCTGTTTGAACCGCTCAAGCTCGTTGATCAGCGAATGGGCCGGGAACGGATAGTATTGCTCGATCCGCAGCAGATAGACGTCGTCGATCCCGCGCGCATCGCGTTCTTCAAGCAGGTCGTAGTAGACCCTGCCCGAACACATCACCACGCGCTTGATCTTGTCGTCGGGCACCAGCTGGGTGTCCGAGTTGCCTTTTTGCGCGTCGTCCCACAGCACCCGGTGGAAGCTGGACCCGGTGGTGAAGTCCTCGGCATTGCTGATCGCCAGCTTGTGGCGCAGCAATGATTTGGGCGTCATCAGGATCAGCGGCTTGCGGAAAGTGCGGTGCAGCTGACGGCGCAGGATGTGGAAATAGTTCGCAGGCGTGGTGCAGTTGGCGACGATCCAGTTGTCCTGGCCGCACATCTGCAGGAACCGCTCCAGTCGCGCCGACGAGTGCTCGGGGCCTTGCCCCTCGAACCCGTGCGGCAGCAGGCAGACCAGACCGGACATGCGCAACCATTTGCTTTCGCCCGAGCTGATGAACTGGTCGAACATGATCTGCGCGCCGTTGGCGAAATCGCCGAACTGGGCCTCCCACAGAACCAGCGCGTTGGGCTCGGCCAGCGAATAGCCGTATTCGAAGCCCAGCACCGCGTATTCCGACAGCATCGAGTCGATCACTTCGTACTGCGACTGTCCGGCGCGGATGTGGTTCAGGGGATAGTAGCGCTCCTCGGTCTCCTGGTTGATGAAGCCCGAGTGGCGTTGGCTGAAAGTGCCGCGGGTAGCGTCCTGCCCCGACAGGCGTACCGGATAGCCCTCGGTCAGCAGCGACCCGAAGGCCAGCGCCTCGCCGGTGGCCCAGTCAAATCCCTGACCGGTTTCGAACATCTGCTTCTTGTGTTCAAGAAGGCGGCCCACCGTCTTGTGCAGTGCAAAGCCATCGGGCACCGTCACCAGCGCCTTGCCGACCTCGGCCAGCGTATCCGGCGTGATTGCAGTGTCGCCGCGGACATATTCTTCCTTGTTCTTGTCCAGATGCGACCACCGGCCATCCAGCCAGTCGGCCTTGTTGGGTTTGTAATCCTTGCCGGCCTCGAACTCGTCGTTCAGATGCGCCTGGAAGGCGGCCTTCATGTCCTCGATCTCGCCCTCGGGGATCAGACCGTCCTTGACCAGCCGCTCGGTGTACAGCGACAGCGTGGTTTTGTGGGTCTTGATCTTCTTGTACATGATCGGGTTGGTGAACATGGGCTCGTCGCCCTCGTTGTGACCGAACCGGCGGTAGCAGAAGATGTCGATGACCACGTCCTTGTGGAACTTCTGGCGGAACTCGGTCGCGACCTTGGCCGCGTGCACCACCGCCTCGGGGTCGTCGCCGTTCACGTGGAAGATCGGCGCCTCGACCATCAGCGCGATATCGGTCGGGTACGGGCTCGACCGCGAGAAATGCGGCGCAGTCGTAAAGCCGATCTGATTGTTCACGACGATATGCATGGTGCCGCCGGTCTTGTGACCGCGCAGACCGGACAGGCCAAAACCTTCGGCCACGACACCCTGGCCGGCAAAAGCCGCGTCGCCGTGGAGAAGAATGCCCATGACCTTGCTGCGATCGGTGTCGCCAAGCTGGTCCTGCTTGGCCCGGACCTTGCCAAGAACAACCGGGTTCACGGCCTCGAGGTGGGACGGGTTCGCCGTCAGCGACAGGTGCACGGTGTTGCCGTCGAACTCACGGTCGCTGGACGCACCGAGGTGATATTTCACGTCGCCCGACCCATCCACGTCCTCGGGCTTGAAGCTACCGCCCTGGAACTCGTTAAAAATGGCGCGGTAGGGTTTGCCCATCACGTTGGCCAGGATGTTCAGACGTCCGCGGTGCGGCATGCCGATCACGATATCGCTCAGGCCCAGGGCGCCGCCACGCTTGATGATCTGTTCCATCGCCGGGATCAGCGCCTCGCCCCCGTCCAGACCGAACCGCTTGGTGCCCATGTATTTCACATGCAGGAACTTCTCAAAGCCCTCGGCCTCGACCATCTTGTTCAGGATCGCCTTGCGGCCTTCCCGTGTGAACGAGATTTCCTTGCCATAACCTTCGATCCGCTCTTTCAGCCAGGCGGCCTCCTCGGGGTTCGAGATGTGCATGTACTGCAGCGCGAAAGTGCCGCAATAGGTGCGTTTCACGATCTCGACGATCTGGCGCATGCTGGCCATCTGCAGACCCAGCACGTTGTCGATGAAGATCGGCCGGTCCATGTCGGCATCGGTAAAGCCATAGGTCTTGGGGTCCAACTCGGGATGGTTGGTCGCGGCGCGCATGCCCAGCGGGTCCAGATCAGCGGCCAGGTGACCCCGGATTCGATAGGCCCTTATCAGCATCAGCGCGCGGATCGAATCCAGCACGGCGCGCTTGATCTGTTCGTCGCTGACATCAACCCCCGCCTTGGCAGCCTTTTCCTTGATCTTGTTGCCTGCAGCTTTGGCGTCGACCTCGATCCACTCGCCGGTCAGGGCGCCGGTCAGGTCATCATTCGGCTCCGGTGGCCAGTCGGTGCGCGCCCACGACGGCCCTTCGGCCTCTTTCTGGACGTCCGGTGCCGCGTCTCCCATCTGCCGGAAAAACTCGGCCCAGGCCGCATCGATCGCGCCGGGATCCTTTGTGTACTGGGCGTATAGCTGCTCCAGGTACTCGGCATTGTGCCCCTGCATGAAGCTCGAGGCATGGAAGGCAGAATTGGGCGAGTGTTCGGTCATTGGGTTACCTCATATGGGTTGGGACCGTATTTGTTGGTGCCTGGCTGGCTGGGGCGGGACAGCCACCACAGAACCAGGAGGGGCGACACCAGAAGAACAAGCAGTGTCGGAATGACGATCAGCAGCGTGGCGCGCGTGAACAGGATGTCGAGGCTTCCGCCATGCTGGAAGCTTGAGGCGAGGCCGATGCCGAAGACCAGAACGGCAAAAGCCCCAAGGATCAAAAGGATCGGCAGCAGCGCGTAGAGACCGTTGCGCCCGGTGTCATGCATGCGCCGCCACGCCACGGCCAGATGCGGAAAGAACACGATCAGTGACACGATGCTCTGCACCGGCTGGCTGGATGTTGCGGTCACCTCGACCGAGCCTTCGGATTGCACGGTCGTGACCTGCCCGAAGAAATGCCAGTCGATCACCGTGGCGATTGCGCTCCAGACCAGAATGAACAGAAAAAAATACCAATACTCGGGGCGAGAGGCCCGCCCCGAGAATGTGAAGTATTTGGAGAAACACGTTTTGACGGCTTCGTTGAAGGTCATGTGTTTCGCTCCGCTGAGGCCAGCCCACGCAAGGGGCCGGCGGTTTACTTGCCGATTGCTTCCAGCACAGCCTCACCCAGCTGCGCCGGGCTTTCGGCCACGACGATGCCGGCGCTGCGCATGGCTTCGATCTTGTCCTCGGCACCTCCTTTGCCGCCGGCAACAATCGCGCCCGCGTGGCCCATGCGGCGGCCCGGAGGCGCCGTGCGGCCGGCGATGAAACCGGCAACGGGCTTCTTGCGGCCCCTCTTGGCCTCATCCGCCAGGAACTGCGCGGCTTCTTCCTCGGCCGAGCCGCCGATCTCGCCGATCATGATGATCGACTCGGTCTCGTCATCGGCCAGGAACCATTCCAGCACGTCGATATGCTCGGTGCCTTTGATCGGGTCGCCGCCTATGCCCACGCAGGTGGACTGGCCCAGACCCACATCGGTGGTCTGCTTGACCGCCTCATAGGTCAGGGTGCCGGAACGCGACACGACGCCGACCGAGCCACGCTTGTGGATGTGGCCGGGCATGATGCCGATTTTGCAGGCGTCGGGCGTGATGACGCCGGGACAGTTCGGGCCGATCAGGCGCGATTTGCTGCCTTCCAGCGCGCGCTTCACCTTCATCATGTCCAGAACCGGGATGCCTTCGGTGATGCAGACGATCACTTCCATCTCGGCGTCGATGGCTTCGAGGATCGAATCCGCGGCAAACGGAGGCGGCACATAGATCACGGTGGCGTTGGCTTCGGTCACGTGCTTGGCTTCGTGGACCGAGTTGAACACGGGCAGGCCCAGATGCTCCATCCCGCCTTTGCCCGGGGTCACACCGCCGACCATCTTGGTGCCATAGGCGATGGCCTGTTCAGAGTGGAACGTGCCCTGCGAGCCGGTAAAGCCCTGACAGATCACTTTGGTATTTTCGTCGATGAGGACTGCCATTTGGCGTTCTCCTGTTTTCGGCGGGATCTGACCCGCCAGCATTCATCGGAATGGCGGGCCGCGACCCGCCCTGATTTATCGGGTTCAGCCTTTGACTGCCTTCACGATCTTCTCGGCACCGTCTTTCAGGTTGTCCGCCGCGATCACGTCCAGGCCAGAGGTGTTGATGATCTCTTTGCCTTTTTCGACATTCGTGCCTTCCAGACGCACGACCAGCGGAACCTGCAGGCCGACCTCTTTCACCGCGGCGACCACGCCCTCGGCGATGACGTCACAGCGCATGATGCCGCCGAAGATGTTGACGAGGATGCCTTTGACGTTGGGATCAGACGTGATGATCTTGAACGCCTCGGTCACTTTCTCTTTGGTGGCGCCGCCGCCGACGTCGAGGAAGTTGGCAGGCTCCGCACCGTAAAGCTTGATGATGTCCATCGTCGCCATCGCCAGACCCGCACCGTTGACCATGCAGCCGATCTCGCCGTCCAGCGCGATGTAGTTCAGGTCGTATTTGCTGGCTTCCAGTTCCTTGGGGTCTTCCTCGGTGGTGTCGCGCAGTTCGGCGATGTCGGGGTGGCGGTAGACCGCGTTGCCGTCAAAGCTCAGCTTGGCGTCCAGCACCTTGAGGTCGCCGCCTTCGGCCACGATCAGCGGGTTGATCTCCAGCATCTCCATGTCCTTCTCGACGAAGGCCTTGTACAGGATGCCCATCAGACGCACGCATTGCTTGACCTGCGCGCCTTCCAGACCCAGCGAGAAGGCGATGCGCCGGCCGTGATACGGCTGGTACCCAGTGGCCGGGTCAACCGAGAAGGACAGGATTTTCTCGGGCGTCGCTGCGGCTACTTCTTCGATGTCCATACCGCCTTCGGTCGAGCACACGAACGAGATGCGGCTGGTCTGGCGGTCCACCAGCAGGGCCAGGTACAGCTCGCGCTCGATGCCCGATCCGGCCTCGATGTAAACGCGGTTGACCTGCTTGCCTACGGGGCCGGTCTGGTGGGTGACCAGCGTGCGGCCCAGCATCTTCTTGGCTTCTTCGGCGGCTTCTTCCACCGATTTGGTCAGACGGACACCGCCTTTTTCACCGGCATCGGCCTCTTTGAAGTGACCTTTGCCGCGGCCGCCCGCGTGGATCTGTGCCTTGACCACCCAAAGGGGGCCGTCCAGTTCACCGGCGGCTGTTTTGGCTTCCTCGGCGCGCAGAACTGCACGTCCGTCGGAGACCGGAGCGCCATAGCTGCGAAGAAGAGCCTTGGCCTGATATTCGTGAATGTTCATCGAAACTGTCCCGTCTGACTGCGATTAGATCGTTATAGGGGTGTCTAGCGGCAAAAATTAAAGGGTTTTCTGTCTGGATCGGGTTATTTACCGAAGATTTTCAGCATTTGTGATCACACATTTTCGGGGTGTGATCACAAACAAACCGGTGCCAAAAAATGATTCGAGCGAGTCAGAATAGGCTTTGAAAACATATTCGAAGACCGTGTTCGCAACCCGTTTGCGCCAACATTTCCGGTAGCGTTCGAAGTGGCGGGACCGGACCTGCCAGGCTTTCGGGGCTTGGCGCATTCTCGCAGGCTGGCTAATCTGACCGGGCCTGTGCGGGTCCGGTTGGGTCGGGCCGGTCAAACATGAACAAGCTCCGAGCAGATGACAGTGCCGAACCCAGATTTCCCCGATGTCATGACCTGGATCTTCGATGGATCCGGCAAAGCCGTGTCACTGGACGCCGATGAATTTGCCAGCTGGATACCGGCCGGACCGGAGGGGCAGTTCGCTTGGCAACACCTGAGGCTGGAAGCGTCTGGCACGGTTCCGCTTCTGCGCGCCGGCGGGCTTGATGAGTTCGTGATCGACGCTCTGACGGCGGACGAGACCCGGCCCCGCTGTACCGTCCATGGCGATGGCGTAATCCTGAACCTGCGCGGAGTGAACCTGCAAGAAGGGCAACCGCCCGAAGACATGATCTCGGTCAGGCTGTGGTTGACGGAGAACAAGATCATCGGTGTCTGGCGCCGCCCCTTGGATGCGGTTGCGGACATGCTGGCGGCAATCGACCGCGGGCAGGCACCGAAATCGCCGGGTGACTTCGTCGCGCGCTTGGCCTTGCGGCTGGCAGATAGGGCCGAACCTGCGATCACTGATCTGAACGAACGTGTGGATGATCTAGAAGAGGCGCTTCTTGAGGCGAATGCCGAGATTTCCCGGTCTGAGCTGGCGGCGATCCGCAGGTCCTCCATCGTTCTGCGCCGGTATCTGGTACCCCAGCGCGACGCGTTGACGACGCTCGAGATTGAAGACGTGCCGTGGCTGCAGGCTCACGACCGGTCGCGGTTGCGCGAAGCCTCGGAGCGCATCTACCGGATCGGCGAGGATCTGGCGGCTGTACGGGAGCGGGTTCAGATCATACACGATCAGCTGATGGATGAACGGGCCGAACGTATGAACAACCGTATGCTCGTGCTGTCAGTGGTCAGCGCTGTCTTTCTGCCGCTGGGCCTGGTGGCGGGTGTTCTGGGGATCAATGTCGGTGGCATTCCCGGCGCCGAAAGTCCGCATGCGTTCTGGGTCGTTTGCGCCTTGCTGGTCGCACTTGGCGGGATGCTTCTGGGAGTAGCCAGGTGGCTTGGGATGTTCCGATAGAACTCGAGAGCTCAAAAGAAATGCCCCGCCGGTTGGAGCCAGCGGGGCAGGGTGTCATGCCTTTGGCCGGATCTTTGGTGGGGTCCAAAGATCCGATCAATGTATCAGGCCAATGAGCTGTCGATGCCCTTGCAGGCCTCGATCAGACCTTTCACGGCGTTGACCGAATTGTCGAAACCGGCCTGCTCTTCTTCATTGAGCTGGATGTTGACGACCTTTTCGATTCCGCCGGCGCCGATCACGGTCGGGACGCCCACATACATGCCCTTCACGCCCAACTCGCCATCGCAATAGGCGGCGCAGGGCAGAACGCGCTTCTGATCCTTCAGATAGGCTTCGGCCATTTCGATCGCCGAGGTCGCGGGGGCGTAATAGGCCGAGCCGGTCTTCAGCAGGCCGACGATCTCGGCGCCGCCGTCACGGGTGCGCTGTACGATGGCGTCCAGCTTCTCTTGCGTGGTCCAGCCCATCTTGACCAGATCGGGCAGCGGGATGCCCGCAACGGTCGAATAACGAACCGACGGTACCATCGTGTCGCCATGGCCGCCCAGAACAAAGGCGGTGACGTCCTTCATCGATACGTCGAACTCTTCGGCCAGGAAGTGGCGGAAACGGGCCGAGTCCAGCACGCCGGCCATGCCGCAGACCTTTTTGTGGGGCAGGCCCGAGAATTCGCGCAGCGCCCAGACCATCGCGTCCAGCGGGTTGGTGATGCAGATGACGAAGGCGTCGGGTGCATTGGCGGCGATGCCTTCACCGACCGACTTCATGACCTTCAGGTTGATGCCCAGCAGGTCGTCGCGGCTCATGCCCGGTTTGCGCGGCACACCGGCGGTCACGATGCAGACATCGGCACCGGCGATGTCCTCGTAGGATTGGGTGCCTTTCAGCTTGGCATCAAAGCCCTCGGACGGGCCGGATTCGGCGATGTCCAGCGCCTTGCCTTCCGGGATGCCCTCGGCGATGTCGAAAAGAACGACATCCCCCAGTTCCTTCATTGCTGCGAGGTGGGCAAGCGTGCCCCCGATCTGACCTGCGCCGATCAGCGCGATCTTGGGTCTGGCCATTTGGATTGTCTCCGGTCGGTTTTGAAATCGCGGTTTTGCTAGTCGCTAAAACGCCGTTGCGCAAGGGTTCTGCGGCGCGGCATGCGACCGCATACCGTTTGCCTGCCCCCTGCCGGTTGCGCTAAACCACCCGCAGGACAAGCCGTTTCGGGGCCGCCGCATGGTTGAATTGAACCTGATGTTTTTTGCCGTGGCGATCCCGGCTGTGATCTTTGCGGGCATTTCCAAGGGCGGCTTCGGCTCGGGCGTGGCTTTTGCGTCGTCGTCGATTCTGGCGTTGATCCTTGATCCGGGGCAGGCGCTGGCGCTGATGTTGCCGATCCTGATGGTGATCGACCTGGCCACCCTGCGCCCCTACTGGAAACGGTGGAACTGGCCCGACGCGCGTCTGCTGATGCTGGGGGCAGTGCCGGGTGTGGCGCTGGGCGCGCTGCTGTACCGGGCGACCGACGAAGACCTGCTGCGCCTGCTGATCGGGGGCATCTCGGTGGGCTTCGTGGTCTGGCATGTGGCGCAATCCCGCGGCTGGGTGCGCGGTTTCGCCAACCGCCTGCCGCCTCCGGCCGGGCTGTTCGCCGGGCTGGTCGCTGGCTTCACCAGCTTTGTCAGCCACGCCGGCGGCCCGCCCGCCGCCGTCTACCTGCTGTCGCAACGCCTGACGAAAACCGAGTTCCAGGCCACCACCGTGCTGGTCTTCTGGGTCATCAACATCGCCAAGTTCGTCCCCTACGCCTATCTGGGCATGTTCACGCTGCAGACCGCCTGGGCCGACCTGCTGCTGACCCCCTTTGCCATCCTTGGCGCCTGGCTGGGCGTGCGTGCCCATTGGATGATGTCCGAGCGGCTGTTCTTCGGCATCGCCTATGTTCTGCTGACCCTGACCGGGTCAAAGCTGATCTGGGACGCGCTGACCTGATCCTCAGGTGTTCGGCGGCAGAGCTTCGGCCAGCACCTCATAGGCCTCGCCCGCGGCCACCAGGCAGGTCAGCCCGTTGGGCAGGGTCACGGTGATCGTCCAGGTGCCGGTGTCGTCCGAGGCAAAGACTTCCATCACCGTACCCTGCCGCGCCATGCCGATGCCGCGCCGGGTCTCGCCATAGGTCTCGGCCAACCGCTGCAGCACGTCCGGCCGGGGCGCGCAGTTCGGCGTTTGCGCTTGTACCTGCTGCGCCGCCAGCACCATGATGCCCAGCCCCATCGTCATTTGAAACAAACGCTTATTCATTTCCGGCCCCCTTTGCCTGTTGACCGAGGCAAGGCTGCCGGAACCCTCTGCAATTGCGGTAAAACCACCGCGCGTTGCGTCACATGCTGCAATGCGGCGATTTTCGCCTTGAAGTTTCCGGCAAAAAATGCCCCATTCTGCGCAACTTTATTTCAACGAGAGGTTCCCATGGACCCGCGCCAGCGCCCCTACCGATCCGTTTTGTATATCCCCGGCTCCAAGGAGCGGGCGCTCGACAAGGCGCGCTCGCTGCCGGTCGATGCCATTATCTTCGATCTGGAAGACGCGGTTGCCGCTGATGAAAAGGACAATGCACGCGAAACGCTCAAGGCCGCTCTGGCCACAGGCGGTTATGGCCCGCGCGTCAAGATCGTGCGAATCAACGGTCTGGACACCCCTTGGGGTCGCGCCGATGCCGAGGCCGTGCGCCAGATGGATGCCGACGTGGTTCTGCTGCCCAAGGTCAACTCGGCCGCCGACGTGGATGCGCTGGCCGCGATCACCGGCGACCTTCCGATCTGGGCGATGATGGAGACCCCGCGCGGCATGCTGAACGCGGCCGAGATCGCGGCGCATCCGCTGATGGCGGGCTTTGTCATGGGCACCAACGATCTGGCCAAAGAGCTTCAGACCCGCTTCCGCCCCGACCGCCTGCCGCTGATGACGTCGCTGGGCCTGTGCCTGCTGGCCGCCAAGGCCGAGGGGTTGGTGATCGTCGATGGCGTCTACAACGCCTTCAAGGATACCGAAGGTCTGGCTGTCGAATGTGCGCAGGGCCGCGACATGGGCTTTGACGGCAAGACCCTGATCCACCCCGCGCAGGTCGAGACCGCCAACACCGCCTTTGCCCCGTCCGAGGCCGAGATCGACCTGGCCCGACGCCAGATCGCCGCTTTCGAAGAGGTCGAGGCAAAGGGGCAGGGCGTTGCCGTGGTCGATGGCAAGATCGTGGAAAATCTGCACGTTGTAACTGCCCGCGAAATTCTGGCAAAAGCAGAGGCGATATCAGCTTTGCAAGCGGGGTAAGCCAGCATGGGCTTCGTTCTTCTCATTCTCGGCGTGGCGCTTTGGTGGGCCGCGCATCTGTTCAAACGCCTGATGCCGGCGCGCCGCGCGGCCATGGGCGATGCCGGAAAGGGCGCCGTCGCGGGTGCGCTTGTCGTGTCGATCCTGCTGATGATCTTCGGCTATCGCATGACCGATTTCATCCATGTCTGGGCACCGCCCAGCTTCATGATCCACATCAACAACCTGCTGGTGCTGATCGCCATCTGGATGATGAGCCCGGCCGGAACCAAGGGCCGACTGCTGAACAAGGTGCGTCATCCGATGCTGGGCGGGTTCAAGCTCTGGGCCTTTGCGCATCTGCTGGTCAATGGTGATCTGGCGTCGATCATCTTGTTCGGCGGCCTGTTGGCCTGGGCCGTGGTCGAAGTGATCGTCATCAACAAATCCGAGCCCGACTGGACCCCGGGCGAGCCCGGAACGCTGGGCAAGGACGCGATGTTCTTCGTGGCCTCGATCGTGCTGCTGGGCATCATCGGCTACATTCATGGGCTGGTCGGCCCGTCTCCGTTCCCGGGCTAGGCAGGTGATGTGATGGCAAAACTTTATCGACTGCTGACTGAAGAGGACACCTCGGACTTCTGCCACAAGGTGTCCGAGGCGCTGGCCAAAGGGTGGGAGCTGCACGGCTCTCCGGCCTATGCGTTCGACCCGTCCACCAGCAAGATGCGCTGTGCGCAGGCTGTGACCAAGGAGGTCGCGGCCGACTATTCCCCCGACATGAAACTGGGACAGCAATAATGGCAAAGACCAATTCGGGCCGCTTTTTCGAGGATTACTCCATCGGGCAGGTGCTGCACCACGCGGTGCCGCGCACCGTGACGGTGGGCGAGCGCGCGCTCTATCATGCGCTCTATCCCGCGCGCCACGCGCTCTATTCCTCGGACGAGTTCGCCCGGAGCTGCGGCCTGCCGCAAAGCCCGATCGACGATCTGGCGGCGTTCCATGTGGTGTTCGGCAAGACGGTGCCGGACATCTCGCTGAACGCGGTCGCCAATCTGGGCTATGCCGAGGGTCGCTGGCTGCAGCCGGTCTATCCCGGTGACACCCTGCGGTCGGAATCCGAGGTCATTGGCCTCAAGCAGAATTCGAACGGCAAGACCGGCGTGGTCTGGGTGCGTACGCGCGGACTGAACCAGCGCGACGAAGTGGTGATCGAATATGTGCGCTGGGTGATGGTGCGGAAATCGAACCTTGATGCGGTGGCGCGCGAAACCGTGGTGCCGGACCTGAAGAAGGCGTTGGCGCCCGAAGACCTCGTGGTGCCGAACGGGTTGGATTTCAGCAAATACGACTTTGCTCTGGCCGGTGAACCGCACCGCTGGGGAGACTACCAGATCGGCGAAACCATCGACCATGTCGACGGCGTGACCGTGGAAGAGGCCGAGCACATGCTGGCCACCCGCTTGTGGCAGAACACTGCCAAGGTGCATTTCGACCTGACCTTCCGCCCCGATGGGCGGTTGATCTATGGCGGCCATGTGATCTCGATGGCGCGCGCGCTGTCGTTCAACGGGCTGGCCAATGCGCAGATGATCGTCGGTTTGAACGGCGGGGCCCATGCCAACCCCTGTTTCGCCGGAGACACCGTCAAGGCGTGGTCCGAGGTGCTGGACAAGGCCGAAACCGGCGTGCCCGGCGTGGGTGCGATCCGGTTGCGACTGGTGGCGACCAAGGGCGGCGAGGCCTTTGCGCTGCGCGGCCCGGATGGAAAATACAGCCCCGACGTCCTGCTGGATCTGGACTATTGGGCGCTGATGCCGATCTGAGCGGGCTGGCCCCCACAGTCTTGTGATCCCGACCGGGCCGAACCGTGCTAGGTTCGGCTCATGTCTTTTCTGCGTATCCTTGCCGCTGCACTTTGCCTTGCCCGCCCGGCGTCGGCCTGCGATCTGGCGCTGGCGCTGGCCGTGGATGTGTCCGGCTCGGTCGACAGTTCGGAATACCGCATCCAGATGGATGGCCTGGCGGCCGGACTGCGCGACCCGGTCGTGTCCGAGGCGCTGGTGCGCGGCCAGGCCCGGTTGATGCTGGTGCAATGGACCGGGACCTCGCGGCAGCGGATCACCATCCCCTGGACCAAAATTGACGGGTTCGACGCACTGGATGCGTTTGCCGCAAAAGTGTCGGCCGATCCGCGTGTCTGGCGCAATTTCTCGACCGCGATCGGTGAGGCGCTGGAAATGACCGTGAACAGCTTTCTCGAGGTGCCCGAGTGCAAGCGTCATCTGATCGACATCTCGGGGGACGGCGTCTCGAACGAAGGGGTTGAACCCACCGAGATCCGGGACCTTTTGCGCCGTCAGGGGATTACGGTGAACGCAATTGCGATCGAGGAGAGCGAACCAGACCTGACGGCCTATTTCTTTGAAAACGTCATAGTCGGCGAAGGGGCCTTCGTCGTATCGGCTGCCGGTTTCAAGGACTATCCCGAACGGATCCGGAAAAAACTTCTGCGTGAAGTCACGCGGCAGACTGCCGATCTGCGCTGAGCGCAGAAAGATTCGTGATCACATTGCTTGACCCTTGAAAACGCTAACATTGGAGGGTTGGAATGCATTTTGTGATCACGAGAATATTTTGTGTGATCACGTTTCCGAATTATCGGCCGAATTGCGGGTGATTTGATCTTTTTTGCACGCGCAGCGCGTGACAGGGTCGCAAAATGGAGTAAAAACTTCGGTAGCCAACCTCAAAAGGAGCCGCCATGGCCGATGTCAATCGGGGGAACCGCCCGCTATCGCCGCATCTGTCGATCTATCGTCCGCAGTTGACCTCTGTCACTTCCATCCTGACCCGGATCACCGGCAACGCCATGTTGGTGGCCGCGCTGTTGATCGTCTGGTGGTTCCTGGCCGCAGCCACGTCGCCCGAAGCCTTTGATCGCGCCAATGGTGTGATCACGTCGCTCCTCGGGGACTTGGTCATGGCACTGTCGCTTTGGGGTCTTTGGTACCACACGCTTGCCGGCATCCGGCACCTGATCTGGGACAACGCGATCGGACTGGATATCCCGACAGCCTACAAGCTGGGCTGGGCGGTCGTGATCGGCTCTTTCGTGCTGACTTTTCTGACACTGTTGATCGTTGCCTGAGGGAGGCTGACATGCGTTATCTTACCGACCGCAAACGCGCCGTAGGCCTGGGATCGGCCAAGTCGGGCACCGAACATTTTTGGGCGATGAAGGTCAGCTCGGTTGCGCTGCTGATCCTTGTCCCGCTTTTTGTCTTCACATTCGGCCCCACGCTGGGACAGCCCTTTGACGTGGTGCTGGACTATTACTCGCGGCCATTCCCGGCGATCGTGGCGGCCCTGACGCTGGCCGTCGGGTTCAAGCATTTCGCTGATGGTGCCCAGGTGATGATCGAGGACTATGTGCACGGCACAATGGAAAAGGTTCTGATCATCCTCGTGAAGTGTCTCTCATATGGCGCCGCGGCCGCAGGTATCTTCGCCGTCGCCCGCATTGCCCTCTAACACCCCGGAGCTGAATGAAATGGCTGCTTACGAATACGAAACGCACGAATATGACGTGGTCGTGGTCGGCGCCGGTGGGGCCGGTCTGCGTGCCACGCTCGGCATGGCCGAACAAGGTCTGCGCACCGCTTGTGTAACCAAGGTTTTTCCGACCCGTTCGCACACCGTTGCGGCGCAGGGTGGCATTGCGGCGTCGCTGTCGAACATGGGCCCCGACCATTGGCAGTGGCACATGTATGACACCGTCAAGGGCTCGGACTGGCTGGGTGACACCGACGCGATGGAATACCTGGCGCGCGAGGCACCCAAGGCCGTCTATGAGTTGGAGCATTACGGTGTGCCGTTCTCGCGCACCGAAGAAGGCAAGATCTATCAGCGTCCCTTTGGTGGCCACACGACCGAATTCGGTGAGGGCCCCGCAGTTCAGCGCACCTGTGCTGCTGCCGACCGGACCGGTCACGCGATTCTGCACACATTGTACGGGCAGTCACTGAAGAACAACGCGGAATTCTACATCGAATATTTCGCCATTGACCTGATCATGTCCGAAGACGGCCAGTGCCAAGGCGTTGTCTGCTGGAAGCTGGACGACGGCACCATGCATGTCTTCAACGCCAAGATGGTGGTTCTGGCCACGGGCGGTTACGGCCGCGCCTATTTCAGCGCGACCTCGGCCCACACCTGCACCGGCGACGGCGGCGGCATGGTGGCCCGTGCCGGCCTGGCCTTGCAGGACATGGAATTCGTGCAGTTTCACCCGACCGGCATCTACGGCTCGGGCTGCCTGATCACCGAAGGCGCCCGCGGCGAAGGCGGATATCTGACCAACTCGGAAGGTGAACGGTTCATGGAGCGCTACGCGCCCCAATACAAGGACCTCGCACCGCGCGACTATGTCTCGCGTTCGATGACAATGGAAATCCGCGAAGGGCGCGGCGTCGGTCCCGAAGGCGACCATATTCACCTGAACCTGAGCCATCTACCAGCCGAAGCCCTGCATGAGCGTTTGCCGGGCATCTCGGAAAGCGCAAAGATCTTCGCCGGCGTGGATGTCACCAAGGAACCGATCCCGGTTCTTCCGACCGTGCACTACAACATGGGCGGTATTCCGACCAACTACTGGGGCGAGGTGTTGAACCCGACCGCCGACGATCCGAACGCCGTTGTGCCCGGCCTGATGGCCGTCGGCGAAGCCGGTTGCGCGTCGGTTCACGGAGCGAACCGGTTGGGGTCGAACTCATTGATCGACCTCGTGGTCTTTGGCCGTGCGGCGGCGATCCGGGCCGGCAAGGTCGTCGACCCCGAAACGCCCAACCCGGTCCTGAACCAGGCCTCGGTCGACAAGGCGTTTGATCGGTTCGATGCGGTGCGCAATGCCAGCGGCGCAATCCCGACGGCCGATCTGCGGCTTGAAATGCAGAAAACCATGCAGGCGGATGCTGCGGTGTTCCGGACGGCCAAGACCCTGGCCGAAGGGGTCGAGAAGATGACTGCAATCGCGGCCAAGATGGAGGACATCAAGGTCACGGATCGCAGCCTGATCTGGAACAGCGACTTGATGGAGACGCTGGAACTGACCAACCTGATGCCCAACGCGCTTGCCACAATCGTCGGAGCCGAAGCGCGGAAGGAATCCCGCGGCGCTCATGCACACGAAGACTTCACCGAGCGCGATGACGAAAACTGGCGTGTTCACACCGTGTCCCGGGTTGACGGGAACAAGGTCGAACTCAGCTATCGCCCGGTCATCGTCGATCCGCTGAGCACCGAGGCTGAAGGCGGTATCAGCCTTGAAAAGATCGCGCCCAAGGCGCGGACATTCTGAGGAGAGGAACACATGGTCCAACTGACCCTCCCTACGAATTCCCGGATTACGACGGGCAAGACCTGGCCGAAGCCGGAAGGCGCGAGCAACGTGCGTAAGTTCCAGATCTATCGCTGGAATCCGGATGACGGGCAGAACCCTCGGGTCGACACCTATTTCGTCGACATGGACGATTGCGGGCCGATGGTTCTGGATGCGCTGATCTACATCAAAAACAAGGTCGACCCGACCCTGACATTCCGCCGGTCGTGCCGCGAGGGGATCTGCGGCTCCTGCGCGATGAACATCGACGGGATCAACACGTTGGCCTGTATCTACGGCATGGACGAGATCAAGGGCGACGTGAAGATCTACCCGCTGCCGCACATGCCGGTGGTCAAGGACCTGATCCCGGATCTGACCCATTTCTATGCGCAGCACGCTTCGATCATGCCATGGCTGGAAACCAAGACCAACCGCCCTGCAAAGGAATGGAAGCAGTCGATCGAAGACCGGAAAAAACTGGATGGTCTGTACGAATGCGTGATGTGCGCCAGCTGCTCGACCTCGTGCCCCAGCTATTGGTGGAATGGCGACCGGTACCTTGGCCCCGCCGCGCTGCTGCACGCCTATCGCTGGATCATCGACAGCCGCGACGAGGCCACCGGCGAGCGTCTGGATCAGCTTGAGGATCCGTTCAAGCTGTATCGGTGCCATACGATCATGAACTGCGCAAAGACCTGCCCCAAGGGTCTGAACCCGGCCAAGGCGATTGCCGAGATCAAGAAGATGATGGTCGAACGCGCAGTTTGACCGATGACGACCAACGTGCTTGCTGCGTTGCGGCAAGTGCATGGCCCACATGCGAAATCATTGGATGTGGGCCGCCCCGGCCAAGACTATGTTCGGCACCGGGGAGGAGTGACGGATTGGAAACAGGATCACTCCGATGAAGAACGAATCCAAAAAAACAGACGCAGCCAAAGCCTTGGAATATCTTGAGCAAGCCTGGGCCTATTACGAGCCCGAGCCGGTCAAGCCTGCAAAAGATGCAGAGCCGGAGCTGTTTGAATACGCCAACGCGGCCTGAGTTTACCAAGCCAAGTCTTGAGTCCCGGCGCATATTGCGCAAAGCAGGGGAATGCCTGTTCTTCTGCTTCTGCTCGGCGCCGGCGTGTTCGCCTATTTCGTTTGGCGGTCCCGCACGTCTTCTTTGACTCGGGACTGCCGGTGGCGACAGCACAGGCAGGCCGGCACGTGGAGTTGTGCGTATTGCGGAGCGGTTTCCGTCTCCGAGACGCAGCCCACGCGATGCGAACGGAAATAAGCCTTATTGCCTGCGGGAAACGGGGTTTTCCCAAAGCTCGTTCTGGGTCACTCTGCGCAAAACAGCGGAAAGATGCAGAATGCCAAATCCTCCTTCGGATGCCGCCGCCCGCCGCGGGATCGCTCCAGTCATTTGCTACCCAAATGACACCCTGCCCAGCGTTGACCTTGACCTGCTGCTGGACGCCCGAAAGAGCGCGCGAAAGACAGCCGAAGTTCTGGTGCCGCCACGTGATGCCCGTTGCTTTGAGGTGCCGGCCGGACACTTCTTTCGGATCACCTCAGTCGAAGGCTCGCAGGTCGGCGACCTGAACCTGTGGAACTTGCACGATCTGAACGAACGTTTCTATTCGGGCAAGACGCGTGCATTGCATGGCACCCATGTCACGACCAGCGAGCGGCTATGGTCCAGCTTTCCCTATCTGCGCCCGATGGCCACGATCGTTGCGGACACCTTGGACTGGTACGGAATCGATCAATATGGCGGGTCGGTGCATGACGTGATCGGAACGCGTTGCGATCCCTATACCGGAAACTTGCTGTCGGGCACTCAATACCATCATTGCTGCCACTCCAACCTGACCCGGGCGCTGGCTGACCATACTGGTTTGGAAATTCCGGTAGCCGAGCGTTTGGTGCACGACGTGTTGAACGTATTCATGTGCACTGGCTTTACCCGCGATACGGGGCAGTATTTCATGAAGGCTTCACCGGTTCGACCGGGTGACTACTTGGAGTTCTTCGCGGAAATCGACCTACTGGGTGACCTCAGCGCCTGTCCGGGTGGGGATTGCTCGTCCGAGCACTCGTCGGATACCGCCGCCTGTCACCCGCTGTTGGTCGAGGTTTTCGAACCTGCCGAAGGCACGCTGAGCGGATGGCAAAGTCCGGCGCCCAATGGCTATGACCGTACGCATGGGCGCTGAGGCCCGGGGGTGACCCGGGCCGGTTTGTGTCAGGCGTTCGGGAAGGCGGCCTGCAGTGCGATTTCCACCATGTCACCAAAGCTGCTCTGGCGCTCGGACGAGGGCAGGGCCTCGCCGGTCAGAAGGTGATCGGACACGGTCAGAACCGCCAAGGCCCGGCATTTGTGCCGCGCGGCCAGGATATACAGCTCGGCTGCCTCCATTTCGACACCCAGGATTCCGTGACGCACCATCTGTTCGTTCAGGTCGGGGCGTTCGTCATAGAAAACGTCAGACGAGTAGATGCCGCCGATATGGGTTGCCGTGCCCTTGGCCTCGGCTGCTTTGGCGGCAGCCTGCAGCAGGCCCCAATCTGCACAAGGCGCAAAGTTGAGCTCTTTCATGATGCCCCGGGACGGGGTGCTGAGCGTCGTTGACGTCATGGCCAGGATAACATCCCGGACCTTCACGTTTTCCTGCATGCCGCCGCAAGACCCGATGCGGATCAGGGTTTTTGCACCGTAGTCCCGGATCAGTTCATTCACGTAAATGGACAGCGACGGCATTCCCATTCCGCTGCCCTGAATGGTGACCGGGTTTCCTTTCCATTCGCCGGTGAAACCCAGCATCCCGCGGACATCGTTGATTTGCCGCACATTGCTCAGAAAAGTTTCGGCGGCCCATTTCGCACGATACGGATCACCCGGCAAAAGCACGGTCTCGGCGATTTCGCCTTTTTCGGCGCCAATGTGAATTGTCATTTTGATACTTTTCCCGTTCAGATTTCGAGATCGGAAATATCTGCCCCGGCTTTCAGCGCTTCGTGGACCCATTTCGGTTTTCGCCCACGCCCCGTCCAGGTTTGCGCCGGATCGGCCGGATTGCGATATTTCGCTTTGGCTTTCGATCCCTTGCCGGACCGCGTGGGCTGAGACGCCAAGTCGGACAAGGAAAACCCGTAAGCGGCAGCTGCTTTTTCAGCGGCCATCAATGCTTCCTGACGCTCTCTGGCCTCAGCGTTTTCCAGCGCCTTGTCGACCTGATCGCGCAATTCAAGCAATTCCTTACGCGACAGCTTTTCCAGATTTATGCCCATTGTCGTTCTCCGTACCCACCTGATTCATTTTTTACTCATCAGGCAACGTTACGGAGAATCCCAATCAATGGCCATTCTTAAAACGAAATGAGCAATGGAATTAATTTTGGGCGATTATTCCGCGGCCAGCGTTTTTGGATCGGCCAGCAAAACGATATCCCCCATTATGGCATTCAGCTCGAAATTCTTGGGCGTATAGACCTTGGCAACACCCATTGATCTGAGACGATCCGCGTCTTCGTCGGGAATGATGCCCCCGACGACAACGGGAACATCACCCAAGCCAGCTTCGCGCAGGCGGGTCATGACGTCCTGTACCAACGGCAGGTGGCTACCGGACAGGATCGACAGGCCGATCACATGAGCTTGCTGCTCGATGGCCGACTTCACGATTTCCTCGGGGGTTAGGCGGATGCCGTCATAAGTAATGTCCATGCCGCAGTCGCGGGCGCGGAACGCGATCTGTTCGGCGCCGTTGGAATGGCCGTCCAGCCCCGGCTTGCCGACCAGGAATTTCAGACGACGCCCCAGGCGGTCGCTGACCGCATCCACCGCCGCGCGCAGATCGTCCAGACCCTCGGTCTTGTTCGAGACCGACCCCGAAACGCCCGTCGGACCGCGATAGGTGCCAAAGACGCGGCGCATCTCTTCTGCCCATTCGCCGGTGGTGACACCGGCCTTGGCCGCGGCGATCGACGGCTCCATGATGTTGGCGCCCGATTGCGCGGCGGCGCGCAGATCGGCCAGAGCCGCGGCCACGGCGGCCTCGTCGCGGGCGGCACGCCAGTCGTTCAGGCGCGCGATCTGTTCCTGTTCGACCGCCGGATCGACGACCATGATCCCGCCATCCTCGGTCTGCAGGGGCGAGGGTTCGCCCTCGGTCCAGCGGTTCACGCCGACGACGATGGTTTCATTGCGCTCGATCCGGTTGAGACGCTCGGCGTTGGAATCCACCAGCCGCGATTTCATGTAGTCGATCGCCGCAACCGCACCACCCATCGAGTCCAGATTGGCCAGTTCGGCCCGGGCGCCCTGCTTCAGTTCCTCGACCTTGGCGTCGACCACCGGGTTGCCATCGAACAGGTCGTCGTATTCCAGCAGGTCGGTCTCATAAGCCAGGATCTGCTGCATCCGCATCGACCATTGCTGGTCCCAGGGGCGCGGCAGGCCCAAGGCCTCATTCCACGCTGGCAGTTGCACCGCCCGGGCACGCGCCTTTTTCGACAGGGTCACGGCCAGCATTTCGATCAGGATGCGATAGACGTTGTTCTCGGGCTGCTGCTCGGTCAGGCCCAGAGAGTTGACCTGAACACCATAGCGGAATCGGCGGAACTTGGGGTTTTCCACGCCATAGCGCTGTTGCAGGATTTCATCCCAAAGATCGACGAAAGCCCGCATTTTGCACATTTCGGTGACAAACCGGATGCCCGCATTCACGAAAAACGAGATGCGGCCGCACAGCGCCGGAAAGTCCTCGGCCGGAACGCGGGGGCGCAGCTCGTCCAGTACCGCGATGGCGGTGGCCAGCGCATAGGCCAGCTCCTGCTCGGGCGTCGCGCCGGCCTCTTGCAGGTGGTAGGAACACACGTTCATCGGGTTCCATTTCGGTACGTTCGAATAACAATACTCGGCCACGTCCGCGATCATCTTCAGTGAAGGTTTGGGCGGGCAGACATAGGTGCCGCGGCTCAGGTATTCCTTGACCAGGTCGTTCTGCACCGTGCCCTGCAGCTTGGACACATCGGCGCCCTGTTCCTCGGCCACCGCGATATACAGCGCCAGCAGCCAGGGGGCCGTGGCGTTGATCGTCATCGAGGTGTTCATCTGCTCCAGCGGGATCTGGTCGAACAGCACCCGCATGTCGCCCAGGTGGCAGACGGGCACCCCGACCTTGCCGACCTCGCCCCGGGCCAGGGTGTGATCGCTGTCATATCCGGTTTGCGTCGGCAGATCGAAGGCCACCGACAGACCGGTCTGCCCTTTGGCCAGGTTGGATCTGTAAAGCGCGTTCGAGGCTTTGGCCGTGGAATGACCGGCATAGGTTCGGATGAGCCAGGGGCGGTCTTTCTGCGTCTGCGTCATGGTCAGAGCCTCATGCGTCGATGGGTAACAATATTTCTCTCATGGGTTCTAAAGCGCAATTTTCAGCACATGTCAATTCGCTGCGTTGCGGCATGTACGGCGTGCTGCCGATTGTGACAGCGGCGGTTTGATGGCACTGTGCGGGCATGACGCAGACCGTTGAGTTACCGATTTGGCTGTTTGTTCTGATCGTGGTGTTTGCCGCGGTCACCTTCGCCTCGCATTTCCTGTTCCCGTCGGTGCGCTGGTTCTTTCGCCGCCGGCTTGAACGGGCTGTTGAACGGTTGAACCAGCGCCTGCAACGGCCGATCCAGCCGTTCAAACTGGCCGAGCGTCATGACATGATCCAACGCCTGATCTATGACCCGCAGGTTGGTCAGGCTGTTCAGCACCACGCCGAAGAACATGGAATCCCCGAAGCGGTCGCGTTCGAGCAGGCCCGGCGCTACGCCCGGGAAATCGTCCCGTCGTTTTCGGCCTTCATGTACTTCAGCTTTGCCATTCGGTTGGCTAGATGGTTGAGCAACGCGTTCTACAATGTCCGCCTCAGCCACGAGGACGAGGCCGCATTGAAGGAGATCGATCCCAAAGCAACCGTGGTCTTTGTGATGAATCACCGGAGCAACATGGATTATGTTCTGGTGACCTATTTGGCCGCGCAACAGTCGGCGCTGTCCTATGCGGTGGGCGAGTGGGCACGGGTCTGGCCGCTCAGCCGGTTGATCCGCGCGATGGGGGCCTATTTCATCCGGCGCAAGTCCGGCAGCGAACTCTACCGGCAGGTTCTGGCCAGCTATGTGCGCCTGGCCACCAATGCCGGTGTGACTCAGGCGATGTTCCCCGAGGGCGGTCTGAGCCTCACCGGGTCTTTGGGACGACCCAAACTGGGACTGCTGAAATACATCATCGACGGCACCAGTCCCGATGGTCGCGACGTCGTGTTCGTACCGGTTGCGCTGAACTATGACCGGGTGCTGGAGGATACGATTCTGACCGCCGCCGCCTTGGGCAGCGAACGGCGGTTCCGCGCGCGGATCGGCGTGATCACAAGGTGGAGCCTGAAACAGATATGGCGCCGTATCATCGGGCGTTACAAACGGTTCGGTCTTGCCTCGGTCCGATACGGCCTGCCCATTTCGCTGCAGGAGTTTCGCGAACAAGCCGGCCCGGACCTGATGACGGATCTGGCTCGAGAGTTGATGCGCCGGATTGGCCGGGCGATTCCTTTGGTCCCAGCGCCCGCCGCGTGCTGGCTCGTTCGCGAAAACGGCACCATCTCCGAGTCTGACGTTCAGTCACGGATCGTCGAGCTGATGCGGCGCGAGGGCGCCACGGACGAAGACCTGAAGGCCATCCCGCCAGCGATCGAACAACTGGTCGAACGGCGAATACTGAGCAGAAACAACGGTATGCTGTCGCCATCGGTCGAGCGGCTGGATCTGATGAAGTATTATGCGGCCTCAGCGCCCATCAGCGAAGACCCGGATGGTTCTGCGACTGCAAAAGAAATTTCTGCGGCCGCTGGGTCATAAAATTTCAATAATGATCCGAAATGGGTTGCAAAATTACTCATGGGCCAATATTCCAGCCTATGAAGCGCGCGATTCTGCGTCGCGGCGAACATGTTTGACAGAGGAGGCCACAATGGCTTTGGACACCGACGGCGGCATCGCGTCCTACGAGGCACCGGAAAAAGACCTCTATGAGATGGGTGAAATCCCTCCGATGGGATATGTGCCCAAACAGATGTATGCGTGGGCCATCCGTAGAGAGCGCCACGGCGAGCCCGACACTGCGATGCAGTTGGAGGTGGTCGATGTGCCCAAGCTGGACAGCCACGAAGTGTTGGTTCTGGTGATGGCGGCGGGCGTCAACTACAACGGTGTTTGGGCCTCGCTCGGCAAACCGATCAGCCCCTTTGATGGCCACAAGGCCCCGTATCACATCGCGGGCTCGGATGCGTCGGGCATCGTCTGGGCGGTGGGCGACAAGGTGAAACGCTGGAAGGTCGGCGACGAGGTCGTGATCCACTGCAACCAGGACGACGGCGACGATGAAGAGTGCAACGGCGGCGATCCGATGTATTCGCCCAGCCAGCGCATCTGGGGCTATGAAACGCCCGATGGGTCATTTGCGCAATTCACCAACGTGCAGGCACAGCAGCTGATGCCGCGCCCCAAGCACTTGACCTGGGAAGAAAGTGCCTGCTATACGCTTACGCTGGCCACTGCCTATCGGATGCTGTTCGGACACGAGCCGCATGATCTGAAGCCGGGCCAGAACGTTCTGGTCTGGGGCGCGTCGGGGGGTCTGGGCTCCTATGCGATCCAGCTGATCAATACAGCCGGAGCCAACGCGATCGGCGTGATCTCGGACGAAAGCAAGCGCGACTTCGTCATGGGGTTGGGCGCCAAGGGCGTCATCAACCGCAAGGACTTCAACTGCTGGGGCCAGTTGCCCACGGTCAACACGCCTGAATATGCCGAGTGGTTCAAGGAAGCCCGCAAGTTCGGTAAGGCGATCTGGGACATCACGGGCAAGGGCGTGAACGTCGACATGGTGTTCGAACACCCCGGCGAGAGCACCTTCCCGGTCTCGACCTTTGTCGTCAAAAAAGGCGGCATGGTCGTGATCTGCGCCGGGACCACCGGCTACAACCTGACCTTTGATGTTCGGTACATGTGGATGCACCAGAAGCGTCTGCAGGGTTCGCATTTCGCGCATCTCAAGCAGGCGTCCGCTGCAAACCGGCTGATGCTGGAGCGGCGTCTCGATCCCTGCATGTCCGAAGTGTTCACTTGGAAAGAACTGCCCGAGGCGCACATGAAAATGATGCGGAACGAGCACAAGCCGGGCAACATGTCTGTCTTGGTTCAGGCCCCGCGTACGGGCATGCGGACCTTGGAAGAGGTTCTGGACGCCCGCGGTTGATCACCGCGCTTTGAAAGCAAGCGCCCGCGAATCGTTCAGACGGTTCGCGGGCGTTTTGCGTTCAGAAGATGGGATATTGTTTTTCAATGCCATGCAAATTCGGGACCCGCTGTTTTTGGGGAGTAGAAAGCAGTGAATAGGCAAGAAAACAGCGTACATGTTATGGTTGTGTTAACCCTTCGTTAACTGTTTCGGAGAGACCATGATGGCGCGAAATGAGTGGATACTGGACGTATTGTCGGACCTCAACGCCTTCGCCGTTGCGAATGGGTTGACCGCGCTGGCCGAGCAGCTTGACGACACCAGGCTGATCGCCGCGGCCGAAATTGCGTCCCTGAACGATGAGGCAAAAGCGCCGTCGAATGGGAACACAGTTCGATTTGAGCCAGGTCCTGGAGGATTTGGAAAACACCAGCACGCTTGACGAGCTGGGTGCGGTTGCTGTCCGCATCAGGGACAAACTGAAGGTCGATCACATCGTCTATCACTGGGTCGATGGCGCCGGCGATCAATATGGCTACACCACCTATCCGGATGCCTGGGCCGACCGATACCGTGAACGCAACTATCACCGAATAGATCCCGTAATCCTGGGCTGCTTCCAGCGGTTTCATCCGGTCAATTGGAAATCTCTGAACTGGTCTGGCAAGGTCGCAAAAGCCTTTCTGCAGGATGCTTTGGATCATGGTGTCGGCAATCAGGGCTATTCGATCCCAATTCGTGGGCCGAATGGCCAGTTCGCGCTTTTTACGGTCAATCACAGTTGCAGCGACGAGGCTTGGGGTGCCTTCATCGTGACCTACAGCCGCGAGTTGATACTGCTCGCCCACTACTTCAACCGCAAAGCTTTGGATTTCGAGCAGGACCGCAGACCTGAATCCGCGCGCGGTCTCTCTCCGCGCGAGATCGACGCGATGACGCTGCTGGCCTTGGGCTACAGCCGGGCGCAGGTCGCGCACTCCCTGTCTATTTCCGAGCACACATTGCGTGTCTATATCGAAAGCGCCCGGTCCAAGCTGGGTGCTCTGAATACAACCCATGCCATCGCCACTGCCCTCAGCAGAGGATTAATAGTGGTTTAAGGCCCGCGCGAGGGCCACACGGTAAATTAACCACGACTTTGTACCCCCTTCGTTCCAGTACTGGACGACAAGGGGAAAAGTCATGCTGCGTTATGTTTACGCTGACGAGCTTCATAAATTTCCAAAATTGGCCGAGGGGATGTTTCGCGACCGCGCAGATCAATTCAAAACCCGCCTCGGATGGGATGTTCATGTCAATTCCAAAGGAGAGGAACGGGATCAGTATGATGATCTGAACCCGCTGTATGTCATCTGGGAAGAGCCGGACGGCAGTCACGGCGGATCGATGCGGGTATTGCCCACGACTGGCCCTGTCATGGTAAATGAGGTGTTCGGGCATCTGACCGGCGGCAGCCCAATCCGCAGCCCGCTGATCTGGGAAGTGACGCGGTTCTGCCTGTCCCGCACCGCTCATCCACACACGGCCGGGGCAATCATGCTGAGCGGGGGGGAGATCATGGAAGGCTTCGGTCTGACCCACATCGCCGGGGTCTTTGATGCAAGGATGATCCGTATCTATCGGCTAATCGGTTCCTCGCCGGTGGTCTTGGGCTCGGAGGGGGCGGGCCGTGACCAGATTTCGGTCGGTCTTTGGCCCTATTCCGCTGACGATTGCAACCGCGTGGCCGAGCGGGCGGGCATCCCGCGCGAACTGTCGCGATTGTGGTTCAAGACTGCGTTCGGGTCCGCCGCGCGGCATCGGTTCGCACTGTCTGCCTGACGTTGAATTCCGCATCTGGCGCAGGTTGGCGCGGCCCTGTAGGGTCGCGCCATGTCTCTGCCTAAGGTTACTTTTTCCGAAGATCAGGCCGCCGCGTTCGACAGCATTGCCCAGATGCTGAAAACCGCAGGCGTGGACCTAGAAGATGATGCGCTGCTCAAGCTGCCCGGCCAGGGCGAATCGGGGGTCATGGCGGTGATCGGCAAGGCCGGGTCGGGCAAGACCCTGCTGTTGGCCGAACTCTACAAGGCGCTGGCTGAGACCGGAGTTCAGATCGTCTCGGGCGACTATGAAAGCCGCAAATCGAAAGACAAGCGCAGCCTTGCCATTTTGGCCCCGACCAACAAGGCCGCCAGCGTGTTGCGATTGCGCGGTGTTCCGGCCACCACCATTCACCGCATTCTGTACACGCCGGTCTATGATCCGGAATACGAACGGATCGCCGAGTGGCTGGCGGGCAATGACGACCGCCCCGAGATCGAAGGCCTGACCGACGAGGCGTTGGACCGCGCGGCCGCGTTCTATGCCAACAACAAGTCCATCCCGGGTGCCCTGGCCGCCGCCGGCCTGCGCGGGTCGGATTTCATAACCGGATGGAAACGTCGCGACGAGCCGCTGGATATCGGGTTCGTCGATGAGGCCTCGATGCTGGATGACCGGCAGTTCGAGGATCTCAAGGAGATCTTTCCCACTTTGCTGCTGTTCGGCGATCCGGCACAGTTGGCACCAGTGAATCAGTCCGGGTCGATGGTGTTCGATGCTCTGCCCGAACCGCGCAAGCTGATCCTGCACCGGGTGCACCGGCAAGAGGCCGACAACCCCATCCTGGACCTGGCTCATGCGCTGGCCGATCCTGCGATGGGGTTCGAGGATTTCGAACGCCTTGTCGAGCAGACCGCACGCACGGATGACCGCGTGGTCTGGGGCCAGCGGGTCGAGGTCGACCTGATGGCCCGAAGCCCGGTTTTGGTCTGGCGGAATGCGACGCGTATCCGGCTGATCCAGGCCTTCCGCCAGGTGCATGGCGCCCCCGAGACCGAGCTGTTGGAAGGTGAACCGTTGATCTGTGACGGGATCGAGCTGCCGCTGAAGCACCGCAAGAAGCGGCTGGACCTCGAGGCGCGCGGGCTGATCAAGGGCGCGCAGGTGATCTATCTGGGGCCGGGGCGCAAGCCGGGGTTCTCGCGGCTGCATGTCATGGGGGCCGAAGACCCGCAGGTCAGCGCCGCGTCGATCGTGCAGATCGAAAAGCCCGACGAGGAAGAGCCCTTCATCCCCTTTGCCGCGCGCATGGGGGCCACGTTTCTGCATGGGGCCGCGGTGACGATCCACAAGGCGCAGGGCTCGCAATGGGACACGGTGCAGGTCTTTGCCCCTGACCTTTACGCCGCCGCCCGCATGGGCCGGACCGAGGCCCGGCAACCCCTGTGGAAACGGCTGGCCTATGTGGCCATCACCCGGGCGCAAGAGCGGCTGATCTGGGTGGTGCGCAACCGGCTGTCCAAACCAAGCCACCCGCTGCGGGTTGACGACCTGCGTGCGGTCCCGGCCGCAAAACTGACGCTGGAGGCGGAGGAGACGTGAAGACGATCATCGTAACTGGGGCAAGTTCGGGCATCGGGCAAGCGAAGGCCGAGCTGTTTCTGGACCAGGGCTGGCAGGTCGGCCTGCTGGCGCGAAGCGCGGACAAGCTGAGCCAGGTGGCCGCGATGCGCGAAAACGCCATTCCGCTGGTGGCCGACGTGACGGACCCCCAAGCGGTGTCAGCGGCCTTCGATGAATTTCAGGCGCAGGCCGGGCGATTGGACGTTCTGTTCAACAACGCGGGCATTTTTGCGCCCGCAGGCACGATCGACGAAATCGCGCTGGACGACTGGTATCAGAGCGTCAACGTGAACCTGAACGGGATGTTTCTGTGTGCTCGCGCGGCCTTTGGCTTGATGCGCAGGCAGGTACCCCAGGGGGGCCGCATCATCAACAACGGCTCGATCGCGGCGCATGTACCGCGCCCGAATTCGGTTCACTACACCGCCACTAAACACGCGATTACCGGGCTGACACGAAGCCTGTCGCTTGACGGCCGCGCTCATGGGATCGCCTGTGGGCAGATCGACATCGGAAATGCCAGAACCCAGATGGTGCAGAACCTGGTCGATACGGCGGTTGCTGAAGGGCGAGAGCCTGATCCGACGATGGAGGTCGAAGACGCCGCGCGCTCGGTCCTGCACATGGCCAGCCTGCCGCCCGAAGCCAACGTCCAGTTTATGACCGTGATGGCAACGACGATGCCGTATATAGGGCGCGGGTAGCGGTCAGTTTTCGCGCAACAGTCGGAAAGCCGTCGAAGCGCCCCAGCCTGCGGCGATGGCAATGACGAGGGACATCAACCCGTACCAGACCGGCTGTTGACGCGACATGTTGTAGAGAAACCGCTCGAGCCCGACTTTCCGAACGTCGATAACCGTCTCGAACTGCGAAATGACTTCGCCGTTCCGCATCAGGAAGATGCGGGTCAGGTAGTCGCCTTCGGTCAAGTCGGCCGGCATCTCGATGGAGGTGCGGAATAGCGTTTGCTCATCCACGGCAACCGTGTTCTCCCGGATCGAGTACAGGCCCTCATCCTCGCGGATCCTGACGACGGCCCGGGCGAAATCCTGAGCCTCCCGAATATGCATGGCTGCCCCGACGGACCGGATCGCGCGCCGGATCGAGATGCGATAGCGCAGATCTTCGGTGTCGGTGATGATGTCCGTGAACGGTGCGCTTGTGGCGACTGCGTAGAAGCTGGGTGCGGAATCGACCAGAACGCTGTCGGTATTCACCCAGATGCCGAATTTCTTTTCCTTGCGCCGCACCATGACCGGCTCGGACGGGCCTGCGACTGCCACGATCACCTCCAGCGGAGGGCCGGGTGGGATCGGCGCTTCGCGCTTGACGGCGCCAAAGATCAGAATCTCGGATCCGTCGAAATCGGCGGTGATGGCCACGCGATCCTGGCTGAGGCCAAGAACGACCTGCTCATCCGCGGCATGGACGGGGAGGGTCAGGAACACAAGGGCGATGAACCAGCGCAACACGTCAATGCCCCCCATCGGTGCCAAGCGAGTACAGCTCGGCCGGTTGCAACAACAGATCCAGGGCCAGCTTTCCGCAAACCGCCAAGACAAGAGCGGCCAGCAGAACGCGCAGCTGCTCGGCCGGGATGCGTGCCCCCAGCACGGTCCCGATCTGAGCCCCGATCACCCCGCCAACCAACAGTAGGACAGCCAGCACGATATCGACCGTAAAGTTGGTCGTGGCGTGCAGCATGGTGGTGAAGCCAGTGACGAAAATAATCTGGAAAAGGGATGTCCCCACAACCACTTTGGTTGGCATTCCCAGCAGATAGATCATGGCGGGCACCATGATGAACCCGCCGCCCACACCCATGATCGCCGACAACACGCCGACGAACAGCCCAACAAGCACCGGCGGAATGACCGAGATATACAGCCCCGAGGTCCGGAACCGCATCTTGAACGGCAGGGCGTGGATCCACCCCCTCTGGCGCCGTTTGACAGGGACCCCACCGGCCTTGCGGGACCTGCGCAGCGCATTGAGGCTTTCAAAGAACATCAGCCCGCCAATGACGCCCAGAAAGACGACATAGCAGAGCTTGACCAGCAGATCGACCTGACCCAGGCTTTTGAGATAGTTGAAGAAGACAACGCCTACGGCAGCGCCGATCAGACCACCTACAAGAAGGACCGTGCCCATCTTCAGGTCGACCGTCTTTCTTCGGAAATGCGCCAGCACCCCCGAGAATGACGAGGCAACGATCTGGTTCGCCTCGGTTGCCACGGCAACGGCGGGTGGGATGCCGATAAAGAACAGCAGCGGGGTCATCAAAAAGCCGCCACCGACACCGAACATGCCGGACAGGATTCCCACCATGCCGCCGAGGCCAAGCAGCAGAAAGGCGTTTACGGAAACTTCGGCGATAGGCAGGTAGATATGCATGTGGTCTAGCCGATCCGTACTGCGGTGGACTGGTAAAAACGATCAAAGGCAGGCGCGCTGCGTTGGGCGAAGGAACGGACTGGCGAGTACATGGCGGTTTCGAAGGAAAAACTGGTCACGATCAAACCCCCGCCAATTCAGAAAGCGAATAGAATTCTGTCGGAGCCACGATCAGTTCCAGCCCGACTTTTCCGGCCACGATCATGACCAGTACCGCCAGCAAAACCCGCAGCTGCTCAGCCTTCAGCCGGGCGCCGACCATGCTGCCGAACTGGGCCCCAACGACACCTCCGATCAACAGGAACAAGGCCAGCACGATGTCCACGCTAAAGTTGGTCGAAGCGTGGATCATCGTCGTAAACCCGGCCACGAAAATGATCTGAAACAGCGAGGTTCCGATCACCACCTTTGTCGGCATTCCCAGGATATAGATCATTGCCGGAACCATGATGAACCCGCCGCCAACGCCCATGATGGCCGACAGGATTCCGACGCCAAAGCCGACCAGGATGGGTGGAATGACCGAGATGTACAGGTTTGACTCGCGGAACCGCATTTTGAACGGCAGTGCATGAACCCAGGTGCGTTGGCGGCGTGCGGTCGGTGCGGTGCCGCCCGCTGCCCGTGACCGGCGAATTGCACGCAGGCTCTCAATGAACATCAAGGTGCCGATGAGGCCTAGAAACACGACGTAACACAGCTGGACCGCCAGATCGACCTGCCCCAAATGCTTGAGATAATTGAAGACGAGCATTCCCAGCGTCGCGCCCAGCAGGCCGCCGCCCAGCAGAACCGATCCCATCTTCAGGTCTACGGTCCTGCGCTTGAGATGTGCCATCAGCCCGGAAAACGAGGATGCCACCACCTGGTTGGCCGATGTCGCCACGGCGACTGCAGGTGGAATGCCAATCAGAAACAGCAGTGGCGTGATCAGAAAGCCGCCTCCCACTCCGAACATGCCGGACAGAACGCCCACGGAAACACCAATCGCCAGCAGGACAAACGGGCTAACGGATACTTCGGCTATGGGAAGGTAGACGTGCATACCCTCTTAGAGCGCTTGCGGCATGCAAAATCAACTCTACATGCCGCTTTGCAGCAAACAGGACTGAAAAGCAGTCCTGAACTGGCCTTATCAACGCTCTTTCACATAAGGCTCGCCACCGGCCCTTGGCGGGACCGCTTTGCCGACGAAACCTGCCAGGATCACCACGGTCAGGATATAGGGCAGCGCGTCCATGACCTGAACGGGGATTATGATGCCGCCCAGGTCGATATTCTGGAACCGCAGAGCGACAGCCTGCAGCAGCCCGAACAGTAAACACGCCCACATGGCGTGCCATGGCCGCCACTTGGCAAAGATCAGTGCGGCCAGAGCGATGAAGCCCCGGCCGGCCGTCATGTCTTTGACGAACCCTGCCTGCAACGCAGTAGCCAAATAGGCCCCGGCGATGCCACACAGCACGCCACAGATGGCGACGGCCGCGTAGCGAAGCCCCACCACCGAGACGCCCGCAGTGTCCACTGCCGCCGGGTTTTCACCCACGGCGCGCAGGCGCAGGCCAAAGCGGGTGCGGAACAGCACCCACCAGGTGGCGGGCACCATCAGGAACGCCACGTAAACAAGAATCGAGTGGCCTGAGAGCAGTTCGGCGTAGATGGGACCGATGATCGGCACACCGCTCAAAGCTTCTGCGAAGGGGAAGTTGATCGGCTCAAACCGGCCACCCCCGAACAACGACGGAGTGCGGCCGCCTTGCTGGAACCAGTCCTGGGCCACCAGCACTGTCAAGCCGGCAGCCAGGAAGTTGATGGCGACACCGGAAATCAGCTGGTTCCCCCGGAACGTGATCGAGGCAAGCCCGTGCAGGCCAGACAGCACCAAGGACGATGCGATGCCGGCCAGCAGGCCCAGCCATACCGACCCGGTGACGGCGGCAACGGCGGCCGAGAAGAATGCGGCCATCAGCATCTTGCCTTCCAGGCCGATGTCGAAAATGCCAGCGCGTTCCGAATACAAGCCGGCCAGACAGGCCAGAAGCAGCGGCGTGGCCAGGCGAATGGTCGAGTCCAGAACCTGGACGATCGTCAGGAACAACTCCATCAGTTCGCCTCCTTCCGCAGAGCCAGGAACAGCTTTTCAAGCGGCATGCGCACCATGTTGTCCAGCGCTCCGGTGAACAGGATTACCAGCGCCTGGATCACCACGATCAGCTCGCGCGGGATCGACGTCCACAGGGCCAGTTCCGCGCCCCCCTGATAGAGGAAACCAAACAGGATGGCCGCCAGGAACACGCCGAACGGGTGCGAGCGGCCCATCAGGGCCACCGCGATGCCGATAAAACCCGCGCCCTCGGTCGAGTTAAGAACCAGCCGCTCGGCCTCACCCATGACGTTGTTGATAGCCATCAGGCCCGCCAAAGCGCCCGAGATCAGCATCGCCACGATGGTGATACGCACAGGCGAGATACCGGCATAGACCGCACCGGTTTCCGAATGCCCATAGGCCCGGATTTCATAGCCCAGGCGGGTGCGCCAGATCAGCGCCCAGACGACGATGCAGGCGATGACCGCGATGATCAGCGAGATGTTGGCCGGAGCCGCCTTGGAGAAGGTGATCCCGATCGGGGCCAGCATCTCGTGCAGGGTGGGCAGATGTACCGCCTCGGCAAAGCGGGCGGTGGCCGGGTCTTGCGAGCCGGCCGGTCGCATTACGTTGACCAGCATGTAGTTCAGCAGCGCCGCGGCGATGAAGTTGAACATGATCGTGGTGATCACGATATGGCTGCCGCGCTTGGCCTGCAGATAGGCCGGTATCGCAGCCCAGGCCGCGCCGAACAGCATGCCGGCGGCCATCGCAGCCAGCAGAGCGATGCTCCAATGCGGCCAAGGCACATAGAGGCACACCATGGCAACGCCCAGTCCGCCCAACATGGCCTGACCCTCGCCGCCGATGTTGAACAGACGTGCGTGGAAGGCCACCGCAACCGCCAGACCGGTGAACATGAAGTTGGTGGCATAATACAGGGTATAACCCCAGCCATAGGTCGACCCCAGCGCGCCGGTGACCATCAGGTTCACCGCCTCGACCGGGTTTTCGCCAATGGCCAGAATGACCAGTGTCGACAGGATTGCGGCCAGGACCAGACTGATGAGCGGGATCAGAATGACGTCGGCCCATTTGGGCATCTTATCCATGTTACGCGGCCTCCCCCGCAACACCGGCCATCAACAGGCCCAGTTCTTTTTCATCCGTTTCATGGGGCAGGCGCTCGCCCATGATATGTCCGTCGAACATCACTGCAATCCGGTCGGACAGAGAGAAGATCTCTTCCAACTCGACCGAGACCAGCAGGATCGCCTTGCCCTGATCGCGCAGGGCGACGATCTGCTTGTGAATGAACTCGATCGCGCCGATGTCCACGCCGCGGGTCGGCTGGCCCACCAAAAGCAAATCGGGGTTCCGCTCGATTTCGCGAGCAACCACGATCTTCTGCTGGTTTCCACCCGAAAAGTTCTTGGCCGACAGCCAGCCATTGGGCGGACGCACGTCGAATTTCTCGATCTTGCGTTCTGTGTCGGCGCGCAGGGCGGCGTTGTTCATGAAAATCCCGCGTTGGTAGGCAGGGTCGCGGTGATAGCCGAAGGCAACGTTTTCCCAGGCGTGGAAGTCCATGATCAGACCTTCGCGCTGCCGGTCTTCGGGCACATGCGCGATGCCTTGGGCGCGGCGCGCCTGACCGTCGGCCTCGGGTCCGCTGAGCGCCAGAGGCGTACCATTCAATTTGATCACGCCTGATCCCGGGCGCATGCCGCCCAACACTTCGAGCAACTCGGACTGCCCGTTTCCGGCGACGCCTGCGATGCCCACGATCTCGCCCGCGCGGACGGTCAGGTCGATACCCTTGACGCGCTCGACACCCGCCGAATCCGTCACCCGCAGGTTCTCGATTTCAAGGATGGGCTTGCCGGGTTTGGCCGGCACCTTGTCGACACGCAGCAGAACCTTGCGCCCGACCATCAGCTCGGCCAACTCCTCGGGGTTGGTCTCGGCGGTCTTGACCGTGGCGGTCATCTGGCCGCGGCGCATCACCGACACGGTGTCGGTGGCTTCCATGATCTCGCGCAGCTTGTGGGTGATCAGGATGATGGTCTTGCCTTCGGCGCGCAGCCGGTCGAGGATGCGAAACAGCTGGTCGGCCTCGGCCGGGGTCAGCACCCCGGTGGGTTCGTCCAGAATCAGGATTTCCGCCTTCCGGTACAGCGCCTTGAGGATTTCGACCCGCTGCTGCATGCCCACGCCGATCTCGTCGATGCGCTTGTCGGGGTCCACGAACAGCTCGTATTCTTCCTCGAGCTCTTTCAGCTCTTTCCGAGCCTTGGCCAGCGAGGGGGCCAGCAGCCCGCCATCTTCGGCGCCCAGAACGATGTTTTCCAGAACGGTGAAATTCTCGACCAGCTTGAAATGCTGAAAGACCATGCCGATACCCGCGGCGATCGCGGCCTGGCTATCGGGGATGTCGGTCTTTTTGCCGTTGATCCAGATTTCACCTTTGTCGGCCTTGTAGAAGCCGTACAGAATGCTCATCAGCGTGGATTTGCCCGCACCGTTTTCACCGATGATCCCGTGGATCGTGCCGGGGGCGACGCTGATCGAGATGTCCTTGTTCGCTTGAACTGGCCCAAAGGCTTTGGAAATCCCTTTGAGCTCGATGGCGGGGACTGTCATGTCTTGTCCTCGATTGCCGTAGAAGCTGCGCTGATTTCGCGATCATTCTGTCGTGGCGAAACAGCGGCATGAGTGGATGCGGGACGGGAGGTCTCCCCCGCCCCGCGCGATATCAGAACTGCAGTGCCGGGCAGCTGTCGTTCTCGTAGTAGCTGACGACGGTGACATTGCCGTCGATGATGTCGCGGCGCGCCTTTTCGACGGCGGCCTTCATCTCGTCGCTCACCAGCGAGGCGTTGTTTTCATCCATGGCAACGCCGACACCGTCCTGTGCCAGACCCATGGTGAACTTGCCGGTCTCGACATCTTCGCCTGCTTTCATGGCGTCATAAACGGCCACGTCCACGCGCTTGAGCATCGAGGTCAGAACCTTGCCTGGGTGCAGGTGGTTCTGGTTGCTGTCCACGCCGATCGACAGGATGCCTTCGTCAGCCGCGGTCTGCAGAACACCGACGCCGGTACCGCCTGCGGCAGCGTAGATCACGTCAGCGCCTTGGCTGATCTGAGCTTTGGTCAGCTCCGAACCCTTCACCGGGTCGTTCCAAGCGGCCGGGGTGGTGCCGGTCATGTTGGCTACGACGTTGATGTCAGGGTTCACGGCCTTCGCGCCCTGGGCGTAGCCGCAGCCAAAGTGCCGGATCAGCGGAATGTCCATGCCACCGATGAATCCGACCGTACCCGACTTGGATGCCATCGCGGCCATCATGCCGACCAGGTACGAACCTTCATGCTCGGCGAACGAGACCTGGCGGATGTTAGGCGCGTCCAGCCAGCTGACGTCGACGGCAACGAACTTGGTGTCGGGATAGTCAGGTGCGACGGCGGCCAGCGGATCAGCCATGGCAAAGCCCATGGTGATGATCGGGTTTGCACCGGCTTCAGCGAAGCGACGCAGGGCTTGTTCGCGCTGCGCTTCCGACTGCAGCTCGATTTCGCGATAGGATTTGCCGGTTTGGTCGGCCCAGCGCTTGGCGCCGTTATGGGCTGCTTCGTTGAACGATTTGTCGAACTTGCCGCCCAGATCGAAGATGATCGCCGGTTCGGCCAGCGCCGCACCTGCGGTCAGTGCAAACGCGGCGGCCGCGCCCATCAAGGATTTCATCAGGGTCATCATATACTCCCGTTGTTTTTTATGGCTTCGGGGCAGGGGCTTTTGCCCAGCCCCGCTCAGAGCGAGCAGAACTGCTGTGATAGCGGCAATTAAGGCCGTCTGAAACAGCCATGGTCAACCGCTTTTTGACCATTTGGTCTCAGAAATGCCCGGCTTTCGTCAGGGTAGCGCGCGCTCCATCAAGATTGCATCTACTTTGTCAGCCTTGCTGCGCCGGTAATATCCCGGCCGAAGACCGCAGCGCGCATAGCCGCAACTTTGGTAGAGTGCAATGGCGGCCGCGTTGTCCGATGCCACCTCAAGAAACGCCCGGCGCGCACCCAGATCGTGAGCCTTGTCATGCCAAGCCTGCATGCAGGCGCGGCCCAGACCCTGCCGCTGATGATCGGGATGCGTCGCGATGGTCAGCAGCTCAGCCTCGTCGCCGATGACTTGGACCAGGGCAAATGCTGTTTTGTTTCCAACGACATGGGTGAAGCGGCTGGCAAGCAGATCAGCGAATTCATCAGCAGTCCAGGGGCGGGACTGGGTGAAAGCCGCGCCGTGGGTCTCGGCCATTTCCTGTGGGGTCATGGGTCCAGCAAAGGCGGCGGCGTATCGCGCGACGGGGCGGCGTCTGCGGCACGAACGTACAGGGGGGCCGGGGGACCTGACACAAGGTCAACACGTTCGGATGCAATCCGGGCGATGGCCCGGACGACTGCATTCGCATCGTCGCACAAAAACAGGGCGCCAAGTGATTCTGCCTGTTCCTGCGTCATCAGCTGCGGCGTCCCGTCGGGCGCTAGCAGGTAAACATGTTCCCGGGGGGCTGGAATGGCTGGGGTCCGCCCTTCAGGTGCCAAAGCCGCAAGGGCTTCAAGGCCCGAAACGCCGATTGCCGGTTTGTTCAATCCAAGCGCCAGCCCTCGGGCGGCGGAGACCGAGATGCGAATTCCAGTGAAATTGCCCGGACCCGTCCCGACACCGATCGCGTCGATATCCGCCCAAGAAACCCCGCCTTCTGCCAGGATGTCCTGAAGCAAAGGCATCAGGCGTTCCGCCTGGCCGCGGGTCATGGTTTCGGCGCGGCTCACGACGATGTCTGGCCCGCGCAGCAAAGCGGCCGCGCAATGCGCGGCCGATGTGTCAAATGCCAGAATTGTCTGATCAGACGGCAACAGGGCGAACCTCGGTCACCTCGGGGATGTAATGGCGGAGCAGGTTCTCGATCCCCATTTTCAGGGTCAGCGTCGAGGATGGGCAGCCTGCGCAGGCCCCTTGCATATGCAGGTAGACGACGCCGCGGTCAAAGCCGTGGAAGGTGATGTCACCGCCGTCCTGCGCCACGGCGGGGCGCACGCGGCTGTCCAGCAATTCCTTGATCTGGTTGACGATTTCCGAGTCCTCACCCGAATGTTCAGCATGGCCGGACGCGGTTTCCACCCCGGCCCCCATCACCGGCTGGCCGGACTGGTAGTGCTCCATCACAGCGCCCAGGATGGCGGGTTTGATGTGGTCCCACTGCACGCCGTCGTCTTTGGTGACGGTTACGAAGTCATTGCCGAAGAAAACTCCGGTCACACCGCTGACCGCAAAGATGCGCTGCGCCAGCGGCGAGTTCTGCGCGGCTTCGGCGGTCGGGAAATCCGCTGTACCGGCCTCGAGCACGGTCTGACCGGGCAGGAATTTCAGCGTGGCCGGGTTGGGTGTGGATTCGGTCTGGATGAACATGGCGCGCTCCGTATCAGTTGGCTCTGATATGCGCGTCAGCGGCCGGGAAGTCAAGATTTGGAACGGTTCTAAATCGCTGCAGCCTGTCGGATGGCCATGTCCAGTCGGTCATCGCCCCAGTAAAGCTCCTCATCCACAACAAAACTGGGGGCGCCGAAGATCCCCAGCGATTTGGCGCGGGCAACCTGGTCAAACAGAGCACTCTTGATGTCAGAGTCTGCGGTTCGGTCGATCATGTCCTCGGGGAGGCCGGCGGCGGACAGGGCGCTGCGCAGGACTGGCTCTACCGAAATGTTCAGGCCTTGGCCAAACTGCGCGGCAAAAACGGCGCAGGAGAATGCAGCGCGCGCTTCACGTTGAGGGATGGCGAGCGCAAGGCGTGCGGCCTTCAGGCTGTTTTGCGGAAACTCGGCAGGTCGGGTCAGGGGCAGGCCATGCTGCCGGCAAAGCCGTTCCATGTCGCGCCACATGTACCGCCCCTTGGCTGGATAGATGTTGAACGGTGAGGTTTCCCACCCCTGCTCGGCAAAAATGGGACCCAGAAGGAATGGCTGCCAGTCCACCTGCACGCCGCAGGCTGCCGCGTCCCGTTCGACCCGCATGGCGCTGAGGTAGGAATAGGTCGAGGCGAAATCGAACCAGAAGTGCAGGGTGGCGGGCATCAGGTGATCTCTTCGAGCTTCTCCTTGCTCAGGTCGCCCGGAACGATGGTAATCGGAATCGGCAAGCTGCCGGAATTCCGCGTCAACTGAGTGACCAGTGGACCGGGGCCCTTCTTGTCAGTACCTGCACCCAGAACAAGGACGCCGATTTCGGGATCCGAGCGGACATGCTCGATGATCTGCGGAACTGGTTCACCCTCGCGGATCGCCAGTTCAGGCTCGATCCCCTGCTTGTCGCGCATCCATTTGGCAAACACCTCGAAATGCGCATGGATACGTTCGCGGGCTTCTTCCCGCATCACTTCGGCCACGCCGATCCAGTGGTTGAACTCGTCCGGAGGAATGACCGAGAGGATGGTCACCCCCCCGCCGGTATGCGCAGCACGCATCGCGGCGAAACGCATGGCGTTCAGGCACTCGCGGCTATCGTCAAGAACTACAAGGAACTTGCGCATGAATGTCCTCTTCGGTTTTCGGGATCATGCCCGAGCATTCGGTGTCTGGCAACTCGGGCCGCGAGGGACCGTCGCTTATTGGTTGCTGGCTGCCCAGTCCCAGTAGAGCGCGCGCGTGCGGCGCGTGATAGGGCCAATCTGATATTGCGTGTCGTCCAGTGCGGTCACGGGCGTGACCTTGTTCATGTTGCCGGACATGAACACTTCGTCCGCGTCGTGGAAATCGTCGAAGGTCAGAACAGTTTCGTGAACCGTCACACCGTCGCGCCGCAGATTGTCGATGTGCCGCGCACGGGTGATGCCTGCAAGGAAGGTGCCGTTCGGTGCCGGAGTAAACACCTCGCCATCCTTGGCCATGAAGATGTTGGCCGTTGCGGTTTCTGCCACGTTGCCCATGGCATCGGTCACCAATGCGTTTGAGAACCCCTTGGATCGTGCTTCCGCCAGCATTCGGGCGTTGTTTGGATAAAGGCACCCGGCCTTGGCGTTGACTACCGCGCTTTCCAGAACCGGGCGGCGGAAGCGGGTGGTCGTCAGCGTGACCGAGGCCGCCTCGGGCGCCATCGGGATTTCTTCGAGGCAGATGGCAAAGCCTGTGCTGTCACCCTGCGGCACGATCGCCGTCGCGTCTCCGTCGATCCCCCAGTACATAGGGCGAATGTAGACGGCGGCCTCGGTCGGGTAAGCTTCAAGACCTTCGCGGATCAGTTCGACCATCTGTTCGGTGGTCACGGTCGGAGTGAGCATCAGCGCCTCGGCCGAGCGGTTCACCCGGTCGCAATGCGCGGCCAGATCCGGGGTCATGCCATCAAATCGGCGGGCTCCGTCAAACACTGACGAACCCAACCAGGCCCCGTGGTCCGCAGCCCGCATGATCGGGGCATCGCTATCGTGCCATTTGCCATCGAAATAAGTGCGGATATTCTTGCCGACTGCCATTGTGCCCTCCGTCAATTCCGCCGAACCGTAGGAGCGCGCGCGCCTGAGGTCCAGCAGATTATCCCGTCGCCATAGGCAACACGTCGCGCTTGACCATTGCGCGCAGAGCGAAGTTGGAGCGCAGGTTGCGGATGCCGGGAATCTGCATCAGCCGGTTTTCCAGAAACGCGTCAAAGGCGGTCAGGTCACGCGCCACGACACGCAGCAGGATGTCGCGCGAGCCGGTCATTAGGTAACACTCCATCACCTCATCGCATCGCAGGATGGCGCGTTCGAAGGCGTCGATGGCGTGGCGGTCCTGTTTCTCCAGTTCGACCGACACGAAAATCGTGACGCCAAAGCCCAGCTTCTCAGGGTCGACCTGGGCCGAATATCCGGTGATCACCCCGTCGCGGCGCAGGCGGTCCAGCCGCCGCGCGCAGGGTGTGGGCGACAGGCCCACCTTTTCGGCCAGGTCCAGAACGGTCATGCGCCCGTCCTGCTGCAGCGCGCGCACGATCTTGCGGTCGATCTGGTCCATGGAGAGAATCCCTAATATGATCGGATCAGATTACTATTATCTCCAAGAGAGATAAGTTGACCAGCATGTATTGGCGAAAATCGCTCGGTCGGATGTGGCAGAATCCATCTGTCTTTCCGGAGGAGCAAAATGGAAATAACCACGATTGACGCGCCAGATCACGAGCGTGTGGTCGAATTCAAAGACGCCGCCAGCGGGCTTTCGGGCTTTGTGGCAATCCACTCCACGCAGTTGGGGCCTGCAGCGGGCGGCGTGCGGATGCGCACCTATGGCCACCCGTCCGAGGCGCTGGACGATGCGCTACGCCTGTCGCGGGGCATGACCTACAAGAACGCGGCGGCCGATCTGCCGCTGGGCGGGGGCAAGGCCGTGATCATCGGCGACCCGAACGCGGACAAGACGCCTCGGTTGCTGCAGGCCTTCGGGCGCGTGGTTCAAAGCCTTGGTGGCCGGTACTGGACGGCCGAGGACATGGGGATGACCCCGGCCGACATGGCCCAGATCGGCACCGAAACCGAATATGTCGCCGGTCTGCCCGACGGCCCGTTCGCCAGCGGCGACCCGTCGCCGGTCACCGCCCGCGGGATCTTCAACGCCATCCGCATCACCGCGCGGCATCGGTTCGGGTCCGGGGATCTGAGCGGCAAGACCGTCTCGGTGCAGGGGCTGGGCCATGTGGGCGAACATCTGTGTGCGTTGTTGCATGACGCAGGGGCAAAACTGGTGATCACCGACATCGATGCGGGCCAGACCGCCCGGCTGGGGGACCGGTTCGCAGCGCAGGCCGTCGCGCCCGATGCGATCTATGCGGCCGAGGCGGATATTTTCGCGCCCTGCGCCATCGGCGGCATCCTGAACGAAACCAGCATTCCGCTTCTGAAGGTCAGCGCGGTGGCCGGAGGGGCCAACAACCAGTTGGCAACTGATGCTGACGCGCAGCGCCTGCATGACCGCGGCATCCTCTATGCTCCGGATTTCGTGGCCAATGGCGGCGGGATCGTGAACGTCGCAACCGAGATCCTGAAGATCAGGGATCGCGAAGCCTGGGTCGGTCAGCGGCTCGAGGCGCTGGAGCGGACGATGGACCGCATCCTGACCCGCGCCAAGGTCGATGGCGTCAGCCCTCGTGCGGTGGCCGAATCCATCGTTGAGGAAAAACTGCACCCGCAGGCCGCCTGACCTGCAACGGAAAACGCCGCCCCGGATCAGGGGCGGCGCTGCAGTTTCTGTCTGGTGCTCAGGCGCGGCCGGCGCCCACCATCCCCACGATTTCGTAGGTGCGGCTGAGGATCGGAGCCGCGATTTCCCGCGCCCGTTCCGCGCCACGGTCCAGGATTCTGTCGATCTCGGCCTGATCGCCCATCAGCCGCGCCATTTCGGTCGAGATCGGCGACAGCCTTGCGACTGCCAGATCGGCCAGCATCGGCTTGAAGTCACCGAACTGCTTGCCCCCGACCTCGGCCAGAACCTGCTCGACCGTCTGATCGCTGAGCGCGGCATAGATGTTGACCAGGTTGCGCGCCTCGGGGCGGCCTTCCAGCCCGTCCACCTCCGAGGGCAGGGCATCGGGGTCGGTCTTGGCCTTGCGGATCTTCTTGGCGATGGTGTCGGCATCGTCGGTCATGTTGATCCGGCTCATGTCGGACGGATCCGACTTGGACATCTTCTTGGCCCCGTCGCGCAGGCTCATCACGCGCGTCGCCGCGCCCTCGATCACCGGTTCGGTGATCGGGAAGAAATCGACGCCATAGTCGTGGTTGAACTTGATGGCGATGTCGCGGGTCAGCTCAAGATGCTGTTTCTGGTCGTCGCCCACCGGCACATGGGTCGCGTGGTAGACCAGAATGTCGGCGGCCATCAGCGAGGGATAGGCGAACAGACCCAGCGAGGCGTTCTGCTGGTTCTTGCCGGCCTTGTCCTTCCACTGGGTCATGCGCTGCATCCAGCCCATGCGCGCGACACAGTTGAAGATCCAGGCCAGTTGCGCGTGCTCGGGCACCTGGGACTGGTTGAACAGGATCGACTGTTCGGGGTCGATGCCGGCGGCGATGAAGCCCGCGCACAGCTCGCGCGTGGAATGCGCCAGTTCCTTGGGGTCCTGCCAGACGGTGATCGCGTGAAGGTCGACCATGCAGTACACGGTCTCCATCTCCGGCCCCTGCATATCCACAAAACGCTTGAGCGCACCAAGGTAGTTGCCAAGATGCAGGTTTCCCGAGGGCTGAATGCCGGAAAACACGCGCGGCGTGAACTTGGTCTCGGTCATGGAAGGGAACTCCCGTCTGGAAAAATAAGCCTCCGTCGCTTACCCATGAGGCAAAGGGACGTCAACAGCCGCGAAAGGCCCGCCCAATGAGCAGCGAGCATTACACACCCCCCGTGAACCCCCTGCCACCCGTGGTGGTAGCGCTGGTCTTGTTCATCATGGGGATCGAACTGGCCTTCACACTCGGCACGCGCGGCCTGGTCGGCGGACCGGGCGCGGTGGGCTGGCGGCTGGAGGCGATCCAGCGCTATTCCTTCTCGGCCGACATCTTCGACTGGATGGTGATGAACGGGCGTTGGCCGGTCGAGCATGTGATCCGGTTCTTCACCTACCCCTTCGTGTCAGGCAGCTTTACCCAAGCGCTTTTTGTCTGCGTCTTCGTTTTGGCGATGGGCAAGATGGTGGGCGAGGTCTTTGGCGGTTTTGCGATGCTGGTGATCTTCGTGTTGTCCGGCGTGGGCGGGGCGTTGGCCTATGCGGTGCTGCTGGACCCGCGCTATCCGCTGGTCGGGGGCTTCCCGCCGGTCTATGGCCTGATCGGCGCCTTCACCTGGCTGCTGTGGCGCAGGCTGTCGCTGGTCGGAGAGAACCAGGCGCGGGCGTTCCAGTTGATCGCGGTGCTGATGGGCATCCAACTTCTGTTCGGGCTGATCTTCGGCGGTACCTCGGATTGGGTGGCCGACCTGGGTGGCTTCGCGACCGGGTTCGGGCTGTCGTTCTTCGTGGCACCGGGCGGATGGGCGCGGCTGGTGGGCCGTATCCGGCGGGATTGAGGCGGTCAGGATCTCCGCAGGGCGGACCGGAACTCGGACAGACGGAATGCGCCCAGCAGGTGGCCCAGAAGGAAGTAAGACAGTGCCGCGACCACGATCAGGCCCAGCAAGGCCAGATAGCGCCAGCCCGGAACCTCGAACGTCCAACCGAACAGCTGCATCGATGCGATCAGCACCACGCCCATTCCTATTGAGGCGGCCAATATCCTGGGCGCGCGGCGCTTGAATCGGTCGTCGAAACGGGCCTCGTCGCCCATGCGCCGGGCTCCCAGTGCCAACAGCGCCACCATGCCCCACCCGGCGGCCGAGGCCGCGATGGCCGGGGCGATCCAGCCGACGATCGGGAACAGCCCAAAGGCCAGCACGGCGTTGATGACCATCGCCACACCGGCATAGCGGAAGGGCGCGCGGGTATCCTCGCGCGCGAAGAACAGCGGTTGCAGCAGTTTTTGCAGCATGAAGGCCGGTAGGCCGATGCCATAAACCGCCACGGCCAGCGCGGTGGCAGCCGTGTCTTCGGGGGTGAACTGTCCGCGTTCGAACAGGACCGAGACCAGCGGCACCGGGATGAGCACGAAGGCCACGGTGGCCGGAATGGTCAGCAACAGGGTGAACTCGCCGGCGCGGGAAAAGGCGTTGCGCGCACCGTCGCCGTCCCCCGCGCGCAGGCGGCGCGACAGGTCGGGTAACAGCACGATGCCCACGGCGATGCCGACCACGCCCAGCGGCAGCTGATACAGCCGGTCGGCGGCAAAGAGCCAGCTGATGGCCTTTTCGGTCTTTGACGCGACCAGCTGCCCGACAACGAGATTGACCTGCGTCACCCCCATGGCAAGTGCCGCCGGTACCGCGATCCGAACCATGTTGCGCATTTCAGGGCTGAGCTTCGGTCGGCCGAACCGGATGCGAATTCCGGCGCGTTCGGTGGCGACCCAAACCAGCGCCAGTTGAGCGACCCCGGCAATGGGTATGACGGCGATGAGCCAACGGATGACCTCGCCTCCGGTTGCCGCGCCTACGATCAGTGCCGTGCAGGCGAAGATGTTCAGCAGGACCGGAGCCGCTGCAGCGGCGGCGAATCGACCGGTGGCATTGAGAACCCCGGAAAACAGCGCGGCCAGAGACATGAACAGGATGTAGGGAAAGACGACATACCCGTAGCCGACCGCCAGATCGAAACGTTCGTCGCCATAAAACCCTTCGGCCGTCAGCCAGACCAGCCCCGGCATGAACACCATGGCCAGCCCGACCAGCGCCAGAACGGCCGCCGCCAGCAGGTTGAACGCATCCTGCGCAAACCCCTGCGCGTCTTCGCCGCCTTCCAGCCGTTTCGAGAACATCGGAACGAAGGCTGCGTTGAAAGCGCCCTCGGCGAAGAACCGGCGGAACATGTTGGGCAGGCGGAAGGCTGCGACGAAAGCATCCATTACCGGCCCCGGCCCGATATAGGCTGTCAGCAGGATTTCCCGCAGAAAGCCCAGAATACGGCTGGCAAGGGTCCAGAACCCGACCGTGAACAGGCCCGAGAACAGGCGGATCTGCTTCATGAGGCCGCCCGCTCGGCGCCTTCGGTGATCGCGGTGCGCAGCTTGGCTTCCAGCGTCCTCTGCTTGGCCTCCGAGTGGTATTTGAGCCCGAACATGTCCTTGACGTAGAACGTATCCACCACCTGCTCGCCATAGGTCGCGATCACGGCATTGGCGATATAGACATTGGCGGCGGCAAGGGTCCGGGCCAGATCGTAGAGCAGGCCGGGCCGGTCGCGGGTGTCGACTTCGATGATCGTGTAGATCTCGGACCCTTCATTGTCGAAGGTGATGTGCGTCGGGACGTTGAACGCCTTTTCCCGCTTCTTGATCTTGTCGCGGGACTTGAGTGCCTCGCGGGCCACCACCTCGCCCTTGAGGGTGCGCTGAATCATCTGGGTCAGGCGCGGCAGACGCGACAGTTCGAACGGGTGGCCGTCAGCGTCCTGAATCCAGAACGCGTCAGTCACGTAGCCGTCCTTGGTGGTATAGCTGCGGGCATCGACCACGTTTGCGCCCACAAGCGCCAGCGCACCGGCAATCCGGGAAAAGATACCGGGGTGGTCGGCCATGGCAAAGCAGGCCCGCGTCGCATCCCGGTCTTCGTCAGGGTGCAGCCGGATTTCCATCGCCGCCGGATCCGCGCTTTTTTCCAGCGCGCGCAGCATTTCGGCGAACTCGACATGGGTCGAGAGGTTGAGTCCCTGCCAATACGGATCGTAGTGCCGACCGGTTTCCGTTTTGAGGTCGGCCTTGGACCAGGCTGACAACGCGTCACGCAGCGCTTTCTTGGCCTCGGCGCCACGATTGGCACGGTTGAGGTCCTCCATGCCGGTTTCCAGCGCGCGCTTGGTTTCCGCGTGCAAGGCCCGTAGCAGGGTGGCCTTCCAGTTGTTCCAGGTGTTCGGCCCAACGCCGCGGATGTCGCAGACTGTCAGGACCGTCAACAGATCCAGCCGTTTGACGGTCTGAACCGCCTTGGCGAAGTCGCGCACCGTGCGCGGGTCCGAGATGTCACGCTTCTGCGCCATGTCCGACATCAGCAGGTGATACCGCACCAGCCATTCGACGGTTTCGCATTCTTTCTTGTTCAACCCCAGCCGAGGCGCGACCGTCCGTGCGATCTTTGCCCCCAGGATCGAGTGATCCTCGGGGCGGCCCTTGGCGATGTCGTGCAACAGCAGAGCGACGTAAAGCACACGCCGGTTCACTCCGCCCTCGAGGATCGACGAGGCCAGCGGCAGCGCTTCGACAAGTTCGCCCCGTTCGATCTGCGCCAGGTTGATGATACACTGGATCGTGTGCTCGTCCACCGTGTAGCTGTGGTACATATTGAACTGCATCATCGCCACGATGGGCTCGAACTCGGGGATGAAGGCCGACAGAACGCCCAACTCGTTCATGCGGCGCAGCGCGCGTTCGGGATTGCCGTGTTTCAGCATCAGATCCAGAAAGATGCGCCTCGCCTCTTTGTCGTTGCGCATTTCGTCATCGATCAGGTGCAGGTTGGCCGTGACCAGCCGCATCGCATCGGGATGGATCAGCATACCCGTGCGCAGACCTTCCTCGAACAGACGCAGTAGATTCAGCTTGTCGGACAAAAAGCTTTTGGGGTCGGCCACGTCCAGCCGGCCATGAACAACCCTATAGCCCGGCTTGACCCGTGGCTTGCGGCTGAAGATGCGTTCCAGCAACGGCGCGTTCTTCATATGTGACGCTTCAAGCTTGGTCAGGAAGATCCGTGTCAGTTCTCCCACCTTCGTGGCTTCTCGGAAGTACCGCTGCATGAAGATTTCGACGGCCCGGCGGCCCGCTCGGTCTTCGTAACCCATGCGGTCGGCCACCTCGACCTGCAGATCAAAGGTCAGCTGTTCGGTTGCGCGCCGTGTCACCAGATGAAGATGCGAACGTACGGCCCAAAGGAAGTCTTCGGCCTGAACGAACGTGTTGAATTCGTCCTGGGTGAATAGCCCCAGTGGGACAAGTTCAGCCACGTCGTGAACGCCGTATATGTATTTGGCGATCCAATACAGGGACTGCAGGTCACGAAGGCCGCCTTTGCCTTCTTTCACGTTCGGTTCGACCATGTAACGCTCGCCCTGCTTGTGGTGGCGTTCGTCGCGTTCATGCAGTTTGGCTTCGATGAATTCGCGTTCGGTTCCTTTGAACAGCTCGGATTTCAGCCGGCTTTCCAGCTCATCGGCCAGGTCCCGATCACCGGCCAGATAGCGCTGTTCCAGCATCGCTGTCCGGATCGTGAAATCCTCGTCTCCAAGACGCAGGCAATCACGGATCGTGCGCGAGGAATGCCCGACTTTCAGCCGTAGATCCCACAGGATGTACAGCATCGACTCGATCACGCTCTCGGCCCAGGCGGTGATCTTGTAGGGAGTCAGAAACAGCAGATCGACATCCGAAAACGGCGCCATCTCGCCGCGCCCATAGCCGCCCACGGCCAAAACCGCCATCTTCTCGCCCTGGGTCGGGTTGGCCAATGGATGCAGATGCTGTCCGGCCACAGTCATCGCGGCGCAGACCAGCCCATCGGTCAGATAGGTGTAGGATCGCGTCAAAGGCCGGGCGTCGAAGGGCCGGGCGGCGAATGCCTCTTCGATGGCCTGACGCCCGGATTTCTGAGCGTCCCGCAGGATCCGGACGGCCTCGTTTCGGGCTGCGGCCGTTTCCGGAATGTCTTTCAGGGCCTTCGACAGCAGCGCGTTGACCTTTTCGCCATCGAAGATTTCGCTGGCGTCGCAGATCAATGCGCCAGCCGGCGCGGGGATCGTCACAAGCTGATCAGAAACCGGCGCCAGAGAAGCTTTGCGGGGCAGGGTCAATCACAACTACCTGTTTGTTCTGGATCGTGGCCACGGCCAGACCTCGTTCATTCGTACCGTTCGGGCGCAGACGGAAAATACCGCCAACACCCTGGAACCCGGCATTCTGGGTCAGGGCCGCGGCGGAGAGGGCATTGGACTTCCCTTGGCTGGCCAGAGCGCCGATGGCGGCGATGCCGTCATAGGCCAGGCCGCTGATCGGATGCGGTGCCTCGCCATAGGTCGCGTTGTACCGCACGCGATAGGCCTGGGCCTTGGCAGGGTCAGGCAAGGCAAACCATCCGCCCTGCACTCCCGGCAGTTCCAGCGTCTGGGCCGGAATGTCCCAGCGTGTCAGGCCAATATATTGCACGGTTGCCGGTGAGACACCGGCCTCGGGCAGCAACTGGCTGAAAAGCGGCAGCGCGCCGGCGGTCGTGGCGGTCAAAAAGAGCGAATCCGCCGCCGTCGAGTCCACAGTTGCCTTGATCGCAGGAATGGCGTCGATCACGCCCTGCTGAGATCGATCAAAACCGACCACACCCGCATTCGCCACACGGCTGTTGCCAAGTGCGTTCGAGATTGCCGCCTGGCCCAATTGGCCTGCCGCATCGTTGCTGTGCACGATGACGGTGCTTTTCTTTCCCTGTTTGCCGGCGTAGCTGACAAGCCGGTTGGCCGTGTTGTCGAAGGTCGGGCCAAGGACAAACACGTTTCCGCCGGCAATGCTGGTATTGTTCGAGAAGGACAGAACGTTCACGTTCTTGCTCAGAACCGCAAGGCCGGCAGCATTTGCAGCCTGCGCGTAGACCGGCCCCAGAATGACCTTTGCGCCGTCGGCAACGGCCTGTTGTGCAACTGCGGCTGCCGTGTTCGGATTGCCGGCAGTGTCATAGACGCGAAGATCGATCTTGACGTTGTTCAGATCTGCCATGGCCAGCCGTGCAGCGTTCTCAAGGCTTTGCGCCAACGCGGCGTCGCCCGATTTGGGCACCAGCAGGGCAACGGGGATCGGCTCTGACGTGTCTATCGACGGTCCGCGCCCGGTGGCGCCGGGTTCGCAGGCGGCCAAAAATGCCGCCGTGGTCAGGCCGATGGCGAATTTCGCCAGTTTGCGAACGGGCTTGCAAACGGTAAACATCTAAATGAAAACTCCCTGATCCGGCGGCAAAGAACGCTGCTGTTCTATCACGCCGCGATAATAAACGTCACGCTGCGAGGGTCCAGCTTTGAATTTCCAAAAGGTAAGATTGGCTGGGGGGCTGTATTTTGTTGCCACTCCGATCGGAACGGCGCGCGACATTACGCTCAGGGCGCTGGACGTTCTGGCCTCGGCTGATGTGATCGCGGCGGAAGATACACGCAGCCTGCGCAGATTGATGGAGATTCACGGTGTACCCCTCGAAGGGCGGCGCATCCTGGCCTATCACGACCACAGCGGCACGGCTGCGCGTGAAAAACTGATTGCCGAACTGTCCCAAGGCAAGTCCGTGGCCTACGCGTCCGAGGCCGGCATGCCCCTGATCGCCGACCCGGGTTATGATCTGGGCAAGAAGGCGGCCGAGGCCGGGTTCAGCGTGACCTGCGCCCCTGGAGCGTCAGCCGTCGTTACGGCGCTGACCCTGGCGGGCTTGCCGACGGACGCCTTCTTTTTCGCCGGATTCCTGCCGAATGCGTCCGGCGCCCGCCGAACACGGATCGAGGCGTTGCGGGATGTTCCCGGGACGCTGGTGTTTTACGAATCTCCCAAGCGTTTGGGGGCGTGCCTGTCGGATCTGGCGCAGGTTCTGGGTGGCGAGCGTCAGGCCGCGGTCTGTCGTGAACTGACCAAGAAGTTCGAAGAAATCCGGCGGGCTAGCCTTGCAGAGCTGTCCGAACAGTATCGAGATGCCACCGTGAAGGGCGAGATCGTCTTGCTGGTGGACCGTGCCCATTCACAAGCCGTTAACGATTCAGATGTAGAAGAGGCGCTGCGACAGGCTCTGGAAACGCACTCGGTGCGGGATGCGGCGGATCTGGTGTCCAGGATGTATGATTTACCACGGCGGCCGATCTACCAGAAGGCCCTGAAGATAGGAAAGGGATGATATGGCGCGACGGTCGGTCCAGGGCTCGGTTTCCTATCACGCCGGGCAGGCGGCCGAGAACAGCGTCGCTGCCGATTACGAGAGCCGAGGGTTCAAGGTCTGTCACAGGCGTTGGCGCGGCGCGGGTGGCGAGATCGACCTGATCGTCCGAGATGCACAGGGCCTTGTGTTCGTCGAGGTCAAGAAAAGCCAAACCTTTGGCAGCGCCGCCGCCCGGATCAGCAAGCGTCAGATCGGCCGCATATGCGCCTCGGCGGCGCAGTATTTGGCCCAGGAACCGGGCGGGCAGCTGACCGATGTCCGGTTCGACGCGGCTCTGGTGGATGCAACGGGCGCAGTGCAAATCGTCGAAAACGCCTTTGGTCAGGGCTGATCGCCATTGAACACCTGTCCCCGCTGGGCCATGTATCTGGCGTGACTACGAGGGACACGCCATGAAAATCGCCTTTCAGATGGACCCGATCGGGGCCGTGGACATCAATGCCGACAGCTCGTTCCGGCTGGCCGAAGAAGCCCAGGCCCGTGGGCACCAACTGTTTTACTACGGACCCGATCAGCTGGCCTATCAAGAGGGGCGCATCACCGCCCGCGGTCACGACATGACGGTGCAGCGGGTTGCGGACCAGCCGGCGGTTCTGGGGCCTGAGCGCGAGGTTGATCTGGCGGATTTCGATGTCGTCTGGCTGCGGCAGGACCCTCCGTTCGACATGCACTATATCACGTCGACGCACCTGCTGGATCGGTTGCGCGGTCAGGCGCTGGTGGTGAATGATCCGTTCTGGGTGCGCAACTACCCGGAAAAACTGCTGGTTTTGGATTTTCCCGACCTGACGCCGCCCACCACGATCGCCCGCGATCTGCAGACCATCAAGGCGTTCAAGGAAAAGCACGGCGATATCATCCTCAAGCCGCTCTATGGCAATGGCGGGGCCGGCGTGTTCCGGCTGGATGCCGATGACCGCAACCTGACTTCATTGCACGAGTTGTTCACCGGTTTCTCGCGCGAGCCGCTGATCGTTCAGAAATTCCTGCCGGATGTGCGCAACGGCGACAAGCGGGTGATCCTGGTCGATGGCGAACCGGTCGGCGCGATCAACCGCGTTCCGGCCGAGGGTGAGACCCGGTCGAACATGCATGTGGGTGGCCGTCCCGAAAAGATCGGGCTGACCGACCGCGATCTTGAGATATGCGCGGCCATCGGTCCGCTGCTGAAGGAAAAGGGCCAGATCTTTGTAGGTATCGACGTGATCGGCGACTATCTGACCGAAATCAACGTGACCTCGCCCACCGGAATCCAGGAATTGGAGCGGTTCAACGGAACCAATATCGCCGAAAAGATCTGGCAGGCGATCGAGGCCAAGGTCTAGGCCGCAACCCGGGCGCTGATCCTATAGCTCAGCGCCTCGGCCACGTGGGGGCGACGCACATCGGGCGCGCCCTCCAGATCGGCAATGGTGCGGGCCACGCGCAGAATGCGGTGGTAGGCCCGTGCCGACAGGCCGAACCGCTCGGCCGCCTTGACCAGCAGGTCCTTGCCCTCGGCGTCAGGTGCGGCGACCTCTTCCAGCAGATTGCCCTCGATATCGGCGTTCTGGCGAATCCCGGGCGTGTCCTGAAAGCGCCGGGCCTGAACAACGCGCGCCTGTTGCACCCGCGCGGCGACGGTGGCCGAGCTGTCTCCGGATGGCGGCAGGTCGAGGTCGGTAAAGCCCACGGGCGGCACCTCGATCCGTAGATCGAACCGGTCCATCAACGGCCCCGATATGCGGCCCAGATAGTCCTCGCCGCAGATCGGCGCGCGCGAGCAGGCGCGGGACGGATCGCTGAGATATCCGCACTTGCAGGGGTTCGCCGCCGCCACCAGCATGAACCGGCAGGGGTATTTCACATGGGCGTTGGCGCGGGCGACCATGACCTCGCCGGTCTCGATTGGCTGGCGCAGGGTTTCGAGAACCGTTCGCGGAAACTCGGGGAATTCGTCCATGAACAGCACGCCGTTGTGGGCCAGGGAAATCTCGCCAGGTTTCGCGCCCTTTCCGCCGCCCACGATCGCCGCCATCGACGCCGTGTGATGCGGTTCGCGGAACGGGCGGGTCCGGCTGATGCCGCCTTCGTCCAGCATGCCGCACAGCGATTGGATCATCGAGGTCTCGAGGGCCTCGGTGGGCGTCAACGGCGGCAATATGCCGGGCAGGCGGGCGGCGAGCATGGATTTGCCTGACCCCGGCGTGCCGATCATGATCATGTGGTGACGGCCGGCCGCTGCGATTTCCAGCGCGCGTTTTGCCCGTTCCTGCCCTTTGACGTCGCGCAGATCGCGGGTCGAGGGCTCCAACCTGACCTCACCGGGTTGCGCGACCGGCAGGGGCGCCTGGCCGGTGAAATGGCGCACGACGTCGGCCAGGGACGCGGCCCCGATCACCTGGGTCGCGTCGACCCAGGCCGCCTCGGCACCTGACGCGCGCGGACACAGCAGCGTGCGGCCCTCGGCCGCGGCGGTCATTGCGGCGGGCAGGGCGCCGGCCACGGGCACCAATGAGCCGTCCAGCGAAAGTTCGCCCAGAGCCATGGTGCCTTCGGCGGCGTCGGCGGGCAGGATGTCTATCGCACAGAGCAGGGCCAGCGCGATCGGCAGGTCGAAATGGCTGCCTTCTTTGGGCAGGTCGGCGGGCGACAGGTTGATCGTGATGCGTTTGGAGGGCAGCGCAATGGCCATCGCGCCAAGCGCGCTGCGCACGCGTTCGCGGGCCTCGGACACGGCCTTGTCCGGCAGGCCGACGATCGAAAAGGCGGGCAGCCCGGGGGAAACGGCGCATTGCACCTCGACCGGGCGGGCCTCGACCCCCTGAAAGGCAACGGTATGAGCGCGGGCGACCATGGCGATCCTGTTCTTGGTTAACAGGACCTTGCTGCCATGGCGCCGGTTTAGGAATGGTTAACGGTCACACTGCCTGCCGGATCATTTGCGTGAATTTCGGCCATGCGCCGGGGTCGGCCACGGTTTTGTCGCGGCAGAAGGTGTTGCAGAAGCCCCATCGATTTCCATCCAGCTCTAGAAATGCGGTCACCGGCTTGCCGGAATAAGGGCAGAGGTCATTGACCGATGACGCCGCCTCAACTGCGCGGGCCGTCGAGGTTCCGCCGATCGGCCAGGGCTCGGCGTCGAGCGGCTGGTCATAGGGGAACGGGTCGTAGTCGACCGTCAGCCCCATCGCGCGCCATTGCCGAACCGCCGGGTCTGAAAACAATTCCATGCAATAGTCGTGGTTCTGCACGGACACGGGCAGACCGTAGCCGATGATCCGGGCTGCGACCGGCGTATAGAACACATCGGCCAGGGAATAGCTGCCGAACAATGGGCCGGTCTCCGTGCCTGAGATTTTGCGCGCATGCGCCCACAGGGTCTCGATCCGGGTCAGATCGGCGCGGGTTTCGTTGGTCGGCTCGAACCCTTTCCAGCGGTGTTTGAGTTGCATGGGGCAGGCCGACCGCAGCGCGTGGAACCCGGCGACCATCTCGGCACACAGCCAACGGGCGGTTGCGCGGGCGGCGGCGTTCCGCGGCCAAAGCCCCGCATCGGGGTGGCGTTCGGCGAGCGTCTCGGCCATGGCGAGGCTTTCACCGACCACCGTGCCGTCGGGCAGGCGCAGCGCGGGGACCAGACGGGCCGGGACCAGCGGCTGCATGTCCCGGGCCATCGTGCCCGAATACAGGCCGATCATGTGGGTCGTGTAGGGCAGGCCGAATTTTTCCAGTATCAGCCAGCCGCGCATGGACCAGCTGGAAAACAGGCGGTCCCCGATGAAAAGGTCATAGGTCATGGCCCGAGGATGGCCGAACTTCTGGAATCAGTAAAACGCCGATTTGTGCGTGTTGCGTTCACGGAAGATGATTGATCCGGCCGGCCGACCAAGTTCTGCCGTCAAAGGCCAGCTCGGTCACCGACAGGTTGTCGATGCGATGGGCAAAGGTCCGTTGCGCGTCCAGGTCAAGGGCGCGCTGTACCTGGGTCAGGATTACGCCGAAATGGGCCACGATCACCAGATCGGCGCCTGTATGCATACCGATCAACCCGTCGATCGCCGCGTCGACCCGCGCGCGGACCGCGTTCCAGCTTTCGCCGTTGGGCGGGCGCACGTCGCCGGGGCTGTCCCAATAGGCAAAGGCCAGTTCGGGGTCTTCGGCCTCGATCTCGGCGAATGCGCGCATCTCCCACGTGCCGAAATGGATCTCGCGCAGGTCGGGATGGTGCGGCAGCCGGCGACGCGTGCCCTGAATGGCCGTGGCCGTATCCGCGGCGCGCGACAGGTCCGACGAAATGACCAGCGCATCCTGCGGCAGGTGGTCATGCAGGCGCGCGAGGGCCGCGTGGTCGCTCAGGTCGGCGGGAATATCGGACCAGCCCACCATCGTTTTGGCATGGGTCGGGCCGTGGCGGACAAGGTGCAACCGGGTCACGGCAACTGGCCTTTCAAAACCTGCGGTAGTCCCGCGATGACCTGAACCACAAGGCCGGCTTGGGCGGCGAGGGCGATGTTCAACCGCCCCTGCGCCTCGCGGAACTTGCGGGCCAGCGCATTGTCGGGGACGATACCGTGCCCCACTTCGTTCGAGACGATAATGACCTGCGCGGGGCAGGTCCGTAGCGCGGCCAGAAGGGCGGCCTGTTCCTGTTCAAGATCGCTGTCGGCCAGCAGGTGATTGCTGAGCCACATCGTGGCGCAATCGATAAGACAGACCTGATCCCGGCTCAGCCCCGCCAGCGCCGGGCGCAGATCCATCGGGGCTTCGATCGTGGCCCAGCCGTCGCCTCTTTGGTCCACATGGCGCCTGATTTTTAGGCGCATCTCATCATCAAACACTTGTGATGTTGCCAGGTAGACGCGGGTTTTACCTGTTGAAACAACGAGTTGCTCGGCAAATGCAGATTTTCCCGATGCCGCGCCACCCAGGACAAAGGTTAAATCGGGATGCATTTTTTACTACCTTTACAGTGATCCACCCGGTGCGCCCTTGCGTATCGACCATACGTCGGCAAGGCAAGACCGGCGGCGCCTACGACAGATGGGAGAGCTGCATGGCACTGGATAACCCGAACGACTTCTCGATGTCCCGGCAGGCTATGAAAGCCGAATTGCTGGATGCGGAAACCGAATTGCGCCTGGCCTATGCCTGGCGAGACGAGCGCGACGAACAGGCCCTTCACCGGTTGATAACGGCCTATATGCGTCTGGCCATTTCAATGGCGGCCAAGTTCAAACGCTACGGCGCGCCGATGAATGACCTGATCCAAGAGGCCGGGCTGGGCCTGATGAAGGCCGCTGACAAATTCGACCCGGATCGCGGAGTCCGCTTTTCTACCTATGCGGTGTGGTGGATCAAGGCCAGCATTCAGGATTACGTGATGCGCAACTGGTCTATGGTACGGACCGGTTCGACATCGTCCCAGAAATCCCTTTTCTTCAACATGCGTCGCGTGCAGGCCCGGTTGGAGCGCGAAGCCGCGACCGATGGCGTTGAATTGGACCGCCATCAACTGCACCAGATGATTGCGGCCGAGATCGGTGTACCGCTGCGCGATGTGGAAATGATGCACGGCCGGTTGGCCGGCTCAGACTTTTCCCTGAACGCCGTTCAATCGGCTGACGAGGATGGTCGCGAGTGGATCGACGCGTTGGAGGATGATCGCGAGCAAGCTGCGGAAACTGTCGAGAACAGCCACGATACCCGCCAATTGCGCGAATGGTTGATCACGGCGATGCAGGCGCTCAACGATCGGGAACGGTTCATCGTGCGCGAGCGCAAGCTGCGTGAGCCGGCGCGCACATTGGAGAGCCTGGGTCAGGAACTGGGTTTGTCCAAGGAACGCGTGCGACAGCTTGAGGCAGCGGCGTTCGTGAAGATGCGCAAGAACCTTGAAGCTCAATCGCGCGAGGTGCAACACTTCTTCGCATGAGACATCTTGCGATTCTGACGACGGCCGTGCTGTCGCTGACACTTTTGACCCGGCCAGTTCTGGCCGGGGAGCTTATCCCCGACGATATTTTGGCGCAGATGAAGGACGCCGATGTCGTGATCCTTGGTGAGGTTCACGACAACCCCCTACACCACCTGGTCCAGACCGAAGCGATTGCGGACATTGACCCGTCTGCAATGGTCTGGGAAATGGTGACCGAGGAAGGCGCTCAGAGACTGGCGCAGACTGCCGCCTCGAACCCCGAGGAGTTGTCACGTATCCTGAGATGGGCCGAAACGGGATGGCCGCCGCTCAGCATGTATTACCCTGTTTTCCAAGCATCAGAGGCCCCGGTATACGGAGCGATGGTGCCGCGCGCGGCTGCGCGAGCTGCGATGGAACGCGGTGCCGCAACGACCCTGGGCGCGGATGCGGCGCGATATGGGTTGAACATTCCGTTGGCGCCCGAGGATCAGGCGGCGCGCGAGGCCGAGCAATTGGCAGCGCATTGCAACGCAGTTCCCGCCGAGGCCTTGCCGCAACTGGTGGCGATCCAGCGTCTGCGCGATGCTGTTCTGACCCGGGCCATTCTGCGTGCAATTGATGAAACCGGCGGTCCGGTGGCGGTGATTACCGGAAACGGGCACGCGCGCAAGGATCAGGGCATTCCGACCTTTCTGTCGCGCCTGCGTCCGGGCCTGAAGGTCTTTGTTCTCGGTCAGGCCGAAGACGGTGTCGTGACCGGTGAATTTGACGCGGTGATTGACAGCCCCGCGGCCGAACGCGAAGACCCTTGCAAGGCCTTCGAGTCCCAGAATTAAGCGCTGGAACTCGGGGCATGGGTTGCATAGTGTCGAGGCCGAGCACGACCGGGAAGGGCTGAACATGCTGGCATCCAAACGGATCCTCCTGATCCTTGGCGGTGGGATCGCGGCCTACAAATCGCTGGATCTGATCCGAAGGTTGAAGGAGCGCGGGGCGGCGGTGACCCCGGTCCTGACCCGCGCTGCCGAGGAATTCGTGACCCCCTTGTCCGTGTCTGCACTTGCCGGTGAAAAAGCTTATCGTGATCTGTTCGACCTGACGGACGAGGCCGAGATGGGACATATCCAGCTGTCACGTTCGGCTGATCTGATCGTCGTGGCCCCGGCGACTGCGGATTTGATGGGAAAGATGGCCGGGGGTCTGGCCAATGATCTGGCATCGACCCTGTTGATGGCCACGGATACCCCTGTTTTATGTGCGCCGGCGATGAACGTGCGGATGTGGAACCATCCGGCAACTCGCCGGAACCACAAGCAGTTGATCGCGGACGGCGTCCGGTTTGTCGGACCCAATGACGGTGACATGGCTTGTGGCGAGTTCGGCCCCGGCCGCATGTCAGAACCTCTCGAAATCGTGGCGGCGGTCGAGTCTGCCTTGTCGGATGGCCCACTGAAGGGTAAGCGGATTCTCGTGACGTCGGGGCCGACGCATGAGCCGATTGATCCGGTTCGGTACATCGCAAACCGATCCTCGGGGGCGCAGGGGACGGCGATTGCCAACGCTTTGGCGGCCCTGGGGGCCGAAGTCGTTTTCGTAACCGGCCCCGCGGATGTGCCACCACCCCAGGGCGTCCAGGTTGTGCAGGTTGAGACTGCGCAACAAATGTCGGATGCGGTGGACGCGGCTCTGCCGGTGGATGCGGGCGTGTTTGCCGCAGCCGTGGCCGATTGGCGGGTAGACGGGGCATCAGACCGCAAGTTGAAGAAAAGCCGCGACGGAATGCCTGCACTGCAATTTGCCGAAAACCCGGACATCCTCAAACGGATTTCGCATCTGGAGACCGGCCGACCTAGCTTGGTCGTGGGTTTCGCCGCAGAGACGGATGATGTGATCGCCCACGCAACCGCCAAGCGGGCGCGCAAAGGGTGCGATTGGATTCTGGCCAATGATGTCAGTCCGGTGACCGGCATCATGGGTGGGGCCGAAAATGCGGTCGTGCTGATATCGGATGCGGGTGCCGAGGAGTGGCCGCGCATGGGCAAGGACGCAGTGGCCGTACGGCTGGCGGAAAAGATCGCGGCCGCGCTGGCGCTGTGATGCGGTTGTTTGACAGAAGATGAAGGTTGGGATGCGCTGATGGTGGCAATCCGGGTGATCCGAGAAGACGGGGCCGATCCGGCCATTGCATTGCCGTCCTATGAAACGGCCGGGGCAGCCGGCGCGGATGTGCGGGCCAACCTGCCTGATCGAGGATCGATCACCCTTCAACCCGGTGAGCGCGCCTTGGTTCCGACCGGCCTGCGGGTAGAGATTCCGGATGGATATGAGATCCAGGTGCGTCCGCGCTCGGGACTTGCGTTGAAACACGGGATCACGCTGCCGAACGCACCGGGCACGATCGACAGCGACTATCGCGGTCCCTTGGGGGTGATCGTGCTGAATGCGGGTCAGGAAGCCTTTGAAATCGGACATGGCGACAGAATTGCGCAGCTTGTCGTGGCCCCGGTGATCCAGGCGCGGTTCGAGATGGCGGACAGCCTGCAGGAATCGCAGCGCGGTTCCGGTGGGTTCGGATCCACGGGGCGCGCCTGATGGTTCTGGTACTGGCACTGGCAGCGGGGCTGTGGGGGCTTGGCTACCTCGCTGGTGCCTCGCGTACTGCCCGTTGGGTGTCGGTTTTGGTGTTGCTGGCAGGTGTGGTTCTGTCTCATCTGGTTTTGCCCGACGGGAACCCACTGCGCGAGGCCACAGGCGGCTCGGCCGCGATGTGGCTGATCCTGGGTGGCTTCGTTCTGCTGGCCATGGGTTATGGCGCTGTGGTGAAAGCCCTGAGGCGCCGGGCCAATCCACCGTCGGATATTCGACCGCACAGCCCATCTGACCAGTTCAGCGAAGCCGAACTGGAGCGCTATGCCCGTCACATCGTCCTGCGCGAGCTTGGTGGACCCGGGCAGAAACGGATGAAGACCGCTCGTGTATTGGTGATCGGGGCAGGTGGATTGGGCGCACCGGCGCTGCAGTACCTTGCCGCCGCCGGCGTGGGCACGATTGGCGTCATTGATGATGACGTGGTCGAGAATGCCAATCTGCAGCGGCAGGTCATCCATCGGGATGCCGATATCGGAATGCCCAAAGTCTTTTCTGCGCAGCAAGCAATGGAGGCGCAGAACCCCAATGTCATCGTTCGCCCCTATCACCGCCGCCTGACGGACGACATCGCGGCCGACCTGTTCGCGGATTATGACCTTATCCTCGACGGCACCGACAATTTCGAAACCCGGTATCTGGCAAATCGCACAGCGGTGGCTTTGGGCAAGCCCCTGATCTCAGGCGCGCTGTCCCAATGGGAAGGTCAACTGAGCGTGTTTGACCCCGCCAACAACGCCCCTTGCTACCAATGCATTTTTCCCGAAGCGCCTGCGCCGGGTCTTGCGCCTTCCTGCGCCGAGGCTGGGGTGGTCGGACCACTGCCGGGCGTGGTGGGGGCGATGATGGCGGTCGAGGCGGTCAAGGTAGTCACGGGTGCAGGTCAGGCCTTGCGTGGCGAGATGCTGATCTATGACGCGCTTTATGGCGAAAGCCGCAAGATCACCCTGTCCCGGCGGGACGATTGCCCGGTTTGCGGTCAACCCGTTTGATCGCGGCCACTGGACGATCTTGCCCTGCATTCCTAGCTTGACGCTTGAAGGAGACCCCAATGACCAATCCGATCCTGTCCGACTGGACGATCCCGTTCGAAATCGCGCCCTTTGCCGAAATCTCGGATGACGATTTTGCCCCGGCACTGGAAGCTGCTCTGCAGGCCCATGCCGACGAGATCGACACCATCGCGACGAATACTCAGCCCGCGAGTTTTGCCAACACGATCGAAGCGCTGGAAGCGGCGGGCGAGGCCTTGAACAAGGTTCTGTCGGTGTTCTTCACGGTCGCTGGCGCAGACAGCAACCCGGAGCGCGAGGCGTTGCAACGGGAGTTTTCGCCCAAGCTTGCAGCGCATTTTGCCGCAATTTCCTCGAACAAGGCGCTGTTCCAGCGTGTGGACGACCTTTGGGCGAAACGAGATGCGCTGGATCTGACCGAGGAACAGGATCGGGTTTTGATGCTCACCCATCGCGGGTTCGTCCGCTCGGGTGCGGCGCTGCACGGGGCGGAAGATGCCCGGATGCAGGAGATCAAGGCGCGTCTGGCGTCATTGGGCACCGCGTTCACGCAAAACCTGCTGGCGGACGAGCGTGGCTGGTTCATGGAGCTGACTGAAGATGACCTGGCGGGACTGCCGGGTTTCGTGGTTGATGCGGCACACGCGGCCGGTCGGGAAAAAGGGGCCAAGGGGCCGGTTGTCACGCTGTCGCGGTCTCTGATCGTGCCGTTCCTGCAGTTCTCGCCACGTCGCGACCTGCGCGAAAAGGCTTACCGCGCCTGGGCGTCACGCGGGGCAAACGGAGGCGAGACCGACAACCGAGCGATTGCCGCCGAAATCCTTCAGCTACGCGAGGAACGGGCCAAACTGCTGGGCTATGACAGCTTTGCGGCCTTCAAGCTCGAGACCGAGATGGCCCGAACCCCCGAACGGGTGCGCGACTTGCTGATGCAGGTCTGGGCACCCGCCAAGGCCCGGGCCGAGGCCGACGCGGAGATCCTGACGCGGATGATGCAGGAGGACGGCGCCAACGGTCCGCTCGAACCCTGGGACTGGCGGTACTATGCCGCAAAACGGCGCAAGGCCGAGCATGATCTGGATGAGGCAGAACTCAAACCCTACCTGCAGCTGGAGCGCATGATCGAGGCTGCCTTTACCTGCGCCAACCGCTTGTTCGGGTTGGAGTTCGCGCCGTTGGACGTGCCGCTGTACCATCCGGATTGCCGAGCCTGGGAGGTGACCCGGCGTGGCAAACACGTTGCCGTATTCATCGGAGACTATTTTGCGCGTGGATCGAAACGGTCGGGTGCGTGGTGCAGCGCGATGCGGGTGCAGGCCAAGTTTCCCAAGGTCCAGACGCCAATCGTCATCAATGTTTGCAACTTCGCCAAGGGCGATCCGGCGCTGCTGTCATATGACGACGCACGGACCCTGTTTCATGAATTCGGGCACGCACTGCACCAGATGCTGTCGGATGTGACCTATGACAGCATCTCGGGGACCAGTGTTGCGCGGGATTTCGTGGAGCTGCCCAGCCAACTGTATGAGCATTGGCTGGAAGTACCGGAGGTTCTGGCCGAGTTCGCAACTCATGCCGAAACTGGAGCTCCGATGCCACCGCAACTGCTGGACAAAGTTCTGGGTGCCGCCAATTTCGATCAGGGTTTTCAGACGGTCGAATATGTCGCCTCGGCGCTGGTCGACCTGGCCTTTCACGACGGTCCGGCCCCGGCGGACCCCATGGCGAAGCAGGCTGAGGTTCTGGCCGAGATCGGGATGCCGCTTGCCATCGGTATGCGCCACGCGACGCCGCATTTCGCTCATGTATTTGCGGGTGATGGCTACAGCTCGGGTTACTACAGCTACATGTGGTCCGAAGTGATGGATGCCGACGCATTTGCTGCCTTCGAAGAGGCAGGAGGCGCGTTTGATCCCGAGCGGGCGCAGGCTCTGGAGGACAACATTCTGTCCAAAGGAGGCTCGAAGGAGGCCGAAGATCTCTATATGGCGTTCCGAGGCCGGTTGCCGGGTGTCGAAGCCCTGCTGAAAGGTCGGGGACTGGTGGACGCGTAGCGGTCGAATAGCGCTCGGCAAGACGGGGGCAGCGGCCCCCGATGGCCTTAGTACCCGAGTGCGCGGTCGACGAGATGCAGCAGCGGCCGTCCGGATTCGCTGCGTTGGATGTTTTCGCAAATCACCTGCGCAGCCGTTTCGGGCCGGGTTTCCGACGCGATATGCGGCGTGACAGTCACATTTGGATGCGCCCAGTACGGATGATCGGGGGGCAGCGGCTCGGCGCGGAACACATCCAGCGTGGCATGCCCCACTTGGCCGGTGTTCAGCGCCAGCAACAGCGCTTCGTCGTCAATCAGCGGGCCTCGGCCGGGGTTCAGTATGCGCGCACCTTTTGGCAGAAGTGCCAGAGTGTCCGCGTTCAGAGTGTTCTCCGTGGCTACCGTTTCTGGCAGCAGCAGGACGAGTATCTCGGCCTGGCTCAGGGCCACGCGCAGCCCGTCTGGTCCGTGCAGGCACGTGACACCAGACACGTCCTTGGCCGAACGGCTCCACCCTGTCACGTTGAAGCTCAACGCCGCCAGCGCCTGTGCCGCAGCCTGCCCCAGGGCGCCAAGTCCCAGAACGCAGACCGATCGCTGTGTGGCAAGCGGAGGCGGATCCGGGGCCCATTCCCCATCCTGGACCGTGATGTGTCGATCCATGCCCAGATGGTAGCGCAGAACGTGCCCCACGACCCATTCGGTCATGCCCTGGGTAAGACCGTGATCGACCATCCGGGCCAACGGCACGGTCAGCGTGTCGTTCGAGGCTATCTTCTCGACACCGGCCCATAGGCTGAGCACGGCCTTTGCGCGCGTGTAGGACGTGAAATCAAGCAGCCCGCCATTGGGTGCATAGACGATGTAATCCACCTGATCGGGCGGCAGGTCGGTGGCGATAGTGGCTTTGATCCCCGCATCGGCCAGCCCGATGTTCAGCAAGGGCTCGTAAACCGGCCAAAGTGTCGGGCGGGCGGAAAACAGGACGTTCACGGACATGGTCGGCCTTTCGGATCAACGAGGACGGTGAATATGCGCGCTTTGCACGATGCCGAAGGCGGCCATCAGAACCAACATGGCCGAGCCCCCATAGCTGACCATCGGCAACGGAACACCGACCACCGGCGCCAGCCCCATGACCATCGACATGTTGACGGCGAAGAACAGGAAGAAGTTCAGCGAAATGCCCAGTGTCACCAACGATGAGTACCTGTCCTTGGTCGACAGCGCCGTGACGAGGCAGAAGATCAGGATCAGTCCGTAAAGCAGCAACAAGGTTGTGCCCCCGACAAAACCGAACTCTTCGGCCAGTGTCGTGAAGATGAAGTCGGTGTGCTTTTCGGGCAGGAAGTTCAGGCGTGACTGGGTGCCTTGCATGAAGCCTCGACCGTTCCAGCCGCCGGATCCCAGGGCAATCTTGGACTGGGTGATGTGATACCCCGCGCCCAACGGATCGGTCGAGGGGTCAAGGAATGTGTCGATGCGCCGGAACTGATAGTCCTTAAGCAACTGCCAATCGGTGCCACGGCTTTTGAACACCGTTGAAACCAAGCCGACACCCGCCGCGATGACCGCTGCGAAATAGGCCCAATGCACGCCCGCCAGAAACATCAGGCCTCCTCCGGCCGCCAACAGCAGGATTGCGGTTCCCAGATCGGGCTGGCGCAGCACCATGAAGGTCGGGATCAGGATCAGGACAACCGGGATCAAGACCCAAAGCGGGCGCGAGGTTTTGTAGGAGGGAAGCCAATCGTAGTAGGCCGCCAGCAACATGACCAAAGTCACCTTTGCCAGTTCGGAGGGCTGCAGGCGCATGAACCCCAGGTCGATCCAGCGTTGCGCGCCCATGCCGATGGTGCCGAACAGTTCGACGAACAGCAGAAGCCCCAAAGAAACAAGATAGGCGACGACGGACATGTTGCGCCAGAACCAGATCGGAACCAATGCGACGATGAACATGACCGTCAGGCCCAGGCCAAACCGTTCCATCTGTGGTTCCGCCCACGGCGACCACGAGCCGCCGGCCACCGAATACAGCATCAGAAAACCGGCACTTGCGACGCTGATCAGCAAAAGCGTCAGCGGCCAGTTCATGTACAGAACCTTGCGGATCCCCGTCGGCGTGGTCTTGACCGCATATTCAAGATAGCTCATGCGCGGTCCTTTTCGTCAGGGCGCGCTTTCGGGCGGCGATCACCTTCCAGACGTTTCTGCTGTTCCTTGATGCGGTCGCGGTCGGCCACGGGATATGCTTCCAGCGGCGGGGTGCCGTTGTACAGAGCCTGCAGCATCACGTCCCGGGCCACGGGGGCTGCAGCCTTCGAACCGCCGCCGCCATGTTCGACCACGACGGCCACCGCATATTTCGGATTGTCGTAAGGGGCAAAGCTGACATACAGCGCGTGGTCCCGCCGTTCCCAGGGCAGGTCTTCGTTGCGGATGACCCCGGCGGCCCGTTCGGCCTTGGTGATGTTGCGCACCTGGCTGGTGCCCGTCTTGCCGGCCATGCGGAATTCGTCTGCGATGATCCGGCTGCGATAAGCGGTGCCGCGACGGTCGTTCGAGACCTTGTACATCGCGTTGCGCACCTGTTCCAAGTTGGCCGGATTGACGTCCAGCGGCTCGCCCGCGCCCGTAGGCTGTTCGACCCCGTCGACACTGCGGATCAGACGCGGTGTCACCGATCGGCCGGTCGCGATGCGTGCAGTCATGACGGCCAGTTGCATCGGCGAGGCCAACATGAAGCCCTGCCCAATCGAGGCATTTGCCGTGTCGCCGACCAGCCAGTCCTGTCCGTGGGTGGTCTGTTTCCATTCCTGGTTCGGCGCAAGGCCAGCCGCCACGGCGGACATCGGCAGGTCGTGTTTGATGCCGAGGCCGAATTTGCGCGCCATGTCCGAAATCTTGTCGATCCCGACCCGCAGGGCGACGTCGTAATAGTAGACGTCGCAACTGCGCTTCAACGAGGTCTCCAGATCGACCATCCCGTGTCCGCCGCGCTTCCAGCAGTGGAATCGACGGCTGCCCACCTTCAGGTAGCCGGGACAATAGACGGTGTTGCCCGGACCGACGACGCCGGCCTCGAGCGCGGCCAGCGCGGTGATCATCTTGAAGGTCGAACCGGGCGGGTAGGTGCCCTGAACCGTCTTGTTGGCCAGCGGGCGGTGGTTGTCCTGGGTCAGAGCCTGGTAATCCGCGACCGATATCCCTCGCACGAACAGATTGGGGTCGAAGCTGGGGGTCGAGCTGATGGCCCGCAGATCGCCCGTCTCACAGTCGATCACGACCACGGCGGCGCTTTCTCCGGCCAGCCGGGCCTGTGCGTATTCCTGCAGGTCGGCGTCGATGGTCAATTGCAGGTCGGCGCCGGGCTGGCCCTCGCGGCGGTCAAGTTCCCGCATCACCCGGCCGGTCGCGTTGACCTCGACGCGCTTGGCGCCCGTCTTGCCGCGCAGCAGGTCTTCCTTCTTGGCCTCAAGCCCGACCTTGCCGATCTGAAAGCGCGGGATCATCAGAACCGGCTCGGGGTCTTCCATCTTGCTCAGGTCATAGTCGCTGACAGGTCCGACATACCCGACCACATGGGCGAAATCCTCGTAGCGGGGATATTGGCGGGTCAGTCCGACTTCGGGCGTGACGCCGGGAAGGGCGGGGGCATTGATCGCCACCTTCGAGATATCTTCCCAGGTGACCTGGTCGGCCAGCGTAACCGGCAGAAACGGCGCTGTACGTTTCATCTCGGCTTTGGCCCGCTCGATCTCGTCTTCGTTCAGCGGAATCAGTTGTGACAGTTTGGCAATGACCTTGTCGACGTCGCCCGCATCCTCGCGCACGATCACGATGCGGTAGGACGGCGCATTCTGCCCGATGATCTGACCATTGCGGTCATAAATGCGCCCTCGGGTTGGCGGAATGAGCCGGATGTTGATGCGGTTTTCTTCGGCCAACAGGCGATATTGGTCGGCCTGATCGACCTGCATGTAACGCATGCGGGCCGCCAGGCCGCCGACGAATGCGAATTGCATGCCACCCAGCACCAGCGCGCGCCGGGTCAGCCTTTTGTATGCGGCACCTTGTGTTTTGGGTGTGCGTTTCATGAGCGTGTTCCCACAGTGGCAACATCTACCGCAGATGGCCTGCGGACGCCAAATATGGTTTGGCTGAATGCAACGACAAGCGGGTAGGCGAGGACCGTGAAGACCACTTGGACAAATACCGGGCCAATGCTGGCCTGACTGACGGACAGCAGCGCCAAAACTGTCCGGTTGAAGGCAAAGATTGCCGCGATGACGACGCCCACCGTCGTCCACTCGCCCACGAATCCGACGTCGCGCATTCCGGGGCCTGCCGATCGCAGATAGGCAGAACCGATGACGACGGATGCCGCCAGCAGTCCCGGCGGCCGTTGCAGCAACAGGTCGGCCATCAGCATGACCGCAGCTATGCTGAGTGTCGGTACATATTCCGGCCGCCTGAGGACCCATGCAAAGGTCAGGCAGATCAGGAAGTCAGGAAAGGGCAGACGACCCGGTTGCGTGTTCAGAGGCAACAGGTGAAAGAACATCACCGTCAGAGCGAGGAACAGGTACAGGCCCCGCATCAGCCATAGACGTGACGCGGCGCTATCCATCGGCGGCCTCCTCGGTCGGGAGAAGAGCCTCGGGGCGCTGAGGTCCGACGATGCCGCCCGGGTCTCGGATCGGGGCGGCCGAGTGGTAGCGCAGGACGCGTAGGAATTCCAAACGCTCGAAATCCGCGGACAGTCGGACGCGCAGACGCCCCCCTGGATCGGCGGCGATCTGGCCGATCAGAAGGCCCGCAGGAAATACGCCGCCGTCGCCTGAGGTCACCACACGGTCGCCGGGTCGCACCAGTTCACGGCTTTCAAGAAACTCGACGGCTGGGGCAGGGGTATTGTCACCGGTAATCAGCGCGGTCTGGCCCGAGGGCTGGATCGTGGCGGGAATCGCGCTCGAGGCGTCGGTCAACAGGATGACCCGCGCGGTATCCGGGCCAACGCCAGAAATCCGGCCCACCAGCCCGATGCCGTCCATTGCGGCCCAGCCGTCGACGATCCCGTCACGCTCGCCGACGTTCAGCAAGACAGATTGCCGAAATGGCGAGCCGCTGTCGGCCATGACGACCCCGGTAATATAAGTCAGACGCGGATCCAGTCGAACGTTGTTCAGGTCCAGAAGCCGCGCGTTTTCCTGCTCCAGCTGCAGGGCCGCCTCTTTCCAGGCGCGCATGCGGCGCAGTTCACTGCGCAGTTCCTGGTTCTGCTCGCTCAGCCTTTGGTAGCTTTGGAAATCCCGTACGAGGTTAATCGCGGCCGTGACCGGAACCATCGCCCATTCCATCGAGGGCACAACGGCATCCACCACTTGGGCCCGGAACCTTTCGACCCGCGGGCTGTCGATGCGCCAAACCAGGAATATGCCCAGCAGGCACAGAACAACGATCCCCATGAACAAGCGGCGCAGGGGGGTGGTGTAGTCGTCGCGCTGTGCTCGGTCTTTTGCCACAGGACTCCTTCCCGTGCTGCTCGTGCCCGATCTTGAACCCTCAGATCAGAGGGTGCGCGCCTTAGCTTTCGTAGTCAATCGCGTGGCGCAGCTGTTTTTCGTATTCCAGTGCCTTGCCGGTGCCCAAAGCCACACAATTCAGGCTTTCGTCAGCAATCGACACGGCCAATCCGGTCTGTTCGCGCAGGGCCAGGTCCAGATCACCCAGCAGCGCGCCGCCACCGGTCAGCATCACGCCCCGGTCCACGATGTCCGCGGCCAGATCCGGCGGGGTGGTTTCCAGCGCGGTCATCACCGCCTCGCAGATCTGCTGGACGGGTTCCGACAGCGCCTCGGCCACCTGGGCCTGGCTGATCTCGATTTCTTTGGGAACACCGTTCAGAAGGTCGCGCCCGCGGATGTGCATCGACTGCCCGCGCCCGTCATCGGGCATCCGGGCGGTGCCGATGGTGGTCTTGATCCGCTCGGCGGTGGATTCGCCCACCAGCAGGTTCTGCTGACGACGCAGGTACGAGATGATCGCCTCGTCCATGCGGTCGCCCCCCACGCGGACTGAGCGAGCATAGACGATGTCTCCCAGCGACAGGACAGCCACTTCGGTGGTTCCGCCGCCGATATCCACGACCATGTTGCCGGTGGGATCGGTGATCGGCATCCCGGCTCCGATGGCGGCGGCAATCGGCTCGGCGATCAGACCCGCGCGCCGCGCGCCTGCTGACAGAACCGATTGACGGATTGCGCGCTTTTCAACCGGCGTTGCCCCATGGGGAACGCAGACGATGATCTTGGGCTTCGAGAAGGTCGAACGCTTGTGCACCTTGCGGATGAAGTGCTTGATCATCTCCTCTGCGGTGTCGAAATCGGCGATCACCCCTTCGCGCATGGGGCGGATGGCCTCGATCGAGCCGGGGGTGCGGCCCAGCATCAGCTTGGCGTCCTCGCCCACGGCCAGAACCTTCTTGACCCCATCCTTGACATGGTAGGCAACAACCGAGGGTTCCGACAGGATCACGCCACGCCCCTTGACGTAGACCAGCGTGTTGGCCGTCCCGAGGTCGATGGCCATATCCGCTGTGAACAGGCCGCCCAAACTGTCAAAGATCCCCATATTCCCCTGATCCTGTCTGTCAGATGTTTTCTACTGCCCGCGACTCGACGGTTCCGGGACGGATGACTTATAGGGTGCCATGACGCCCGGTTAAAGGCCTGATTCCGCGTAAATCAGCACCTTTCCGCCTCTTTGACAGGGACTTTAGAAGGCAACATGCTCTCATATCAACACATTTACCACGCGGGAAATCTGGCGGACGTGCAAAAGCACGCTTTGTTGGCATGGATGCTGGACTACATGACCCGCAAGGACAAGCCGATCAGCTATCTAGAGACCCATTCGGGGCGTGGTCTGTACCACCTCGATGCGGCCGAGGCCGTGCAGACCGGAGAGGCGGCGGCAGGGATCGGGCGCGCGCTGAGCAACGGGTGGTTTGCCGACGATCACCCGCTGGCACGCGCGTTGCACGCGGTCCAGGCGCAGTTTGGCGAAACGGCCTACCCGGGCTCGCCGATGATTACGGCAAGCCTGCTGCGTCCGCAGGACAGTCTGCATTTCGCCGAGCTTCATCCGCAGGAATACGCAGCGTTAATAAATGCGCTGACCGGGCGCGGTGCCAAGACCTACAGACAGGACGGGTTCGAGCTGGCTCAGTCGGTTCTGCCGCCCACGCCTCGGCGCGGGATGATGCTGATTGACCCTAGCTACGAGGTAAAGGCGGACTATGGCCGCCTGCCGGGGCTGATCGCCAAGTATCACCGCAAGTGGAACGTGGGTCTCATTACCCTGTGGTACCCGATACTGACGGACGATCGCCACGTTACTATGGTGTCGGCACTGAAAGGCTTGGATCTTCCCAAGACGTTCGTGCACGAAGTTCGGTTTCCGCCCGCGCGTGAGGGTCACCGGATGATCGGTTCGGGCATGTTCGTGGTCAACGCGCCCTTCGGGATCGAAGACGAAGCGGCGCGTCTTTCCGACCTGTTCGCAAAGATCTGACGGCGCTTCGGGGGCGCGAAGGCCTCCCGCCCCGTCTGACAGCATCAAAGATGCCGCCAAACGTGTTGGGCCCGGCACCGCGCCTTGGCGCGGTGCCGGGCCCAAGTCCGTCAGGCTGCGCGGCGAAGCCGGGCTGCCGCGGGCGCGGGAGCCCTGCCTGCCATGTCTGATCAGGTCAGATCCTTGTAGCTGATCTCGCGCGCATCCGCGCCCGGGCCGGCCTTTTCGCGGCGCATGATCAGACGGTTCAGCGCGCTGATATAGGCCTTGGCCGACGCCACCACGGTATCCGTGTTCGCGGATTGGCCCGTGGCGATCATGCCGTCTTCCTCCAGGCGTACGGAAACAGTGGCCTGTGCGTCGGTGCCCTCGGTGACGGCATGCACCTGGTAGAGCTGCAGATGCGCCTTGTTCGGGTGGATGGCCCGGATCGCCTTGAAGGTCGCGTCGACCGGTCCGTCGCCGTGCTCGGTGGCGATGACATCCTTGCCGTCGACCTCCAGTTCGACCGTCGCTTCGGCCTGACCGCCGGTGCCGCAGGTGACTTTCATCGAGACCAGCTGCAGGTGGTCGTTGGCCTCGTCATCTGCACTCATCAGCGCGATCAGGTCGTCGTCGAACACCTCTTTCTTGCGGTCGGCCAGATCCTTGAACCGCACGAAGATGTCCTTGAGCTGGTTGTCCCCGATCTCATAGCCGAGTGTCTCCAGTTTGTCGCGCAGCGCGGCCCGGCCGGAATGCTTGCCCAACGGAAGCGAGGTGCCTGAAAGGCCGATATCCTCGGGGCGCATGATCTCGAAATTCTCGCGGTTCTTCAGCATGCCATCCTGATGGATGCCGCTTTCATGTGCGAAGGCGTTCTTGCCGACGATAGCCTTGTTGAACTGCACCGGAAAGCCCGAAACCGTCGCCACCCGACGCGAGATGTGCATGATCTTGGTGGTGTCGATGCCCGTCTTCCACGGCATGATGTCGTTGCGGGTGCGCAGGGCCATCACGACCTCTTCCAGCGCAGTATTGCCCGCGCGTTCGCCCAGGCCGTTGATCGTGCATTCGATCTGCCGGGCCCCGCCTGCAACGGCGGCCAGAGAGTTGGCGGTCGCCATTCCAAGGTCGTTGTGGCAATGGGTGGCGAAAACCACTTCGTCCGCGCCCGGAACGGTTTCGATCAGACGTTTGATCAGGTCCGCGCTTTCAATCGGCGCGGTGTAGCCTACCGTATCGGGAATGTTGATCGTGGTCGCGCCGGCCTTGATCGCAATCTCGATCACGCGGCACAGGTAATCCCATTCGGTCCGGGTCGCATCCATCGGCGACCATTGCACGTCTTCGCAAAGATTGCGGGCGTGGCTGACGGTCTCGTGGATCTTTTCGGCCATCTCGTCCTGCGTCAGGTTCGGAATGGCGCGGTGCAGCGGCGAGGTGCCGATGAAGGTGTGGATCCGGTTCTTTTCGGCGTGTTTCACCGCCTCCCAGCAGCGGTCGATATCGGCGAAATTGGCGCGCGCCAGGCCGCAGATGCGGGCGTTCTTGGACCGCTGCGCGATTTCCGAAACGGCCTTGAAATCACCCTCAGAGGCGATCGGAAAGCCGGCCTCGATGATGTCGACGCCCATGTCATCCAGAAGCTCGGCGATTTCCAGCTTTTCGTCATGGGTCATGGTGGCGCCGGGGCTTTGCTCGCCGTCGCGCAAAGTGGTGTCAAAGATCAAGACGCGGTCTTGGTCGGTCACGTTGGTCATGGGAGTCACTTTCTTGTCTGTCCTAAAGCCATTGGCGCGCAGGCGTCCTCCTCTGAGCGGGCGCGCCGGATGGCACGCTCAGAGGCGGATTAGGATCAGTAGGCCAAGCAGAGCAGCGCCGGCGGAAGCGGCGAAAGCAAAAGGGATATCTGCGCGGTTGATCATGGGTCCGAGGTTATACACCCCGAACCGGGAATGAAAAGAAGGAAAATGCGCGGCCGTCTGATTTCGCGAAGGGATCGGAAACGGGGATTGATTGCGTGGGCAACTCCGCTAGCTGGAGGGTGATGAGAAATGCTTTGGTCATAGGTGCAAGCGGCGGGATAGGCCGGGCCGTCTGCAACGAGCTTCTGTCGCGGTCGGTCCATGTTGTTGGTCTGTCGCGGTCGGAAAACGGGCTGGATCTGATGCAGCCGGAACTGGTCGACGAGATGCTGGGCCGGATCAAGGGGCCGTTCGACCTTGTTCTGGTCGCGTCCGGCGCGCTCGAGATCGACGGGGCGGAACCGGAAAAGACCATTCGGGCGGTTTCGGCCAACGCCATGATGGATCAGTTCGCCCTGAACGCAGTGGGACCGGCGCTGGTTCTGAAACACGCGCATCGCCTGTTGCCGCGCAATGGCCGGGCGGTGTTTGCGGTGCTGTCGGCGCGCGTGGGCTCGATCGGGGACAACCGTCTGGGCGGCTGGGTCAGCTATCGCGCGGCCAAGGCGGCGGTGAACCAGATCGTGCACACGGCCGCAATTGAACTGGCCCGAACCCACAAGGATGCGATCTGCGTCGCCCTGCACCCCGGAACGGTCAAGACCCCGTTCACGCAGAAATACCTGGGCCGCCATCCCGCGGTCGAGCCGAGTGACGCCGCCCAAAACCTTCTGCGGGTTTTGGATGGTCTGACGGCTGATCAGACCGGCCAGTTCTTCGACTGGGCCGGCCAACCGGTTCCCTGGTAGCGGGCTATCCGTCCGATGGGGTGACTTCCGGGTCCTGTTCGGCCTCAGGCGCCTGCGGCTCGTTGCCCGATGGTTGTGCCGCGCCTGCTTCCGACAGAGCGCCGTTTTCCCACGTGCCGCTTTCCTCTTCGCCATTTGCATAGCGCATTGTTCCAGAGCCCTGGCGTTTGCCGTTCACGAAGTTGCCTTCATAGACATCGCCATTTGCATATGTCGCGACACCTGAGCCGGTGATTTTGCCTTCGGTCCACTGGCCGGAATACTTGAAGCCATTCGCCATCACGACCTCGCCCTCGCCATGGCGCTGACCGTTCTGGAAGTCACCTGTGTAGACCGTTCCATCCGCGTAGGTGGCGGTGCCCTTGCCTTGACGCACGCCGTCTACCCATTCGCCATCGTAGCGAGACCCGTCGGCACGGGTCAGAACGCCGGTGCCGTGCGTTCGGGCATTCTTGAACTGTCCTTTGTAGATCGTGCCGTTCGTGTAGGTCGCGGTGCCCTGACCTTCGATCACCCCCGCAACCCAGTCGCCGTCATAGGACGACCCGTCGGGATAGGTGATCCGGCCTTTGCCATCGGCGAGGTCCGCCTTGAAGTCACCGACATAGACCGAGCCGTCGGGATAGGTCAGTTCGCCCAACCCTTCGATCTGACCGTTTTTCCAATCTCCGGTGTAGACATAGCCGTCGGTGCCAGTGAACGTACCCTTGCCGTGTCGGCGGTCGTCGACGAAATCGCCTTCGTAGGTATCGCCGTTCGCGTAGGTCGCCTTTCCCTTGCCCTGCCGGCGCCCGTCCACCAGGGCGCCTTCGTAAACATCACCGTTGGCCTGTTTCAGTACGCCGGTTCCGGTGATCCGGTCCTCGGTCCATTCGCCGGAATAGATCATGCCGTCGGGCAAGGTCAGCGATCCGTTGCCCTGACGCTGGCCGGCAACGATATCGCCTTCGTATACCGCGCCGTCCGCATAGGTGATCTTGGCTTTGCCCTGGCGAACGCCGTCCACCCAGTCGCCATCATAGACATAGCCGCCGGAGTCGGTCATGACGCCCTTGCCGTCATGCTGGGCATTCTTGAAGCCACCTTCGTAACGCATTCCGTTCGCGTATTGCGCGATGCCGGTTCCGTTTATGGCGCCGTCGGTCCAGTCGCCCTCGTAGGTGCCGCCGTCGGCAAAGGTGATCTTGCCCTTGCCGTGCGGGCGACCTTTGACGAAATCGCCCTCGTAGACCGATCCATTGGCGTAACGTGCCACGCCCTTGCCCTGAATTTCTCCTTCGACCCACTCACCGGTGTATTCAAAGCCGTCGGGTAGGCGATAGGTGCCGGTTCCGTGACGCAGCCCGTTTTCAAAGGTGCCTTCGTAGACCCCGCCCACATCGTCATCTGCGGTGATGATCTGGCCCTGCTGCGCGGACGCGCTCTGTGCGGCGATGCCCATTGCGGCAACGGCAATCGTTGTACGAAAAGCGTTCATGGTAGTCCCTGCCTGCCCGATTGTCCCGTGGTGCATTGGTTCGTGCAAAACTATGACACTGATGAAGGTCGGGCAACGGGTTTTGCCGCATTGGCCTTTCACTTGCGGCCTGATCTGCTAAATGCCTTTTCAGGTGACGAGGGCAAGAGGGCAAAGATGGCCGACCATTTCCGCATCACGCTGGCGCAGCTGAACCCGACGGTGGGCGACATTGCAGGCAACGCCGCAAAAGCCCGTTCCGCATGGGAGCAGGGCCGCGCTGCGGGGGCCGATCTGGTGGCTCTGCCAGAGATGTTCGTCACCGGTTACAACACTCAGGACCTGGTTCTGAAGCCGTCGTTTCACATGGCTGCCATGGCGGCTGTGCAGCAGTTGGCGGAATCCTGCGCGGATGGTCCGGCGATGGCCATCGGTGGGCCTTGGGTCGAGGGTGGCAACCTCTACAACGCCTATCTGATCCTCAGCCGGGGGCGGATCGTCAGCAAGGTGTTGAAACACCATTTGCCCAACGAAACTGTGTTCGACGAGGTTCGGTTGTTCGACGCCGGGCCGTTGGGTGGCCCCTATGCGGTGGGCAACACACGCATCGGCAGTCCGATCTGCGAGGATGGTTGGCACGAGGATGTTGCCGAGACGTTGCAGGAGACGGGCGCCGAGTTTCTTCTGATCCCCAACGGATCACCCTATTTTCGCGACAAGCACGATGTGCGCCTGAACCAGATGGTGGCCCGTGTGGTCGAAACCGGGCTGCCGGTGATCTACCTCAACATGGTGGGCGGGCAGGATGATCAGGTTTTCGATGGCGGGACATTTGGCCTGAATCCCGGCGGCGAACTGGCCTTTCGAATGCCAGTCTTCGACGAGGCGGTGATGCAGATCGATCTGCGGCGCGGTGATGAAGGATGGGCCATCGTCCCCGCCGAAATCGCCGAGCAGCCTGACGCGTGGGAGCAGGACTATCGCGCCATGGTGCAGGCGTTGCGCGACTATATGGGCAAGACCGGATTTTCCAAAGCACTGCTGGGACTGTCCGGAGGGGTCGATTCCGCGCTTGTTGCGGCCATCGCGGTTGACGCTCTCGGGGCCGAAAATGTGCGTTGCGTGATGCTGCCGTCGGAATACACCAGCGCCGAGTCGCTGGAGGATGCCGAAGCCGTCGCCAAGGCGCTGGGTGTGCGATACGACTATGTTCCGATCAGCCAGTCCCGCGCCGCCGTCACCGAGACCCTGGCGCCGCTGTTTGATGGTCTTCAGGCCGACATTACCGAGGAGAACATCCAGTCCCGTCTGCGCGGTCTGCTGTTGATGGCGATGTCCAACAAGTTTGGCGAGATGCTGCTGACCACCGGCAACAAATCCGAAGTGGCGGTCGGGTATGCCACGATCTATGGCGACATGAATGGCGGCTACAACCCGATCAAGGATCTGTACAAGACCCGGGTGTTCGAAACCTGCCGCTGGCGCAATGCCAATCACCGCGACTGGATGAAAGGACCGGCCGGCGAGGTCATTCGCCCCTCGGTCATCGACAAACCACCCAGTGCCGAGCTGCGCGAGGATCAGAAGGACAGCGACAGCCTTCCCGATTACCCGGTCCTGGACGGCATTCTCGACATCCTGGTTGATCAGGATGGCTCGATCGCGGATTGTGTTGCAGCCGGGTACGACGAGGCTGATGCCCGCCGGGTCGAGCACCTGATCTATATCAGCGAATACAAACGCTTTCAGTCCGCGCCGGGCACGCGCCTGACACCTCGGGCCTTCTGGTTGGACCGGCGCTATCCGATCGTGAATCGTTGGCGCGATCCGAGCTGACGGAAACTGCGGCTGAGCGCCCCGTGCCCGGGTCCGGGTGTTTGTTTACAAATGGGCGGCAATGAGGGGGGTCTCATGCTAACTGTTCTGCAGGTGGGGCGGAATTGCTGACAGCGCTTGGCCGCATCCTTGTTTTTTGGACATTTTTTTGCCATAGTTTAGGACCGATCTTGCCACATATTTTGAAAGATCGGCGCGCGGGGGCCGGGCATTGATCTGTCGGCCGAAGCGCAGTTGAAGACCAAGTTTTCTGGTGACGCATCCATGGTGGGGTGCCGGTTATAAGGTTTAGGTGGTCCGATGGTTGATGGATATGACAAACCGCTGCATGCGCCGTTGAGGTACAAGACAATGGAGACACCGGCGCGCGAATTGGATGAGGCGCGTCTGGAAGCGGCAATCGCCGGTGTGTTGGCCGAGGCTGATGCAGAGAGCGAGGAGCCGTCCGAGGAGTTTTCAGCCAAACACCCGGAATTGCCCGAGCTTCAACCCGAAGAGACCGAGACAGAGACCCAAAACTCGGGTGTCGCAGCTTTGTTGCGTCAGAAATGGGCCGAGTTCTCGGGCGCGGCCTGAACCGGGTGCCGGTCTAATTGCATTGTGGCGTTTGCATCGACGCCACACAGCCGAACAAAGTGATGCTTTTTCCGTTATTCAGGATTGCCGGATGACGTTTGCCAAGGCTCGATGAAGCTCGTGTCTGACTAACAAGATCCGTTGATGCCCGGCCCCAAGCCCAACCCTGTAGAATCCGATCTTTGCCTGCCCAAATCCGTTGACGTCGTGATCGTCGGCGGAGGGATTATCGGTGTCTCAACCGCGCTGGAACTGGCGGAACGTGGCAATTCCGTCCTCTTGTGTGAAAAGGGCCAGATCGGCGCTGAACAGAGTTCACGGAATTGGGGCTGGGTTCGCCTGGGGCTGCGCGACCCGCGCGAAATACCGTTGATGACCGAATCGCTCAGGATCTGGCAATCGCTTGATGAGCGGATCGGGCGCAAAACCGGCTATGTGCAATCCGGCATTCTGTTCGGTGCGCGGACCGACCGGTCCGCAGCTGATATGGAACGCTGGTTGCGAAACCTCGAAGGCTACCAGACCGGCGCGCGCATGGTTTCCGGACCCGAGTTGGAACAGCACATGCCCGGCCTCAAGACCAAGCTGAAGGCCGCGCTTTTCACGCCGCAGGACGGGCGGGCCGAGCCGCAATGGGTTGCTCCGGCGTTGGCCGAGGCGGCGCGTGACCAAGGCGCGGTCATCATGACGAATTGCGCGGTACGCTGCCTCGACCTGCAAGCTGGTCGTGTTGCCGGGGTTTACACGGAACGGGGGCGGGTCGCTTGCGATCAAGTGGTTCTGGCCGGGGGGGCTTGGTCGCGGTTGTTTGCCGGTAACGAAGGAATCGCCCTGCCACAGCTGAAGGTGCTGAACACGGTTCTGCGGACCTCGCCTGTGGAACCAGGCCCGGAAACAGCTCTTTGGTCGGATGATTTTGCCATCCGCAAACGCGCCGACGGCGGGTACACGATCGCCTCGGGCCATGAAAACACGGTGGATATCGTGCCTGACAGTTTTCGGTTGGCCGCGAAATTCCTGCCGGCATTCGCGCAGGAATGGAAATCGCTCAGATTCCGCCTGTCGCACCGCTGGACCATTGAGGCGCGTCAGCGCAGGTCATGGACGCCCACCGACGTAACCCCGTTCGAACTCTGTCGGATACTGGACCCCGAGCCGTCGCAGAAGGCGCTCCGCAAGTCATGGGCCAAGGCTGGTCAGGCGCTTCCGGCACTGGTTGGTGCCGAAATCGTGCAGAGCTGGGCCGGGATGATCGATGTGACCCCGGATGCAATCCCGGTCATCTCGAACGTGCAGGAAATCCCGGGACTGGTGATCGCGACCGGATTTTCGGGACATGGATTTGGCATAGGCCCCGGTGCTGGCCGCCTGGTGACCGATCTGGTGATGAACACAGCGCCTTGTGTGGACCCGGCCGCCTTTCGACTGTCGCGGTTTTCGGACGGTACGAAAGTACGGCCGGACCCGGGGTATTGATCAACCCATCATCTGATAGCTGACAGGTACAAAGCGGAAGCCTTCGCCGCGCGGCTCGACATAGCCGGCGGCCGGGAAAGGCATGTGGTACCCGATCATCGGGACCTTGTCCGCGGCCAGCATACCCAACACGTTCCGACGCGATGCGGTGGCCGCTGCCTTGTCCATGTCAAACCGGACTTCCCATTCCGGATGCGCGAAGGACCAGACATAGTGATTGGCAAGATCGGCGGTCAGGATCAGCCGCTGACCGTTGCTTTCGAGATGATAGACCATGTGTCCGGGTGTATGCCCGAAGGCCGCCATTGCGGTCACGCCGGATGCGACCTCGCCACCGTCTTCGATGAACGACATCTTTTCGGCCATCGGAGTGACCTTGGCTGCCACAAGATCGCCGACGCGGTTGCCGGCCTCCTGTGCTGACCAGAAATCATACTCGGCCGCGGCGGTCACATAGCGTGCGTTCGGAAAGGTCGCGGCATCGTTGGTCGTCATGCCGCCAATGTGGTCGGGGTGCATGTGGGTCAGTACGACAACGTTGATCGCCTCGGGGCCAACGCCCGCATCGGCCAGAGCCTTCTGGATACCGCCTTGGCCCAATCCCGTGTCAAACAGGATCAGTTCGGATCCGGTATTGACGAGCGTTGGCGTGAAGAAGAACTGGGCAATGTCGGGCGAGATGAAATTGTCGGCCGATACCTTGGCAAACTCCTCGTCTGACGCGCCACCGCCGAAAATCTCTTGGGCGCCGTCTCGCGGCAAGCTGCCATCCAACAGGGTCGTGACCGTGAAATCGCCCAGTTGAAAGCTGCGGGCGACGGTCGAGTTGGCCTTGGTTTCGGCCCCGGCAGCCAGTGACTGTGTCGCGATAGATGCAAAAGGTAGCGCAGCGGCGGTGCCCAAAGCGGCCCGGCGGGTCAGTTTCATGGTCATTTCAAAGTCTCCCTGTCAGATTACGTGCGACGAATTAGAACGCTTTCGGATAATTGCCACTTTCCACTCTACCATATGGGCTGCGCGCTGGCCGAACGCATGTTAAATCTTGTTCATGTCCCGCTCAGAAAACAAAACCGTTCCGACCGATCAAAGCGTCCAGGAATTCTTGGCAGCGATCCTGCCGGCCGCGCGCGCCGCGGAGGCGCAGAGGCTGAACACCCTGTTTGAAACCGTCACCGGGTTTCGGCCGGTCATGTTGGGGCCATCCATCGTTGGATACGGGCGGTATGACTACCGCTACAAGTCCGGGCGGGAAGGCACGTTTCTGGCCACCGGGTTTTCCCCACGCAAGGCCGCGTTTTCGATCTATATCATGCCGGGCTACTCCGATTTCGGCAGTATTCTGGCGCGCCTGGGCAAGCACAAGACCGGCAAATCATGTCTGTACGTGAACAAGCTGTCGGACATTGACGAGGACGTGTTGGCCGAATTGATCCGCGCAGGGTTGGATGATCTGTCATCACGTTGGCCCATCAAGTCCGAGTAAACGGCAAGCATTCGCACCGCCTTCTGGACAAAAACGCGCTCATGTGACATGAGCCGCGCCAACAGGAGACATCCATGACAACCACCCGTTTTGCCCCTTCGCCCACCGGTTATATTCATGTGGGCAACCTGCGCACCGCGCTGATGAACTATCTGATCGCCCGCAAGGCCGGCGGCACGTTCATCCTGCGTATCGACGACACCGACCCCGAGCGGTCGAAGGAAGAATATGTTGATGCGATCAAGCAGGATCTCGAGTGGCTGGGTCTGCACTGGGATCGGGTCGAACGGCAGTCGGACCGGCTGGACCGCTATGCGGAAGCCGCCGACAAGCTGCGCGAGATCGGCCGGTTCTACGAAGCCTTTGAGACCCCGACCGAGCTGGACCTCAAGCGCAAGAAGCAGCTGAACATGGGCAAGCCGCCGGTCTATGACCGCGCCGCCCTGAACCTGTCGGAGGCTGAGAAAGAGGCGCTGCGGTCTGAACGCGGCAACGGCGTGTGGCGGTTCAAGCTGGATCATGAGCGCATCGAGTGGACGGACGGCATTCTGGGTGACGTGTCGATCGATGCGGCCTCGGTGTCGGATCCGGTGCTGATCCGCGGCGACGGGCAGGTGCTGTACACGCTGGCCTCGGTGGTGGACGACACCGAGATGGGCGTGACCGACGTGGTGCGCGGCGCCGACCACGTGACCAACACAGCGACCCAGATTCAGATCATCAAGGCGCTGGGCGGAACCGTCCCGCGTTTTGCCCATCACTCGTTGCTGACCGGCCCGCAGGGTGAGGCGCTGTCCAAGCGTCTTGGAACGCTGGCGCTGCGCGATCTCCGCGAACAAGGCGTGGAGCCGATGGCGCTGCTGAGCTTGATGGCGCGGTTGGGGTCTTCGGATCCGGTGGAGCTGCGCAGTGACATGGCCGAGTTGATCGAAGGTTTCGACGTGACCCGGTTCGGGTCGGCGCCGACCAAGTTCGACGTTCAGGACCTGTTTCCGCTGACGGCCCGATATCTGCAGACGCTGCCGCTCGAGAAGGTTGCCGACGCGGTGGCCGCGGCCGGTGTACCCGATGAACTGGCCGAGCCGTTCTGGATGATGGCGCGCGAGAACATCACGACGCTGAAAGACCTGAAAGGCTGGTGGGAGCTGTGCCGCGACGGGGCCGAGCCGCTGATCGACGACGAAGACCGCGAATTCGTCGCGCAGGCGATGGAACTGCTGCCCGAGGGGCCGTTTGACGGCGAGACCTGGGGCAAGTGGACGGCGGCCGTGAAAGAGGCGACCGGCCGCAAGGGCAAGGGCCTGTTCATGCCGTTGCGCAAGGCGCTGACCGGGATGGAGCGTGGCCCCGAGATGGCGACCTTTCTGCCGTTGCTGCAGGTCGTGCGGGCGCGAAAATAAGACACCGCGGGGCGGTGTCGCCTTTGATCTGAGCAAGAACCAGAGGCGGGTGCTGCAGGCGCCCGCCTTCTTCACGCGGTTTGAACGATCCGGGCCGAGACCCGGGACAGGTGCTCATCGACCAAGGCTGTTTCGTCGGGGTGAAGCTGTTGGTGGCGCGGATAACGCGGCGCGTTCCGGTCATTCAGGATCGGCGCGTCCCACCCGTCGGTCGTGGCGATGAAACGCTCGACACCCGGCAAGCCGAATGCGCGCAAATACCCCTGCACCACAACGTCTATATAGCTGAGCAAAACCGGGTGGCTGTGCGTCGGGTCCTTGCGGTGCTGTTCCGGAACCGCATAGACCGCAATCTCGACCTCTTTCTTCAGAGGATGAGTTATGGCGTGGGCGGCGCGGATCCGATCATAGGCCCACTCCCGTTCATCCAGTGCCGCCCAGTCGTTTTGGGGGACATGTGCGATCATGCCGTCAATCTCGCAGGCGGGATCCGGCACCGCGGTCAAGAAGGCGACCGGGCGCAGATCGGTATGCCGCCACGCCCGGCGCCAGCCCTTGAGTCGCGCCGGGCGCGGGTCGGGAAAGTCATGCGTGGCAAGGTTTACGAGGCTGCCATAGCCAAAGAAATAGGGCTCTGCCATGTCGCGTGCTGTCCTTCTTGACGATTGATGTATGTCAAACCGTTTTTTTGCGGTCTGTGCAATAAGGCTGCATCTTGAAATTCGGGGGGAGGATCTGATGCGGATCACCAAACGAACAAATATCGCCGTGCGGCTGTTGATGTATTGCGCTGCACATCCGGATCGGCTCGTGACGAAATCCGAGATTGCGGATGTCTGCAACATCTCGGAAAACCATCTGGCGCAAGTCATCAACCAGCTGGGTCAGCTGGGGTATCTGAGCACGCAGCGCGGTCGCAACGGTGGAATGACTCTGGGGCGGCCGGCGGACCAGATCCGGATCGGATCCGTCTTTCGCCATGTCGAGGGCAGTTTGCCGATCGCCGAGTGTTTTGCGGATGCCGACAACACCTGTCCGTTGACCGATGCCTGCCGCCTGCGTCTGGCGCTGCAGGACGCGGCCGAGGTCTTCTTTGCGTCGCTGGATGAAATATCGTTGGATGCTTTGGTTTGTGACAACGATCCGCTGCTGAAGATTCTGCAACCCGTTACCTGCGTGCGTTGAATTCAATCGCTGGCCCGCAGGACGCGGGCTGGGCTGACGGATAGGGGGCGGAGGGCGAAGAACAGCCCTGCCAGCAGCGTGACGGCCAGCCCGGCAGCGACGATACCCAATGCCGAAGGCCATATCACCGCAAAGCTGGTATCGAAAATGAATGTCGCCACCGCCGAGCCGCCAAGGATGCCGGCCAGCAGCGCCACGCAGCCGGCGGCCGCACCCAGAAGCGCCGAGCGCAAGCCAAAGCTGAGAAGTATCCGTCGGCGATCTGCGCCGATCGTCTTGAGGATTGCGGCCTCGTAGCGACGTGCGGGCTCTCCCGCGGCCGCTGCGCCGATCAGGACCAGAAAACCGGTCAGCAAAGAGACACCGGCGCCGTAGGAGGTGGCCGAGGCCAAACCGGCAAGCAGGCCCGAGACACGGTCGATCGCGTCCCGAACCCGGATCGCGGTGATGTTGGGGAACTGGGTCGCCAGGTCTTGAAGGATAGCTGCCTCGGCCTCTTCCTCGGCGTAAACCGTTGCAATGAAACTATGAGGCGCGCCGGCCAGTGCGGACGGATTCATCGACATGATGAATCCCATGCCCGCGTTCGAGAAATCCACCTCGCGCAGCGATGTTATGGTCGCGGTGATATCACGCCCGAGAATGTTCACAGTCAGTTCGTCACCAAGCTTGAGACCCATTTCCTCGGCCTCTTCCGCGGCGAAGCTGATCTGAGGCGGGCCTGAATAGTCCTCTGGCCACCATTCCCCGGCGGTGATGCGGGCGTTTTGTGGCGCGTTGTCCGAATAGGTCACGCCGCGATCGCCTTCCAGAACCCAATGATCGCCCGCAACCTGATGTGCTGGCTGGCCGTTGATCTGCGAGATGATTCCGCGCAGCATTGGTGCGCTTTCTACACGTGTGACACCGGGGTCGTTTTCAAGCCGGCTGCTGAAGCCGGGCATCTGGTCTTTTTGAATGTCCACGAAAAAGTACGACGGCGCCACGTCCGGCAGGTTCCCGGATATCGCATTGCGCAGAGTGCCGTCGATCTGTCCGACCGCAGCCAGAACCGACAGGCCCAATCCCAGAGACAGGACCACCGATGCGGCACCTTCACGGGGGTCGGAAATTGCGGCAAGTGCCCAACGCAACGCCGGGCGGCCACGGGCGCGTGTGGCGGCCCTTTTTGCCACATAGCGGATGCCTTGGGCCGACAGCGCCAACAGCACCAATGCGCCGACAAATCCACCTCCGGTCCAGAGGGTCAGCCAGGGGGATCCGCTGAACCAAGCGGCGGTGGCGATCAGTGTCGCCAGGGCAAGGCCCGTCGCCAACAGGTAAGCGGCGCGGGGCAACCTGCGGGCACTGCTCAGCGCATCGCGGAACAGGGTCGCTGCCCGGACGTCCTCCGCCCGGGCAAGGGGCCACAGGGTGAAAAGCAAGGCGGTCAGCAGGCCATACAATGCCGCCTCGAACAGCGGTTGCGGATAGACAGAGAAAACGGCCGGTACGGGAAGCCGGCTTTCAATCAGGGGTGCCAGGAGAATCGGGGCCAGCCCGCCAAGGGCTACACCAGCGGCGATCCCGACAACCGAAAGAACGCCGATCTGGATCAGATAGGTCTGAAAGATCGTGGCGCGGTCAGCGCCCAGCGTACGCAATGTGGCGATGGTTTCGGTCTTTCGCGCGAGATAGGCGCGTACGGCCGCGGACACGCCGATGCCGCCCACAGCCAGACCCGAGAGACCCACCAGCACCAGGAACGCGCCGAGGCGCGAGACGAATTCGGCAATTCCGGGTGCGCCGTTGCGCGCATCGGTCCAGCGCAGCCCTGAGCCTTGCAGAACGCTCTCGGCCTGTTGCGAGAGTTCTGCGAGGTCGGCCTCGACCGGCAGGTCCATACGGTATTTGGTCGAAAACAGCGTGCCGGGCTGCAATAGGCCCGAGTCTTTCAGATCGGCTGTGCGAACCAATGTGCGCGGGCCCAAGGTGAATCCATCTCCGGCCGCGTCGGGCTCGGATATCAAGGCGGCGGCCAGCACAAAGTCCTGCGTGCCCAGTGCAAGACTGTCGCCGATGTCCAGCCCCAGACGCTCGATCAGAACCGGGTCCATCACTGCCCCGGGAAGAGTGGCATTTCCGTCCAACGCCTCGGACAGCGAGATTTCGGGGTCCAGTTGGACGGTGCCGATCAGAGGATAGGCGTCATCGATGGCCTTGACCTGAGTAAGTCCGCGTTGCGGTGCGTCGCTGCGGGTCACGGCCATCGAGCGGAAATCGACGACTTCGGACACGCGATCGGCGTTCTGCTCCATCCATGCGGTTTCTGCTTCGTTTGCGAAGCGGTAGGTCAGCTCGATCTGGGCATCGCCGCCCAGCAAGGCTGCGCCCTCTTGCGCAAGGCCGGTCATGATTGCTTGCCGCACCGATCCAACCGCAGCAATGGCGGCAACCCCCAGGGTCAGACAGGCCAGAAAAACCCGAAAGCCGCGTAAGCCGCCCCTGAGTTCACGTCGGGCCAGGCGCGTCGCCAGGCGCAAGCTCATTCCGCTGCCTCTTGGCTGGCCTCTTCGGTGATGCGGCCGTCGCGCAATCGGACGACCCGGTCGCATCTGCGGGCCAGCGAGTAGCTGTGTGTGACCAGAACCAGCGTTGCCCCGTGCCGGTCACGCAGGCCGAACAGCAAATCAACGATGGCCGCGCCATTCGCCTCATCCAGATTGCCGGTCGGTTCGTCCGCCAACAGGATCCGAGGCCGCGGGGCCGAAGCGCGGGCCAGCGCGACCCGCTGTTGTTCGCCGCCCGACAGTTGCGCCGGGTAGTGATCACGCCGATGCGAAAGCCCCACCGCCGCCAATTCGGCCTCGGCCCGCTCGAAGGCATCGCGGTGACCGGCCAGTTCCAGCGGGGTGGCCACGTTTTCAAGCGCCGTCATCGTTGGGATCAGATGGAAATTCTGGAAAACGACGCCCATCGCATCACGACGAAAGCGGGCAAGCGCGTCCTCACTCATCAAGGTCAGGTCCTGCCCCAGTGCGGTGATGCGACCCGCGGTCGTCTGCTCCAGCCCACCCATCAGCATCAACAGCGAGGATTTGCCCGAACCGGATGGGCCGACGAGGCCCAGCGTCTCTCCCTCTTTGACGGTCAGATTGATGTCCCGCAAGATTTCAACGGGTCCGGCATTGCCATCCAGCGACAAAGCGGCATTTTGGAGTGTCAGAACGGGTTCAGTCATAAGTCTTTCCGAAAGGGGCAGTCATTTGGGATATGGAGCGGTCAGGAATTTGCGCAAGGCTCTGGCGGCGGGGCTGTTGTCGCTCTGCGGCATTGCTGCCACAGCCGAGCCGGTGGTCCTGGCCGCTCTCGGAGACTCGCTGACTCAAGGCTACGGCCTTGTTGAGGAGGATGGGTTCGTCCCTCAACTGAACCGGTGGCTGGATGCGCAAGGCGTCGAGGTGAAGATAATCAACGCCGGTGTTTCCGGGGACACAACGGCCGGTGGTGCGGCGCGTGTGGGCTGGACCCTGACACCAGAGGTGGACGGGATGATCGTGGCGCTGGGCGGAAACGACGTTCTTCGTGGGATCGACCCGGCGGTCTCGAAGTCGAATCTGGAAAAAATTCTGACCGAGGCGCAAACGGCCAAGGTTCCGGTTCTGCTGATCGGCATGCAGGCTCCGGGCAATTATGGCGCGGACTACAAACAGGCGTTTGATGCGATGTATCCGGATTTGGCCACCCAGTTCGGCACACTTTATTCCCCCAGCTTTTTTTCCGGGTTGCAGGCGGGTGGCGACCCCGGAGCCGTGCAGACCTACATGCAACCTGACGGGATCCACCCCAATGCGCGCGGCGTTGCGCTGATCGTGGATGATCTTGGACCTGCTGTCCTTGATCTGATCGCCGCCGCAAAACAGCGGCAGTAAACCGTGCCCGGGCGGTTCTTTCTGACGCGGCCGTTTTCCCAGATTTCCGAATTCCTGGGTCGAGAAACTGCTTGGCCGGATGAACAGCCGCGCCAGAACATACAGCCCGGTCAGGAAGTGATCGTTCTGACTGCTGAAGGCGTCGGGCCCATGCGGTGGGGCATGATCCCCGTAGGGCGCGTCAATGCCCGGGGGCGACCGGTCATGGAAACGATCATCAATGCGCGGTCGGAAACGGTTTTTGACAAATCTGCTTTCGAAGGTGTCGGTCGCGCGGTTGTTCCGGTTGATGGCTGGTACGAGTGGACTGGCGAAAAGCGCCGCAAAACCGCGTGGCGGATTGAATCGGCCGACGGAACCCCTTTGTTGTTTGCCGCGATTACGGACAGATGGATTGCGCCCGGTGGTCAGCATGTTGATCAGTTCGCTGCTGTGACCTGCGAACCGAACGATGATATGCGGCCGATCCACCACCGCATGGGTGTCCTGTTACGGCCCGAAGACGTTCGGACCTGGCTGAACGGATCGGACAGGCAAGCAGCAAGCCTTTGCGTCCCGTGGCCAAACGGACGGCTGAAGATTGAAAAAGCCGAAGGGGTGGATTGGTCGGGGCCCTGACCGCTGCCTTAGACGACGGTGACGACCGTTCCGATCGGGACGCGGTTGTACAGGTCGATCACGTGCTCATTCAGCATTCTGATGCACCCGTTCGACACGGCTCGTCCGATGGTCTGCGGCTGGGTCGTTCCATGGATGCGGAAATACGTGTCGACGCCATTCTGAAACAGATACAGGGCACGGGCGCCCAGCGGGTTGTCTCCTCCACCGGGCTGGACATAGTCATTGTCCTTGAATCTGGCATAGGCAACGGGGTCCCGCTCGATCATCTCTTCGGTCGGGCGCCAGGTGGGCCATTCCTTTTTCACGTCGATCGTCGCAGTTCCGGTAAATTCCAGCCCGGCCTTGCCGACGCCACAGCCATAACGGATGGCTTTGCGGGGCTCGGTCACGAAATACAGGTAGAACGAACGTGGCGCGACCAACAATTGCCCGGGCAAAAACTGCTTCTTGATCCGAACGATTTGTGGAGTCGGGTCGTACTCGACCGGCTTCTTCTTCGCGTGGGCCGTGCCAGGCACGGCGCTGATAGCGGCAGCGGAGATCAGAAAATTGCGGCGTGAGAACATGGCAATACTCGGCTAATCAACAAAGAAAACAGGGTAGCAGTCTGTTCAGAATAGCCGATCCGGTCAATTCCCGCGCGGGTTTCACCGGAAAGTGATGTTGTTTTCCTGCCCCACCGGGGCTGGAAAGCGCGATCAGAAACCGCGCAAAAAAAATGGGGGCGACGGTCATCCGTCGCCCCCAGAGACCTGGTTTAGGCCAGTTCGATGTTGTCGGCGCTTTCGCGACCGTCACGACCCGAACGCAGTTCGTAGGTGACTTTCTGGTTGTCGGCCAGGCCGGTAAGGCCCGAACGCTCGACGGACGAAATGTGCACGAACACGTCTTTGCCGCCCTCTTCGGGTGCGATGAAGCCGTAGCCTTTGGTGGTGTTGAACCATTTTACGGTGCCTGCGGGCATATCCGTATCTCCTGTTTGAGTGCTGCCCACGGAATTGCGGCAGCCCGGCGTCGTTGTCTGGATCGATAGACTGAACGCCGAAAACGGAGACAGTAGGTCGAAGTAGAAAAACGTAAGCTCTTTGCATATGGCACTGAGAACGCCATGTGGCAAGGGCTGGTTGGGCAGAATGTGCTGCGCTTTCAGGGGTCAACGGGCGTTGTGAACGTAAATCCGCCGAACTGAATTCGAACCTGCCTCGGGCTTTTTTGTTGTCAGATTATCGCGCCCTACGCGGGCCGAACGGGCGCGAGGCCAGCAGCGGCACAACTAAGAAAGAGGATCGGTCACCTGTCTGATAGTCGACTCCATTCAATGGCATTCGGACGCCCGAAAGCCTCGATAGGCACAAGCAATCACCCGGATGCCGGGATGTCGTTTTCTAAATGAGTGCCGAGATGATGTCGAAAATCGCGAATGCAGCGACCCAAAGGAACACGTTAAAAAATCAAGGTCGCAAATGCCAGGAGGAGCATGCGAAAAAGGTTGCGATTTGGAGTGGTTTTGAGTGCACCCGGTGCAGGTGACTCGTACCCCCAATCAATCTTAAAGAAATAGCTGTTAGCCCTGTAAACCGTCAGAAGCAGACGAAGACGGGTGGGCGGTGCGCCGCTTACCCTCAACAGATACTCGGTATACTCATTCTTGAAGTTGAAGAATGGAAACACAGACGCCAAGATCAGCGAAGACAACCACACCGAAGTGCTTGCGATCATAAAGAAACCAAGCAACGGTAGCGCTTCCGCCATACCGTTTTCCAACTGTCCATCATCCCGTTGATAGTATGGGCTGATTCCTGCCCACACTATCCATCCGGAGATGTGTCAGGAGTGTTATCGCGCAAACTTCTTATGCTTCAACCGCTTGGGCTCCAACGCGTCCGGTCCCAGGCGGCGCTTCTTGTCTTCTTCGTAGTCTTCGAAGTTGCCCTCGAACCATTCGACATGCGCATCACCTTCAAAGGCCAGGATGTGCGTACAGATCCGGTCGAGGAAGAAACGGTCGTGCGAGATGACCACGGCGCAGCCGGCGAAATCGACCAGCGCGTCTTCCAGCGCGCGCAGGGTTTCTACGTCCAGGTCGTTGGTCGGTTCGTCCAGCAGCAGGACGTTGCCGCCCTCTTTCAGCAGGCGGGCCATGTGGACGCGGTTGCGCTCACCTCCTGACAGCAGCGAGACCTTTTTCTGCTGGTCGCCGCCCTTGAAGTTGAAGGACGAGCAATAGGCGCGGGAATTGACCTGCGCGTCACCCAGTTGGATGATTTCGGCGCCGCCGGTGATCGCCTCCCACACGGTGTCGTTGTCGTTGAGGTCGTCGCGCGACTGATCGACATAGGACAGTTGTACCGTGTCGCCGTATTCGATGGTGCCGGCATCGGGCTTTTCCTGGCCGGTGAGCATCTTGAACAGGGTCGATTTACCGGCGCCGTTGGGGCCGATCACACCGACGATGCCGCCCGGCGGCAGGCTGAAGGACAGGTTCTCGATCAGTTGCTTGTCGCCCATATGCTTGGCCAGCCCGTTGACCTCGATCACCTTGCTGCCCAAGCGCGGGCCGTTGGGGATGACGATCTGGGCGCGGGTCAGCTTTTCGCGCTCGGACTGTTCCGCCAACTCGTTGTAGGCGTTGATACGGGCCTTGGATTTGGCCTGACGGGCCTTTTGACCCTGACGCATCCATTCCAGTTCGCGTTGCAGGGTCTTCTGCTTGGATTTGTCCTCGCGGGCTTCCTGCTCAAGCCGCTTGGCTTTCTGCTCCAGCCACGAGGAATAGTTGCCCTCGTACGGGATGCCACGTCCGCGGTCCAGCTCGAGGATCCACCCTGTGATGTCATCCAGGAAGTAGCGGTCGTGCGTGACGATCAGGATCGTGCCCTTGTAGTCGATCAGGTGCTGTTGCAGCCAGGCGATGGTCTCGGCGTCCAGGTGGTTGGTCGGTTCGTCCAAGAGCAGCATGTCGGGCGCTTCCAGCAGCAGCTTGCAGAGCGCCACGCGGCGTTTCTCACCGCCCGAGAGGTTGGCGATGTTGGCATCGTCCGGCGGGCAGCGCAGCGCCTCCATCGAAACGTCGATCTGGCTGTCGAGGTCCCACAGGTTTTCCGCGTCGATCGCGTCCTGTAATGCGGTCATCTCTTCCATCAACTCGTCCGAGTAGTTCTCGGCGATCTCCATCGCGATTTCGTTGAAGCGGTCGACCTTGGCCTTTTTCTCGGCCACGCCCAGCATGACGTTTTCACGGACGGTCAGGGATTCGTCCAACTGAGGTTCCTGTGGCAGATAGCCGACCTTTGCGCCCTCGGCGGCCCACGCCTCGCCTGTGAAATCGGTATCGAGGCCGGCCATGATCTTCATCAGGGTCGACTTACCGGCGCCGTTCACGCCGACGACACCGATCTTTACGCCGGGCAGAAAGCTCAGGTGAATGTTTTCAAAGCACTTCTTGCCACCGGGATAGGTCTTTGAGACACCCTGCATGTGGTAGACATATTGATAGGCGGCCATGTCGCGTCCTCTGGGTCGGGGAATTCAGGTTGACCCGCTTGATAGCCAAGCGGGACGGGCGGGGCAAGCTGGTGCTTTGGCGAATTTCTGGCTGGCCTTATGCGCCGGCCTGACCGGACTGGGAAGGATGCTGGGAATGCCGGAACTTGCGCAATTGGTATTGGGTTGGGCCAAGGCCGGGCGGATCGAATGGATCGGCGTCAGACCGGGGCGACGATTGGATATGATCGCACTGGGTCAGGCCATGATCCGGGAAGACGGGGTTGAGGGCGATCGCGGTCGCTCGGGGAAGCGTGCGGTGACCCTGGTTCAGCACGAGCATCTTGCCGCGATCGGCAGCTATTTGGGGCAAGGTCCGGTCGCACCGGACGTGCTGCGGCGCAATCTGGTGGTTTCCGGCATCAATCTGGGCGCTCTCAAAGGGCGCGAGGTTCAGGTCGGCACCGCCATCTTGCGGATCACGGTTATCTGCGCGCCTTGCAGCAGGATGGAAGAGGCGTTGGGCAACGGGGGGTACTCTGCCGTGCGTGGGCATGGCGGCTGGTGTGCCGAAGTGGTGCGATCGGGGGCGGTCGGTTTGGGCGATGCTGTGCAACCTGTTGATTGACAAGGCCGGCGAGTTCTGGACTACAGCAGGGGATGTTGCGAAGCGCGATACCATATGCGCGGCCCGGTCAGGTCGTGGGGCTGTTCGGGGGATCGTTCGATCCACCGCATCAGGGGCATGTGCACGTTACACTGGAGGCGATGAAGGCTTTTGGATTGGATCGGGTCTGGTGGTTGGTGTCGCCGGGGAACCCGCTGAAGGCTCGCGGCCCGGCTCCGATCGATCAGCGAGTTGAGGCCGCACGGTCCATCATGCAGCATCCCAAGGTTGAGGTGACTGACATTGAGGATCTGACCGGCACCCGCGCCACGGCTGACACACTTGCTGCATTGCGGCGGCTCTATCCGCAGGTTCGGTTTGTTTGGCTAATGGGGGCTGACAACCTGGCCCAGTTTCACAAATGGAAGGACTGGCGGTTGATCATGGACACCGTTCCTGTGGGCGTGGTGGCGCGCCCCGGAGATCGGATTTCAGCCCGCATGTCACCGGCGGCGCGTGTCTATGCCAAATACCGGATTGACGGAACGGCGCGGCATCTTTTGGGTCGGGCCGATGCGCCGGCCTGGTGTTTCGTGAACGTGCCGATGGTCGATGTCAGCTCGACTCAGATACGCTCCAAAGGCGGCTGGACCTGACAGGTGTTGCCTGAACAGCCCCGATGGGCACATAATTCAGGTGCATGGTTGTTTGCCTGTGATCTCTGGGATTTTATTTGACCCATGACTGATCGTATTTCGAGACGTTTCTTTCTGGCCGGCGCCGGTTCGCTTCTGATCCCCACCGCGGGTCTTGCCGGGGCGCCAACTGTCTCATTGCGGCCTGTTGCCCGTGGCGCCGAGTTGAGCGGTGCCGAACGCATCATTCAGGCGGCGCGATTGAACGGCGAAGTGGTCTTCGCCGTGGCAGACGTAAAAACCGGCGCGCAACTGGAGGAATTCGGCGGGGCCCGCGGCTTGCCGCCGGCCAGCGTCGCCAAAGCCCTGACCGCGCTTTACGCGCTGGACGTTCTGGGGCCGGACCATCGGTTCGAAACAAAGCTGATCGCAGATGGTCCGATTAAAAACGGGATCCTCAAGGGTGATCTGATACTGGTCGGAGGCGGCGATCCGGTATTGGATACCGATGCTCTGGCCATGATGGCCGCCAACCTGCGCAAGGCCGGACTGACCGAGGTTCGGGGGGCGGTCAAAGTGTACAGCGGCGCATTGCCCTATGTATTCAGCATAGACCCCGGTCAGCCTGATCATGTGGGCTATAGCCCTGCGATCAGTGGAATTTCCCTGAACTTCAACCGTGTGCATTTCGAGTGGAAACGCCAAGGGTCCAGCTATGACGTGACCATGGACGCACGCAGTGCCAGTTATACGCCGTCGGTGGACATGGCCGCGATGCGGATCGAAAATCGCAACCTTCCGGTCTACAGCTATCAACCCAGCGCGCGGCAGGACCGCTGGACAGTTGCCAAGGGCGCGCTGGGTAATGGTGGCGCCAGGTGGTTGCCCGTGCGCAAACCGGGTTTGTATGCCGGGGATGTGTTCCGCACTCTGGCCCGGGTGAACGGCATCGTCCTGGGGCGGGTTCAAGTCACACGCGAGGCCCCCAGCGGCACCGTTCTGGTCACGCATCAGAGCGATGAACTTACCAGCATAGTGAAAGGGATGCTGAAATATTCGACCAACCTCACGGCCGAGATGGTGGGGCTGGCTGCGACAGTCGCGCGGGGTAGGCGGCCGCAAACACTGGCAGAGTCCGCGGATGAGATGAATCGCTGGTCGGCTCAGACCTATGGCGCGTCCGGTATTGCTATGGTGGATCATTCGGGGTTGGGCGATGCTTCGCGAATGGTGCCGTCTGGCCTGGTCAAAGTTCTGGTGGCCGCTCAGCAACATGAAACGCTGCGACATCTGTTGAAGCCGTTTACTCTGACCGACGCCAAAGGCCAGCGGATCCAAGGGCACCCGATCAAGGTCGACGCCAAGACCGGAACCCTGAACTTTGTATCTGGCTTGGGCGGGTATCTGACCACCGCCGAAGGATCCGAGTTGGCCTTTGCGATATTCACTGCCGATCTTCCGCATCGGGCGACCATCGCGCGTGAAAGCCGCGAACGCCCTGAAGGCGCGCGCAGCTGGAACCGCAGGTCTCGCAAACTGCAGCAGGCCCTCATCGAGCGCTGGGGCGCGCTTTATGGCAGCTGAATCCGATCAGACGGTGTGACGCGCCCGTGCGCCGCGCTCAATCGCTGCGGCGTGCAGCCGATCGATCTCCAACTCATACCGGATCTCTTCCAGCAGCCGCAGTTCGGTTTCGGCCAGCGAGCCGTCGGCGGCGGCGACATCGCAGGCCAGAGCATAGGCCGTTTCGTTCAACCGCTCAGGCAGGTTGTCCCGGATCAGACCAAACAGTGCGTCCAGACCATCTTCCTGCTCGAACAGATCAAACACGATCTGCGAAACCCGGCGCATACGGTCGATATCGTAGTCGGCAAACACAGGCAGCATATTCACGGCTGTCTCGATCTTGACCAGTTCGACGGTGCGGATGTTCTCGTCCGAGGCTGAGACGGCCACCATGATCGCCACAAGGCAATCCTGCGGCGACATCGGGTGGGAAACGGGTTGGGTCATGGGAACGTCCTGCTTGGCTGTCTTTGATCGCGCACGATATGGGGCAGGGCCCGCGGGTTCAACACCTTGTTTCGCCGGCGACCGTAGTCTGGAATTGCAAGTACGGCGAACGTTTACCAGCAGAGTTGCGCGTTTGCCGCCCATCGGTCACAACGTGGTATGTGTTTCGTAGTCGGTCCGCGCAGGGGCCAATTCACCCTGAACAACAGATCTGACGGAAACGGTTGAACGAATGTCATTGAGCAGCAGAAAAATCAGGAAACTCTTTGGAAAGACGCCGACGGACCCAAGGCAGTTTTTGACTCACTATACGACTACCAATTCCGCGGGCGCTGAAATCGGCGTCTGGATGGGCGATTTTTCGGAGATGGTTCTGAGTACGGGCAGCATCGCGAAGTATTACCTGATTGATCCCTACGAGTTCATGCCGCAATTCCCGAACAGGATGTATGGGGGGAAAGTCGCGCAAAATCAGGGCGACATGGACGAAATTTTTGAGCGGACGCAGTCTAGACTGGCACATTTGCCTGGCGAAAAGATCTTTGTTCGGAAGAGATCCGCGGAAGCGGCATCCGCGGTGCCCGACGAAAGCTTGGATTTTGTCTACGTTGACGGCAACCACTACTATGACGGTGTTCAGGCGGATATATTGTCGTACCTAGGCAAGCTGAAAACCGGTGGTTTTCTTATCTTCGATGACTGGAACTGGCATGATGACGAGGGGAAAGCCTCGGTGAAGCAGGCCGTCTGCGATTTTATTGCAGCCAATCCTGGTTGTTTGCAATTGGTTGATCTGCAAGCGGGTCAGGCCGTGTTCCTGGTCACGAGCAACCGTCTGAAATCGTAGCAGGGGCGGCGTTTCTCGCCTGTGGTCATTGACTCACGCTGCATCTGCACAATAGGAGATGCCGGTCGGTCGCATTGAGCGACCCTCGCTGATTTCCCGATGGAGAACGAACGAAATGTCTGAACTGCGTGAAACCGCCATGACGTCAAAGGCCTGGCCTTTCGAAGAGGCGCGCCGGTTGCTCAAACGCTATCAGAAGTCTCCACCGGAGAAGGGCTTCGTTCTGTTCGAAACGGGATATGGCCCGTCGGGCCTGCCGCATATCGGCACTTTCGGTGAGGTGGCACGGACCACGATGGTCAAGCGCGCCTTCGAGGCCCTGTCGGACATTCCCACCAAGCTGATCTGCTTTTCGGATGATCTGGACGGAATGCGCAAGGTCCCCAGCAACGTGCCGAACCCCGAGGCCCTTGAAGCCTATCTGCAGCAGCCGCTGACTTCGGTCCCTGATCCGTTCGGCGAGTATCCCAGCTTTGGTGAACACAACAACGCCATGCTGCGTCGGTTCCTTGATACGTTCGGGTTCGAATACGAGTTCTATTCGGCGCGCGACTTTTATCGTTCGGGTCAGTTCGACGAAATCCTGAAGCGTGCAGTCGAACGTTATGACGACATCATGGCCATCATGCTGAAAAGCCTGCGCGAGGAGCGTCAGCAGACCTATTCGATCTTCCTGCCGATCCATCCGGAAACGGGCCGGGTCCTTTATGTGCCGATGAGAAAGGTGTGCGCCGAGACCTACACCGTCACCTTCGATGATGAAGATGGCAAGGAGTGGACGCTGCCCGTGACCGGCGGCAATGTGAAGTTGCAGTGGAAGCCGGATTTCGGGGCGCGCTGGGCGGCGTTGGGCGTCGACTTCGAGATGTATGGCAAGGAACATGCGACCAACGAAAAGATCTATGACGCGATCTGCCGCGCGCTGGGCGGCCGTGCGCCCGAGCATTTCTCGTATGAGCTGTTCCTCGATGAAAACGGGCAGAAAATCTCGAAGTCGTCCGGAAACGGAGTTTCGATCGACGAGTGGCTGACCTATGCGCCGACCGAGAGTCTGGCCTATTTCATGTATCAAAAGCCGAAGACGGCAAAGCGGATGCATTTTGACGTCATCCCCAAGGCGTATGATGAATACCATCAGCAGTTGCGTGCCTACCCCGGGCAGGATCTGAAGGCTCAGTTGAACAACCCGGTCTGGCACATTCACGGCGGTGACGTGCCGGAATCGACGTTGATCGTTCCCTTTGCAATGCTGTTGAACCTCGCGTCGGTTTCAGGTGCCGAGGACAAAGAGACGCTATGGGGCTTCATCCGCCGCTATGCGCCCGAAGCCACGGCCGAAAGCCACCCGGACCTCGACAAGGCTGCCGGTTTTGCAGTGCGCTACTTCAACGACTTCGTGAAGCCGACCCGCAAGCATCGAGCGCCGACGGAGCAAGAGCGCGAGGCGCTTGAAGCCCTGAAGTCGGCGCTTGAAGCCTATGACGGTCCGGTCGAGGACGAAGCTCTGCAATCTGTGGTCTATTCCATCGGCCGCGAGCGCTTTGACCCGATGCGCGGCTGGTTCACAGCCCTTTATGAGGTGTTGTTGGGCGCCAGCCAAGGCCCTCGGTTCGGCGGGTTCATCGCCCTTTATGGCGTCCCCGAAACGATTGCACTGATCGACAAGGCCTTGGCCGGAGACCTGGTCTGATTTGACCACATACTGCATGGGGCTACCTTTCCGGCAGGAGGTGGTCCCATGCGTCGACTTTTGCTTGCAGTTTCCCTGAGCGCCGGTCTGGCAACAGCCGCAGTTGCCCAAAGTGGCGACATCGAAGCCAATATTGCTGCGCAGATTGAAGCCTTCAAGGCCGATGACTTCGCCACGGCCTTCACCTTCGCCAGCCCCAACATCCAGACAATGTTCCGCACGCCCGAGAATTTTGGCGCGATGGTGCGCAACGGCTATCCAATGGTCTGGCGCCCAGCGGAGATCCGATTTCTGGAATTGCGGCAGATCTCAGGGTTCTGGTGGCAGAAAGTGATGGTGGTGGATGCGAACGGCCGGGTTCACATCCTGGACTATCAGATGGTCCAGCTGGAAAACGGCTGGAAGATCAACGGGGTGCAACTGCTTGGCAACTCCGACCCATCCGCCTGACGCAACACCCACCGTCACGATGATATGAGCGACGGTTAATCCCTTTTCGATACTCAGACCAGCGTGTCCGGGCGGCTTCCGGATCCGAAATCTGGCATGCGCCATAGCCTGAAGAGTGGGCGCGTTTGGGAAAGGGTATTCAATGAACAAGGCAATCACCGACGGAATCGTTTTCACGCCGCCGCAATTCGCGAATGGTCTGGATGTGTGGTCCAGCGGCGACGGCACTCCGGGCTCACCGACCTATGACGGATCGGGAACGGGAGTGTTCGTGCCTGCAGATGCGGAGTTTGGCGGTTGTCTTGAGATACTGAAGGTCAATCCCACGCAGCAACTGCGGTACATGGGGCGGACGCCGCTTCTGCCGGGCTGCTATTTGCAGATCAAGGCGCGGGTCAAAGCGATCAGCGGGCCATTGCCGCAGGTCCGGATCGCTGGATGGGCCGGAGGGGCCGGCGACGTGCACCTTTCCGGACTGACCGAACAGGGCCCGGCCATTCAGCTGTCGGCCTATGGCGTGGTGCACGAGGTCACCGCCATCGTCGGGATTGGACAGCGCCCGGGCGTGGACATGCCTTGGGGCATTTCGGCGCTATACGGGCATTTCGGCCTCGATATCGAGGGGGCAAACGGCGCGCTCGTTCGGATCGATGATATCGAAATTACCGATGTCACCGGGATCTTCTTGCGCGACATGATCAGCCTTGTGGACGTGCGGGACTATGGCGCGTTAGGAGATGGTGTGGCCGACGACTCGGCCGCGTTCGAGGCGGCAGACCAAGCCGCGGGAGGTCGCCGCATCTATGTGCCGCAGGGAACCTACCACCTGGCACAGGATGTTGGGCTGGACGCGGAGGTCGACTTTGAGGGCACGGTCACGATGCCTGATGACAAGATGCTTCTTCTGACCAAGAATTTCGATCTGCCGACTTACATCTCCGCCTTCGGCGATGAAGCCCTGGCCTTCAAAAAGGCGTTTCAGGCGCTGTTGAACAACTCGGATCATGAATCGCTGGACCTGGGCGGCCGCAAGATCTCGGTGTCCGAGCCGATCGACATGCAGGCCGCCGTACCCAATCGCGGCAGCTACTCCACTCGCCGCGTGATCCGCAACGGGCAGTTCGACGTCAAGAGCAGCGCCTCATGGGACACCGAGACCTTTACCTCTGTCGCAACATACGATCCGGCGGATCCTTACAAGTTGTCCGGTGTGGCCAACGTGGCCAATATCCCGCTCGGGTCGTTGGTTCAGGGCAGCGGCGTTGGACGTGAGATCTATGTACGGTCCAAGGATGAAGGTGCCGGTGAGATCACCTTGAACGCACCTATCTATGATGCGGCTGGCACGCAGACATTCACGTTCGTTGCTTTCAAGTACCTGTTGGATTTCTCGGGCTTCAGTGCGCTCCAGAAATTCGCCATGGAAGACATCGAGTTTCAATGCAACGGGCGCTGCAGCGCGATCCGCCTGTCGCCGGGCGGGAACACGTTCGTTTTGAAGAACTGCTTTGTCAGCCGTCCGTTGGATCGCGGCATCACTTCAATCGGGGTGGGGTGCCAGGGCATGTTGATCGACGGTTGCCAGTTCCTGTCCAGTGAAGAGTCTCTGGACGTGCCCGACCGCAGTTCGATTGCCATCAACGCCAATGCCAACGACGTCAAGCTGCGCCACAACCGCGCCGTTCGTTTCCACCACTTCACGGTTCTGGGCGGAGACAACAACCTGGTTCTGGGCAACCACTTCTTTCAGGGCGACAGCGTGCCGAACGGTGTGCGCAATGCGGGTTTGGTGATGATCGGGGCCTACAACAGTTCTTCGATCGCCGACAATTATATCGACAACTGTTTCATCGAGTGGAGCAATGAGCGCGATGCCGAACCCGACTACACCTCGGGCTATTCCTTCAGCGCCATGAGCATCACCGACAACATCTTCTATTCAAGTGACGTTGCCCCGTGGTTCGCCTATATCGTCGTGCGCCCGCATGGCGTCGGGCATTTTTTGAACGGAATGACGGTCACGGGCAACAAGTTCCGAACGGCGAACGGGTCAATCGACCGCGTGGACAAGGTTGATACAACTTTTGCCGATCTGAATCCTGATCGGCATGTGAATGTCACGTTCGCAGACAACACGTATCACAACGTGACACTCAAGACCGCGAACCCGCTGCGGGTCCGACACGAACAGAATACGGCGGCCTCTGCCTGGACGGTGGACTCGAATGGTGCATTCCCCTTTGGTGGGCAGGCCCGCAGCTGTGACAGCGTCGTCGTGCTGGACGGGCTGAGAACCGCCTTTGGAACTCTGCGCTATACGGCCCCCTATGTTCAGTTGCAGCAAGGGACGAACCAGGACCAGATCAAGTTGCGTTGGTCCGAGGCCTTGAGTGGTGAAGTTTCGGTGATCATGCGGATCGAGGTCTGATCCGTGTCGGCCGGTCGCTTTTGGGGCGGCCGGCGCGCAGCATTCAGAACTCGCGCCACAGCGCGAATCTCAGGCCTGGCCTGTTCCGGGCGGCGTTGCGCTCGACCCCGATTATCCAGGTGTTGGGGCCGCTTTCGGATCGAAACATCGCCGAGGGTCGCGCGCTCCAATAGAGCGGGCGGCCAGGTACATAGGACGTTTCGATCTGGAGCAGGGGATTGACCCGACGGTGCGACGACAAACCCACTGTCAGGTCCAGTTTTCGGATCAGAGCGTCATGGCTTCGGTACTCCAGCGCGGCATCAGCCGCCAGCCAGCCACTGCCATATCGGGCCTGAAATCCTTTGCCCCAAGACAGGGTTGCCTTGTACATCGCCCATGCGCGGGTTTCACGGTGATGCGCGCCGACACCCAACTCGGCCGCCAGACGCCCACCGTTGGAAAATTCGGCAACCGGTAGGCGCGCAAACACCACGGCGTGACCGTAGAGTTCTTGATGCTCTTCCGCGTCCAAACCCAGCGTCAGATTTGGGCGCATTCCCCATTCCCCATAGAGCGAGGACTTGAAGCGGATGCCCTTCCCGGGCTCGGAAAACGCCGTCAGGGCCAACGATGTGAACGAGGCGCCTTCTTCACGAAGCCATGCCCCGGCCAAGGCCGGAGTCGAAAACACAAGACTTGCACACAGGAAGGCGATCAGGCGGTCCATTTGCGCAGGATCATCAACCTTGGTTAACGGAAGGTTAGCGCTCGGTTCATTTTTCGGAAACTTTTTCGCGCCAGCTCAACGAAAGGCAGGACGTTTGAATAACCTGTGCTAGGCTTGGGTCAGACAAGGGAGATGACCGATGCCGAAGATATCAAAAGACGCCAGTGTTCAGACCGTTATCACCACTTTCGAAATGACCCCCGGAACCTGCCAGGACCTGCTAGAAGCGTTGACCGACGCCTATGCGAACTTCATTTCCAAGCAGCCCGGTTTTGTCGCAGCCGGACTGCATGTCAACGATGCCCAGACCCGCATCGCGAACTATTCGCAGTGGGAGCGGCGGGAGGACTTTCTGGCCATGCTGCGAACGCCTGAAATGCGCGAGCGCAACCGCAAGATCAACGAATTGTGCAAAAGCTTCGAGCCGGTGATGTACGACGTGGCCGAAACATTTGACTGATCCTGACCTGAATCAAGGTCAGAAGACTTTGGCTACTGCTATCTGAACGCGAAACTCAAGGAGGCGCCAGCCATGTATCACAATATTCTTGTCCCGATTTCCTTCGATGCCGAGCGTGACACGTCGGGGCCGCTGAAACTGGCCAAGCTGTTGGCGACGCCAGATGCCAAAGTGACCCTGTTGCATGTTGTCGAGCATATTCCGGACTACGCAATCTCTTACATGCCGGCCGAATACCTGACCGAGGCGCGGCGCGCGATCCAGGATGAATTGAACATTCTGGCTGCCAAGCTGCCGAACGCCAAGGGCGTTGTGGTCGAGGGACATTCGGGGCGCACGATTCTGGATTGGGCGGAAACCAACAAACCTGACCTGATCATCATGGCTTCGCACCGACCGGGGATGCAGGATCTGTTGCTCGGCTCGACCGCGACACATGTGGTGCGCCACGCCAGTTGCGCAGTTCACGTCGTTCGCTGATTTGATGGCGGGCAAAGGTCTTCGCGTGTCATCTTCCACGCTTTGCCGAACCCGCCATTGAGAAGCCCATCAACAATCTCGAAACGCACAAAACGGAAATCCGCGAAGTCGATATATAGTCCGGCCTTCGGACGCTGTGACAAGTAGCGTGCCCGAAGCGCGGTATGCTCCTTGGTCGCCCGTGGGGTCGGGCGCGCCGTGCAGTGCAGGGTCAGCCGGGGATGGGTCAGTGGATCACCTTTGTCAGCGGGCTCGCCGATCAGCAACGCGCAGGCCGGATTCGCCTCCAACGCGCGTGAGTGCTCCGCCAGATCCGAGATCAGGGTGAGCGGCCATCCAGCACTGTCGGTGGCCAGTGCGATGCGGCTGATCGACGGCAGTCCGTTGTCCGGATGTACCACGGCAAGCGCAGCAAAACGGGCCTGCGTGATAAGATCAAGGGCCAGTTCCCGCGCAGTCTCGTCGACCGGTTGAAATGGGTTTCGAGTGTTCACGTGGCGCCCTCGCTGGATTGCGTCATTCCGATGCCTCGGCTTTGCCACATAGTTGGTGTACCGCCAAGTTTATGAAGCTGAAGACAACCGTATACAACGAACCCGCACCAGATCCGCGCTTGGCACGTCGGCAGCGTAAGGCTGATGCCCTGCGCCGACATGCGCTGTCCCCGCTGCGCATTCTGCTGATGGTGCTGGCCCTGCCGCTGACGACGGGGATGATCGCGCTGGGTGTATATCTCCGGACCTCAGACCTGGAGCGGACCGAAGCCGTGATGCACCTTGTGGCGCTGGCTGGTTGCGACGCGGCACGCTCCGTTGGCCTTGGACCGATGCGCGAGGGACAGCTTGGATACCACAAACGCAACGACCCTGACGGCGACGGGATCGCATGCGAGTCCAGTGTCCGGGCCGCGACGCGGTCGGCTGTGCCGGTCCAGGCACCTGCGTCCACGCAAAGCACGGCGCCCAAACCGCGGGCTGTCGGAAACGCCAAATTTGTCCGCCCCTGACGGCCATGGAAGATACCTATCTTCATGGTTGAACCTTTTCGCGCACATGATCGCGGTGCCTGTGTCCCTGCGTGATTTGAGCAGGACGTGGTAGGATCATGCCGTCCGCTGGCAGTTTGCCGCGGTTCGGGGTCAGGACCCCATGCGAGGGAGGACAACCATGTTTGCACGCGTTACCCAGTTCAAGATGAAGCCCGGCACCCGCGAGGCCGCCACGGCCCGAATGAACGATCTGAAGGATCAGATCATGGGCATGCCCGGTATGCACTGCTTTACGAATGTGATGAACGAGGATGGCAGCGGCTATGTGATCTCGGTCGTCGAAAGCGAGGCGACATCAAACGCAAACGCCCCCAAGGTTGCCGAGTTGTGGGGCCAGTTTGCCGAGTATCTTGAAGGACCTCCGACGCCGATGGGGTATGATGTCATCGCCCATTGGGACAAGGGGTGACATCGGCCGCCACTCGGGGATGGCCTGATGCCTTACAAGATCACACCGCGTATTGCCGCCGAGCTTGTCTCGCACGAAGCGATCGTGCGCGAGGCCTATCTGGATTCCGTTGATGTCTGGACCTGGAGCGTGGGGATCACGTCGGCCTCGGGCCACACGGTCTGGCCGCGTTATCTGGACAACCCCCAGACCTTGCGGCGCTGTTTTGAAGTGTATGAGTGGGCCATCCGCACCAACTATCTGCCTGCGGTGGAAACGGCCTTTGCCGGCCACGCCCTGACCGAGGCGCAGTTGGGCGCGGCCTTGTCCTTTCACTACAACACCGGGGCCATAGACCGGGCCGTTTGGGTGCGCAGATGGAAGGCCGGGGATGTGGCCGGTGCTCGACGCGCGATCATGTATTGGCGGCGGCCGCCTGAAATACGCCCACGGCGGCGCAAGGAGCGCGCTCTGTTCTTCGATGGCGTCTGGTCGGGCTCGGGCACCGGAACCGAGTACCAGGTGCGAAAACCGTCCTATCGGCCAGACTGGTCCAGCGCGGCAACGGTGCAGATCGGCGACGTTCTGCAAGACCTGTTCGGTTAGGCCCGACAGGTCATGCTTGCTTGCGAAATCCTTGCCGGCCCGTCAGGATCGGCGTCATGACCCGGGACGAATTCAACGCTTTCTGCGCCTCTCTGAAGGCCACGAGCCACGTCGTGCAGTGGGGCAATGCGGATGTGTGGAAGGTGGGTGGCAAGGTGTTCGCGATCTGCGGCTGGAACGACGGCACGGACGCCTTTACCTTCAAGGCCACCGACCTGGCCTATGAGGTGCTGCAGGATCAGCCCGGCATCCGGCCCGCGCCCTATCTGGCCTCGCGCGGCATGAAATGGCTGCAGGTTTATGACGAACGCGGGATGAGCGACGCGTCCCTGCGCGACCACATCGTGACGTCCTACGAGATGGTCGTGGCCAAGCTGACGAAAAAGATGCGGGCCGAGCTGGGGCTTTAGCCCTTCATCGCCTGCAGCAGCTCGATCAGCCGCTTGCGGTCATCGTCATCGGCATAGTCGCCCGCGGCCAACCGTTCGGCGATGCGCAGGCGCAGACGCTCGTGCTGGGTGCGCACCTCTTCGCCCGCGGTTTCGGCCAGCGTCTTCATGATCGTCGCCACCGCCTGCTGGCGCTTGGTGGTGGGGTTGGCGATGTAGTCGACCAGGCTCTGTTGCCCGGAATCGAGGATGTTTTCGGCCAGCGCCCGCAATTGCTCGCCATTCGGCAGCAGCGGGGCAGGGGTGCTTTCTGGCGGCAGGATCTCGGGTGCGCTGCTTGGGGTTTCAGCGAGGGCATTGGCGCCGTCGACGAAGGCCTCGGTGATCATCCGGGTGATCTTGATCGCGCGCGGGTCCTTGAACAGGGTCGAGGCGATGGCCACGCCGTAATCGGTATAGACCCACGGATTGACCCGCCGCCCGCCGCGGCCTTTGGGCTTTGAAATCACATTCCGTGATGTCAAATCGGCCACCTCGGCGTCGGTCAGCTGAAAACGGTAGCCCTCGAACAGGTCCTTGTTGCGCGAGACGGCCTGATTGAAGGCGCTGACGGATTTTCCGTAGAACCACGCCAGATCCTCGGCCAGAACCACGCGGGTGCCACGCACCCGGTGAATGGCGCTTTGGACCTCATGCGTGGTGGGAAGGTTTTTGGCGTTCGTCATGGCACCCGTTTGGAATCACAAGCTGTGATTTCAAACGTGGAGGAGGGAGGGGTGCGTGGCAAGGGATGAGTGCGGTGCGTAAACTAAGGGGCGGACAAAACGAAATAACAGAAATTCTAAAGAAAGGGCTCTTTACGGAAGTAAAGTCACCTCTATTGCGGGGTGTGCAAATCTTGCTATCAATCTCTGTATGATTAGGTTTGCTTTTTTGTTAATTTTTTCCTTAGCAGCGGTGTTATTGTCGGTGACGGCTTTCGGTCCGGTCATAACATTTCCAATGTTGGCCGGGGTCGTCGGTTCAGTTCTGGCAATTATACTACTAATTAGAACTAAGCTGCGCAAACAAGCCAATTGGGTCGTGATAGACGGGTCAAATGTGCTGTATTGGAATAACGAAAAACCGGACCTAGACTCTGTGAGAATAGTAATTGACGAGCTGATCTCGGAAGGGCTTGAACCTGTAATCTGGTTTGATGCAAATATCGGTTATTTGGTTGCAGGCCGTTACCTAGATCCCGCGAAGCTGTCCAAAGCACTTCGGTTTCCCGCACGTCGTATTTGGGTTGCGCCGAAAGGAACGCCTGCTGATCCGCTGTTGATTACGGATGCTCAAAAACTGAACGCGCGGATAGTATCAAACGACAGATATAGGGATTGGGAACAGCAGTTCCCGAATATATCTCAGAAGGATGTCTTCGTGCGAGGCAAAATAAAGGACAACCGTGTAGAGTTCAGATAGGTTCACCTCTTCCTTCTCTTCACATTCCCACCTCGCTGCCCCGGCCGTCCGGCCGTTGACCGCCCCTGCGACCGGACCGCGTCTTCCGAGGCTTTCTCGACCGCCCATTGCCGCGCCATGGGGTCGTCGGCGACTGCCAGATCGACCGCTTCCAGACGCTTGATCTCATCCCGGATGCGGGCAGCCTCTTCGAATTCCAGGTTCTCGGCCGCCTTGCGCATCTGATCGCGCAACCCGTCCAGATGGGCCTCGAGGTTGGCGCCGTGCATCGGTTTGTCGATGGTGGCGGTGACGCGGTTCATGTCCACGTCGCCGGCATAGAGACCGGCCAGAACGTCCTCGACATTCTTCTTCACCGTCTCGGGCGTGATGCCGTGTTCCTCGTTATAGGCGATCTGCTTGGCGCGGCGGCGGTTGGTTTCCTCCAGCGCACGCTCCATGCTGCCGGTGATGCGGTCGGCATACATGATCACGCGGCCCTCGGCGTTGCGCGCGGCGCGGCCGATGGTCTGGATCAGCGAGGTTTCCGAGCGCAGGAAGCCCTCTTTGTCCGCGTCCAGAATGGCGACCAGCCCGCATTCGGGAATGTCGAGCCCCTCGCGCAGCAGGTTGATGCCCACCAGCACGTCGAAGGCACCCAGCCGCAGGTCGCGCAGGATCTCGATCCGCTCGATCGTGTCGATGTCGGAATGCATGTACCGGACCTTGATGCCCTGTTCGTGCATGTATTCGGTCAGGTCTTCGGCCATGCGTTTGGTCAGCGTGGTGACCAGCGTGCGGAACCCCTTGGCCGAAACCTTGCGCACCTCGTCCAGCAGGTCGTCGACCTGCATCTCGACGGGGCGGATTTCAACCTCGGGGTCCAAGAGGCCCGTGGGACGGATCACCTGTTCGGTGAAGACGCCGCCGGTCTGCTCCAGTTCCCACTTGGCCGGGGTGGCGCTGACGAAGACCGACTGCGGGCGCATGGCGTCCCATTCCTCGAACTTGAGGGGACGGTTGTCCATGCAGGAGGGCAGGCGGAACCCGTGTTCGGCCAGCGTGAACTTGCGCCGGTAGTCGCCGCGATACATGCCGCCGATTTGCGGCACCGAGACGTGGCTTTCGTCGGCAAAGACGATGGCGTTGTCGGGGATGAATTCGAACAGGGTCGGGGGCGGCTCGCCCGGTGCGCGGCCGGTCAGATAGCGCGAGTAGTTCTCGATCCCGTTGCAGACGCCGGTGGCCTCCAGCATTTCCAGGTCGAAATTGGTGCGCTGTTCCAGCCGCTGAGCTTCCAGCAGCTTGCCCTCGCCCACTAGCTGGTCCAGCCGTTGGCGCAGCTCCTTTTTGATGCCGAGGATCGCCTGCTGCATCGTCGGTTTCGGCGTGACGTAGTGCGAGTTCGCATAGACGCGGATCTGCTCCATCGTGTCGGTGCGCTCGCCGGTCAGGGGGTCGAATTCGGTGATGGCCTCCAGTTCTTCGCCGAAGAACGAGAGTTTCCAGGCCCGGTCTTCCAGGTGGGCGGGCCAGATTTCCAGGGAATCGCCCCGCACCCGGAAGCTGCCGCGCTGGAAGGCCTGATCGTTGCGGCGGTATTGCTGAGCCACCAGATCGGCCATCACCTGCCGCTGGTCGTATTCGTTCCCGACCTTCAGATCCTGCGTCATCGCCCCGTAGGTCTCGACCGAGCCGATGCCGTAGATGCACGAGACCGAGGCCACGATGATGACGTCGTCACGCTCGAGCAGCGCCCGGGTGGCCGAGTGGCGCATCCGGTCGATCTGTTCGTTGATCTGCGATTCCTTCTCGATATAGGTGTCGCTGCGCGGCACATAGGCTTCGGGCTGGTAGTAGTCGTAGTACGAGACGAAATACTCGACCGCGTTGTCCGGGAAGAAGCCTTTGAACTCGCCGTAAAGCTGGGCCGCCAGCGTCTTGTTGGGGGCCAGGATGATGGCGGGGCGCTGGGTTTCCTCGATCACCTTGGCCATGGTGAAGGTCTTGCCGGTGCCCGTGGCACCCAGCAGCACCTGATCGCGCTCGCCGTCCAGGACACCGGCGGCGAGTTCCTTGATGGCCGTTGGCTGATCCCCGGCCGGCGCAAACTCCGTATGCATGACGAACCGCTTGCCGCCCTCGAGCTTCAGGCGGGCGCGGACATCGTCGACGGTCAGCTGGGTTTTGTCAGAATGTGCATAGGGCATCGGCAGGCTCCGCTTGGGCTTCTTACATTTGTTCTTATTTTGTCCGCATGCAACCCCTGCAGCGCCGGTCATTTGCATGGCCCTGCGGCATTTGCAATCTTGTCCCCGCCCGCACTCTGACGCATAAACGGTCGCGACCAACCGAGTATGGAGAGGCGACATGCGCGCACGGATTTACCAGCCTGCAAGAAATGCGATGACGTCGGGTATGGCCAAGACCCGCAAATGGGTTTTGGAATTCGCGCCTGCGTCGGCGCGCGAGGTTGATCCGCTGATGGGCTGGACATCGTCTTCTGACATGCAATCCCAGGTTCGCCTGAAGTTCGACACCAAGGAAGAAGCGTTGGACTATGCCAAGGATCATGGCATCGAAGTTCTGGTCAGCGAACCGCACAAGCGCAAACCCAACCTGCGCCAGCGCGGGTATGGCGAGAATTTTGCAACAGACCGCCGCGGTCCCTGGACCCACTGAATGATTGACATCCGCGAAGCGGATCCGACTTCGGCTGCCCTGCGGCCGGTGGTCGAGGCGCATTTCGCGCACAGCGAAACCGCGGGACCCGCCGAAAGCAATCACACGATGGATGCCGAGGCGCTCTCTGGGCCGGGTATTCGGTTCTGGGCCCTGTTTGACGACGACGAGCCTGTGGGGTGCGGCGCATTGAAGGCTTTGCCGGACGGGACGGCCGAGGTGAAATCGGTCCATATCCTGGCCAAAGCACGTGGGCGCGGTTTGGCGCGGACGATGATGAACCACCTGGCCGAATGCGCACGCGCTGACGGAATCTCTGCTCTGGTTCTGGAAACCGGCGCTGCCCATCTGGCCGAGTACGACGCCGCACGCAAACTCTATGAAGCGTTGCGATACAGCTATTGCGGTCCGATCTTTGGGTATCGGGACGATCCCAACAGCGCGTTCATGCGCTTGGCTCTTGAACCCCGGCCCTAAACCGATCAAGAAGGGCCCAGCGGTCCCGTAGCTCAACTGGATAGAGCAGCTGACTTCTAATCAGCAGGTTGAGGGTTCGAGTCCTTCCGGGATCGCCAGTTCCTGATCCTAGTGAGTGACGTTCGACATCCAAAGTCCGTTTTTGCGACAAAAAACGGTTTTTTGAATTGAACTCGAATCTGCTTTGTTTTTAGCGCAGTTCTTTCAACAACTTGTGCGCCGTGTAGCGGTTCGTTCATTCCGGCCGGGTTCGATGGCGCAACCCAATCAGGATGCATTGACACGCAGCATGTTAGATGTTCCCTAATCGTTCCACAGGTTCCGGAACCTTTCACACCCATCAGCCCCGCCCGCCCCGGCGGTGTGGACACCAGCGCGGCAAGCCCTGTCGCGCCACGAAAGGATTCTGCGATGCCCCGTGCCACGACCACGATTCCATTCCATGCGCTGCGGTTCGAAGACGACCTGCCGACGCTGCACGAGGTCGAGCGGCGCCTGAAGACATTTCTGCGCGGCCTCCGCAGGCAACGCCAGGCGGCCCAGACCGGTGACGATGAAGACGGCCGTGACAAGATGGATCAGTTCTTCGACTATCTGAATGAGGCCGAGCGGCGGAAGATCCGGCGTCGCGCGCACCGCTACGTGCAGCGGCTGGACGCCCTGTCCGGCCTGTCTCATCTCAGCGAGGAGAACCGTGCGAAGCTGACGCCCTTGCGTGGCGGGCTGCCGGTCACCCGCATCACCACCGAACACGAGGCGGATGAGATCGCCGCCGCGCTCCACGCCGAGATGCCCTGGATGGCGCCCGCCAGCGAAGCCGTCTGGCACGGGCTGCGGGCCTCGGCGCGCGAGGGCCTGCCCGGTGTCCGTTTCACGCCGCTCGTCCTTATCGGCCCGCCCGGCATCGGCAAGAGCTTTTGGGCCCGGCGGCTGGCCCATCATCTGGAGGTGCCCGCGACCAAGATTGACGCAACGGGCGAGCCGGCGTCCTTCGCGCTCACCGGATCCCAGCGCGGCTGGGGCAGCGCCCACGCGGGCAAGCTGGTCAACACGGTCTTGAACAGCCGGCATGCCGGACCTCTGGTGATCATCGACGAGATAGAGAAAGCCGACGAGGTCCACTCCAACAAAGGCACGCGGCACACGCTGACGGACGCGCTCCTGCCGCAGCTGGAGCGGATGACGGCAGCAACCTGGGAATGCCCGTTCTTCCAGGTCAAGATGGACATGTCCTGGGTCAACTGGGTGATGACGGCGAACAGCAGGCAGGGCCTGCCGGAACCGTTTCAAAGCCGCTGCGTGGTGCTGGACCTGCCGGATCTGACCACGGGGCAGCTAAGGGACTTCGCCATGACCGAAGCCGCGCGGCGGAACCTTCCCGCGCCTGCTGTCGACGCCCTTGCCGCCATCTTCGAGACCGGTGCCGTCAGGCAGAGCCGCCCAAGCCTGCGCTCCGTCGCCCGGATGCTCGACCGCGCCGAGACGCTGGCGATGCGCCCCTTGCTGCATTGAAGACACCGCCCTGACCCATGTGACCATTCCGTACCAGACCGGCCCCCCGTGGTTCTTGGCGACCTGCATTTCGCCCGCTATCAGCGCCATGGGCTCGATCCGATCAAGGCCTGGGGGCTTGAGGACATCCTGTGGGAGGCCGATGTGCTCACCTTGGGAAAACGGCTGCTGCGAAAGCTTCAACGCACGGTTCCGCGATGAACTGCACAACGGCGAGCTATTCTACGGCCTAAGGAAGCCAGAATTCTGATCGAGTAATGGCGTGTCCACTACAACGCCGTCAGGCCACACAGCTCACTGGGCTACTGTCCGCTCGCGCCAGAATGCATCGTGCCGGTGGACCAGAGGCCGATAATGTACCAACAATCAAACCCCACCACCCGACGGGGGCACGCCAAGTGCCTCAATTAGACAAGCCACAAAACAAGGCAACATGCGATTGATCCGAGGGACAGGCTCCCAACAACCAACTGCAAGTGGAAGCGAGATGCTGGTTGGGCGCTGTGTGCTTCCAATCGGGAATACACGCGGCGGGCGTTCATCCAGGCTCCCCAATAGATCAGCAGCGAGATCAACACAAAAAGAGTGGCTGCGGCTTTCGCCAGCCACTCGGGCTCGACGGCGGAAAATACGGCCTTGAGCCCAAGGGCGATGGCTACGCATGCCATTCCGGTTCTCATCCAGCCTGCAAATGTGCGCTCATTTGCCAAAATCGTGCGGTCTTCGGCCCAGTCGGTCCGCTCCTCGGCCAAGTTTTGGCTTTTCGTGTTTTTTCCAGACATTGCCGCCCTTTGGACTGGTCACCAGATTGAAATGTGCAGGCTTGCCGGTTTTTCGGCAAGCCTGCGCAAGACCTTAAACGCGCACGGTTGGGTCGCAAAACGACACACGCGCCCGGGCACCCCGTCAGCTTGATTTGGAGATCGCCCGCAGCATCCACGCTGCCTGCTCATGAAAAGCCGAACGTTCGGTCGCCAGATCTTCGGTCACGACGTCTTTGCGGCTTCCTGCAAGCTCGGTCAGGGCGTGCAGGCGGTGCGCCACTCGTTCGTGATCAGCAGCCAGATCTTCGATCATGTCGGCGGCGGACAGGTCCCCTTCGCGATCTTTGATGGCCGAGAAATCGAGGATGTCGGACATACGCGAGGGTGCCAGATGACCCAGCGCGCGGATGCGTTCCGCGATCTCATCAGCGGCGGCGAACATGTTTTCGTACTGTTCTTCGGTCAGCTTGTGAATCGAGTAGAACAGCGGGCCTTCCACGTTCCAGTGATACGCATGTGTCTTGAAGGTCAGCCGGTAGGTATCGGCCAGAACATCAGCCAAACCCTTGGCCAAGGGCGCGGTGTCGCGCACGCCAGTGGAAACGGGGTTTTCGTTCGGGACAACGTTCAATGCGTCGGTCATGACAACTCCTTTTTTCTACTGGGGAAGAAACGCCCAAAGGCGGATTTGGTTCCACTTTCGGCGGAAAAATCAGGTGACGGTGGGCATCCCGCCATCAGCCGAATAGTCGACCGACGCCCGCAGCAAGGTCGGAACGGCGACGTCAGCCGCCGCCTGCAGCGCAGGAGCAAGTTTGCTGTGACTTTCGATATCGTGGTAGATCCAGCCAAAGGATCGGGTCAGTGACTCCCAATCGGGGTTGCCGAAGGAAAACTCGCGCGCACCTGGCTGTTTTTCGTCGATCAGACCATAGCCGTTGTCTTCCCAGATCAGAACGGTAACAGGCACGCACAACCGGGCCGCCGTCTCCATCTCCTGAACGTTCATCAGGAAGTCCCCATCACCGCAAACGGCGATCACCCGACCCTCGTCCAACAGGCGCGCAGCCTCGATCGCTCCGGGCAGCGCAAGGCCCATACCGGCCAGGCCGTTCGGAATGATGATTTGCCCCGCCCGGCGCGCTTGAACCTTGCTGGCGACCCAAAGCTTGTGCAGGCCCACGCCAGACAGCAAAACGTCGCTTTCGCGAAGCGTTTCGGAAATCGCCTGACATATGTCCGACGGCGCGACACAAGCGGCGTCGGAAGGTGTTGGCCCACCTTCCAGCGAGGCGTCAATCCTCCGCTGAAGATCTTTGAACCAGCTTTGCGGGGGACGTTCGGCCGTGGCCTTTGCCAGAACGTCGATGCAGTGCGGAAGGTCGCCTGTCAGAGCGGCCTTTACCGGCCAGTCCACATCAACGGTCGAGGCCACGTCCGAGACCTCAAGAACCGGCTTCTTACCGCCCATCGAAATGTTCGAGGGTGGATATTCGACCGGGTCAAACCCGATGGCAATGATCAGGTCGCACAGGTCGAAGGCTTCTGATGCCAATTCTTTGCCCGGCTGACCGATCGAATGCAGCGAGAGCGGGTGTCCCGGAGGCAGAACGCCTTTGGCCATGAACGTCGTGACGACCGGGGCAGAAAGGCTTTCTGCAAGTGCCCGAACGTCGCTTGCGGTGCCGGATCGGATCACCCCGTGTCCCGCAAGGATCAAGGGCTTTTTCGCCTCGGCCAGCAGGCGCGCGGAACGGATGACCGCATCGGCCGCCGGTCGCACCTCGGCTGGCGGCGGCGCCACGAAAGGTTCGGCCAGAATCGGGACCTCGGCCAGATCTTCGGGCAGGGAAAGATGGACGGCTCCGGGTTTGTCGAGCTTGCTCAATCGCACGGCCTCGGCCACGACTTGGGGGATTTCATCCGCAACCATCAGCGTTCGGCTCAACTTGGTGACTGGCGCGAAGAGTGCTTCGAGATCGATGATCTGATGGCTTTCGCGGCCCAGCCTGGACCGCGCCCCCTGTCCCGTGAGGGCGATCAGCGGCACATGGTCAAGCGTAGCGTCAGCCACACCGGTGACAAGGTTGGTCGCTCCAGGTCCAAGCGTCGAAAGGCAAACCGCCGGGTTCCCCGTCAATCGACCATGAACCGATGCCATGAACGCCGCCGACTGCTCGTGCCGGCACAGGACGAAGTCGATGCTCGACTTGTCGATTGCGGCGATCAGATCGGTTGTTTCCTCACCCGGAACACCGAATGCACAGGTCACGCCGTTGGCTTCCAGGCAGGCAATCAGCAATTCGGCGGCGGTTTGGGTATGGACGGCATCTTTCATAGGGCTTTGAACCTCGGGGTACTGTTTCAGGGAGTGCGGATGCGCGGGGGCTTACCCACGGATCAGCCGCAAGATCAGCGAACCGATGAACAGGACCAGAAAGATCACGAAAAGGATCTGTGCGATACCGGCCGAGGCAGACGCGATGCCGCCAAACCCGAAGATGCCAGCAACGATAGCAAGTGCGAAAAAGATCAGCGCCCAAGACAACATGGGATTTCCTTTCATTTTTGTGACTACTGACGGGTCAACGCTTGGAACCCCAGATTGGTTCCGGATCATTTTGGTGGAACCTTTGGCGACCGCCCGCGTTGGGTCGATGAAAGGAGATCTGACATGACACAGAAAACGGCGAAGAAGGCCCCTCAGGACACTCCGCATGTCGAGATGGCGGCGCGGATCGACGAAGTGGCCAAGGAGGCAAAATCAGCGTTGGAAGATGGCGTAACCGCAACGCGTGACACGTTGAAGACGGCGCGCGACGAGGCGCAAAAGCAGCTGACACAGACATCCGAGAAAAGTGCCGCATTCGTGCGCGAGAACCCGGGCTTGGCAATGGTCGGAGCGTTGGGCGTGGGTGTCCTGCTGGGCCTCGCGTTGCGCAAGGCGGACCGCGGTTAGAACACGCGGTACACCGCGACCGATATGGGCATCGAATACGTATTGCCGGCCATGCTCGGCTTGGGTTTGGCCGGTCTACTGATCTGGTTTTTCATCAGGAATCGCTGACAGCGCTATTCGTCACTGCCACGCCAACCAGCCCGCCATCCCAACGACCCAAAGCGCCTCAGCCGCGCTTTGGGTCTTCTTCTATTTCGGGTTTGATCTGGGCGTAGGCCAGCATCGTGAAGACAGCGGTTCCTCCGATGATGTTGCCGGCGAGAACGGGTAGGAAAAAGCTGAAAACGGCTGCGCCTGCTGGCAACTGCCCCTGAAGCATCAGAACCGCCATTTCCACCGATCCGGCAACGACGTGGGTAAAGTCACCGGCCGCAATCATCCAAGTGAAGATGACGATTACCAGCACCTCGTTGTTCTGTGCCGAAGGCAGCATCCAAACGATCGCCGCAATTAGGATTCCCGCCGGTATTCCGCGCAGAAAGCCAACCCAGGCGCCCATGCCGGTGGCGTGGTGGCTCAGGTCGTTGATGACCGAGACGAGCTGGGGCGACAACACCGGCGTATGGATCAGGAAGGCAGATATCGCAAACGCCCCCAGCACATTGGCACCCAGTACGATTGCCCACAGCCTCGCGGTTTTGGTGAAGCAGGCAATGGACGGATTTATCATGGCTGGAACAACAGTCGTAATCGTGTTTTCGGTGAATAGCTGCATCCGCCCCAAAATGACCAGGACAAAGCCGAGGGAATAACCCAGGTTCTCGATCAGAAAGCGCCCGCTGGTTTCGGGCAGATGTGCTCGCAAGATCGCTTCGCCGAGCACCGAAAAGCTGATCAGCACGCCTGCGGCAATCCCGGACCAGAACAACGCTTTGGTCGGGCGGTCCAGTTCCTCCTCGCCGTTTTGGCGGATGGTCTCGAATATCAGGCGCGGAGACAGGCCGGACGCTTCTTCGACCGCTTCGCGCTCACTTTCTTTCTCGACAAGATCTTTTCGCGGCGCTTTGATTTTATCGGACATTTTGACCCCATGTATCGACCTTCAAACCCAACGTTCTGCCGGTCGTTTTGGTTCCGTCAGGTACAAAGTTCCTCAAACCTTCTGAAAGAACTGGGATCACGCCCAGATCTTTGTCGGGAACTTTCGGCTACCTATCGCGTTGTTTCCTCGTAGGAACAACGACACGTAATTCGAAAGGAACTTCGGTATGGTGGAAGTATATGGCATTGGCGGTCTGATCGTCCTGGTTTTGTCGATCTGGGCCATAATCTCGATCATCGGTTCGTCTGCGACGACCGGTGCGAAAATCCTGTGGGTCCTTTTCGTTCTGTTGCTTCCGGTCATCGGATTCATCTGCTGGCTGATCTTTGGCCCGAAGGCCGCGCGCAGCGCGATCTGATCAGTTCGGAAATTGTCAGTACAAAAACAAAGCGCGGCATCGGCCGCGCTTTTTTCGTTCAAGGATATTGGGGGCACAATGCGCCCTGCGCCGACTCACCCAGGATCTGAACCGACCTTCAAGCCGTTCCCACTGAAATCGATGGATGCGATCTTGCGTGCAAGATCTGCGGCCGTGAAAGGCCGTATCAGAGCCGCGCATTCAAATTGCGCTTGCACCTCGGGGGACGGGTCCAGCAGCAACAGTGCACTGCCGCGTTCAACCAACAGCCGCGCGACGGCGTCAAATGACGTCTCACTTCTGCGATAGCTCAGTACGCTCAGGGCCGGGGCGAATTCGGGGTCCTGCCAGAAATGCCCGCCCGCGTGCAGCTCGCGGATATGGACAATGCGATCGGGCGAAACTCCGGGGATGGCGTCACTGATGTCCGCTGCTTCGATAAAGTTTTCCGTAACAATTAAAACATCTGCTACGCTGCGGGAAGAGGCTTCCATAAATACCATCCTGAAATCTGTTCGATGCCACCGTAGGGCAATCCCGCAGCGCCGCAATAAACTATGACACAGCAACGAAAAATTTCTCTGATCGCATGTGCGGACTGTCCGCTGAGGCAGATGGATGTCTTCCTGCCGTTCTCGGGAGACGACCTGCGGTTCATGCAGGGGTTCAAAACCGGCGAGATGCAGGCCGAACCCGGAACACAGCTGTTCATCGAGGGTGCGAAATCCGCGCATCTGTTCACGGTTCTGAGCGGGATGGGCGTTCGTTACAAAACGCTGGAAAACGGTCGTAGGCAGGTCATCGGTTTTGTGCTTCCGGGCGATCTTGTCGGGCTGCAAGCTGGCGTCATGGGCGAGATGCGGCACTCGGTCGAAGCGACAACCGCGATGCGGCTGTGCGTTTTCAATCGCTCTCGGCTGTTCGAGTTATATCAGAACCAGCCTGATCGGGCCTTTGACCTTACATTCCTGGCAGCCGTCGAAGAGCATTTCCTGGGCGACGCCCTGACAACCGTTGGCCAGCGCGGCGCGATCGAGAAGATCGCGTGGAGCCTGCACCGCTTCTACACAAGGTCGCAGGCCGTCGGATTGGCTAAAGGCTTGCGGTGTCCGCTGCCCTACCGGCAGCAGGATCTTGCGGATGCGTTGGGCTTGTCGCTGGTTCACACGAACAAGACCCTGCGCCGGCTGAAGGATCTCGGTCTGGCCGAGTGGTCCAACAATGTGCTGCAGATCAACGATCTTGAGGGTCTGGCCGAGCTTGGCTTGGTCGAAATCACCGAGGCCGTTCCACGACCGCTGATCTGATCGCGGCGGATGGACGGGAATTAAAGAACCGCCGACCGAAAAATCGGCCGGCGGCTTGATCACATGCTTTGCGACTGAGGAGCCGTTTACGACCCTTCGTAGGCCGGCATGTCCTTCAGCATCTCCTTGTCCGCGTGAACGAAGGCATAGGTGGTATCACCATCGACTTCACGCATCAGCGACACGCGCGAGAAATCGATCAGAACATCCTTTTCCCCCAAGCCGAGGAACCCGCCGACGCCGATCACGGCACCATCGACCGATCCGTCCATGTCAACGACGACCTCTTCGATCTCGCCGATCCACTCTTGCGAGACGTCATAGACGCGCATGCCGGTCAGATCTTCGGCCGGGATGGTGCCTTGGGCAACGGGGACATAACCCTCGATGTCGATGGTGGTGGGGTCGACTGCATCGGCCACCTGCCCAGCTTTTTCGCTGATGTACTCACCGGTTGCTTCGGCTGCCTGGTCGACGTCTTCCGCCGTGTTCTGCGCAGCGTTCTTGATATCCTGCGCGGTATTCGACAGCGCATCACCGGCTGCCTCGGCTGCCTCTTCCAGGTTCTTGCCGACTTCTTCGACATTCGAGCTTTCTGCATAGGCCGATGCCGACATCACCAAAACGATCGAAGTTGTGGTCAGAAAACGTTTCATAGCTCACTCCTTTGGTCTGTTCTGACCGCATTTCCCGCGGTCTTGTTGAACAAACGAATGACGCCGCGACTTGTTCCCAAAAGAATGCAAAAATATTTGTTTTAAAAAGAAAAAACCGCGCATCTGCGCGGTTTGATAAGCCGTGTCCAGATACTCAGACCGGGTGCAGCGGATCGGAAGATCTGGACAGAACCATGTAGTGTTCGTCGTCGGGAATATTACGTAACTCGGCGAATGGAAAACTCAGGATATCTGGTCGCCCGTCGATCAGAAGAAACCGCAGTGCCTTGGTGTCAGGGTCGAACTCAATATCCTTGAATCTGCCCAACTCACCAGTCGAGTCAAACACGGGGTTGCCCTGCAACTTCGTAAACCATCGGAAGTTGCTACCGGGTGGCGTGGGTTGGGGGCGTTGGCGGAGGGCGTCATTCAGGACCGCCCCCATCACAACCGGTGCAATCGCGTTGCCGAACGGCCCTATGACCAGGGGCGGCAGGCCTTCGATGGCCACTGCAAGGGGATCTTCGTCGTCTTTGCGCTGATGAAGGTGATCCAATTGTTGTTGGGAGAACGCGCACTCTATCTCGCTTGCGCCAAGATCGAGCGTATCGGCCGTGAACGCCACCGGGTCATTCCCCCCGGTCATGCTCAGATTGACCAAGACGTACTCCAACTCGGTCTGCCCAGCGCGGATGGCGATATCGGAAACGCGACCAATTGCGTGGTCGGTTCCAGCTGAGACAACGGGCGTGTTGATGAGGTCAGACAGCTTCATGCGCTCGTGATTACCTTTGGGGTCGGTCTTGGGAGTGTGTGGGGCGCCGTTGGTTTGACGCCACCCCACGCGATATGTGCATCCAACTTTGCGCTACATGTCCTTCATCAGGCGATCCACGATTTCCCGAACGTCCTCTTTCGAGTCTCCGTATTTCTTTTGGATGATGCCTTCCAGTTGCTCGCGATCGCCGCGCGCTTGTTCGATTTCATCATCAGTCAATTCTCCGAAACGCTCGATCAGCTTGCCTTTGAATTCGGTCCAGCGTCCAAGAATTTGGTCCCAGTTCATCGTAATTTCCTTTCGATTGCTTCGTCGCTGTCAGTGAAACGCATCAAACTCGAACTGGTTCCGGGCGCCGGCGATTTTTCTGCACCTGCCAAGATGCGAGGGCGATTGGACGGCTACCGAACTGTGTCCTCAGTGGCGTCCGAAGTGGTCTTGGGAACAATCTCGCTAGCCATGCGTTGGGGGCTTGAGACCTCAACACAGGAGATCGAACCATGCCACGTCAAACCGAGACCACGGAGAAAGCAAAAGCCCATGCCCAGGATCTGGCCGGCAAGGCAAAGGACACCGTGACCGCCGAGGCCTCGGCCCGGGCCGAAGCCTTGAAAGACAGCGCAGCGCAGGAGGCTGAGAGTGCCGCTCATGCAGCCGACGCAGCCGCCGATGCATTTCCCGACCAATCTGTGCAGCATCAGGTCCTGTCGAGGATTGCGGACAACATGGAGGCCGTGGCTGGGCAGGTGCGCTCTGCCGATTTGGCCAGTGTGAGCCGAAAGGTCTCTGATTTCGCCCAGCAAAACCCGCTGTTGTTCGTCGGATCGGTTGCCCTGGCCGGGTTTGCCGCAGCCCGTTTCCTGAGCGCGCGCAACACCGGCGCGGCTCAATCTGCATCTTTTGGTGCAGATCCTTGGGATATTGATCCGTTGCCGCTGCATGGGACTTCGGTCGATACGTCGGGCCACACCAGCGCGCTGGCGCGGATGAATGGTGGCCGCGATGCATAACCCCAACGATCTGCGATCGGCACCGGGGCTTTTGGCAAACGCGCTCAAACATCTGTCGAGTTTGCTTCAGGCTGAGGCGAAGCTAGCCAAGGAGGAGTTGTCCCGAAACCTGACGCGAGCGGGCGTAGGGCTGGCCTGCATTGGCATTGCTCTGATCCTGTTGATGATCGCGCTGAACCTCCTGGCCACAGCCCTAGTCGCGTATATCGCCGCCAATGGATTGTCGGCGGGTATGGCCTCGTTGCTCGTTGGCGCGGGCTTGGCACTGGCTGCTGCGTGCCTGGCGCTTTTTGGCCAGTCCCGCATGTCCGCCACCGCGCTGGTCCCCGAGAAATCCATGAAAAACCTGCAGCGCGACATCGAAGCGATGAAGGATTCGACCCATGTCTGACCTGACACCCCTTGAGACGCAGATCGCATATGAACGCAGCGCCCTTGCACGCTCGCTGAACGCTCTGTCGGATACGCTGGCGCCGCAGCGCCTGGCAGACGAGGCGAAATCGTCGCTTGAAGCCTATGGTGGGCAGATCGGTGCGCAGCTCTGGTCCGCGGCTCGAAAAAACCCGGCCGCCTTCGCTCTGTTCGGTGCAGGGGCAGCCCTTTTGGTTGCGGGCCCCGGGTCCGGCGCAAAAAGCACCCAATCCCCGCCCCAGGCCGTACCTCCGCAGCAGGCCTTCAACGGGTTTGATCAGCGTGTCGCCGACGCCGACAGCCGCATGAAACAGGAGATGACCGGAATGACTGAACACAGCCAATCTGCCAGCGTGCTGTCCGCCGCCTTGGACCGTGGTCTGGACAAGCTGTCCCCCCAATCCCGTGCCCGGGTGATCGAGGCGCGCAAGGCCGCAATCAGTGCGCAGCAAGCGGTCGAGAAGCGTGCGCGGAAGGCGGCGAAGGCCTCGCAAACCTTCGTTCATGATCAGCCGCTGGCGGCCGGAGCATTAGCGCTGGGCGTAGGTATTCTGGCTGGCGCTCTGCTGCCCAACACCCGCAAAGAGGACGAGTTGCTGGGCCATCGGCGCGATCAGCTGATGCGACAGGCCCAACGGGTTTTGAACGAAGAACTGGACAAACTGCATGCCGCGGCCAACGCACGGCTGGATGAGGCCGCTGATCGGGCCTCTGACGCTTTGCGCAGTCAGTGAAGCGCACCCATGCAAACTGCTTTCAGCTCTCCATCGGCCTTGCGTGCGATGCTGGCGATCCTGACCGGGATTGCCATCATCACCGCTTTGTACCTGGCCCGGTCGATCGTTGCGCCGATCACCTTCGCTTTGGTTTTGGGGGTCGTGGTTGCCCCGCTTGCGGACAAGCTTGAGAAGGTCGGTTGCCCGCGTGTGATATCCGCCTCGGCACTGCTGTTCGTGACCAGCACCGTCATCGTCGCGGCATTCCTTCTGCTTGAACCATTGCTGTCCACGCTGGTCGAACAGTTGCCTGCCATCAAACGCGAGTTGCGCTCTTGGGTCGCCGCGATGTCCGAGTTCATTCGGGGTATCGAAACGCTTGGACGCGAGATCGAGGAAACCGTCGGCGCCGATGGGGCAGCGGAAACGGAGTCCGCCCTTCCGTCAGTGATGGATGCTTTGTGGCTGGCGCCCAATTTCGGATCAAAGATCCTGATTTTCATCGGCACGCTCTTCTTTTTCGTTTTGACCCGACCCGAGCTCTATGCCGCAGCCGGCCCGTTGACGGAGCGGCTGTATCTGGCTGACCGCGCGGTCTATCGCTATTTCGCTGCCGTAACTTTGGTCAATTTCGGCCTCGGGACGGTAACGGCTGTGGCCTTGGGGCTGATCGGCATCAATGACGCCGTGATCTGGGGGGTGGCCGCCGGCCTTCTGAATTTTGTGCTGTATCTCGGCCCGCTGATGATCCTGACCGGCCTTCTGATCGCCGGCTTAACCCAGTTCGGCGGAGCCGCGGCCCTGTTGCCACCCCTGATTTTCCTGGCGATCAATCTGTCCGAGGCACAATTCGTAACACCCGCCTTCGTCGGCCAACGTCTGCAGGTGAACCCGCTGGTCGTATTCATCGCCATCATCTTTGGGCTTTGGCTGTGGGGACCGGTCGGCGCCATCGTCGCACTTCCGATCCTGCTGTGGTTCGGCGTATTGATGCACCCCAAGGTCATGAGCCCGGTCGCGACCACCTAGACGATGTTTTCAGTTACCCCTGGCAGCGGTTGCCGCATGTCGCGCGCAACGTCGGCGTCATGCGGGACCAGGAAGCCGCTGCGCGCTTCGGGGCGCCGCACGCCGTTGGCCTGAACCTCTCGCCGCCACCAGTCGAACATGGCATCGGGCTCGATCGGTTTGCTCAGATCATCCGAGAACCACCAATGGTCCACCAGGGCCTGCCGCAGAACCGCGACCCGCTGCCGGTCGGTGATCCGAAGGGCGACCTCTGTGTCCCACCGCAAAGACCGTCCGTTCAGGTTGGCGGAACCGACCAAGGCATGACTGTCATCCACCACCAGAACTTTGTTGTGAACGTGAATGATCGGAGACCCGCTCAGAACTTCAGCGCTGGCATCGGCCCCACTGGCCGAAATAGGTTGGACTGGGGTCGACACCGAAACCCGGTCTTGGAACCCCTGCTGGATGATCTCCAGACATTTGGCCTGCAGGTCCAAACCGTATTGCGCGTCCAGTCCGTCATGCCCGCCAAAGGCCACTTCCTCGGGCAAGGCTGGCAGAACAAGCACCAGTTTCAGATCCTGCTTGGCTTGGCCTGCTTCAACCAGAGCCTCGGCCAGCCGGGTTGATCTGAAATACTGGGTCTCGATGTGCAGAAGTTGCCGCGCGGCTTGAAAGGCGGCGATGTGTTCATCCTCGATTTCATGCGCGATGGTCTTTGGCGACAACCGCCAGAACGCAAACCGGCGCGGGCTGGACAGGGTACGGCGCAGATGGGTCGGTCGGGGGTCAGGTTGTCCGGTTGCGATTTCCTGTTCGAACCGGTCGATATGGCGCGCGGCCTCGGCGGCCTCGGGTCCGCGGACCAGCAATTGAACGTCTGACCACGTGTCCTTGGCCAGACGGTCGTGATCCGGTGTGTCAAAGCGCCTTTCGTTCAAGTCCAATCCGCCGAGGTAGCAGACCTCATTGTCGATCACGGCGACTTTCTGATGGTGCGACACGGTGTGAAGCCGGGGCAACATGTCCGACCCCAGCCTTACCGCCTGCCGTTCGCGTCGTTCGCGGGACAGTTCCTGCATCCGCTGCGCCTTTTTTCGCAAAACCGCGGGTAACAGCGTGGCCAAAGGCAATGCGCCGGCCTGCGCGGGATGCATGGACACGCGAACGCTCAAGCGCGCGGCCAGTTCAGGGCCAAGGATTTCCGCAAGCGCAACCGCCTGCCGTTTGGTGCGCCAGCTCAGTTCGTGCAACTCGGTCGCAAAGATCGGATCGAAATCGCTGATGACCAGATGAAACGAGACACCCTTGCAGATGACATGCTCGATCAGGTCAAACCAGGTATCGCCGATCCGGCGCGCCTCATCGCTTCGCAGCCGTGTCATGAAATCGAATATCCGAAAACTTGCCTTGATCTGGTGCCGGGCCTCCAGAACCGCTTTTTCCAAGGCGGGCCAGGCTTGCTCGGCCGTGATCAGGACCTCAAAGTCATTCTGCTGCGGCACGGGCATCACCGCCTCTCTCATCCGCAATGGTCTGTGGTTCGCTATCCCCTTCTACTTCGGCGATTTCGAACGTCACCTCATAAACATAATGCGATGATGTCTCGGTTATGGTTTCGTAACCGTCCAATTGGCGAAGGAAGGCCTGCATCAGCCGTTGACCGATCCCGCCACTGTGGAACAAATCCGCACCGTCGTCTGTCTGCCCGCGCGTGTTGGAGATTTTCAGATGCAAGATGCTCTCCTCGGGTCGGGTTAATTCCACCGAGATTGTCGGCGGTCCGTCCTGCGGTACGCCTACGTATTTGACCGCGTTCGTCAGCGCCTCGGCCACCAGCATCGACATCGTGACGGCCTGATCCTGCCCCAGTTCGACCGGCGCGATCCGGCAGTCGACCTCGACCACCTGACCCAGAATTGGCGGTCGATGCGCCAGTTCGGCCACCAAATGCCCGATGAGAGCCTCGGTGTTGATCGTCGTCATCTGCGAGTTCTGGTTCAAGGTTTGGTGCACCATGGCCAGGCCGCGAACCCGACGCTGCAACTGTTCCAGCAAGCGCCGGGCCTCGGGGGTTTCAGCCTTGCGCAAATGCATGTTCATGATCGAAGCGATCAGTTGCAGGTTGTTTTTGACACGATGGTGAACCTCGCGCAACAACAGCGTTTTTTCGACAAGATCCCGTTCGTGCTGTGCCTCAGCCTCGCGGATCAACAAGACCATGCGGTTGAATGCAGTCTGGATTTGCTGAAACTCCTGCGGCGCGCCCGCAAGGCTTTCAATCGGGTCGCGCTCGCCCAAGGCAAAGCGACGAACGGCGGAACGCAAGCTGTCGAGATGCCGGATCACCAATCGATGCAGGCCCCACAGGGCAACTCCCAGTCCGGTAACCCACATCAGGATGGGAAACGCAATGGTCAGGGCCGTACTGCCTGCACCAACAGAGGCCAGAGCCGCCTCGCGCGGCCAACTGCCGATTACGGCAACTTCGCCCGGAATGATGGTGGCAACTGCAAAAACCCGATCCTCGCCTCCGACCGTCTTGGCGGAAAAGGTCTTGCCGGAACTGGACAGAACCAACAGATTTTCCTGCACGGGCGGCAGGAATTGCTGGACCGCGTCCAGGCCGACATTTGACGACAGCACTTCTCCGGTCGCGTCGAAAAGGGCGATGACGACGTCGCTGTCAATGTTGCCAACATCCAAGGGCGTCCGCGCCAACGCATGCGGTATCGAGATGGAAACGAACCCCACAAGTTCGGTCCTGTTCAGGACCGGCTGGGTCACGATGATCACCGATTGCCCGGTCGCCGCGCCGGCACGATTGACAGAAAACGTAAGTTGCGGATTTTCAGAGATCTGCCCGAAACCGGGCGCGTCCGACAAATCGATGGCTCGCTCGACGGTCGAGCAGGCCATGACCCCGTTTGGCTGAATAAACCCGGCAAATACGAACTCGGGCTGGCGTTCGACGAACCGGCGCATGAGGTCCGAACAAGCAGCATTGTCCAAGCCTCCCTCGGCAAGCGCTGCTGTGAGTCCCGAACTTGCACCAACGGCTTTTTGCAAAAGCTCCCGTTCCCGGCTGGCCGCCTCAATCGTGCGCGCCAGCACCGAGGCCCGCGATCTTTCGTCGGCCTCGGTAATAACAGCGCGTGTCTGCAATACCGCAATCAGCCCCAAAGGCAGAAGTGCCAGAGTGACCAGCGCTGCAAGATAAACGGTCAGGCTGCGCGGCTTCGCATCCATCGATCGTCAGGCCGCCGGTTGCGTCTGAACGATTGCCGCCGTTACCGCATCGGTCAATTCGATGGGTTCGTCATCTTCCAAATCCATCAGTTCGGCCAGTTGCGCGCGGGCCCGGTTCACCCGGCTTTTGATCGTTCCAAGGGCGACGCCGCACATCTCGGCTGCTTCCTCATAGGAAAACCCTTGTGCACCGACCAGCACCAACGCTTCGCGCTGCTCATCCGTCAACTGCTCAAAAGCAACCGCAAAATCCTTCAAGGCCAAACGTCCGTCATGGTCGGGCTTCTGCGACAGGCTCTCCGCCATGACACCATCGATATCCTCGACCTCGCGCTTGCGTTTGCGGTGCAGAGAAAAATAGGTGTTCCGGACGATGGTGAACAGCCAAGCCCGCATGTTGGTGCCTTCTTGGAACGAGTCGATATTGCTCCATGCCTTAATCAATGCGTCCTGCACGATGTCATCGGCCGTGGCGCCGTTTCGGCACAAGCTGATCGCAAAGGCACGCATCGCGCCAATATGTTCGACGAGCTCTTCTCGCGGATCAACCATCCGAGCCTCCCGTGTCACCGCTTTTGGAGACACTGGTCTGATTGCGCAGTTTTTCAAGAAGATCGACGAACCGGTCCGGAACCGGTTCGTTGGCAACCTCATCGAAAGCCCGCTTGAGGTTCTCGTCGATCCTTTGCTCTATTTCTTGCCGATGGCTTCGGCTTGGCTGTGGTTTTGTCATGGCATCATCAAAAATTTTTACTTTTGCTGGAACCATAACGCCCCAGTATGCGTTTGGTTCCCGAGTTTAGAGAAAAAAATGAGGAAAACACAGATGACTGAGCTGACCGGAGTTTCCGTCGCAGATCAAATTGGCCCGCTCTTGCCGTTTCTGCGCCGTTATGCCCGTGCCCTCACCGGCTCACAGGACAGTGGCGACGCCTACGCCGCAGCATCGCTTGAGGCGATCCTTGCAGATCCCGCCCAGTTCGATGCCGATCTCACGCCGCGTGTCGCGCTGTTTCGTGTTTTTCACGGTATCTGGTCAACGTCGGGAATGACCGTTGACGCCGATGGCGGCAGTTCCGACATTCAATCGCGCGCCCACGCCCAGTTGGCACGACTGACGCCGAACACGCGCGAGGCCTTGCTGCTGCGCACGGTCGAAGAGTTCTCGGTCAGCGATATCGCCGCAATCATGCAGATAGAACCCGCTGAGGCGCAGAAGCTGATCGATATCGCCTACGAGGAAATGGCCCGCCACACTTCTGGGCGCATTTTGATCATCGAAGACGAAGCAATCATTGCGATGGATCTTGAAACTATGGTGACCGACCTGGGCCACCGGGTCACCGGCGTCGCACGCACCGAGACGACCGCCATCGAACTGGCCGAGCGCGAGCCGTTCGACCTGATCCTGTCGGACATCCAACTGGCGGACAAATCCAGCGGAATCGATGCGGTGAACCGCATCATTGCCCAGCACGGCGATTGCCCCGTCATTTTCATCACCGCCTTCCCCGAGCGCCTTCTGACAGGCAAAGGCCCCGAACCGGCCTTTCTGATTTCCAAACCCTACACCGAAGAACAGGTCAAATCGGCCGTCAGCCAGGCCATGTTCTTTGCCTCTAGCGCCGTGATCGAGGTCTGACGCGGCAGGGCCGCGCTGCAAGACACGAAAACTCAGGCGATGAAACACGAGGAACACCATGGAAAACGAGATTGCACAGACCGCAGAGACCGTGACGAACACCGTTTGGGCCGAACTGTCGCAAGTTCTGAATACCGAGCTGTATGACGGGAAATCGCTGAGCGACCTGCTGACGCTCGAGGCCCTTCTTGGCCTCGTCGCGAACACGATCGCCGCGCTGATCCTGTTGGTTCTTGGGCTTGTGATTTCAAGATATGTCAGCCGAAAGATCCGGGGCGTCGGTGAAAAATCGGAACGTCTTGACGACACGCTTTTCAACTTTCTTGGCAATCTGGCGCGCTATACGATCCTGGCGTTTACGGGGCTGTTCATTCTGAACACGTTCGGGGTGCAGACGACGTCGATCATCGCGCTGATCGGCGCCGCGGGTTTGGCCATTGGTCTTGCCCTGCAAGGCACATTGTCCAACGTCGCAGCCGGCGTGATGATCATCCTGTTCCGGCCGCTCAAGATCGGCGATTTCGTTGACGTGAACGGCGTGCTCGGTACCGTAAAAGATATCACCCTGAACTACACTGAAATTGCGGATATGGGGAACGTCAAGGTTATCGTTCCCAACGCCGAGGTGTGGGGAAACACCATCAAGAATTATTCCGTCTATGAGACCCGTCGTGCCGAATGGACGTTTGGCGTTGGATACGGCGTCAACCTGGCGGAGGCCGAGCGTGTCATTCGCGATACGATCATGTCGGACGCCCGTTCGCAGGCAGATCCCGAACCGTTCATCCAGGTGAACAACCTTGGCAGCAGCAGCGTCGATTTTCTTGTCCGCGTTTGGTGCAAGTCTTCGGACTACTTCCAGTACCAGGCAGACATGAAGCGCAAAGTCAAAGAAGCGCTGGACGAAGCCGATATCAATATCCCGTTTCCGACCCGCACGCTGTTGATCGAAGACGTCGAGAGACGGCAAGAGAAGGCGATCGCGGCAGAGTAACCTTGACTGTTGATCTTAGGGGGTCTGAAGCCGGAACTCCAAAAAAGCGAACGTCATCGGGGTGCCGAAAGACAGTATTTATGCGTCGCAGGACGGGCTTTGCATGTCGAGCGTCACCTAGTGGGCGGCAAATGCCCTAGAATCGGTAGGTTGCGCCAATGACCGGGCCGGATTGGTGGAAGCTGAAGTCATTGCCATTGATGTCGTGATCAAAGGAAATGTAGCGGTACCCGCCGCGTAGCAGCCAGCGGTCGTTGATCGCATAGTCCGCAGTCAGAAGGACCTGCCAGGTTTCGCTGTCGCTGCGGAACCCGCCATAGTCCAGGAACCCGGTTCCCGACCATTTGTCCGAAAACGCGACCCGGGCACGGACGCCGATCACCGGATCAGTCCAGCTGCTGTCGACCGACCTCTGATTGCCGGGCGCTGTTCCGGGCAACAGGTTGAACTTTGTTTCAGTGCTGAACCATCTGAACCCGCCAGCCAGATCGACGCTGGCTGTTGGCGTTTTGAGGACGCGGTAGCCGACATAGCCGCTCAGGAACTGGGTTTTGAACGATGTGTCCAGACCCGAACTTGCCGGTCCGGGGGTCTCGTTCAAGAAGGACAGGTTCGTATAGTTGTAGTCCGCAAGGAACGACCAACGGCCGTTCGACGCGGTAAACGTGCCCATGAACGCCAGGTCGAGGTTTTCCAGCGCGTCAGGGAAGCTGAGTGTGCCATCCAAGGTTCCCGCCGGTGTGTCCAACGACACTTCGGTTTCAGGGGTGAACAGGTAGATCGTGGCCGAATAGGACCAGTCGGACTGCTGAGAGAGTGCCGAGGTCGCTGCTGAAATCGCCAGCGACAGGCCAAGCATCAGGGGTTTCGCGATCCGTACCGTCTTCATGATGTCCCTCCGGTGAGCCCGTTTTGGCTTTGACCCACAATAAAGGAGGCTGCCGGCAAACCAAAATAGTATTTTGATTTGTGCATGGGTTGGCGCGACGAGCCGGAAATAGCAGGTCATACCCGCGCAAATACTGAAAATGGAGAAGAGGTTGGGATGGTGGGTGATGAGAGACTCGAACTCCCGACATCTTCGGTGTAAACGAAGCGCTCTACCAACTGAGCTAATCACCCGTGAGGGGGGATTTAGCCAAGCTGGTGGGCCGGCGCAAGAGGGTCTTTCAGAATTTCTGCGCCGGTGGCCGTGTGTCTCAGGGATTCATGTCTTTCAATGCCGTCAGCAGCTGCGCGACTTCGTGCTCGGTGTTGTAGTGGCACAGCGAAATCCGGATGCAATCGGACAAGCCCAACGGGCTCAGCACGTTCCCGCTGTAATGGTCGGCCTTGCGGGTGTGGGTTCGGATGCCCTGCGCGTTCAGGCGCGAGACCACGTCGGCCGAGGGCATGTCGCGGACCACGATCGACACCAGTCCTTCGCGGGCGGGGTTGTCTTCTCCGGCCAGAATCGCGACGTGATCCATATCGCGCAGGCCGGGCAGGTTGCCCACGCCGTTGATCATCGCGTTGGTCAGATGGGTCTCATAGGCATGAATCGCCTGGCCGGCGGCCTCGATTCTGGTGCGTTGGTCAGGGGCATCCGACACCTGGCCGCCCAGCCAGTCGAAATAGGCAACCACGTCGGACATCGTGGCGTAGGCGCCGGTATCGCGCGTGCCGAATTCCCAACCATCAGCTGGCGCGTCAATCAGTTGGTCATGGGGCAGGGCGGTCAGCCGGTCGGAGATCCAGGCAATGCCGTAGCCATGCCGGGAAAACACTTTGTAGGGTGAAATCGCATATCCATCGACTTCATAGCTGTCGATATCCAACTGTCCGTGTGCTGCGTGCTGGATGCCATCGACGATGATGAAACAATCCGGCGACACCGCCCGGATCGCGCGCGAGATTTCAGCCACGTCCATTCCCATTCCCGTCACCGGCGAAGCGTGCAGGATCGTGGCGACCGCGACGTCCGGTGTCATGTGGGCCGAATAATCTGCGGCCGTAACCAAACCTGTCGCGTCGTTATGCGGCACGTTCACATAGTCCAATCCGGCAAGGCCCGCCCAGCGGCGCGCGGCGCTGCGGCTGGCGGGATGTTCGATCGAGCTGCCGATCACCTTTGCCCCTTTTGGCGCATTCACGCAGGCCGTGCGGATCATGCGGAACAGCAGCTCTGTTCCGCTTTCACCCACGAAGAACTGCCCCGAAGGCGCATTCATAAACACGGCAAGATCTGCCTTGGCACGGCTGATGATGTCGACCAACGCGTGACTGGCGGGGTTGTCCCGCCCCTGATTGTCCGGGATGGCCGCAAAACGGGCCGAGGTTTCGACCACCGAGTTCAAGGTCAGTGCGCCGCCGGCATTTTCGAAAAAGATGCGGGGACCCTGAAAGGGGCAGCTGTCCACATGGGCAAACCGCGCGCGAACGGTGTCGATCAATCCCGGGGTTTGGTGCAGCATGGTGTACGTCCTGTTTGGTTCATGCCCAGACTCGTCTTGCGAGTGCGCGACATCAATTTCGTTTGCGACAGATTGCGGGTTTGGGATGCCGCCTTTTTCTCCGGGCTTACTCTTTCGACGCCGGAAAGACCAATTGATTCCGGACTCTGCATGGCACGCCGGCGGGAATACACCTTGCCTGCGGCCCGCTGCCTCCGATATGCCAAAAGCAGTGCGACCGTCCGAACAGGAGAGCCGGGGATGCAGTTCGACACATGCCGCCGTCTTGTTGCGGTTGCCGCCGTTTGCGGCGCGTTGGTTGCCCCGGTTCGGGTTGCGGCGGCTGAGGTCCTGGTGTTCGCGGCGGCCAGTCTCAAGACCGCGCTGGACCAGATCGCTCCGGAATTCGAGGCCGCGACAGGTCAACAGGTTACGGTTTCCTTCGCAGCCTCTTCCGTTTTGGCCCGGCAGATTCAGCTGGGCGCGCCGGCCGATCTGTATATTTCGGCCAATACCGCCTGGATGGATGTTCTTGAGCGGAACGGAGACATCGACCCGGCGTCGCGCGTCGATCTTGTGGGCAACGGGCTGGTGCTGATTGCGCGCGCAGGGCAGCCCAGCGAACAGACGCTTACGCCGGACTTCGATCTGAGCGGTCAGTTGAAAGGCGGCTATCTGGCGATGGCCCTCGTTGATGCGGTTCCCGCCGGAATCTACGGCAAGGCCGCGCTGACTGCCCTGGACCTGTGGAACGATGTTCAGGATCAGGTGGCTCAGGCCGACAACGTGCGCGCGGCCTTGGCGCTTGTCGCAAGCGGCGCGGCACCAATGGGTGTTGTCTACCGATCCGATGCGCAGGCCGAGGCCCGGGTGGATGTGGTCGGAATTTTCCCTGAAGGCACGCACCCGGTGATCGTCTATCCCGCGGCCCTGACCGCGACTGCACGGCCTGAGGCGCATGTCTTCCTCGACTACCTGCAGAGCGAACCGGCGACCGGCATATTCAAGGCGCAGGGTTTCACCCTGCCGCACGGATAGCGCCATGGGTTGGCTGGGCCCCGCCGAGATCGAAGCGTTGCGGCTGTCTCTGCGCGTCTCTTTCTGGGCGACGATCGTTTCGCTGCCACTCGGGATATTCGTCGCCTACGCACTGGCCCGCTGGAGGTTTCCCGGCCGACAAGTGCTGAACGGTCTGGTGCATCTGCCGCTTATCCTGCCACCGGTCGTGACCGGTTATCTGTTGTTGCTGACCTTCAACGTACAAGCCCCGGTTGGTCGGGTGCTGGCTGATCTGGGCGTCGTTGTGGCTTTCCGCTGGACCGGAGCCGCACTGGCCGCCGGGATCATGGCATTTCCGCTGATGGTTCGGGCAATCCGCCTGTCGATCGAGGCGGTTGATCCAAAACTGGAACAGGCCGGAGCGACGCTTGGGGCATCGCAACCTTTTGTCTTTGTCACCGTGACTTTGCCTATGATTTTGCCGGGGATCATCGCAGGGGCAATCCTTGCCTTCGCAAAGGCGATGGGCGAGTTCGGAGCCACGATCACCTTCGTGTCGAACATTCCCGGCCAGACCCAGACTCTGCCGTCGGCCGTTTATGCCTTCCTTCAGGTGCCGGGCGGTGAGAGTGCCGCGATGCGGCTGGTCATCATCTCGATCGTCATCGCCATGGGGGCGTTGCTTCTGTCGGAATATGTGGGGCGTCGCGCAGCGGCCCGGGTGGCCGGAACATGAGCCTCTCCGTGCAGATAAGCCACCGCCTGCTGGGCATTGACCTGGACATCCTGTTCCAGGCGCCGCGGGGTGTGACGGTTCTGTTCGGACGATCGGGGTCGGGCAAAACCACCATTGTGGATGCCGTGGCCGGTTTGCTGCGCCCCCAGGCTGGGCGGGTCGCGGTGGATGATTGGGTGCTGTTCGATACCGAGCAAGGCCATTGGTTGCCGCCGCATCGCCGCCGGCTGGGGTATATCTTTCAGGAAGGCCGCTTGTTCCCGCACCTGACCGTGCGCCAAAACCTGTCGTACGGCCGGTGGTTCGCTCCCCGGGGCGCGCGCCGTGAAAACCCCGATCACGTGATAGAGATGCTGGGCATCGGCCACCTGCTGGACCGTCGCCCCGCCCACCTGTCGGGCGGTGAAAAGCAGCGTGTCGCCATTGGCCGTGCTCTGCTGGCAAGTCCGCGGTTGATCCTGGCCGATGAACCTCTCGCTGCGTTGGATGAAGCGCGAAAGGCCGAGATCCTGCCCTATTTCGAGCGATTGAGGGACGAGGTCTCGGTGCCGATTCTCTATGTCACGCATTCTGCGGCCGAAGTGGCCCGCCTTGCCACCTCGGTCGTGGCGTTGCAGGACGGCAAGGTGCTGCGGCAGGGACCGGCCTCCGAAGTGCTGGCGGATCCCTCGGTTGCGCCGACAGGTGTGCGGGCTGTGGGTGCGGTGCTTGAGGTCAGTGTGGCCGCGCATCACGAAGACGGCCTGACGGAACTGACGGCAAACGGTGTCCGACTGTTCCTGCCGCGCATCCCGCATTCGGTTGGCGACACGCTTCGGATCCGCATCCCCGCCCAGGAAGTCATACTGTCGGACCGAAAGCCCGAGGGTCTGTCGGCGCTGAACGTCCTGCAGGGCACCGTCGAGTCCGTGCGCGCGGGCGAAGGGCCAGGGGCGATCGTTTCGGTCCGAACACCGGCGGGCACGCTGCTGGCCCGTGTGACGCGCCGGTCGGTCGATGCCCTGGCGTTGCAGCCCGGCAAACCGTGCCACGCGGTCGTCAAGACCGTAGCGCTGGCACCGCAGGATGTCGGTGGACGGGTCGCCAAATCTTAGGCGGCAGGGTCAATCACCCTGTTCTTTCAGAAGCTGCGAGAACTCTTTTTTCCGGTACAGCTTCATATGGACCTTGCCGGCCTCATCCCGGGTCCATTCGACGATGCGGTTTCGGGTCATGTCGCTGTCCATGCGGTTCGTGCGCACCCTCGGGTGCGGAATCTCGCGTTTCAGAATCTCGACCATCTGGTTGGTCTGTCCGCAAGGTGCGACCAAATCGACGATTCAGAAAGATGAACCGCTGGTGAAATCAGTATCCATCAAAGGCTTTTCCTGCACCGCATATCGGTATTCCGCTTCAGGGCTGAGCCCGGCAAAGGTCACGAAACCGCGCGGGAATCCGTTTTGGCGAAAGATGTGATACTGCCCCAGCCGCAAAGGCGTTTCGAATGCTTACAGAACCTGGGCGAGGCTGCGTTGCTGGTGGGTTTTGGTCAGCCCGGCAAGGTAGAAGAGCGCGCCGAAATCGGCGTATTTCTCGGGAGAGATATCAAACCAGTCCTTTGGAAATTTTCTGCTCAAACCTGACCTCAACCCCTTGGGACATCGGCAGTATATCGGGCAAAGTCTTGAAATGGTACTTGTTTTCTGTCGCCGCCGAAGCTGAGAGGGCGTGTGGGCGCGGCCTGTTTCCAAAGGTGACCGGGTTTGGCTTTACTCAATGGACATGCGGCCTATGATTGGCACAACCCGGTTTTTTGGCGGATAGTTTTGATGAAGCATTTGATTTCAGCCCTGGTTCTGTCTGCAACACTGTTGGCTCCAATTGCCGCACAAGCTGTCGGGTTCGGCATCGGCGTCCGCCCGACCTACCGCACCGAGATAAGATCCGTAGGAGACGGTGTGTACGAGGTCAAGGCAATCGGGTCGTCAGCCCCTGTCAACTACTGGTGCGGGATCGGCGATTTCGCCATTCGGCAGTTGGGTGTCCCCGGTTCGCAACGGATCTACATCTGGAGGGCTTACGAGCCGGGTGTCCGAACCGTGCAATTCTCGTTGAAGCCGCCGCCGGGCGTGGATACCACCCCCGGCTATTCAATCACCGTCAAGCGGGTGGGCGAGAACATGTCAGCGTCCTCAGCGCAGAACTACTGCTACGACAACTTCATGGATTTCGGGTTCTGACGTCTCAGACCCACTTGGCCAGCGGCGGCAGGCTCATCAGCACTGCGTCTGGGTCATGCCCGGTTTCCAGCCCGAATTTCGTGCCCCGGTCATAGACCAGATTGTATTCGGCATAGAGCCCGCGGTGCACCAGCTGGGTGTCTTTGTCCGCTTCGGTAAAGGGCTGCACGCGCCGCTTTTCGACCAGCGGCAGAAAGGCCGGCAGGAAAGCGCGGCCAATGTCCTGGGTCAGCGCGAAATCGGCCTGCCAGTCTCCGGTGCAGTAATCATCCATGAAGATCCCGCCGACGCCCCGGGCGCGCTTGCGGTGCGGGATGTAGAAATACTCGTCGGCCCACTCCTTGAGGCGCGGATAGTGCCCTGGTCCGTGCGGGTCCAGATGCGCCTTCTGCGTGGCGTGGAAATGCGCCGTGTCCTCGGGGTACTCGATGCAGGGGTTCAGGTCGGATCCGCCGCCGAACCACCAGGCATGCGGCGTCCAGAACATGCGGGTGTTCATGTGAACGGCCGGGACATGCGGGTTTTGCATATGCGCCACAAGGCTGATGCCCGAGGCCCAGAACCGCGGGTCGTCGGCCATACCGGGGATGCCCTTGCGCGCGGCCATCGCCTGTTGTGCCCGCTCGCCGAGCGTGCCGTAGACGGTCGAGACATTGACGCCGACCTTCTCGAACACGCGGCCACCGCGCATGACCGACATCAGCCCACCGCCCGCGTCCGAGCCATCCTCAGACTGGCGTCGAGTTTCCTTGACTTCGAACCGCCCGGCGGGGGCATCGGAAAACGGCCCCGCGTGGTGGCTGTCTTCCAAAGCCTCGAAGGCCGCGGCGATTTCGTCGCGCAACTGGCGAAACCAGGCCGAGGCGGTGGATTTTTCCGTTTCAAACATCGTCAGGCTCAATGCGCGGGGGCGGCAACCGGGTCCAGAAGGGTCCGTCCACCGTCAATTGTCAGGACTTGCCCGGTAATGAACGCAGCCGCGTCCGAGGCAAGGTATTGCGCCGTTTCGGCCAGCTCGGCCGGGGCGGCAATGCGGGCCAGTGGGGTATGATCCTCAATGTCCCGCCGATAGTCCCGATTGTCTTTCAGGGTGGCCTGCAGTGATGCGCTCATGACCGACCCCAACGCAATCGAGTTCACGCGGATCCGATGAGGCGCAAGCGCCACTGCTAGGGACCGGGTCAACTGGTCCTGCGCGGCGCTGGAAACCGAATAGGCCAAAAGGCCTGGATGCGCGCGCTGACCGGCGATCGAGGACAGGTTGATGATCGAACCATTCGGTCCCTCTTCCTGATCCTCGGATTGTTTGATCATCCGCTTGGCCACAAGCTGGCTCAGCCGCAGGGCGGGCATCAGGTTCTGGTTCAGAAGGGTGCGAACCGAGTCGTCTTCCAGGTCCAGCGGATCCGTCGGGATGACCTGTCTGGCCCCGTTGACCAGAATATCGACCTGATCGAATGCATCCAGAGTGGCCGAAAGGAGGTTGGCGATCGTCAGCTTTTCGCGCAGATCACCGGCGAAGTAGCGGACGTTGCTGTCGTCGGCCTGTTCGCCCAGTTCTTCTGCCAGACGTTTCTCGTCCATGTCGGCGAACATCACGTTGGCGCCCGCATCGGCAAAGTGACGGCCGATGGCAAGGCCGATGCCGTTGGCGCCTCCGGTAACGATGGCGGTCTTGCCGGCTATGGAAAAGGACATGTGTTTCCTCCTGAGTCGCGGCGCAGGTTAATCGGCTTCACCGCCGAGGGCGAGAGGCGTGGAATACCTTGAACCGGTTGTCGCCTGCAATTTCCTCGACCCGCGCGAAAGCGTCAGTCAAAGTCGTTTCATAGGGGAGATGGCGGTTGGCGACCATCCACAAGTGGCCCGAGCGGGACAGGTTGCGCGCGGCGGCGGTGATGAACCCACGCCCCAGGTCGGGATCGGCGCTGCGCGACGTGTGAAACGGCGGGTTCATGACAACGGTGTCCACGGGTTCTGGCGCAGACCACGTCACCGCATCTGCCCAGTGGAACTGTGCCCTTGGGTCGGGCACGTTGGTCCGGGCGCATGTCAGGGCAGTATGGTCGGCTTCGACGAGATGCAGCGTGCGCACAGTGTCATCCTGCAGCAGCCCGGAGGACAAATAGCCCCACCCGGCACCCAGATCGGCGACCCGAGGTCCAAGCTTTGGTGGAAGGGTCTGGCGCAACAGTGCCGAAGCAGGATCGACCCCGTCGGCCGAAAACACCCCGGGCGCGGTTTGGAAGCCATCCGCCATCTGTCCTGTGGACGCGGCCCAGTCTGCAAATGCGTCGGGATCGGCCTTGAACCAGAAGATCTTGCCATGCGCCTTGGCGATGGGGCCCTCGATCTCGACCCGCTTGCGAACGTCCTTCAGCAAGCTGTCCACGCCATCTGTCTTGGCACCATCAACGGCAACCGTTCCCGAGGCCCGGCTGCACGCATGATGGATCATGGCGCGTGCCTGCGCTTTGGCGCGGGGCAGAAACAGAACCACGTCTTCGCAGGCGCTGTCGGTTTCGGGCACAGCTGCCAAGCCGCGGTCCCGGAAATGGTCGTGGAATGGTTTGAAAGGTTGAACAATCTCGACACCGTTCGGCAGCGCCGACAGGTCATGATCCGGCGTCGGTCCAATGACCGATATCGGTTCCGACAGGGTCAGGCCCGAGTCGAGGGCGAGAGACAATCGTAAGGACATCAGAGCGGGTTGAAGGGGGCAGAGGCGCGCGTCGCGACCCTACTCCTCTCTCTCCATGGTGCATTGAAGCGGGTGTTGGTGCCGACGAGCGAAATCCATCACCTGCCCAACCTTGGTCTCGGCAATCTCGTGGCTGAATACGCCGACCACGGCCACACCTTTCTTGTGCACGGTCAACATGATCTCGAAGGCCTGCGCATGGGACATCCCGAAGAACCGCTCGAGCACATGAACCACGAATTCCATGGGCGTGTAGTCGTCGTTCAACAGCAGCACCTTGTACAAGGGCGGTCGTTTGGTCTTGGGCTTGGTCTGAACAAGGATTGACGTGTCGCCATCGTCTTCCGATTTGCCAGCCATCATCCAACGGGCTTCAATCATGTCGCGAGATTTTCCGATTCACACTTCGGGTCGTTTCAGGGCTTATATAACGTCGACCCACCCAGAGGAAAGAGCAACCGGGCGGATTCGAAATGGATGAAAACCTGACCATCGTCGCTTTCGACGCTGACGACACCTTGTGGCACAACGAGCGTTTCTTTCAGCTGACCCAAGCGCATTTTGCTGCGCTACTGGCGGATCATGCAGACCGTGACCATCTGATGGAGCGGTTGTTGGCGGCCGAGAAGCGCAACATCCGCCACTATGGGTATGGCATCAAAGGTTTCGTCCTGTCGATGATCGAAACCGCAATCGAGGTGACGGAAGACAAAGTCCCGGCCAGGGTCATCCGCGAACTGATCGAAGCCGGGCAGGAGATGCTGTCCCACCCGATCGAGCTGTTGCCTCACGCGCGGGAGACGGTCGAGACAATCGCAGGCACCCATCGCATTGTTCTGATCACCAAGGGTGATCTCATTGATCAAGAGCGCAAACTGGCCCAATCGGGATTGGGTGAACTGTTCGACGCGGTCGAAATCGTGTCGGAAAAGACGCCCGACACCTATAGCGAAGTCTTTCGGCGGATGGGGCAGTCACCTGCCGGTGCCATGATGGTCGGCAATTCGATGCGGTCGGATGTGGTCGCGCCGATCCAGGCGGGGTGCTGGGGCGTGCACGTACCGCACGGTCTGGTGTGGGAGATCGAGCAGGCCGAGATCCCGACAAGCCATCCCCGTTTCCGGGAGATCCGCGATTTGGGAGATCTTCCTGATCTGGTCCGGCAGATTTCCTGACCTGTGACAGATTGGCCCCAGTTTCAAACTTTTACGACGAAGCCGCGCCAACTTTTTGACATCTTCGCCGTTTTGGTGGCGGCCATCCGTTGGGCCGCAACATCTAGACGCCACCGAGCGGAGCCGCTGCCGCGGATTTTTCAGCTTTCGGTTTATTTCAACAGTGCTGTGTGTTAGCCTCGACCAAATAAGCAAAAAGGCTGACCGGGAAAACTCGGCGGCGCGAGGCAGACAGAGGCAAAGATCGTGCAGATTCGGCGGATAGTTCCGGCGCGGGCGGGCTTGCTCGTAGTCACAGTGGTATGGATGGCGCTGGTCCTGGCGACTCAGGCGCTTGCGGCTCCTTATGCGGCAATGGTCATTGACGCCAGAACCGGTGAGGTTCTGCACTCCCGCAACGCCGATACCAGGCTGCACCCTGCTTCTCTCACCAAGATGATGACCCTCTATATCGCCTTCGAAGCGGTGCGGAACGGTGAGATCACGCTGGACACCCAGGTGCGGATCACCAAGGCCGCGGCGGCCGAGCCGCCCTCCAAGCTGGGCCTGCGGGCGGGCCAGACCATAGCGTTCCGTTATCTCATCCGCGCGGCCGCTGTGAAATCGGCCAATGACGCCGCGACAGCGATCGGCATCGCTCTCAGCGGATCCGAGGCCGCCTTTGCGCGCCGTATGACCCGCACGGCCAAGGCCATGGGCATGAGCCGCACAACCTTCAAGAACGCACACGGGCTGACCGAAGCGGGCCATCTTTCGACTGCGCGTGACATGACCACGCTGGGTCGGCACCTGCTTTATGACTATCCTGAGTATTACAACCTGTTTTCACGCCAATCGACACATGCGGGCATCAAGACTGTTCCGAACACCAACCGGCGGCTGCTGGCAGCCTACCGGGGCGCCGACGGCATCAAAACCGGGTACACGCGCGCTGCGGGCTTCAACCTTGTTGCTTCGGCCAAGCGTGGGGACAAACGGATCATCGCAACCGTGTTCGGTGGCAAATCCAGCACTTCGCGCAACGCCAAGGTGGCCGAGCTACTGGACATGGGATTCCGGCGCGCCCCGTCGCGCGCTCCGATCCGCAAACCTGCCCGTCCGGCATATGCCGGGAACACCGGGCTGGGTGGAGCCACCCAATTGGCCAGTGCGGTCCGCGCACCACAGCGCAGCCTTCGACCTGTGATGCGACCCGGGGCTGGGGTGGCCATCCAGGTTGCCGGCGCCGTGGCTGAAACCGCAGCCAAGAACGGTGCACGTATTCAAGACGGCATCGCCGCGGCGATCGCCGCAACGGATATCGCGCCGACGGCGCCTCCGGTCGAGAATGCCGACACGCGCCCGGCCCTGCGCCCCGAGAACCTTGTGCTTGCATCGACCGAGCCCGCAGAAGTCGTGGCCGAGCCCGAGCAGGAGGTCGTTACCCGTCTGTCCACGTCGGGCGGGCATCTTTGGGGCGTCAATGTCGGGCGCTACACCACCCGCTACGAGGCCGAGAAGGTTTTGCTGAAAACGGCTTTGTCGGAAATGACGACACTGGAAGGCACTTTGCGCAAAGTGAACCAGAGTTCGCGCGGGTTCGACGCGACCTTCCAGGGCATGACCCGCGAGCAGGCGGATCTGGCCTGTCGCCGCCTGAAGGCGCGCAATGTCACCTGTTTCATGATCGGGCCATCATAAGGTCCGACACTCTCTCCTGGATCGTTGCTGGCCGCGAATGGATTTCGCGGCCTTTTTTTGTGCCTTAAATGGGGTGGTCATTCGGTCCGGCCGGAGGCCAATGGCGCTGTGCGCGTCAAGTAGATGGGGGAGGCGCAATACGCTGTGTTCGGCGCACCAACGCTTGTGCGTTCCGAGCCGCCAATCGGGCACAGAGTGAGTCGACTCATGGGGCGCGAGTCGAGTGTTCTTGTGGTGATGTCCGGGCGCTTTCGCTATATATAGTGGTCTGGTGAGGTCGGGCTTAGAAACCAGCGGGTCGGGCTTGATCTACGGGGGTGAAATTCCCAACGGTGGAGCTAGGTGGCTGTTGTCTAAGTATCTGACAGGCATTGATAAAAATAAAATCAGCAAAAAAGTTCGGCAGTTTGTCATTTTCTGCTTGCGGTGATTTGTAGTTATCCTTAGAACGCCCTTCACCGGCGCTGCTGAGGCGGTGTTGGTTGGTCGGAAGGACGGCCTGACGGACTGGAAAGACGGTTGAGACGCCTGGGAGAGACCGGGGGCATCTTGAG